>QCBW01000032.1 GCA_003281485.1 Prochlorococcus sp. AG-347-J20 | reverse complement strand
CAAACAGAATCGGTCAGGGAATAGAATTTGATTACTGTTGTTGTCATGCCTCATATCAAGCTTCCAAAAATGGTTGCAGGACCATAATGGTTAATAGTAACCCCGAAACTGTATCTACTGATTACGATACAAGCGATATTTTATATTTTGAGCCTGTAACTTTGGAGGATGTACTCAACATAATAGAAGCTGAAAATCCATATGGTTTGATTGTTCAATTTGGAGGTCAAACTCCTCTAAAATTATCATTACCTTTATTTGAGTGGCTTAAATCCAATGATGGGCTAAAAACGGGAGCAAAAATTCTTGGTACTTCTCCTATCTCAATCGATTTAGCAGAGGATAGAGAGGAATTCACAAAAATACTCGAGGAATTGAATATTAGGCAACCTTTAAACGGAATTGCTCGTAATCAAAATGAGGCACAAAATGTAGCAAAAAATATAGGATTCCCTTTAGTCGTCAGACCTTCTTACGTTTTAGGTGGAAGAGCAATGGAAATAGTTAAAGATGATAATGAATTGTTAAGATATATCTCTGAAGCAGTTAAGGTATCGCCTGATCACCCAATACTTCTTGATCAATATTTGAATAATGCAATAGAGATAGATGTTGATGCTTTATGTGATGCAAAAGGTTCAGTTGTAATAGCGGGTCTTATGGAACATGTGGAACCTGCAGGAATTCATTCCGGAGATTCAGCTTGCTGTCTACCATCCATTTCGCTTTCAGAATCCACTCTTGAAACTGTAAAGAAATGGACTAAATTAATTGCAAAAAGACTAAAGGTTGTTGGTTTAATTAATTTGCAATTCGCAGTAACAAATTCAAACGATAAGGAAAACAAATTATATATTCTTGAGGCAAACCCGAGGGCTTCCAGAACTGTTCCATTCGTTTCAAAAGCTATAGGTAAACCAGTTGCGAAATTGGCAACACAGTTAATGCAAGGCTTTACATTGGAAGATGTTGATTTTACAAAAGAATTTTCTCCAAAATATCAGGCTGTAAAAGAAGCTGTTTTGCCTTTCAAAAGATTTCCAGGATCTGATACTCTTCTTGGTCCCGAAATGAAATCTACGGGAGAAGTAATGGGTTTAGCTAAAGATTTTGGCATTGCTTATGCCAAGTCAGAACTGGCAGCAGGAAATGGTGTTCCTTCTGAAGGAGTAGCTTTTTTGTCAACAAATGATTTAGATAAAAGAAATCTTGAAGAAATTGCTAGGGAACTATTGATTTTAGGATTTAAACTAATTGCGACAAAAGGTACAGCTGCATATTTGATTGATTTAGGAATTAAAGTCGAAGAAGTGCTAAAAGTACATGAAGGAAGACCAAATATAGAAGACTTAATTCGTTCGGGACTTATTCAATTAGTAATTAATACTCCGGTGGGTTCTCAGGCACTTCATGACGATGCATATTTGAGGCGTGCTGCTTTGGAGTATAATATTCCAACTTTTACAACTATTCCTGGCGCTAAGGCAGCTATCAAAGCCATCAAAGCTTTGCAAAGTAATAAAATATATACTTATTCTTTACAAGAAATCCATAATTTCTAAAATCTATTCTAAGTTTTTTAGTTTTTCTCTTAATTGATTAGCTAAAGTAGTGCGACTAATTGAAAGTAATTTCAAGGTGTCTTCATGCATTTTAAGTTGCGTTTCTGCTATTTGCAATCCTTTTATCGTTTCTTTAATGTCTTTAGAAAGATCATTAACAAAATATTTTTTCCCTTCAAAGGTTAAAACAGGGTTATTCGAGTCATTGGTTTTTTCATTCATTGATTTTTTGATCCTAAAATAGAATTATATTTTATTAATCAATTGTTTTTCACATAATTCTTTATATGTCCCTTTTTTATTAATTAATTCAATATGTTTCCCAATCTCGATAATTTCACCCTTATCAAAGACAACAATCTTATTGGCTTCCTGAGTAGTGGCTAATCTATGAGCAATAACAATAACAGTTCTATCCTTCATAGCACTTTTTAGACCTTCACGAACTTCTGATTCTGATTCAGCATCTAGTGCACTTGTGGCTTCATCTAATAAAAGAATGGAGGGGTTCCCAAGTATTGCTCTTGCAATAGCAATCCTTTGAATCTGACCTCCAGATAAATTTGATCCTCTTTCTTTTATTTTGGTTTCATATTTTTCAGGAAGCTTCTGAATAAATCTGTGTGCATTTGCTTTTTTTGCTGATTCTATAACTTCTTCTTTAGTAAAACTCCTCCCCATTCTTATAACATCAATAATTCGCCCAGAGAATAAAAAGGGCTGTTGTTCTACAAGAGCAATATTATTT
>QCBW01000031.1 GCA_003281485.1 Prochlorococcus sp. AG-347-J20 | reverse complement strand
GATAATTTAAAGCTTTTCTTCAAAATTTCTAAAAAGGCTGATTTAATAGTTCAATGTTTCGATATTAAAAATGTATTTTTAGGAGAATACAATCTAGGAAATATCTTCTGAACTAAAGCTACTCAAGAAAACTCCCTCTTCATCATCAACATTTTTCAGACGAACATAAATGGTTTCATTTTCCTTAGTTGGTACTTTAATACCACAAAAATCTGGATGAATAGGTAATTCTCTATTACCTCTATCTACCATTACTAATAACATAATACTTTTAGGTCTCCCCCATGAATGTAAAGCATCCATTGCAGCTCTAACTGTTCTTCCTGTATAAATTACATCATCTATCAAAAGAATTTCTTTCTCCTCAATAGGGATTGGAATATCAGTTGCTTTTATTAGACGAGTTCCGATTCTATTTTGATCATCTCTATAAAAAGTTGGATCAATTATCCCTTTTCTAATTTTAAATCCTGTTTTAGAAATTAATTTTTTTTTTAAAACTTCTGCCAAATCTATTCCTCTTGTGGGAATACCAACTAGTAAAAGTTTGTCCAAGTTTTTAACTTTTTCAATAATTTCGGTAGTTAAAAGTGAAAGGGTTTTACTAAACTCTATTTCCGAAAGTATGACGATTCTTTTTGTTTTATTTACCATGACTTATCAAAAAATAAACTTCGTTCAATATTTTAATAAATTAGCAAAAGCTAACTATATTAAATATAAATTGTTAAATAGTAGGGTTTGAAGCTAAATTTAAGATTGGATCACTTAACCATAAATTTGATCTGCATATGCCAAAGATTAGCAGCAACAATATAAATAAATTAAATGTTCCTCAGAGCCCTGTAGTTCTCGCGATACTAGATGGATGGGGATACAGAGAGGATTCCTCCGACAATGCTATAAAGAGCGCCAATACACCAATTATTGATTCATTATGGCATGCATATCCTCATACTTTAGTAAGTGCTAGTGGATCTGATGTAGGTCTACCAGATGGTCAAATGGGCAATTCAGAGGTGGGGCACCTCACCATTGGTTCAGGAAGAATAATCCAACAAGAACTTGTAAGGATTTCAAACGTTGTAAAAAATAATCAATTAAATATAATTGATGAGCTAAAAAATATGGCTGATTCGTTAAAGAAAAATAATTCTACTCTGCACGTAATGGGATTATGCTCTGATGGGGGTGTACATAGTCATATAGATCATTTATTAGGGTTAATAAAATGGGCCTCCGATAATGATATTAAAAAATTAGCAATTCATATCATCACCGATGGAAGAGATACTCCAGCTAAAAGTGCATCAAAATATATTAATCAAATAGAAACACATATAAAAAAATTTAATGCAGGTGAAATAGCTTCTATATGCGGAAGATACTGGATAATGGATAGAAATCTTTTATGGGACAGAACAGAAAAAGCCTATTTGAATTTGACTGATCCAGATATTAAGGTAACAAATATTTCTCCCCAGGATTACATAAAAAAAAGTTATGAAAAAAACATAACTGATGAATTTATAGAGCCTATACGAATGTCTGAAAACTATCTTAAAGATGGAGATAGTTTAATTTGTTTTAACTTCCGTCCAGATAGAGCAAGACAAATAATCAAATCACTATCAGAGGAAAAATTCTTAGATTTTAAGAGAAAAATTTTCCCAAACCTCAATTTAATTACTTTTACCCAATATGATGAAAATTTCCCCGTTAAAGTAGCATTTCCTCCAGAGTCTCTTAATAATTTTATTGGCCAAATAGTCTCAGAAAACGGGCTCAAACAATATAGAACAGCAGAAACAGAAAAATATCCTCACGTAACATATTTTTTTAACGGAGGAGTGGAAATTCCTTTACCTGGAGAAGAAAGACACTTAATTCCATCTCCAAGGGTCGCGACTTATGATATGGAACCTCAAATGTCTGCAGAAGAATTATCTAAATCTTGCTCTAAAGCAATTAAAAGTGGAAATTACGCTTTCATTGTCATCAATTTTGCTAATCCAGATATGGTGGGTCATACAGGTAATATGAATGCAACAATTAAAGCTATAGAAACAGTAGATAAATGTATTGGTCGAATAGTAAACGCCACTGGAGAAATGGGAGGAAGTATTATGATAACTGCCGATCATGGTAATGCAGAGGTAATGAAAGGTCCTTCAGGAGAACCGTGGACAGCTCACACTACAAATAAAGTTCCATTGATTTTCATTGAGGGTGAAAAAAGAAAAATTCCAAATATGGGAAATGAGATTCACTTAAGAGATAATGCTGGCTTAGCAGATATTGCGCCAACTCTATTGCAATTATTAAATTTACCTATTCCAAAAGAAATGACAGGAAAATCACTTATAAAAGAAGTTGAATTAAAAGGGTATAATAAGGTTGTTCAACACGTTTAAAATTAATACAAATTTCTTAGAGCAATGGTTCAAACTTTTAGTTGGATTTGGGTATTTTCTGGAATTCTCCTGATAATTTTAGTTC
>QCBW01000030.1 GCA_003281485.1 Prochlorococcus sp. AG-347-J20 | reverse complement strand
GGATTTGATATTCATGAACATCCAGAAAATATTGTAATTGATATGTCTTTAGCTCATATTTGGGATCAAAGTGGTGTAGTAGCTCTTGAGCAACTTATTAGAAAATTCAAAAATGGTGGTTCTAAAGTTGAAATTGTAGGATTAAATAAAGAAAGTTTTAACTTATTTGAGAGATTAGGTGGGATAGAAAGCTCTCATTAAAGCAAGTTAATTGAGACTAACTTGTTGATAACAAAACCAAAGCCATTGCTGAAAAAGCAAATTTCTATGAGATCTCCATGCAGTTTTTGAACTATTTGGATCAAAATTTTTAGGTGGAGGGACATCTCCCTTTTCTTTATCTCTTTCAATTTCACTAATAATTCTATGCACCGTATATTCAGGATGACCTAGATGCATAAGTTGTTTTTGATCTTTAGATTCAAATATTGTATATCC
This sequence comes from Prochlorococcus sp. AG-347-J20, assembly GCA_003281485.1. Lineage (GTDB taxonomy): Bacteria > Cyanobacteriota > Cyanobacteriia > PCC-6307 > Cyanobiaceae > Prochlorococcus_A. The sequence continues at coordinate 2,473 of QCBW01000030.1, read as the reverse complement.
AACCTTTTCTCCATAAGCCAACAAATTCAATTTTCCTTCTTTTTGGGCTTTCTCCATTTCCAAATCTGGTAATCCAGCAAATCTACTTTGAGGACAAATAAATTCATCATCTTGTGTACCCATCAAAGGGTGTCCTGGAACAAGACTTTTTAAAGGGAATACCCCAAATAATTTCCTATCAAAAACTTTCTTATCGACCCCTGCCAAATAGGCCAGCGCAAAGCCAGCCCAACATAATCCAAGAGTACTCGCACAAGAATTTCTGGCTTCATTTACAATTTTTACAAATTCGTCCCAATACTTAACCTCCTCAAAGGCTAGGTGTTCAATAGGTGCTCCAGTAATAATGATTCCATCTAACGGTTCTGGATTATTTGCTTCTTCCCAAGTAATGTATAGATTATTCAGATGATTAAGATCCCATGTTTTATAAGAGTGAGTTTTAAGCTTTATCCAAACTGGCTCAATTTGAAGGGGAGATAAACCAAGTGGATGTAGCAAGTTAAATTCATACTGCTTGCCTAGAGGCATGATATTTAAAATACCAATCCTAAGAGGACGTATATCCTGTCTTTTTGCCAATTCTGGTTCGATCCAAGATATATGATTTTTCTCAACATCACTAATCTTGTGATAGTTACTAGGAATTATTAAAGCCAATAAATCTCCTTTCCTATGTGATTTGTGAAAGTGCTTGTTCGAAATCTGCTTTTATATCATCAATATGCTCAATTCCTACAGAAACTCTTACCATAGTGGGAGTGACACCCGCAGATAGTTGTTCTTCTTCAGATAATTGCTGATGAGTTGTTGATGCAGGATGAATTACTAATGTTTTTGAATCCCCTACGTTAGCAAGGTGGCTCGCTAATTTTAAGGAATCAATAAACTTTACTGCATTTTCATACCCCCCATTGAGAGAGAACATAAGCATACAACCCATTCCCCTTCCAGTAGTATATTTTTTGGCACTAGAGTAATATGGATCAGATTCTAGGCCAGGATAATTAACACTACTTACATTAGAATTAGAATCAAGCCATTTTGCTAATTCAAGAGCATTAGAAGTTTGTCTTTCTATTCTTAAACTGAGAGTTTCCAAACCCTGCAATAGCAAGAAAGAATTAAAAGGACTTTGAGCTGATCCCCAGTCTCTGAGGCATTCAAGTCTTGCTCTTAACGCAAAAGCTATATTTCTATTATCAGGTACTCCCAAAGATTTGCAGATATCACTACCGAAACCAAAAGCATCCCAATGAACGAGCCCATGATAAGCAGCGCTTGGCTCACTCATTAGTGGAAATTTACCATTTCCCCAATCAAAGGTTCCAGCATCAACAATAACCCCTCCGATACTTGTTCCATGTCCACCTATCCATTTTGTTGCACTTTCCACAACAACATCGGCTCCAAAATCAATTGGTCTTATTAAAGCACCACCAGCACCGAGGGTATTATCCACTATTAAGGGAATTCCATTTTCCTTCGCCAAAGCAGAGAGTCCCTCAAAATCTGGGATGTTGAATCGAGGATTTCCCATTGATTCGATATATATTGCTTTGGTTTTATCATCAATTTTATTTCTAAAACTATCGATACTATCACCATCTGCAAATTTAACTTCTATTCCTAGTCTCGGAAATTGTACTTTAAATTGATTGTAGGTCCCACCATATAGAAAAGATGTAGAGACAAAATTATCCCCTGCTGTCATGCAGTTCACGATTGCCAAGAATTGAGCAGCTTGACCTGAGGATGTTGCAAGTGCTGCCATACCTCCCTCCAAAGCTGCCATTCTTTTTTCGAAGACATCTGTAGTGGGATTCATGAGTCGAGTATAAATATTCCCAAATTCTTTTAATCCAAAAAGATTAGCTCCATGCTCGGCATTATCAAAAACATAGGAACTAGTTTGATAAATGGGAACTGCTCTAGAATTTGTAGTTGGATCAGGTACTTGGCCTGCATGTAACTGAAGCGTCTCGAACTTTTGGTTGCTCAAAATTTTAAAATAATCCTATTATCTATTTAACTTAAAAAAGCTCCAAAAAAAAACAAAAAAAAGACAAATATTTATAAATCCTTCTTTAATGAGGGGTAATTATCTTTCATGTATAAACTTAAATCCTCTTTTATCGCAAATCTGAGTTTCTCAATATTTGCAGAATCAATTATTGGGAAAGTTTTATTAGCCTCAGGATCTTTTTCAGTAATTGATTTCCAATTCTTACCAACATCTTTTTCAGAGTTGCCCAAAACCTCATCAAAGTTGAAAACCTTGTCATTACTTTTAGCATCAAATTCGCTAAAAGCTTTATTTATGAGCTTTTTTCTATTTTCGAATAGATTCTTGGCTTTTAAAGTATCTGGAAGACCCATAACTGGTTGTAATTCCTTAAGAAGTTTTATTTCCTCTTCAATTAAGACTGTCCAAACACCATGTTTATTTTTTGGGAGATTAGAATTACTAAAT
>QCBW01000029.1 GCA_003281485.1 Prochlorococcus sp. AG-347-J20 | reverse complement strand
TCCAAATATTCGAAAGTGGGTTGAAAAAGAGAGACAAAATGCTTACCTGAGAGAATTAATTAGTTATTTAGAGATGGTTAAAAAAGAGACTCGTCGATGGAATGGAAGATGCACTTTGCAAACTAATACGCGTTTAAGAAATAATATTGATCCTTTAACAAGCAAACGTATTGGTTTTAAAGCTTTTAATGTTAGTTGCTATGATATGAATGATGCAGAGATTAAGAATATCCAAAGCAGAGTTCCTTTAATAGAAGATAAGGTATTTCAAGAAGTAAATATACAAACTTTTAACTTTACTCCAAGGGGGCATCTTTCAATTCCAAGTAATCAAAATGATCTGATTATTGTTATTGGAGGTCGCCCTGATACAAATTATTACCAGAGGGGAAAATGTATTGTTTTATCCTCTCCTATGGGATTGATCAACGCGGGTAATACCCATAACGAAGTAAGATTTTATTCTGGAAGATATGCAAATAGACAAAATTCAGGATTGACTAAACAATCTTGCAATTTGTCATAACACTTCACCTAAATAGTATTAATATATACAAAATTGGCGGAAATTATCTTAATGCAAAGTTTTTACTTGTAAAGATAGGCTTGATTCTTTATCATTGTTATTAACTTATTGTTTTCTTTAACTTTAATGACACTTTTTAAAAAACAATTAATCAATTATTTATCAAAAAGAAATTTTAAATCTCAAAATGCTTTCACATTGGTTGAATTAATAGTTGTTGTTGTGATTATTGGAATTTTATCTTCAATTGCAATACCAAGCTTCCAAAATGCAAGTGAAAAAGCTAAGCAAAAAGAAGCTTCATCAATGTTAGCGTCCTATGCAAAAGCAGCTCAAGCTTACTATACAGAATATAGTCAGTTGGCTGTAAGCCCTAGAAATTTAGGTGAATATGTAAATGTATCTGCCTGTAGGTATAGTACTGCTCAGCTATGCAAAGAACGAAGCAATGCTTTGTATAACAATACTAGTACCAGAACTAATTCTAGATGGTATACACCCTCTGGTAATTATCAAATCTACATGAATAGAAGATCATCTACAATGGTAAATTTCTTGGCTTATCCTCGTGGATCCTCTGGACTTGGAGCAGTTGGTTGTTATAACACTTCCTCTGGAGCAACAAGAATTCAGGAAATGACTTCTCAGCAAAAAGGTACCAGGTATGTAAGACCAATTACTTGTTAATTAGATTATTCAAATTAATCTAATGTGTAAATATACATATAATTCAAACAAAAATCTTTTTTTATTTAAATATTTTATAAGGAGTTCTTCATCAGGAGGCTTTGCACTACCTCAAATTTTATTACTATCTATTGGCCTTTCTATAGCTCTTGTTAGTTTGTTGAATGTTTCAATTAATAAATTGTCAACATCTAAGATCAAAAAAGAAGGAGATTAAAGGAATAGTTTTATGTATAGATGAGAAAGGGAGGGGGGCTGAAATTGCTATTAATGCTGAATCACCAAAAATTAATAATCAACTTACTGTCACAAAATCATCAGGTGGTTACACCATGATTAGTAATGATGATTTGATAAATTCTGGAACTGGTGGAGGAACATTTCCCGGTGGGTGCAAATTCTTTGGAACATGCCTAATAACAAAGAAATTCACTTTTTTTATTGATGTTTCTGGATCAATGGGAGGTCAATATTCTCCAGGCAAAACGCTAATGGAGGAAGCCAAAGAACAACTTATTGCTCTAATAGAAGCCATACCAGTTAACGATGATTACTACTTGAATGTTTATAAATATGGTAATTATGCTACACCTGTGTTCCCTCGCCCACTGTCAGTAACTCCAAGTGTTAAAAAACAAGCTAAAGATTTCGTAGCTGCATTGAGTGCAGGCGGGTGGACAAACCCTTTTCAAGGGTTAAGTCAAGGTATACAAGAGGAACATGTTGAACAAATGATAATTTTATCTGATGGGGTTACATATGATACTGGATCTTGTTTTCATAATTCACAGACTATGAAATTTGCAGATTGTTTTGCCTCCTATAATGAAAAAATTAGGAATAATGATCCAAGCATTCCGCACTACAAAACTAAGCCTGTTAATGTTGACACGATTTCTTTAAAATATGATTTTTGCTCAGGAAGTAATATCCCATGGACTCGTCTAACGATGTGGAATCCAATTTATGGATATTTTACATTCACAATTAACAAAGTATGGTTGGGTGAATTGGCAACCAAAAACAATGGTCAATGCAGACATATTCAATAAATATTCAGAAAAAATATTTTAATTAGATTTATTAAATCCCAAGTCAGGTTGATCACTTTCAAAAGAATTCAAAATTTGAGGAGTTACTAATATTATCAGTTCCCTTTGATTTTTTGAAGTCGTTGTCTTCCTAAATAACTGTCCAAGTATGGGAATGTCTCCCAAGATAGGAAACTTTGTAATCGTTTCATTTTCTATATTATCTAAAACTCCCGTCAAAATTAAAGTATTACCATCCTTTACTCTAATTGATCCAGTATCAAGTCTTCTGGTATTTAAAAGATCTATCGTTGCACAACCTTCTATAAATCTTTGTTCTGATTTTGAAGATATTGCCGGAGATAGTGTAAAAGTAACAAAACCATTATCGTCAATTTTTAATATTCTTGCTCCAAAAGTTAGTCCTGCTATTCCATACTCTAATGTTGCAGCACCAGTTTCCGAATCAACCTCACAATTTACAGGAACTTGGGTACCTACAATTACAAAAGCTTCATTACCAAATGATCTTCCTATAGTTCCTGCCTTTAAAGTGTCATCGATACTACTTAAAGCGACAGTTTCTCCACCGGTGCTCCCTGGATATTCATTTAATATAAGTGTAGGATTCGCCACTATTTTTGTATCTTTTGAAAGCATATTTGCCCTCAACTCATTCATAAATTGTTGATTAGGATATTGATTTACATTATTTATAGTAGGTGTAGCTCCTAGAGGAAGAGAGGTTGGTGGAATAAAACTGTTTAACGTGCTCAATAATTCGCCACTTGAATTTACTATGAATGTATTATTTTGTCTAAAAGCCCACCTATTATCTATATTTAACCCGTCAGAGATTTCAACATCCAATATCCTTACTGAAAGGGCTACTTGTCTTTGCCTTAAATCTAACTGTTTAATGTAAGTTTCTGCAACATCAATCAGGTCAGGTGTACCTATCAATGTCAAGGTTTGCAATCTGTCGTCTGTTGTCGCCATTAAACCCAATAAAGGTCCTTCATTCCCTCCATAACTTCTGACGGAGGTGGTTGATTGTTCTGTAGTAGTAGAGGAGGCATCTGCACCAGAAACAGTTTCAGATTGACTCGCTCCAGAAGTTACTGCAGTTGTAATAGTGTTAGTTTGTCTTACTTTTGCTCCTAGATTTGCTAAATAAGAAGCTGCAGCACTTGCAGTGGTTTGATTCAATCTATAAATTCTTGATATTCGCCTAGAAAAAATCCTCTCTTGAACATTGGGACCAATATAAACAATTCCATTTTCTATTTTTGCCTCTAAACCACTTGACATTAGGATTGAGTTGAAAACAACAGAAAATGGCTTATCTTTCACTGTCATAGTGATATATCTTGGCGAATCAGAGTTACTTTC
>QCBW01000028.1 GCA_003281485.1 Prochlorococcus sp. AG-347-J20 | reverse complement strand
AAAATTTTGTTAATTTAATAAGATGGATAACGAGAAAACTGAATTTTTTTAATCTTTTTTTCTTTTTTGCTTAATAATTTATAAACATTTCGAGGTAATTTGCACTTAATAGATATAAATACGCATGACTTAAAAAAAATTTTCTGCTATTTATTAATAAATTAAAAAAATTTCATGTCTTTAGAATCGATATTAATGGTAGTTGCTCCAATTTGTCTTTTTACTGTAGGAGTAATAGTTTTACCAATTCTAGTAAAACCGCGCAAACAATCAGGTGTTCCAAAGAGATATATTCGCGGTCTTTAATTAATCCAACAAGAAGCAAAGAAACATATAGAACTAAACTGTTGAGGAAATAAATTAAAAAATTTCAATAAAACATAAATCAATAAAAACTGCTAACTTTACATATCAATATTTAAAATTCGGATTTCAAACCTTATAAAGGGGAAAAAATATATATTTAGATCAATAAAGGATCCGTTGGTTGATAGTATAGTAATTAAATCTTTTTTAAATTTAACTAAATTCTTACAATAAAAATTTGAGTAATATAAAATTTTCAGGCCTAAAAGGTCAAGCGCTTGATATTGATAATAAAGATATTCCAAGCATAAAAGAATTTCAGAAAGTTATTCCAGACCACTATTTTAAGTGTAATACTCTTACTTCTTTGAGGTATCTTTTACAGTCAACATTGATTCAATTTTTTGTAGTTTTAATAGGTTTATCTATTCCATTCACTATTAATATGATCCCCATTTGGATCATTTACTCTTTGCTATCAGGTACCACTGCGATGGGATTCTGGGTAATAGCCCATGAATGTGGACATGGCGCATTTTCTGAGAACAAGACTTTAGAAACTTTAACAGGATACTTACTACATTCATTTCTATTAGTTCCTTATTTCTCTTGGCAGCGTTCTCATGCAATTCATCATCGATTCACAAATAATATAACTAATGGTGAAACACATGTTCCCTTAGTAATCAAAGGAAATGGAATTACAGAAAAAGCAGGAGGAGAAAAAGAATTATATTTTTCAAATTTGATTGGTAAGAAAAATTACGGAATTCTTCAACTGGTTTTACATCTTATATTTGGCTGGCCTGCCTATTTGTTCTCAGGAAGTACGGGAGGCATTAAATATATACCTTCAAATCATTTTTGGCCAAAGAAACCATTTTCAAAAGCATTATGGCCGTCAATGTGGGCAAAAAAAGTTTGGATATCAGATATTGGTGTAGCTTTAACAATATTTGGGGTTTTCCTATTTGTCTTTAAATATGGATTTTTTCCAGTAATTGCAATGTATTTTGGTCCTTTACTAGTAGTTAATGGTTGGTTAGTAATTTATACGTGGCTTCATCATACAGATTCAGATGTGCCTCATCTTTCAAATAAAGAATTTTCCTTTATGAGAGGTGCATTCCTGTCTATTGACAGGCCTTACGGTGTAATACTAAATTTCCTTCATCATAATATAGGTTCAAGCCATGTAGTTCATCATGTTTGTCCCACAATTCCACACTATCACGCAAAAAAGGCTACTTATTTAATTAAAAAAGCCTTCAAAAAGTTATATCTTTTTAATCCTGACCCAATTCAAAAAGCTCTCTGGAATATTGCTTGCAATTGCGTTGCTGTAAAGTCAGATAACAAGAGTGGAAGATATATCTGGCAATCTTCTTACAGAAACAAAAAAATATAATTAAAACAAATCTTTATCACATAAATTTACGAAAATCTGAAAAGAATATAAAAAAATTAGCAATTTCTTTTTTTTCATCGTAAATATAATTTTAATAACAACAAAACCTCAATGAGTGGTGACAATTTACATGGAAATCAACCTATCAAATTCTATTCAGAAAAAATAACTCTCACAAAAATTCAATTATTGGAAAAACATTTGAGCTTAGGAGAAAAAGTCTCAAATTTAGATGAGAAGCATAAAGAATGGAGCAGAAAGCTTTCAGATTGATTTGTTAATAAAATAATATTCAATACATGTTAAAAATTTTTATTTACTTAATAAGCTACTTTTCTTTAAATTTAAAAACACAATTATTCGGGATATTAAAGTTTTTTTAATAATATTTTTATTCCTTTGAGTTGCAATTATAAATTCTATTACTCAAAAGTATCAGAATTGGTAATAGCCTTAAAAATTATTTTTTTTGAAAGCTTATTACTATCTCACTTTTCTCAATTTAGGAGTATTAAAAAAAATTATCTTAAGACTGAAAAATAATATTGAAACGGTCAAAGCAGGAACTATGTAAAGGATTAAGTCAGAACTGACCAAAGAGGGGATCCTTGCAAATACCAAGTGCATGAAGAAAGTCGTGAATGACATTTAAATATTTTATCTGTTTATTTAATAGCAATTATTTAGCTTCAAAAAAACTATTTTTTAAAAAATGAAACCTTGTCTTATTAAGGATCAGCCTGTATCCCTACTAGCTGATCCTGTATTTATTTTAATTAAAATTGCGCCCAAATGAGGATTTATTTTTTAAATAAAAGCTCTTTTTCTTATGTCTAATTTTTCCAAATAGAAAAATTAAATCACCCAGAATCTAAATTCTGAGAGGGTATAATTTGATACATATCTGTCACGGAAAAATGTTTTATTTGACTTGACGAGCAATTTTTCTTAATTTTCTTTACATAAATAAATAATTATGTTATATTAATTAACAATTATTAAAAAAAAATGACTCCTGAAGCAGAACGTTTTAATGGATGGGCGGCGATGTTAGGATTCGTTGCTGCAGTTGGTGCATATGTAACAACTGGCCAGATAATTCCGGGTTGGTTCTAATGAAAAATTCTGAACCTAAAATTATCGAAAAAGAAAAAATTGTAGCTGAAAAGCTAAACGGTCGTTTTGCAATGCTGGGTTTTGTTGCGCTCGTTGGAGCATACTTAACTACAGGTCAAATCATACCTGGTTTTATCTAATTGATCCTACAAACCAATTTTCTTAAGCTGAATTTATTTTTTAAATTCAGTTTTTTTAATTTTTAAATTTCCAAACATTTTTAAATTTACATAAACCCTCAATAATTCTATTAAATTTGAAATAATCAGTATAAAAACTCTATCCCTGACTTAAAAACAGATTTAAAATAACTTCATTCATTCGAGGTTATTCAAATGTTAATCATGGGTTTAGAAATTTTATTTTGGTTGATTTTACTTTTATACATTAGTGCAAGACTTTTTCAAACTAAGATAGGTTTTAGAGAACAGCATTAAAATTCTTGATCTTTGAATTTAATTAAAGAATAAAGTTCTAGATAAAAAATAAATAGATTTTTCACAAAAGAATTATCTTAGATTTTTTCTGTAATAATAAAGTTTGAGAAATAAATAATGCTATCGTAATCAAGATGATTCTTTTTTTTAATGAGAGTTAAGCTTGAACCTGAAACAGCATTTATTGGTAAAAAGTTTGCATACATATTTTTGGTAGTCATATTTGGTCTTAATGCGATAACTTTTAGTTGGTTTTTTTTATTTTCAAAAATTTATTAAACCAATTAATTAAACCAATTTTGAAAAAATTACAAGGAAAATATCAACTTTAAATTAATTTTTGAAAAATTTAAGGCTAAAAGCTCGTAGTCTAATCCCAAGGCAATGCTGTTTAAAGCTAGCACTTAAAATTT
>QCBW01000027.1 GCA_003281485.1 Prochlorococcus sp. AG-347-J20 | reverse complement strand
TGAAGTGGTTCAACTAGGTTTTGATCAAACTCAAGATACTAATGAAGTTCTAGATAAAGCAGAGCAAAAAATATTTGAAATCAGTCAAGAAAAACCTTCAAAAGGTCTGACTCAAGCCGCTGAAATCCTTACAAGTACTTTCAATGAAATAGAGTCAAGATCATTAGGTACTTCAGTAGCTGGAATTCCTGTCAATTTCTATGATCTTGATGCAATGACTCAAGGTTTTCAAAGAAGTGATTTAATAATTGTTGCTGGAAGACCTTCAATGGGAAAAACTTCAATAGTTCTTAATCTGGCTAAAAATGTTGCACAATCTCAAGATTTACCTGTGTGTGTATTTAGCCTTGAAATGAGTAAAGAACAGTTGACATATAGACTACTCTCTATGGAAGTGGGAATCGAAAGTGGAAGGCTAAGAACAGGAAGATTACAGCAAGATGAATGGCCATTACTCGGAGAAGGTATCAATTCATTAGGTCAATTACCAATATTTATAGATGACAAGCCTAACTTAAGTGTTCTAGAGATGAGATCTCTGTGCAGAAGATTAATAGCTGAACAAAAAAAAGAACTTGGATTAATTGTGATTGATTATCTGCAGTTGATGGAAGGATCAACCCCTGATAATAGAGTGCAAGAACTTTCACGAATAACAAGAGGTCTTAAAAGCATGGCCAGAGAATTAAAAGTACCAGTAGTAGCTTTATCTCAGCTTAGTAGAGGGGTTGAGTCCAGAACAAATAAAAGACCAATGTTAAGTGATCTCAGAGAATCAGGATCTATTGAACAAGACGCAGATTTAGTATTAATGATTTATAGAGATGAATACTATAATCCGGAGACTGAAGATAGAGGAATTACAGAAATCATTGTCACTAAACATAGAAATGGACCCGTAGGAACTGTTAAATTATTATTTGAACCTCAATTTACGAGATTTAGGAATTTAGCTAATTAAATCGCTCCTAAAATGCATGATAATCACTCAACAAATGAATCTTTTGACGTCATCGTTATTGGAGGAGGACATGCAGGATGCGAAGCAGCTATAACAACAGCAAAATTGGGATTTTCTACAGCCTTATTTACAATCAATTTAGATAGGATTGCCTGGCAACCTTGCAACCCTGCAGTTGGCGGGCCGGCAAAAAGTCAGTTGGTACATGAAGTTGATGCATTAGGTGGAATTATTGGTAAATTAGCTGATGAAACAGCTATACAAAAAAGAATATTAAATGCAAGTAGAGGCCCAGCTGTATGGGCATTAAGAGCTCAAACAGATAAAAGAGAATACTCAAAAAGGATGATTGAAATACTACAAAATACAGATAATTTATCTTTAAAAGAAGCAATGATTACTGAACTGGATATTGCAAAAACTGAAGAAATTGGATTGAACTCAAAAAAAATCTTAAAAAAAAGAATAAAGGGTGTAAGGACTTTCTTTGGTAGTTATTACTCAGCTAGATCAGTTATCATCACAGCTGGTACGTTCTTAGAAGGAAGAATATGGATAGGAAATAAATCAATGTCAGCTGGTAGGTCGGGCGAACAAGCAGCAAAAGGACTTACTCAAAATTTACACGAAATTGGTATCAAAACAGAACGTTTAAAAACAGGAACTCCAGCAAGAGTTGATAAAAGAAGTATCATTTTTGATGAATTAGATATACAACCAAGTACTGCAGCAGATAAATATTTTTCTTTTGACCCAGATATAAAAAATAATATGCCCCAAGTTAGTTGTCACATCACAAGAACAACTACCGAAACACATCAACTAATTCGAGACAATTTACATTTAACTCCCATTTACGGCGGTTTTATTGATAGTAAGGGGCCAAGATATTGTCCTTCTATTGAAGATAAAATCGTTAAATTTGCTGATAAAGAATCACATCAAATTTTCTTAGAACCAGAAGGAATTAATACTCCTGAAATATATGTGCAAGGATTTTCTACAGGTTTACCCGAAAATATTCAATTAGAACTTTTAAGAACCTTACCTGGATTAAGTGAATGTAAAATGTTGCGTCCAGCATATGCTGTAGAGTATGACTATATACCTGCAACGCAGCTCCAAACATCACTCGAAACGAAAGAAATTGAATATTTATTTAGCGCCGGACAAATTAATGGGACTACTGGTTATGAAGAAGCAGCAGCACAAGGGTTAGTTGCAGGAGTCAATGCTACAAGAAAACTAAACAAAAAAGACCCAATAATCTTCACCAGAGAAAGCAGTTATATAGGAACAATGATCAATGATTTAATTACCAAAGATCTCAAAGAACCATACAGAGTTCTCACTAGCAGGAGTGAATATAGGTTGACCCTTAGGGGAGATAATGCAGATAGGCGATTAACCCCATTAGGTTATGAAATAGGGTTAATTGATGAGAAAAGATGGTCGGTCTATAAAGAAAAAATGAAACTCCTTGAAGAAGAGAAATTAAGATTAAAAAACACGCGATTAAAAAACACGGATGAAATATCAAAAAAACTAGAATTAGCCACGGGATCAAAAATCAAAGGCTCAATAACTTTGAAAGAACTCTTAAAAAGACCAAACTTTCACTATTCAGATTTAATTAAATATAATTTGACTGAAAAAAATATAGCTTCTTCAATACAAGAAGGTGTTGAAATAGATATTAAATACGAGGGTTATCTTAAAAGACAAAAAAACAACATTGAACAAATAAATCGTCAAAGCTGTAAATCTCTGCCTCTAGAAATAAATTATGAAAAGATAGATACATTATCTTTAGAAGCTAGAGAAAATTTGAATAAGATAAAGCCAAAAAATTTTGGTGATGCTTCAAAAATTCCTGGGGTTAGCAAAGCTGATTTAACTGCTTTACTTGTTTGGCTAAAAATAAGAGAGATAAAAAAAGATAAGGCAAATATTTTTGCTAAAAAAAAGTTATCATCTTAAAAGCACTCCGTCAGAGCACTGAATAATAAACTTTTTAACTCTCCAAAAATTTTATGGGAAGAAAAAGCCTCTAATTTTTTAGTGAAGAATTCACTACCAAAAATATCTGGCCCATGGAAATTAATGCTGCTTGGGGATGGAAGTCCAACTAGACATCTGCAGCTTTTAACTAATCAAGAGACAAAAATTAAATTAATTTCAATGCAATTAGATCCTCTATCCACTAAAGAAGGCCCTAAAGAATTGAATCAGTTAAATGGACCTTTAATTAGAAGACAGGTATGGATCAAAAGCAATAATAAAAACCTAGCATGGGCAGAAAGTTGGTGGAATGCAGATCAAGTGAATGAAAATTTAAAAGCCAAAGAAGAGCCAATTTGGAAGAATTTGACGCAAGACAGATCAGAATTATTTAGAGAAGTTGATCGTATTTCACTTGTCAATGCAAAATGGTTAGAAGATCAATTTTGCTTTAAAGGTCCATTCTGGTCAAGAAATTACAGATTTTTTCGAGACAAAAAACCCTTAACAATTATAAGGGAGGTTTTCAATCCAAATTTAGAAACTTTACTGGGTTATTCAGGAATTAAAGAATTTACCAAACTATACTCTTCTTCTTCTTGATCTGGGAAGATTTCTTGATTTTGATTGAACTTGTTGGATTGATTGATCTATCGAAGTATTATTCTCATTTTCTGAAGCTCTTTGCCATCTTTCAACTTTGAAATCCATTTCATCTGGCCAATCTTCATCCTTACTCTCTTTCACATAGGGTAATTTTTTTTGCTCAGTTGTCTGTAAATTTTTTGGTTGCCTTAAAGATATTGCTTCTAAAGGTCTTTTTGAATACTTTGTAGTAGATTCATAAGAATTTGATTCTCTGGAAAATGTCTTAATATCGCTTTGATCATCATAAAAATTCTCATCATTCCAATCATCATTTTCTTCATCAAAAAATAAATCCACTTTTTCAGATACCCATCTTCCTACTTTTTTAACACTCTTACTTGTTATTCCTTGAAAATCTGAGTTCCTTCTTTTACCTGGCCTAGCACCAGATACTCCATCAACGAATTGTCTTCCAGTTTCAAAAATT
>QCBW01000026.1 GCA_003281485.1 Prochlorococcus sp. AG-347-J20 | reverse complement strand
TTTTTTTATTTTATTTACAAACTCCTCTATTTTCTTTAATTGTTTTTCATTTACTAAATCGCATTTATTTAGAAGAAGGATATCTCCGTACAAAATCTGAGAATAGGCGATACTTTTATTATTAATTTTAAAATCAAAATTTTCTCCATCAATAACAGTGATTATCGAATCTAATCTTACTTTTTCTCTAAGATCACCAGCCGCAAAAGTCATGGCTACTGGTAATGGATCTGCTAGGCCAGTTGTCTCCACAATCAAATAGTCTAATTTTTCAGCTCTTTCTAAAACTTTGGATACTGTATTTAATAATTCGCCATTGATAGAGCAACATATACATCCATTATTTAATTCGATCATGTCTTCTGAGCCTTCTATTATTAAGTCATTATCTATTCCGATCTCTCCAAATTCGTTAACTAGAACAGCTGTTTTAATACCAACTTGATTTTTTAAAATATGATTTAGAAGTGTAGTTTTGCCAGAACCTAAAAATCCACTAATAATAGTGACTGGCAATAAATTTTTAGACATTTAACTAGTTTAAAAAAAAGTTTACATTTTATTGATCGAAAATTTTGTTGATTTCCGAAGCTAATGTTTGATCCAGATTTGTAATACCTCCCAGATCATGTGTATTCAATTGAATTATTACTTTCGCATAAACATTCTCCCAGTTAGGATGATGATTATATTTTTCACAGATTAAAGCAACCTTAGTCATAAAAGCAAAGGCTTCAATAAAATTAGCGAAGTTAAATTCTCTTTGGATTTGTTTAGATTTAATTTCCCAGCCAGGTATTTTGACAACTAATTCATTCAATTCTTCATCTTGCAAAAGGTAGGGTTCCATTAAATTAGAAATCTGATTTACTACATTATAAATACCTTACTTTTTCTCACCAATTATATGTACATTTACAATTCTTTCCTTTTGATCAAATCGATGTTCCCATAAATAAACAGCTTGCCATGTGCCCAACATAATTTTCCCCTCTTGGAAACTTAAAGACAAACAAGTGTTTGTTAAGGACGTTTTAATATGTGCTGGCATATCGTCAGCGCCCTCTTGATAATGTCTATAGGATATTTCTTCTTTCTCTTTTGATAGTGTTAAATAGGATTCATAGGGAACTATCGATTGCATATACTTTTTTAGGTCCCTCAGTACATTTGGATCTGCGTTCTCATTAATAGTTAAACTACAACTGGTATGAAGTGTAGTTAAATTTAAAATTCCTGAATGAAAATTATTTTTTTCAACACATAAATTTAAATCATATGTGATGTCAATAAAACCCTCGCCATGGGTTATGAATTTTAATTTTGAAAATATTTGTTCCATAAAAGTTAAAACTTAATTAATCAATATCCTATTATGGATAAAGATGCATGTTTTACTGCAGACATTAAAATTTTTATCTTAAGATAAATTTAATTTCCATTTAAATCTTTGGCTGTAACTCATTGGAATAAGCTGGGTGCTTACCTTAAAGAAACACAAATATTAGGTTCAATCCAAAATACACTTTATTGGGATCAGAATACTGGAATGCCAAAGAAAGGTGCTTCTTGGAGGTCTGAACAACTTACTTATATTGCAAAAGTATTGCATGAAAGAAATTCTTCCGAGGAATTTTCTAATTTAATACAATCTGCTAAAAATGAACTAGCAGATATTGAACGAAATTCCGATAATCAACTTTTCATAAAAGATAAAGAAAGAAATATTAGTCTTTTATTGAAGGAATTTAATAGAGAAAGAAATTTAGATCCTAAATTAGTTGAGTCTCTAGCAAAGGCAAAATCTAAAGGGTATGAAAGCTGGCAAGAAGCTAAGGAAAAATCAGATTTTAAAATTTTTCTTCCTTTCTTTGAAGAATTAGTTAAATTGCGGATTGAAGAGGCAAAACAAATATCAGATCAATATTCACCATGGGAAACTTTAGCCCAACCCTTTGAGCCTGAATTAACTTTAAAGTGGCTGAATAAAATGTTTCAGCCTTTAAAAGACACTCTCCCATTATTGATTAGAGGGATTAATAAATCTAAGAAATATCACTGGGATTTGAGTCCAGAATCTCAACATAATTTATGTTCTCAATTACTTGATGAGTTTGGGAGAGATAAAGATCTAGTTGTTGTTGGTAAATCTCCCCATCCTTTTTCGATTACATTAGGGCCTAATGATTACAGGATTACGACAAGAATTGTTGAAGGTGAACCATTATCAAGTTTTTTAGCAACTGCACATGAGTGGGGGCATTCTATTTATGAGCAGGGTTTGCCATCTCAAAGTCATCAATGGTTTGCTTGGCCTTTAGGTCAGGCAACCTCTATGGGTATTCATGAAAGTCAATCTTTATTTTGGGAAAATAGAATAGTTAAATCCAAATCTTTTTCAAAAAGATTTTTTAACAAATTTGTTTCGGCTGGATGTTCTCTTAATAATTATTTAGGACTATGGAAATCTATTAATCATTTGGAATCAGGATTAAATAGGGTTGAAGCGGATGAATTGACTTATGGCTTGCATATATTAATAAGAACCGAACTTGAAATAGATTTAATTGAAAGAGGGTTACCTGCTGAAGATATTCCAACAGAATGGAATAAAAGATATGATGAACTACTAGGAATTAAACCATCTAATGATTCAGAAGGTTGTCTTCAAGATGTTCATTGGAGTGAAGGGGCGTTTGGATATTTCCCCTCATATTTGTTAGGACATGTTATAAGTGCGCAAATATCTTCTCAAATGGAAAGAGACATAGGTTTGATTGATAACTTAATTGAAAATGGTGAATATCAAAAGATCATCTTTTGGTTAAAAAATAATATACATGAATATGGCAGATCAGTTAATTGTATGGAGTTGGTAAGAGCTGTAACTAATGAAGAACTATCGCCAAACTATTTTATTAATCATTTAAGGTCTAAGATAAATGATTTTTGCTGAAAAATTACTTTTAAATAATTTGGTTAGGTGTGAGGATGTAAGATAAATAAAAATAATTTCTTGATGGCAAATCTAAATCAGCCCCCAAGCAGGGTTACACCCAATTTATTGCACATACTAAATGCTTTCACTGATAGCTCAAATACAATAATAAACACTATTGTTGAATTGAACTCCAATACCATAAATAAATATGAATTAATTACAGAAACTGGCCATCTTAAACTTGATAGGGTAGGTTATTCATCACTTGCGTATCCTTTTGCTTATGGATGTATTCCAAGGACATGGGATGAAGATGGAGATCCACTTGATGTGGAAATTGTTGGAGTAACTGAGCCATTGATACCCGGATCTATTGTGGAAGCAAGGATTATTGGGGTGATGAAATTTGATGATGGTGGAGAGGTCGATGATAAGGTAATAGCGGTTCTCGCGGATGATAAAAGAATGGATCATATCTCAAGTTATGAAGACCTTGGCGATCATTGGTTAAAAGAAACAAAGTATTATTGGGAGCACTACAAAGATCTCAAAAAACCTGGAACATGTACTGTAAATGGTTTTTTTGGGATAGAAGAAGCTGTTAAAGTGATTAAAGATTGTGAAGAGAGATACAAAAAAGAAATTGATCCTAAATTAGTAAATTAACAAATTTTATTTTTCTCTAAATTTTTCAAATATTTCGCTTAGTATATCTTCGGCGCCCTGCTGCTTTAATTTTTTAGCTAGTTCTTTGCCTACTTCATCTGGATCATTAATATTGCCAATATATTGATCTTTAATAAGCCTTTCTCCATCAAGAGATGCAACCATGCCAGTAAGGCAAAGTTGTTCATTCTGAATTTTACTATTCACACCTATTGGGACTTGGCATCCACCTTCAAGCTCTCTTAAAAAAGCCCTTTCTGCTAGACATCTTAGACTGGTTGTTTTATCTTCTAAAATTTTTATAATTTCTAAAACTTTATTATCATCAGATTTACATTCAATGCCTAGTGCTCCTTGGCCAACGGCATGAAGGGAAATTTCACTTGGGATAATCTGGTGAATTCTTGATTCAAAGCCTAATCTCTTTAAACCAGCGGCCGCAAGAATTATACAATCAAATTCTCCTGCATCTAATTTTTCAATTCTTGTAATAACATTTCCCCTGATATCTTTGAAAACTAGATGTGGGTACTTATTTCTTAATTGTGCAAGTCTTCTTAGAGAGCTTGTTCCAATAATCGAACCTTCAGGTAAGGTTTCTAGTTTATAACAGTCATTTTTTTTGTTTACTACTAAAGCATCTGCAGGATCCTCCCTTTTTGTAATGCATCCTAATTTAAGGCCATTAGGCAAATTGGTTGGCAAATCTTTCAGAGAATGTACAGCTATATCTGCATGGCCTACGAGCATTTGTGCTTCAAGTTCTTTTGTAAATAAGCCTTTGTCGCCTATTTTTGCTAAGGCTACATCTAGGATTTTGTCACCTTGAGTCGCCATAGCTTCTATAGATACCTCTAAATTGGGAATATTCCTTTCTAGTTGATCTTTAACCCATAAAGTTTGAACCATTGCTAGCTTACTTCTTCTACTAGCTATTTTTAGCTTAAAATTAGTCATTAAATATTATTTTGAGTTTGAATTAAAAATTAAGTCGAATCTATCTTAAGCTATTATTTTGCCAGTTTTTAAAGCTGAATATTATATTTAACTTTTTTTATTTTATATATTCTTTTAAAACCCCATTTCGATTTGGATGTCTAAGTTTTCTTAGGGCTTTTGCCTCTATTTGTCTAATTCTTTCTCTCGTCACATCAAAAATCTGGCCAATTTCTTCAAGAGTTTTCATTCTTCCATCATCAATTCCATATCTCAATCTGAGGACATCTCTTTCTCTTGGACTAAGAGTGGCTAATACTCCTTCCAAATCTTCTCTTAGTAAAGTTTTAGAAACATCTTGCTCTGGATTTTCTATATCAGCCTCTATAAAGTCTCCAAGTCTTGAGTCTTCTTCTTTCCCTATTGGAGTTTCTAAAGAAATAGGAAGTTGCGCACTTTTAGCTATAAATCTTAATTTTTCGATTGTCATTTCCATACTCTCAGCGATTTCTTCTTCACTAGGTTTCCTGCCAAATTCTTGGCTAAGAACTTTTGTGGTTTTTTTAATTCTGGATATTGTCTCGTATAAGTGAACTGGCAATCTAATAGTTCTACTTTGATCAGCAATTGCTCTTGTAATGGCTTGGCGAATCCACCAAGTTGCATATGTAGAGAACTTATAACCTTTTTCATGGTCGAATTTTTCCGCTGCCCTAATTAGACCCAAACTTCCTTCTTGGATTAAATCTTGGAATGATAAACCTCTGTTCATATATTTTTTAGCAATGGAAACAACTAATCTTAAATTTGATTGAACCATTTTTTCTTTAGCTCTGCGCCCTAAGAGAAGTCTTCTTCTAAATTTAGGAAGAGGCACATCTATTAACTCGGCCCATTCTCTTACAGATGGGAAATGTCCTTTTTCTGACTCATATTGAGTTGCTAGCTCTTCTAATTGGAGTAAATCAGCAATTTTTCTTGCAAGCTCAATTTCTTCATCTGGTCTTAAAAGTCTAATTCTTCCAATTTCTTGGAGATAAACTCTTATTGAATCTTCAGTGTAGATACCTTTTGGACCAAGCTTTATATTCCCGAGCCCTTTATCTTCTTCTTCAGAATCACTAAATT
>QCBW01000025.1 GCA_003281485.1 Prochlorococcus sp. AG-347-J20 | reverse complement strand
CAAAATTTGCAAACATAGGCCTACCATGAACAGGACCTGGAGTTGGAATTGAGGCATTTGCATCACCCATTTGGGACCAAACGATAGAACCTCCTTTCACAACTAGTTCAGGCTTAACTGCAAAAAAAGAAGGTTTCCACAATACTAAGTCTGCAATTTTCCCCTTTTCTATAGAACCAACGTATTTATTAATACCATGTGCTATCGCAGGATTAATTGTAACTTTAGCAATATATCTCTTTACTCTGTAGTTATCATTCTTATCAGAATCCTCAGGTAAGGGTCCTCTTTGTAATTTCATTTTATGGGCTGTCTGAAAAGTTCTTGTTATTACTTCCCCCACTCTTCCCATTGCTTGAGAGTCACTTGCGATAATTGAGAAGGCGCCTAAATCATGAAGAATATCTTCGGCAGCAATAGTCTCTCTTCTGATTCTGGATTCAGCAAATGCGATATCTTCTGGGATTTTAGAATCTAAATGATGACAGACCATTAGCATGTCGAGATGTTCCTCTAATGTGTTTCTCGTATAGGGTCTAGTTGGATTAGTACTACTTGGAAGAACATTCTTTTCTCCACAAATTTTAATAATATCTGGAGCATGGCCACCACCTGCTCCTTCAGTATGAAATGTATGAATTGTTCTTCCTGCAATAGCATTGATGGTGTCTTCTACAAAACCTGCCTCATTTAAAGTATCAGTGTGAATACAAACTTGAACATCAAGCTTATCTGCAACATTAAGACAAGAATTTATGGTGGATGGAGTAGTTCCCCAATCCTCATGAAGCTTCAACCCGCAGGCACCAGCTTCAACTTGATCGATAAGATTTCTCTCGTTTGTTGAATTTCCCTTGCCAAAAAAACCTAAATTCACAGGGAATGCTTCTGCAGATTGAAGCATCCGAGTAATATGAAAAGAACCCGGAGTACAGGTAGTTGCATTTGTACCTGTGGCAGGTCCGGTGCCTCCACCCAACATAGTTGTGATTCCAGAAGCAAGTGCGGTTTCAATTTGTTGGGGACATATGAAATGTATATGTGTATCTATTGATCCTGCAGTGAGAATATGGCCCTCTCCAGCTATTACTTCTGTTGAGGCGCCAATAATGATATTAACCTTATCTTGAATATCAGGATTACCAGCCTTACCTATTTCAAAAATCTTCCCGTCTTTAATACCTACATCTGCCTTAATTATTCCCCACCAATCTACAATCAAAGCATTTGTTATTACAGTATCTACAGAACCATCATCTCTAGTAACTTGAGATTGTCCCATTCCATCTCGGATAACTTTACCACCTCCAAACTTAACTTCATCTCCGTAAGTAGTTAAATCCTTCTCTACTTCAATAAAAAGTTCAGTATCTGCAAGTCTTACTCTATCTCCGGTAGTGGGTCCGTAAGTTTGAGCATAAGTTTTTCTGTCAATTTTGTAGGACATGATTTCAAGTATCTAAAGAACCGTTAACTAATGAATTAAAACCATATGCATTTCTTAAACCTGAGTAGGGAACTAATTTGACATCAGTTGTATCTCCTGGCTCAAATCTAATTGCTGTTCCTGCAGGAATATCAAGACGCATACCAATTGTTAATTCTCTATCAAAAATTAAAGCCTTGTTAGCTTCAAAAAAATGATAATGAGATCCAACTTGAACAGGTCTATCTCCAGAATTAGAGACTTTTACTGTCATAACTTCCTTTCTATGATTTAATACGATTTCACCTTGTTCAGGAATTATTTCACCTGGTATTAAATTACTCATAACTAATTAATCGGATTGTGAATAGTTACTAATTTAGTTCCATCAGGGAAAACAGCTTCTATTTGTACTTCATCGACCATTTCAGGAATACCCTCCATAACTTGTGATTTTGTAAGCCAAGCGGTTCCCTCAGACATTAATTGGCTTACACTTTTCCCATCTCTAGCTCCTTCAAGAATTTGAAAACTTAAAAAAGCAATTGTCTCAGGATAATTAAGCTTTAGACCTCGAGCAAGTCTTCTTTCAGCTAATAGAGCAGCAGAAAAAATCAATAATTTATCCTTTTCTTGAGGTGAAAGATGCATAATAAAAAATTAATCTATAAATTTTTAAAAAAGGTTCTTTCTGAACATAATTAATAATTCATAGAATCTTGTAAAGGCCATACACCTTGATATTTTGGCTCACAGAATCCACAAACAGACCTAATTTGTTTCCAAATACAAAAAAAACATTTCCTAGCGTCTTGAGTAGAACTCCCTAGAAATCTTACAGAGATCCCATTATCAAGGATTCCAATAGATAAATTATTGTCAGTTTCATTAAAAATCTTTTTTATATCTCTCACTAGATTAATTAATTTTGACTTAGAAAAATCTTTTTCGCAAATCCAAATTAATGAACCAAAAACAGGCATGTAATCCATACCTGACTTGGCAACATAACTTGCCTTAGATAACTCAATTTGATCAACATATTCCCAATCATCATATAAATCATTATTTCTAATAATCTCTAATTTAGACCTAAAAACTCCGCTCTCAATAGACTCTCCAGAGGAAGATCTTCCAAGTCTTATTAAATCAGTAAATAAAAAACTTGAAGTTTCTGAAATAGATACTTTAAGCTTTTGATCATATAGACCATTTGCAAAAATAATTGTTTCTTGGGGGAGATATTCCAAATGAGAATTATCCAGAATCTTTATAAGATTTTTTTGTTTTGAAAAAGTTCCTTTTGGATTAACTTTAGATCTCCCAACTGATCCATACACTTTCTGAGCTGAAGAAGTGGTCAACAATGCCTTAGAGTTTTTTTCAAGATTAATCTCAAAATCAAGTAAATCGCCACCAACCAATCCCCCTGCAGTATGAAGAACAGGTAAAATGCATCTGCCCTCCTTATCATGAGTGGACTTTAGTAACTTATAAGGAGAAGTTGATTTAGATTTAAAGATTGTTTTATTAACATTTCCTAAACTTGCTTTATTATTGAAAAAATTTAAGAAACAATTACCTTCCCAAGAAGTTTTAATCATAAATTGTTTTCTTTAATTACTAAATTAAAGTAACCAAAAATTTTGATTATGAGAATGAATAAACAAATAGTTGTAACTGATTGGATTAAAGAAAAACCTCTATTAGGTTCATTTTTAAAACTTACTTTAAGTTCAGATGAAAGAAGAATCCTGCGAGGCAAAAGATTAACTGATTGTGATCAAGAAATAATTTTACAATTACCTAGAGAGGGCAAATTAAATGATGGAGATATTCTTATAACTAATGAATCCAATTTTTATATAGAGATAATTGCCAAAAAAGAAAATTTGATTGAAATAAGTTCAAATTCTAAAATTGAACTTATCAAAACTGCATATCATTTAGGTAATAGGCATGTAGAGGTAGAAATTGAAGAAGATATTCTTCTGACAAAAGGTGATTACGTAATTGAAAATATGCTTAAAAATTTTAATGTTGATATCGTAAATACGCAGAAAAAATTCTTTCCTGAGAGAGGGGCCCATAGTCATGAGTAAAAGTCACTTATTAAAGTATTTATTAATAAGCCCTAACTTACCAGTTGGAGGATTTTGTTATTCGGAGGGAATGGAGAGTTTTCTTCATAATAAAAATTTTAAAGACTCAAATTCAGTAAAAGAATTAATCATAAGTGAACTAAAAATTGGTCAAATCAAGCTAGATGCAAGACTTTTATTAAATTTTTTTGATATTTTCAATGATTTAAACGACGGCAAATTTTTAAAAAGTAATTTGCAAAAGCTTCTGAGTTTGGATAAGTGGATCCTTTCATCAAAAGACTCTGTCGAAATGAGAGAACAACAAATTCAAATGTCAAAATCTCTTTTTGATTTAACCAAAGAATTTGGATTTGAATATCTTTATAAAAAAAGTAAAAAAAACTCCTGGCCTCTAGCATGGAGTTGGGCTTGTTATTGTTTTGAAATTACGAAGTTAGAAATGGTTGAGAATTTTTTATACTCGTGGAGTGCAAACCAACTTAGTGCAGCATTGAGGATTATTCCTATTGGTTCAACAAAAGCACAATTAATTCAGAAAGATTTATTACCAATTATTTCAAAAGTTTCTAAAGAAATTATGGACATAGAAATTGATGACATCTACTTTGGAAATGTAGGCTTAGCTATGGCACAACAAAATCATAATGATCTTTATACAAAACTTTTTAGAAATTAATTTATGAGCAGCAAATTAAGAGTAGGAGTTGCTGGGCCTGTAGGTTCAGGAAAAACTGCATTATTAGAGACTCTTTGCTTAAACCTTAATAAAAATTATGAGATAGCAGTTGTCACAAATGATATTTACACCAAAGAAGATGCTAACTTTCTAATAAATAAGCAAGTTTTAGAGGAAGGAAGGATTATTGGTGTAGAAACAGGAGGTTGTCCTCATACAGCGATAAGAGAGGATTGTTCCTTAAATAAAAATGCAGTTTTAGATTTAGAAAATAAATATAATCCTTTAGATTTTGTTTTTGTAGAAAGTGGAGGAGATAATTTAGCATCTAGTTTTAGTCCAGAACTTGTAGATTTATCAATATATGTAATTGATGTATCTGCAGGAGACAAAATCCCTAGAAAAGGTGGACCGGGGATAACAAGGTCAGATTTATTATTAATAAACAAAATTGACTTAGCAGATATGGTTGGTGCAGATTTAAATATTATGAAAAGTGATACTGAATTCATGAGAAAAGGGAAACCTTGGTTTTTTACCAACCTTAGTAGCGGCATAGGAGTTGAAGAAATAACTCAATTTTTAGAATCACATTTACCCAACAATTGAAACTAGAAAAATGTCTATAACTAATATATTGGATTCAACAAATAGTTACCGCTGATACAAAACGAATCCGCACTCGTTAATAACTTTAATTTTATCCCCTTAATGAGGGTCAATTACCTAATTTATCCTAATTCATGAGAATTTCAAGGCGTATTTTGGCAGGATTAGCTACTGCCTCACTTGCGGTCACAGCAACTTCATGTGGTGGAGGTGGAACCTCCGGTAGTTTCGACGACACAGTAACCGTTGGTATTTTGCATTCGTTATCTGGAACAATGGCAATTTCTGAATCAACTCTTGTTGATACTGAAAAAATGGCTATTGAAGAAATAAATGCTGCTGGTGGTGTAAATGTTGGCGGCAAAAGCTACAAAATAGAATACATAGTTGAAGATGGTGCATCTGACTGGCCTACTTTTGCTGAAAAATCTAAAAAACTTATAGACCAAGACGGAGTTCCTGTCGTTTTTGGTGGCTGGACATCTGCTAGTAGAAAGGCAATGTTACCAGTCTACGAATCAAAGGATGCTTTCCTTTACTACCCAATTCAATATGAAGCTCAAGAATGTTCTAACAACATTTTCTATACAGGAGCAACACCAAACCAACAATCTGAACCTGCTACAGATTTTATGTATAAACGTTCTCCCGCAGCTGGTGGAGATTTCTTCCTTGTAGGTTCTGATTATGTTTTCCCTAGAACCTCAAACACAATCACAAAAGCTCAGGTTAAACAGTTAGGAGGAAAAGTTGTTGGAGAAGATTACCTTCCATTGGGAAATACTGAAGTTGCTCCAATTATTTCAAAAATCAAAAAGGCACTTCCTGAAGGTGGAATAATCATTAATACACTTAATGGTGACCAAAACGTTGCATTCTTCAAACAGATACAAGACGCAGGTATCACCCCTTCAAGTGGCTACTATGTAATGAACTATTCAATTGCTGAAGAAGAGATTAGTACAATTGGTCCCGAGTTCCTTGAAGGTCATTACGGCGCTTGGAACTACATGATGTCAATTGACACTCCTGCATCTAAGAAATTTGCTGCAAGTTTCAAGAAAAGATGGGGAGCTGATCGTGTTGTAGCTGATCCTCAAGAATCTGCTTATAACATGGTTTATTTATGGAAACAGGCAGTAGAAGATGCTGGGACATTCGACGACAACGCAGTAAGGGAAGCTCTTGTTGGTCAAACTTTTGATGCCCCACAAGGTCCTGTTGAAGTTATGCCTAATCACCACTTATCTCAAACAGTAAGAATTGGAGAGATTAATGCAGAGGGTGGATTTACAATCCTTGAAGAGACAGGAGTTGTTCTTCCTCAAGCATGGAACCAAAAGCATCCAAGTTCAAAAGGATTTGCATGCGATTGGACAGATCCTAAAAAAGGAGAAAAGTATAAGCTTTAATTTATTTAAAACCTATACTTCAAAATAAAAGGAGGTTAACACCTCCTTTTATTTTATATAATCAAATATTTTCATTTTCTAAATTGGAGTTACTTCTCGATAGTCTTTTTAATGGTGTTGCGATCGGATCTGTACTACTTGTTGCTGCATTAGGTCTGGCAATTGTTTTTGGTCTTATGGGCGTAATTAATCTTGCCCATGGAGAACTTATGATGCTTGGGGCTTACACAACATACGTTACACAATTAATATTTAAATTACCTATATTAAAACCTTTCTACAATTCATACATAATAGTTTCAATTTTCTTAGCTTTTATTGTTAGTGGAGTAGTAGGCATTCTCCTGGAAAAAACTATAATAAGAAAGCTTTATGGAAGTCCACTAGAAACACTTCTCGCTACATGGGGCGTAAGCCTAATTCTTCAACAATTTGTAAGAAGTGTACCTTTAGCTTATGGGACTGGTTTGGTTATAAGTCTGATAGTTGGTTTATTTTTACCAACAACATTTCCTTCAAAAATAAAAGAATCAATAAATTTCAAATATTTTAAATTTAGTACTTGGATATTTGCTGCTTTAACTGGAGTTCTTACCGGGAGCGTTATTTCATCCACTGTAAGCAAACTTAGTAGAGCAAGTGCTCGTAATGTTGATGTAACAGCTCCCTCATGGATGAGAGGTCAAGTAGAAATTATTGGAACTGCATTTCCTAAAACAAGATTAATGATAATTGTAATTACACTAATCTCTG
>QCBW01000024.1 GCA_003281485.1 Prochlorococcus sp. AG-347-J20 | reverse complement strand
TTAGGTGTGTACGGAGCATTGGTAATTAACGGTAGTTTTGGCTTAACCCTGTTTTCAATCGCTTTTTATATACTCGTGGTTTTAGTGGGCGAAGTACTACCAAAAGCTCTTGGCACAAGATTTTCAGTTCAAATAGCATTATTATCAGTTCCAATCTTGAGAATATTAAATACTTTAATGAGGCCATTCTTAATATTAATAGAACAAATATTTCCGGTTATCACTGCAGAAAATGAAATTTCAACTGATGAAGAAGAAATTAGACAAATGGCAAAAATTGGGAGTCAGAAAGGAGTAATAGAAGCTGATGAGGCAGCAATGATATTTAAAGTTTTTCAATTAAATGATTTAAAAGCTAAAGATTTAATGATCCCTAGAGTTTCAGCTCCTTGTCTAGATGGGTCTTCTAGTCTTGATGAAATTTCAAATCTTATAATGTCTGACAATTCTCCATGGTGGGTTATTTTGGGAGATAAAGTTGACAAGATACAAGGTGTAGTTAAGCGTGAAAAAATGTTGTCAGAATTAATTAATGGGAAAAATAAAAAATTATTATCGGAGATTTGCGAACCTGTGGACTATATTCCCGAAATGATTAAGGCAGATAAATTATTAACAAGATTTGACAAGAATCATAAAGGAGTAAAAGTAGTAGTAGATGAATTTGGGGGATTTGTGGGAATTATTGGTGCAGAAGCTGTTTTATCTGTATTAGCTGGTTGGGGCGGGGAATAAATCATGGCAGAATTGCACCTTAACAAAAATTATTTACTCTTAAAAAATTGGTGGGAGACTATTGATCTTACAAATTATGAAAAAAGTTTTTTTAATAGAGAAATAATTTCTTTTAATCAACAACTTTTTAGGCTTAAAGAAAAAAAAATCAGAATTGGTACATATGGTAAATCAGGAGTAGGAAAATCATCAATTTTAAACTCTTTATTAAAAAAAGATACATTCAAAACAAATATTATTAATGGAACCACTAGAGAAATACAAGCCGAAGTATGCACCCTCAAAAATCAAACATTAAATAGTGTAGAGTTTCTAGATTCTCCAGGATTTGATTTCTGCGATATTAAATTTCCAAATAAAACTTACTCTAGTATAAATTATTCTGATCTTATTTTATTTATAGTTTCGGGAGATTTGAATAGAAATGAATTAAGCGAAATCAGCTCCTTGATTAAAGATGGGAAAAAAATTATTGTTATTTTAAATAAAATCGATCTTTTTAATAAAAATGATTTAAAAGAAATAATAGAAAATATAAGTTTTAAGCTTCCAAAAGATTTAAATATTCCAATAATTATTAATCATGAAAACAATCTTAAAAATTACATTACAGAAATAATAAATCAACATGGTGAGATCTTGTTAACATTAAACTCCCTTCAATTAGCTGACAAATTATTTCTTCAGATAAAGGAACAAAGATTGAAAAGAAGGCGGAAATTAGCTCAGTCAACTATTGGTAAATTTTCGAGTATAAAGGCATCCGCAGTAGCTCTTAATCCCTTTATTTTATTTGATGTTGCAGGTAGTGCAGCGCTAGATACTGCATTGATTAGCGAATTAAGTAAGATTTACGGCTTAAAGTTGAAAGGTGAATCTACAAGAAAAATATTTAGAAATATATCCATTAATAATTTATGTTTGGGAGTCACTCAAGTCGGCGTCAATACCTCTTTCAACCTTATTAAGAAAATAATTCTATTAACAGCACCTTTTACTAACGGGCTTTCACTATTACCCTATGGACCCATAGCTATTATTCAAGCAGCAATAGCGGTTTATTCTACAAAAATTCTTGGGAGATTAGCCGCAAAAGAGATATTTATAAGAAGCAAAACTTCTTTTATAGAACCCGCTATTATGATTCAAAATATGAATTTTAATGACCAAGAGAATTTTAACCACATAAATATTTATTTTTCAAATAGAAATTTGAATAATAATTTAGTTAGCATTCTGCCTTAAAACTTAAATGGGAAAAAGCATTGCATTATTTGGGACCAGTGCAGATCCACCTACTATTGGACATAAAAAAATACTTGAAGAATTATCCAAAATATATGCTTTTACAATTGGTTATGTAAGTAACAACCCTAAGAAAAATCACAAAGAGGATATCACAATTCGTAGCCATTTATTAAAAACTCTTATTGAAGATTTAGATAATCCTAAAATTTTATTTAATCAAAAAGTTAGTAGCCAATGGGCATTAGAGTCAATTAAAAAATGTAAAAGAATTTATGAATTAAATAATTTAGATTTTGTTATTGGGAGCGATTTAATTAAAGATATTTTCTACTGGAAAAATTTTGATAAAATTACTGATGAGGTTAGTTTTTTAGTAATTTTAAGAGAGGGATATCCTGTTGATTCAAATACTCTTAAAATGTTAGAAACTTATAAAGTGAAATTTAAGATTTCAACCATAAAAATCCCAAAGATTTCAAGTTCTAAGCTCAGATCAAATTTTAATTATTCTAATTTACCAACTTCATTAATAGATATTGTTAAAAAGAATAATTTATATGAATCCACTAAATTAGTTGAATGAAGTTTTTACTTGCTCAAATTAATCCAGTTGTTGGTGATTTAGAGGGTAATGCAAAAAAAATTCTTTGTACTGCTTCGAAAGCTAGCTCAATTTCTGCTGATTTTGTTCTTACTCCAGAATTCTCATTATGGGGATATCCCGCAAATGACTTACTTTTTAAAAAAAATTTAATCAAAAATCAATACCAAATTCTTGATAAATTAGCTTCAGATACTAATAAAAAATATGGGAACTTAAGTATCACAGTCGGGATAGCTGAGTTAATAAACGATTCTTTTTTTCCTAATCTTTATAATTCTATCGCGTTGGTTGAGGGCGGTGAATGGAAAATAATTGCTCGTAAAATTATTCTCCCCACTTATGAAGTATTCGATGAGAAAAGATACTTTAGATCAGAAGAAAAAGTTTCCGTATTGATTAAACAAATTAAAAATAAAACTTGGCGACTTGGCTTTACTATATGTGAGGATTTATGGGTCAACAATGATATAGAAGGTAGAGGAATTCATAAAAAAAATCCCATTGTTGATTTAAAGAAAAAAAAAGTTGATATTTTAGTAAATTTATCAGCCTCACCATATACTTTGAAAAAGTCAGAGCTAAGATCCAAGGTTTCCAGTTTTGCTGCACAATATCTTCAAGTACCGCTGATATATGTCAACCAGATTGGAGCAAATGATAATTTAATTTTTGATGGAAATAGTTTTATTCTTGATAAGAATGGATCTAAAATTAAGCAATTAAAATCTTTTTCGGAAGATCTCTCCAGCTGGGAAATTGAGCAAACAAAGCCTGAAAAAAATGAATTCAAAAACTCGGAAATGTCATCAATTTTTGATGCATTAGTCCTTGGTGTTAAAGATTATGCAAAAAAATGTGGATTTAAAACAGCTTTAGTTGGATTAAGTGGTGGTATTGATTCAGCACTTGTCTCAGCAATTGCTACAGCGGCTCTAGGAAGTGAAAATGTTTATTGCGTTTCAATGCCCTCTAAGTG
Source organism: Prochlorococcus sp. AG-347-J20 (assembly GCA_003281485.1). Lineage (GTDB taxonomy): Bacteria > Cyanobacteriota > Cyanobacteriia > PCC-6307 > Cyanobiaceae > Prochlorococcus_A. The sequence goes on along the minus strand of QCBW01000024.1, from coordinate 4,133 downwards.
GAGCTCTTCTCATTCAAAGAGTGATGCAAAAGATTTAGCAAGAAGATTAAAGATAAGTTTCAAGAGCATTCCAATTGAAAAATTGATGAACTCTTTTGAAGAATCATTTATAAAAACCATAGATTTCGAAATGGCTGAAATAACAAATCAAAATATTCAGTCAAGGATAAGAGGCACACTTCTTATGGCCATAGCAAATCAAGAAAAGCATTTGTTACTTTCAACAGGCAATAAATCTGAGCTGGCCGTAGGATATTGCACACTTTATGGAGATATGAATGGGGGATTATCGGTAATTGGGGATTTATATAAAACAAATGTTTTTAAATTATGCAATTGGCTTGATAGTGAGGATTCAATTAATCTTAGAAAGTCATATATGTTGGATACAAGTTTAAATATAATTGGAGAAAATATACGTAGAAAAGCTCCAAGTGCCGAATTAGGTCCTGATCAATTAGATACTGATTCTCTCCCACCTTATTCTATTTTAGATAAAGTTCTTAAAGGAATTATCGAAGAAAAAAAAGATTTACAACAACTAGAAAAAGATGGTTATAAAAAAGATTTAATTTTAAAAATTATCTCACTCATAAAAAAAGCGGAATTCAAAAGAAAGCAGGCTCCTCCTATCCTAAAACTAAGCAGTCAATCATTAGGAAGTGACTGGAGAGTTCCCATAGCAATATCTTATTAATCACTATAAGAACACTTTTGGATTTTTTTTAAAGGCCTTTTAATTGACTTTAAGTTGATACCTTTTTTGATAGCAAGAATTATGCCTGCAGCTTCTAAATAATTATCGACTTCAAAAAGATTGGGATAATCAAAAAACTCATTTGTCACTTTTAATATATTTTGATTTTTTACAGAGATAATATTTAAACCTTTTTCAATCCCTGCTAGTACTGCTTCACCACCTAGCGCCCCATTAGGAACGACAATAGATTCAATCTGATCAGGGTGTAGTGAGATTGATTCATTTTTAGAGGGCAATTCAATAATGTCAGGTGCATTGCTTAACCCAATCAGTACTGATGGTAAAAATGTGTATCCTATTTCTTCTGCAGCTGCACGAGGATCTAAATTTTCATTCAATTCAATTAGATTTAAAGCAGGTGCGTGAGCACAAGGAACTTTTAAAAATTTGCTTATTAAATGACTTATAACTGCTTCGACTCCAGAAATAGGATCAACTCCTTTCCCCTCGCGATAGAAATTTGTTTCTAAAGAATTTGAATCATCTGGAAATTTTGCCACAATTGCTATTGCCGTAACTCCTTTTTCTATTAAACATTTTCCTGCATCAATAAGAGTATCAGGATTTTTAATTACGCCACCACTGATTTTTGAAGAATCAGAATCAATAACTATGTTTAATGGTTTTTTTGTAAGCACATAAGAATGAACATTAATCCCTAAAGTAGAAACACATGCATCAGCAACTTGTAAATGTCTTTCTAATATTTCTTTTTCAATGGCGGAATCAAAAATTATCCCAATTTTCTGTTGCTTTACCCTTTTTAAAGCGACTTCTCCTTTAGCAAGCCGGTCTAAATTATAACCCTCAACATAAAAAATATTTTTATCTTTTTCAGAAAGAGTACCGCCATTCATAACATTTGGATGAGTAATTAAACAACCACTTGCCGATGCTAATAATTTAGCGGTAGGAAGTGCATCCCCTGCAAAACCTCCCACTTCACAACCAATCCCAGTTGGAATAATGAATATTGTTGGTGAATTTTCCATTATTAAAAATATCTCAATTTATATTTTTTAATTAGCTAAGACAGCTTTAATTTTAAGTTTTTTTGTTCCAAAAGAGTCAATAGAATTTTGAATATCAACAATTGACCATCGAATCAAATCACCTTTTTTTTCTAAATTTGAAATGATAAATCCCCTTAAATTTTTTAATTTTATTGAAACTGGCCAATCCAAATAATAATCAACTGAACTTAGTTTCATTTTTGATATTTACCAAATTGATCATCATATAAATCATCTTCAACTTCCTTACCGATAACAATATTCAAATCTGACTTGGGATATGCCACACACAAAAGTGCAAAGCCCTTTTCCCTCAAATCATCATTTAAGCCCATAGCATCTTCTTGATCTACAGATCCTTCCAATATCATGGATGCACAATCTGTACAAACTCCAGAACAACAACTACTTGGTAGATCTATTCCATTCATTTTTGCCGCTGAAATAATATCTTGATCTTCAGAACATAAAAAACTAAAAGTCTTTTGCTCAAATTGAACTTTGATATTGTATTCAGGCATATCCTAAATCTTATTGTTAAACTGCTGATCCACCTACAACTTCTAAAATTTCTTGAGTAATAGCTGCTTGTCTTGCCTTGTTATAGGTAAGGTTCAAAGTACTTGCTAATTCTTTAGCATTATCACTAGCATTATTCATAGCAGTCATCCTGCAAGCGAGTTCTGAAGCTGCCGACTCTTGAAGAGCTCTTAGTACCTGATTCTGTAAATATAATGGCAGTAATGAATCTAATAATTGATCAGGGCTTTGTTCAAAAACAATATCTGAGGGCAACTTCTCTGAATCACTTTTTTCAATATTTGATTTTTCAACACGTAATTTACTATCTTTTGTAGTCAATCTAAAAATTTCATCGTTTTCCTCAGCAATTCCTTGAGGATCAAGTGGCAATAGTGTTTGAACAACAGGGGCGCAGCTAACTAGAGTGATGAATTTCGTATAGATAATTTCTACCCTATCAGAATTTTCTGAAAGAAACTCAGCTAAAATCTCATTTGTTACTCCTTCAGAGTCCTTGACTGTGGGGACCTGTTCTAATTCTTTGAAAGTACTTTTAATGACATATCTATCCTTTCTATTTTGAAAATATCCAATAGCTTTCTTCCCTACCAAGATTAAACTTGGCTGATAACCTTGTTTGACTAATTCTGCGTATCTTATTTCTACCTTTTTTATTATATTTGTGTTGTAACCACCGCATAAACCTCTGTCCGCAGTTATGCAAACCAAGGTGATACTCTTTACTTCTCTCTTGGATAATAGAGGAGAATCTACAGCCTCAAATTGTACTCTAGATTGAATATTTTCTAAGACCCGTGCAAGTTTATCTGCAAAAGGTCTACTCTTAAGAACCTGATCTTGAGCTCTCCTTACTTTTGCAGCCGCAACAAGTCTCATGGCTTCCGTTATTTTTCTTGTATTTTTAACGGAAACGATTCGATCTCTAATCTCTTTAAGATTTGCCATGTTATCTCCTTAAATAAATTTAAACTGTGGCAAGCATTGATGATTTAACTTCATTTATCACCTCTTTAAGTGTCGCTTCTAATCCATCATTCAATTTCTTTTCTTTAAGTATCTCTTCTATAAATTCTGCTTTATTTAACTTTAAGTATTCCCTAAGTTCAGTTGCAAATTTAGTAACATCTTCAACAGGAACTTCATCAATAAGGCCCTTAACTCCTGCATAAACAACTGCAACTTGTTCTGCAAGGTTTAGCGGAGAGAATTGAGGTTGCTTTAATAACTCTCTTAGTCTTTTGCCTCTTTCAAGTTGTTGCTGGGTTGCTTCATCAAGATCAGATGCGAATTGAGAAAAAGCAGCTAGTTCATCAAACTGTGCGAGTTCTAATTTTAAAGTTCCTGCAATTTTTTTGATTGCTTTTGTCTGAGCGGCTCCTCCAACACGACTAACAGAAATACCAACATTAATAGCTGGTCTTAATCCTGAGTTAAATAAATCTGCACTCAAGAATATTTGTCCATCTGTAATTGAAATAACATTAGTTGGAATGTAAGCAGAAACGTCCCCTGCCTGAGTTTCAATGATTGGGAGAGCTGTCATAGAACCCCCTCCCATTGCATCAGAAAGTTTTGCTGCTCTTTCAAGTAATCTACTATGTAAGTAGAACACGTCTCCAGGATAAGCCTCTCTCCCTGGTGGTCTTTTTAAAAGAAGAGACATTTGTCTATAAGCCTGAGCTTGCTTTGTTAGATCATCATAAATAACAAGTGTTGCTTTACCCTGATACATAAAATGTTCAGCAATTGCCGCACCAGTGTAAGGTGCTAAATACTGTAAAGCAGCTGGTTCTGAAGCTCCTGCACTAACTACGACT
>QCBW01000023.1 GCA_003281485.1 Prochlorococcus sp. AG-347-J20 | reverse complement strand
TTTGGATGGAGTGGTTATTCTGAAATTACTAATGGAAGATTTGCAATGATTGGCTTCCTTGCAATAATATTTATTGAATTATTTAGTAAACAATCGTTTTTAAAATGGGCAGGAATCTTATAATTAATCATCAAATCTTGAACTGTTATCTCTAGGTTTCTTCCTATTTGGTCCAACATTATATCTACTATTTTGATTTTTTGAACTTGATCTAGTTGAGGAGTTTACTCTGCGAGTCTCACGTGGTTTTTTAACTTGACTAGCATCTTTAAATGAAGCATCTTCTACTTGAGCTGTGGAAGTTTGCTGCCTAATAGGGGATCTATTAGATCTCTTTCCTGATGGAGAAGAATCACCAGAAGTAGAGATATTATCTTGTCTAGAAACTGTACGATTTACTCTGGGTCTTGACCCTGTTTTAACCTCATCACGAGATAAATTTCGTCTCTCACCAAAGTTATTAGTTGCTGGTTGGTCACTATTTCTATTTTCAGAAGTCTTTCTTCTCCTTCTTATAGGTTCGTCATTTTCAAACTGACTTATACCCCTTGAAGATGGCCTGCTTCTACTTACTGCAGCAGAGGGTATAGCTCTTGAAACATTCCTCCTAGGAGATCTGCCCTCTGTATAGTCTTCTTCAAATTCATCTTCTTGAGGTTTAAATCTCCTGGATGGTCTATCAGATTCTTCAAATCTATCGTAATTGTCATTAAATCTACTTCTAGAATTTCTAGGAACATCAGAAATAGGATCATCATCAAAATAAGATGACCTTCTAGCTTGATCAGTAGCGACTCCCCTCAATCGCACACTTTCATATGCGAAAAAAACTGTAGTTCCTGCTAATAAAAACTGACCAAACTGAAGGATAGGATCTAACCTCCAGCCTTGAAAAAATAATATTCCTCCGCACAAAAGTCCTATTGCTGCGAAGAAAACATCATAATCCCTTGCCAAGGCAGGCTTAAAAGACCTTAAGAAATAAAGTCCTCCACCACATACTGCGAGAACTATACCAACAATACTGGCCCAATTGAGACTAGCATTGACCACATTCTTTCTCCAAAAATTTATTTTTTAAAGGGTCACTAATGTCCCTTATATATAGTGTACTTAAAACTTCTATAAAAACTAGCGTCTTCCAGTAGAAGTACGATCGAGGGAATCTTTCTGGCTGACAAAAATCAAAAATGCAGAAGCTGGAATAACGATAAGTAAGGCAGCGGCAATAAAACTCCCTATCATTCCAACTGCAGAATTATTTGCAACTTCTGCAGAAAAATCTGCAGCTAGTATTAGATTTGAGATTTGAAACACTTTTTAAATATTAAATTCTCAATTTATGATACGAATTAAATACGTTTCAATGGGTTATTTATTAAGATGAATTAAATAATTGTGATTTCCTTGCTTGTAAACTCCCTACAAATTTTAGATATTAGTTTAGGAATTTCTCTTTCATATCTAACTATAGTTTTTCTAATAAGATTGATACTTACCTGGTACCCAAAAATTGATTTAAGTAAAGGTTTATGGCTATTAATTTCAATACCATCAAGCTCAATTCTTAATTTAACAAGAAAACTTATTCCTCCTATTGGAGGCGTTGATGTTGGACCTGTAATTTGGATTGGAGTTATAAGCTTTTTAAGGGAAATTTTAGTCGGTCAGCAAGGGCTTATTAAACTTGCATTGCATACGCATATTTCATAAAAATCATTCAATTATTTCTCAGTAATTTGGCAATAATTCTTCTTCTACATATTTAGTATGAATCTTACCTTGCTTAAATTTAGATTTATTCAATAAAGTCAGATGAAAGTTAATAGTTGTAGGAATACCAGTTACTGCGCATTCATTTAAAGCCCTGTTCATACGTTTAATTGCAGTATTACGATCTTTACCCCAGACTATTAATTTACCAATTAATGAGTCATAGAAAGGAGGTATTTCATAGCCTGTATAAACATGACTATCAACTCTTACACCAGGGCCACCAGGAGGAAGCCACCCAGTTATTTTTCCAGGTGATGGTCGGAAATTGTGAGAAGGATCTTCAGCGTTGATTCTACATTCAATAGCGTGACCGTTTAAATGGATATCATCCTGATTAAATTCCAAGTTTGCTCCGCTTGCGATTTTAATTTGCTCAGCTATTAAATCAACTCCCGTAACCATTTCAGTCACAGGATGTTCAACTTGAATCCTAGTATTCATCTCCATAAAATAAAAATTATTATCATCATCAACTAAAAATTCGACTGTCCCAGCTCCTTCGTAGCCGATACTTTTTGCAACAGCGATAGCTGCGTTACCCATTTTTTTTCTTAGCTCAGAGTTAATTGCAGGACTAGGCGACTCTTCTAGTAACTTCTGATGTCTTCTTTGAACTGAACAATCTCGCTCTCCTAAGTGAACAACATTACCCGACCTATCCGCCAAAATTTGAATTTCTACATGTCTTGGCTTCTTTATAAATTTCTCCATGTATAAACCATCATTACCAAAAGCTGCTTCTGCTTCGCCTTGAGCTGCTTTAAACATTTTTTCGAGATTATCAGAGTTTTCCACCAACCTCATACCTCTTCCACCTCCTCCAGCTGTCGCTTTAATAATTACTGGATAGCCAATATCATCTGCCAATTTAAAAGCCTCATCAACATTTGATAATAAGCCTTTACTACCAGGTACTGTTGGGACTCCTACGGCTTCCATAGTTTCTTTAGCTGTAGATTTATCTCCCATAGATCTAATTGCTTTGGGAGATGGGCCAATAAAGACTATGCCGTGATCGTTACACATCTCAGCAAATTTATCATTTTCAGCAAGAAATCCATAACCAGGATGAATCGCATCCACCCCTCTCGATGTAGCAGCAGCAAGTATATTTGGAATATTTAAATAACTCTTATTACTTAATGAATCTCCGACACAAACCGCTTCATCAGCAAGCTGAACATGCAATGCTTTTTTATCTACAGTACTAAAAACTGCAACGGTTGCAATACCTAGTTCTCTACAACTTCTGACAATTCGTAAAGCTATTTCTCCACGATTAGCAATTAAAACTTTTTCCACCATTATGAAAATTAAATTGAAGAAATTAAATGACTTAAAATAAAAAATTATTTGCCAAAGTATTCAACAAATTTTTTAGTGATCAGAGGACATTTTTTACAATACAACCTAAAACGTTATATATGTATAAATATTTGTTTTATGCAATAGAAAATAATTCATAATTTTCAAATATACTTCTTCAGAGCTAAATGCTTATTTCATCCAATAATGTATGATATTTTTATGGTTTAGGTATCCACCGGTTGCTGAAAACCCTTTGCGGACGTGGCGGAATTGGTAGACGCGCACGTCTAAGGAGCGTGTGGCTTTGGCCTTGCGAGTTCAAGTCTCGCCGTCCGCATTTAATGAATTCTGGTTTAACTGCAATGAAAAAAAAATCAGTTGCAGTAGTTATAGTTTCCAACGGTCCTGGTGAATTAACTACATGGGTAAATCCAGTAGTGGATGAGCTTAACAAAATAAATAAATCACTATGTGATAACGATAAACACGATTTAACTCTTAGATTAGTCCTTGTTCCTTGTCCAAATGCCACTGGTAAAGAATTTTTAGTTGCAAATTCATGGAATAAATTCGAATTAATTACAAAATCCAAAAGTTTTTGGAAATTATTAATAAATCCACATTTATTTGCTTATTGGCCAAAAAAGGGGGTGGTAATTTTCCTTGGAGGGGATCAATTTTGGAGCATTTTATTAGCTAAAAGATTAGGTTATTTCAATATCACATATGCTGAATGGGTTTCGCGATGGCCTAAATGGACCAACGAAATTGCTGCTATGAATGAAAAAGTAAAACAGTTAATACCTAAAAGATATAAATATAAATGTAAAGTCATTGGCGATTTGATGGCAGACATCAAATTTAATGGCGAAATATCATTAAGAAATAAAGAAAAGCACTATATAGCATTGTTGCCTGGTTCTAAGAAAGCAAAGCTTTCTGTTGGAATTCCTTTTTTCTTAGAAGTTGCAGATCATATCGCTGAAGAAAATCAAAATATAAACTTTATAATTCCCATTGCACCAACTACTGATAAAAGTGAATATTTATTTTTTCAAAGCAACAAGAATCCAATTGCCAAATATTACTCATCAAAAATCAAAACAATTAAAAACTTCAAGTCGTCTCGTTTTGATTATGTAATTGAAACATCAAAAAATACAAAGATTTATCTAATCAAGAGACATCCTTGCTATGAAATATTAAAAGAATGTGATCTTGCAATTACAACTGTAGGAGCGAATACCGCAGAATTAGCAGCAATTAGTCTTCCAATGTTAGTTGTTCTGCCAACTCAACATTTAAATATGATGAATGCCTGGGATGGTATTTTTGGAGTAATTGGAAAAATTTCATTCATAAATAGATTTCTAACTTTTATGATTAAAAATTTCTATTTTAAAAAAAAGAAGTTTTTTGCTTGGCCAAATATTAAAGCTAAAAGAATGATAGTCCCTGAAAGGATAGGTAATATTTCGCCAATAAAAATTGCAAGAGAAGTATTATTTCTTATTAAAGATAGAGATCAATTAAAAAGTATTAGGGATAATCTACACAATGAAAGAGGCAATAAAGGTGCTGCAAAAAAACTTGCTTCTATAATTGTTAATTCAATAAAAAAACTTTAACAATTACCAGGGATCATCAATTTCAAACTTTTCTGATTTTTTATTATCTTGAACTAAATTTTGTTCATCAAGTGGTTCAATATCTAAAGTTTCAGTTGCATTTTGAATTGGTCTTTTCGAAACTAAATTAGTAGTTGATTGTTTCTTTTGCTTAAAATCAATATTGTTTTTTTCATCTATTTGATTAACACTAATTTGATTCTCGATCTGATCAGAATCATCATTATCCATATATAGCTTTTTTCTATTATTTATTTCCTCTGAAGAGCCCTTTATTTCAACATATTCAAGTTCATCTTCATAATCATCTTCATAATCATCTTCTTCAACAACTTCTTCATACTCCTCTACCAAATTATTTTGCAGTTCTGATTCAGAACCTGAAAGTAACTGATTCTCAACAGGTACAAGATTTGCTGAGAATCCATTTACTTCCCTTTCATCCCATGAAGAACCCCCGACACCAAGTTTCTCAAGAAGTCCACTACTTAGTTGCTTTAATTTCTCTTCCGCGCCTTCATAAACAATAATCCTATCGGTACCACTACTTACAATTTCCTCAACAGGTATTTCCCAAGTACTTAAAACTCCCTCACCTAAAAGCGGAACACCAACAGCACCCATAACGAGAGATATCAAATCCCCAGTTTCAATATCAAAAGAAAAACCAAGAACTCTTCCTAAAAGTTGTCCAGATTCTGTAATCACTTGACAATTAATTACCTTCCCATATCTTTCTGGAGAAAAACTCTCACTCAAAGAATCTAGGGAGTCAACTAATATGACATCTCCAACTTGCTTTATACTTTCTAAAGGCATCCATTTTGGCAAACCTGGTAAAAATCTTGTAAGTGGATTATCTCTTAGTCCCAAAGCGACCACCTCTCTTCTATCGATATCAACAACAACTTCGCCAACTACGCCTAGCCGCCTCCCAGTATCAGTAGTTATAACTTGTGTTCCCATTAATTCTGACCTTAACCATAAACGTTCGCTTGGAACCGAGTTAGGGAGATTCTTATTAGCAGATGTGTTAGACAAGCTCATAAAATTCTTTTTATCATTCTGACGTATAAATTTAAAAAAGTGAGTTTATGCAGCATTTGGTAACCCAAGAACTTGAGTATTAGCACCTCTTGCTTGCGCAACCCCAATTGTTCGTTCAGACGCACTAATCATAGGCCTTCTATGACTTACGACTATAAATTGAGCATTTGATGACTGATTCGATATTAGTTTTGACAACCTTTCAACATTAATACCATCTAAAAAACTATCAACCTCATCTAATGCATAAAAAGGTGAAGGTTTATACTTTTGCAAAGCAAATAAAAAACTTAAAGCAGTTAACGACTTTTCACCACCTGACATAGAGGCTAATCTTCTGACATTTTTTCCCTTGGGATGAGCCACTAAAGTTAAACCTCCTTCTAAAGGAGAATTAGGATTTTCAAGTTGTAGAAATCCATCTCCATCAGATAAATTTGCAAAAATTTCTCTAAAATGTCTATCAACTTCAGTAAATGCTTGCATAAAAGCCTCCTGACGCATCGTAGATACAGTTTCTATTCTCAGCAATAATTCAGATCTTTCATTAGATAGAATTTCTAATTTTTCTCGCAAACCATTTAATCTCTCAATTAATTCTTCTAGTTCATCAAGAGCCAACATATTGACAGGTTCTAAGCTTTGTAGTTTTGTATTTATGATCGAAATTTCTGATTGTAAAGATTCAAGACTCTTCCCTTCATATTCTCCAAACTCCGGAGAAGGATTAGGTAGATCTTTTTTATAATTTTCTAATTTTATTTTCTCGCTCCTCATCTCTTCTTTAAGAGAATGCATATCCCTTTCAAGATATTCAAGCTTCAAGAGATAGTTATTATATTCTTGCCTTTTATTTGAAATTGATGAGTTTAATTCATCTCTTTTCCTTCTCAATAAACCTAAATCCTTCTCCAGAGAATTTTTTTGATTATCAAGATCTAAAAGCTCTTTTTTAAATTTATCCCTTTTTTCTATCCATTCACTATGAGCAATTGCGAGTTGTTTAATAGATTCCTGCAAGTTTTTTTCTTGTAATAAAGTAATTTTTAATGAATTATTGATACGCTCTTTATTTAAAGCAAGTTGATTCTTTTTATCTAGTAATGTATCTCTATCATTAATAAGTAATTCAAGTTTTTTATCAAGATTATTAAATTCATTATTAAAAGCTATTAATGATGATTTTTGATTTTTTTCATAATTTGCCTTTTGAATGGTTTGTAATTGATCAAACTTATCATGATAAGGCTTCAATTCATTTACTAAATTATCTAACTGGTTAAATAATAAATTATTAGCAGTATCAAGTCTATTTAGTCTAGATTTATAATCCTCAATTCTTTGCAAGACAGTCTCAAGAGAATCTTGATTGACTTCAATTTCTTTATTAAATGCGGCACAATCCTCAATCATTTGACTGCGTTGAGAATTTAATTTACTGAGTCTATTATTTTTTATTGTCAAATCATTATTTGACTCTTTTAAAGCTTCTTCGATAACTAATAATCTTTCTCTTATAGGTTTGGAATCATCAATATCATTGTTAATTCCAAACCTATAAGCCAAATCTTTATTTAACTTACTGCCTCCTGTAATAGCACCACTTGCTTCTAATAATTCACCACTTAAAGTAACCAACCTATTTTTTTGTGTGGATAACCTAGCTGAAGATAAGTCTGAAAAAACCAAAGTATCTCCAAAAACATATCGAAAAACATCTGAATATACTTCATCAAAAGTAATTAGATTAATAGCTTTATCAATAAATCCCTTCTCCCTGTTATTTTCAAATCTTGAAATTGCAAAATTCTTTTTTTGGCTTTTAATTCTATTTAAAGGTAAGAAAGTTAATCTTCCAGCTTTCTTTTTTTTAAGGATTTCAATTGCTTTAGCAGCAATATGATCATTATCAACAACAATTTGTCCTAATCTATTTCCTGCAGCAATTTCTAATGCATATCTATTTTTCTCACTGACCTCTCCAAGTTGAGCTACATAACCATGTATACCCTCTAACCCCGCTTCTAAGAGAATTCTGAGAGCATATGAACCTCTAGATTCGTTTAAAGCTTCTTTCCTGCTTTCGAGTCTAGATAGATCCTTTTCTAGCCTTAATTGCTCGTTGTTTAGCCTTGATTTAGTTTTAATTAATAAATCAATTTCATTTTTTAAAGAATTAATTTCTGAGCTATTACTTGCCAGGTTCTTATTCTGTGTATCGGATTTCTCTTTTTTTCTTTGATTTCCCTCAGAAAGTTTCTGCTTTTCTAGATCTAATGAATCAATCTGAGACAATATCTCATCTTTTTGAATATTATTTTGAATAGTTTCTTCTTCAATTTTCCTTTTTTTAATTTCCAAAGGATCAATTTGATTTTTTATACTTTCAAGCTCAGCATTTAATTTGATACTTTGTTTTGAGAATTCTCCAGATTCTCCAGCCGCATCAGAAAGTTTTTTTCTGGATAGTTTGTGTTTTAAAGT
>QCBW01000022.1 GCA_003281485.1 Prochlorococcus sp. AG-347-J20 | reverse complement strand
AAATAAATAAAAGGAATTTCTCTTATCCATAATTTATAATTTTCAAACATATTTAATTTATAAAAAAAATATTGATTTCTCAGCTTTCATGTCTTTGAAAATAATTAAAATAAGGAGAACCAATGATAGATTTCTATCAAGAAGGGATTGGCTGCATTCATTACATTCATTTTCTTTTGCAGAGCATAGGGATCCCAAATGGGATAATTTTGGAAATATTAGAGTAATAAACGAAGATACTATCTCACCAAATTCTGGTTTTAATATGCATTATCATTCTGATATGGAGATAATTACTGTTGTAACAAAAGGCGCAATTACTCATCGGGATTCATTAAATAATTCTGGAAAAATTTATGAAAATGAAGTTCAAGTTATGTCTGCTGGTAGTGGGATTACTCACAGTGAGAAAAATGAAGAGAACAAACCCTGTAAGTTATTTCAGATTTGGATTTATCCTAAAAAAAGTAATCTTAAACCTAACTACAAGCAAAAATCATTTAAAAATTTCAAAGGTGAAAATCTCATTATTGATTATTTAGATGGTAAAAATAAATTTTTAATAAATCAAGATATCTCTTTATGGCGTTGTAAATATAAACCTATTAAAGAAAAAAAATTGCCTTTAAATATCGATAAATATAATTGGATACAAGTAATAGAAGGTAATCTTTTATTAAAAAGTAAAGATCTTAATTCAAATATATATCTTAACTCTGGTGATGGTTTGGGATTTGAAGTTATTAATTATGATGATATCTCAATAGACACTGAAAAAGACCTAGATTATCTTTTGTTTTCAATGCCTTCAATATAGTTTTCTATTGCTCATCGACTCCTTTGTTAAATGCATTAAAGGCTTGCAGAGCCATGTTAAGGTGAACTTCCATGGCACCAAGAGCAATTAAAGAATTTGGTGATTTATCTTTTAGTAAATTCTCTTTTCTTTTTGATAACTCATTAACTACTTTCTTAGTTGAAATTTCCCAATTGTTTATTAACTCTTCAAATTCTCTTTTTTCAGGGCTTTCTATTTCTGCTAATTCATCAGAAAAATGAGAATCCTTTTGTGCCTTAAGCATCAAGTAACTTAATTTTTTATGACTTATTGCTTGAGGTAAATTGTTAGATTCACTCATTAGTATTGATTTATCATTAAACAAAATCTAACTAATTAAGTGAATATTCGCTAGAGGGTAAACGGTTGTGATGACCGACCTGAAAATCACGAAATGGTATTTGAGCAAGAAATGGATTTATTAACCTTTAATTTTTCACTTATTAGTTTTTTAAAATAATCTCCACGCTCTTCATAATTTTTAAATTGATCAAAACTAGAGCATGAAGGTGAGAATAATAATGTTCCAACCCTATTATCTTGCAAATAATGAAAAACAAAATTTAAAAGCTCTTTGAGCTCTGAAAATTCAAAAATATCTTTTTTAAATCCTTCATTAATAAGAGCCATTTTTAGGACTTTTGAGCTTTCTCCAAAAAGGAAAACACTTTTAACTTTTTTCTTTAAAACATTTATCCACTCAGTATATTCATTGCCTTTTAATCTACCCCCAGCAATAATTACTATTTGACCTTCAGTTGAATTTATTCCTGCAATAGATGAATCAAAATTTGTAGCTTTACTATCATTAATTATTTCCAGATCTTTATTTTTATAAATTGTTTCCATCCGATGCGGTAATTGTTTATAAGTAGATAACGAATGTTTAATCTTCTTTCCAGATAATCCAACTTTTCTTGCCGCTGCTATTACCAATAAAAGATTTTGGATATTATGCATTCCTTTTAAAGAAAAATTTCCAAGTTTGAATAGTCTCTTTCCCCTCTCAACAATGTATGCTTTATCATCTATCCAATAATCGCATTGAACAAAATTTGATTTATCGAAACTAGTTGTTATCCAAACACCTCTTGGTATAGAACTGTAGTGATTTCTTAGGTTTTTATCGTCATAATTATAAATTCTAAAATCAGACTTTTCTAGCAAGCTTTTTTTTATGTTGAAATAGTTTTCAAGTGTTTTATGTCTCTGAAGATGATCTTCTGTGAAGGTTGTCCAGATCCCAATATTAGGTTTAATTTCTGGTGATATTTCTATTTGATAACTACTTAATTCAGCTACAACCCAATCAATTTTTTCTTGTCTTTTGGAGTAAGCATATTTACATAAAGGTGTCCCAATATTTCCAGCAAAAGGAGCATATAATCCAGTATCGCAGAGTATATGACTTAGTAAATGAGTAACAGTAGTCTTGCCATTAGTGCCAGTAATACCTATCCAATTTGTGTCTTTTAAAATTTCCCATGCAACATTAATTTCTCCAATTACTTTAATTCCCTTTTTTTTTAATTCAATAATAGTTATATGGTCGTAAGGTATTGATGGACTTACAACAACAGATTCAATCTCTTCCAGAAAAGGTTGAATTTCTTCAAATACAAATTTTTTATTCAGAGAAACTAGTATATTAAGTTCTTCTAATTCTGTTTTTCTTTCTAAGAATTCCATACCATCTTTACTTTCCCAAACAATTACTCTCTTATTTATGCTTCTCAAATACTTTGCAGCCCAAAATCCAGATATACCTAATCCAATTACAAGATTAATATTTTTTCTTTTACTTAAATGATTATTATCTATCATTAAATTTATAATTGCACTTATATTAATTGTGTTTAAGGGTTTATTCAATCATGAGATCTTTCTTTAGTATTTATAGAATTAGCCAAAGAAAAGTTTAGAAATGGAAGATAATACTGCAAAATATTGGTTCTCTTGGTTTTATGAAAAGTGGGAGAAAAATGCTCCAGGTGAATTAATTGAACAAGGTTTAACTCCGTCTCAGATTGCAGAGCGCTTTGTTAATGAAAACCATGATAGCTTAATTAAATTGTCAAAAAAAATTGATGAAAAAAATTATGATGCCTTAATAGAATTTATGAAACTCTCAGAGAGTGAATTACATATCTTGAAGTATTTTCTAAAGTTAATAAAAATGAAAAATTTATAAGAAGTTGCTAAGTATTTCAAAGCTTTTATCCCATAAATTTTTTCTTTCTTTTTTATTAGTCGCGAAAGGAGAAGTAGGGGATAGTTTTGGATGCCCTCTGAAATTAAATTTAGGACCATAATGATCACCGCCTCTTGCATCTGGTGAAGTAGCCGCAAAAAGTTGAGGTAAAGCACCCATCTCAGCAGACTGAAAAATAGGGCTAAATAATTCCAAAGAGAATGTTTCTATTGGGCTAGGATTAGGTTTTTGAGCAGTAAAAAGATTTGTTTTTGCAATTCCTGGGTGAGCAGCTAAAGAAAGTATATTTTTGTGTTTTAAGTTTTCATTTAATTCCAAAGCAAACATTACATTTGCCAATTTGCTGTTGGAGTAAGATTCCCATTTGTTGTAATAGTTCTCGGCTTTCAAATTTTTCCAACCAATTTTGCCAAAAAATTGTGCTCCAGAAGTAACCGTCACTATTCTCGATTCTTCTTTTTTTTCAATAATTGGAAGTAGCTTTAGGGTCAAAAGCATGTGAGCTAGATGATTAACTGCAAATTGTATTTCATATCCCTGGGCACTAAGTGTTCTAGGCGGATGCATAATGCCAGCATTATTGATTAATAAATCCAAATTTTCAAAATTTTCAAAAATTTTGGACTGAACATCAACAACGTTTTTTAAATCTGATAAATCTAATTCTAAAGGTGTAAATAATCCTTCAGGATTAAGAACTTTAAGTTTTTTGATAGTTTGATTGGCTTTTTCAATCGATCTACAAGCTAAAACAACATGAGCATTTTTATCTGCTAAGGCCTTTGCAGTGTAGTATCCAAGACCACTATTCGCACCAGTAATTAGTGCTGTTTTGCCTGTCAGGTTTGGAATATTAGATGTTTCCCAGTTAGAGATTTTAGGTCTTGAAATAGTGGCAGTCATTTAGTAATCCTGCAAATTGCTTTGGAATTTAACCAAAAATTTAATTACTTTTACACTGTAAATACTGGGAGTCAGTATCGTGAGCTCTTTTTGAAGGTACTATTTAAAATTATTTTTGAATTGCATATTGCCATTCGTTATTTTGAGATAAACTTTTCTCTCTAAGTAACTGTAATTTCCTACTATTTATTTTTATGACTATCCCATTAGTTGGATATTTCGCAAATATTTTTCTCTCTAACCAATTTTTTTTATATATTTGGATTTCGCTTGTATGATTTGTGAAGTAACTGTCAGGGGTGCTGAAGCCACATTTTTTAAGATAATTAAGGGTTTCGTATTGATTAAGTCTTCCATTAAGTATTTGGAAACAGCAAAAGCGGAGACTTTCTCCAATCCCTTCCTTATCATTGAGGTATTTTCTTGTAATTCTTTGGGAAATGCCGGCAACTTGGTTTGTAGCGTATAGTTCACCTCTAATTTGAAAATCTCGTTTGATAGGAATACAATCGGGGACATTTTTAATTGGTTTAATTTTGCTTGAAACATCTAATCCTTTTTTTGTAATGGCTTTATTAAAATTGCCATCTATATATCTAATTGCAATAGCACAGCCATCAATTTTTGGTTGAATACTTAATCTTGTTTTTGTTAATAAACTTTCCAAAAATTCTTTATAGTTTTTTTTAGCTAATTTTGGTAAAAGTTTATTATTTTTTTGATTAAAGTAGTCATGATCAGGATAAACAGGAACAAAGAGCTTTCCAAGCTGCTTAAATGCATCATCCGAAATTATGCCTTCACCTATTCTGTATTGTTCATCTAGATACTTAACATCTTTCACTAATAAATTATTCATAATAATTATGATAAATATTTAAAAATCTTTTAGAAAAAATCATTTAAATAAAGATTTGAAAATTAAAATTAGATTTTAAAAGTAATTGACTACTAGATATCATCCTACGCAGAGAGCAATTTGAGAGTATAGAATGTACCTATAAAGCGTTTAAATTAAATACTTTAATCAAACAAAATTTACTTAAAAGTGAAATAAAAATTTTAAAGATTAATTTGCAGGCGAATTTTTGAAATTTCTACCAATAAAAAATTTTTAAGGTTATGAGAAAATGTCATTTTTATTAAAAGCCCAAAGTAATTGGGAAAATTTTGCTAAATACAAAATTAATGATTATGCAAGATTAAGAAATTTTGATTTTGGTCCAAATAACGAAAGTTCAGTTTCAAAATTATCGCCTTTCATCACTCATAGAATTTTATCGGAATATGATCTGATTCATGATATTAAAAGTAAGTACAAAATCAAAAATTCAACTAAATTTGTTGAAGAAATATTTTGGAGAGTTTACTGGAAAGGATGGATGGAAAATAGACCTAAAGTTTGGAGAAATTTTATTTCAGAAAACAATCTCGATTTTGATTATGAGATATATGAAAGTGCAATAAATGGCAATACAGAATTAGATTTTTTTAATTCTTGGGTCCATGAATTAAAGCAGTACAACTATTTGCATAACCATACAAGAATGTGGTTTGCGAGTACTTGGATATTTAATTTAGGCCTTCCATGGCAATTGGGAGCACAGTTTTTCTTTAAATATCTTTTTGATGGTGATGCTGCTTCTAATCTACTTAGCTGGAGATGGGTCGGAGGATTGCAAACGAAGGGAAAACAATATCTTTTTTCATCATCAAACCTCAGGAAATTTTCAAATAATAGATTTACTGTAGAAAAAATAAGTAATCAACAAATTTTTCTTGAAGAATCTAATCAAATACCATTAGAAGATGAGATTTATAAAAATGATATGTGTCCTAAATCAGATAATCTGATTATGTTTGAAAATGATCTGCACCTTGCAACCCTAAAAAATTTACTTTCAAGCTATGAAAAAGTATTTATTATCCTTTTAAAAAATGAACAAAGACAAATTAAATTGTCTGAATCTGTTTTAAAATTTAAACAAGATTTGGTCTCTGAATTTGTAGATAAATTAGATAATGTTGAACAGATTGATCCTTATTCACTGGAAAATACTCTAAAAAATACCAACGAAATAGATATTATCTATCCTGGAGTTGGAGAAAATTATGATTTCATAACTAAGTTTAAAAATCAATACCATAAAAAAATTTTTAATCTTGTGAGGGATGAAGATTTATTCGCTTGGAAATTTGCTAAAAAAGGGTTTTTTAAATTTAAAGAAAATATTCCAAAAATAAATCAGAAAATATTAGAAAATTATTCAAAACATAATTTTTAACTTAGTTGAATTCCTAATAAGAAAATAACCCTTTTAGTAAGTAAGTATAAATACTTATTTAAGTGTGACTTTTGCTCTTTAATCCACGATGGATACTGTGACTAGTTATTTTTACTTAAGGATAACTTTTTTATAGTGCTTTCAACAATTCTTACCAAGTCGTTTAGCAAAGATACTGCTTTATTAATTCTTAGAGTTATAACTGGAACCGTTCTTATTCATCACGGTTATGAGAAACTAGCAAATATAGAAAATTTCGCTGATGCTTTTGTCAGACCATTACATCTCCCATTCCCAATATTTCTATCATACATAGCGGCATTCTCAGAAATAGGTGGTAGTTGGTTACTAATTATTGGCTTAGCTACAAGATTCGGAGCTTTGGCAATTGTTGGAACAATTTCTGTAGCCATTTACCACGCACTTGTTACTTCAGGGTTCAATATTTTCTTACTAGAGCTATTACTTTTGTATTTCGCTTCAGCAACTTCAATTGCATTAACAGGGCCTGGTAACTTCTCCTTAGATGAAGTCATTATTAGAATTTTGAAATCAGAAGACGAAGAGGAAAATGTATCTTCAACAAAAATAAAACCTGCTAAGCAAGTTGAAGTTAAAGAAGAAACAAGCAAAGGTGGTTTATTTCAATTTCTGCAAGCGAACATACTCTCAGATACTTCAAGCTAACTTTTTAGGATAGAGACTATTTATTAGTTCTAACCTTTTTCTGTAACTGTTTCTCTTCTCAAGTTTTATCTTAATAGTTGCTTCAGAAAGACTTATAAACAGCCCTATAGCAGTCACCCATGATAAAAAAATAAAAGGGTTTTCAGGAATTTCTGAGAAATTCATATAAATAATACTTCTTTTCTAAAACTTACTGATCACTATATGTTTTTCAACCTAAATATACAATTTAGAAATATTTAAGGATTAATTTCAACTTTTTCCCATTTTCTAACCTTTTCCCAAAGATATCGTTTATGAATAGGCTGTTCTAATTTCAGAAGATCTACTGAATCGATTTCAAAATTTAGAACCACAAAATTTTCTGACTTGGGGAGATTGGATAATATTTCATAAGTAGATTGGACTTTTGGGTTTATTTTCTCTCCAGGAGATCCCCAAAACCAAGAAGATTTTGATTTTTCTGATAACGAATCCCAATAATTTTTGTTATTAATTAATTCGCGTATCTTTCCTTTAAATCTAAATTGTGATTTGGATTTCGAAAAGAACCATAATATTTCTGCATTAGGGTTGGATTTTAAATGCCCAATTTTTTCACTTCTTCTATCTGTAAAAATTATCATTGAACTATGTTTATGCCATCCTCTGAAAACAACTGTTCTTAATCTTGGCTCATTTTCTTCGCTAACTGTTGCAAGCTGAATCCATCTATTAGAGGGTAATTTTCCCTCTTTTTTTCTAGAAGATTTTAAATCTTGTCTCCAACTTGGTAAGTTGTTATCAAACATTTAATTTAGGCAAAATAAGACCACTTTTCTTTTTGTATTCTTCGAATGAATTATATTTTGAGAGTGATTTATCTTTTTTTATCATTCTTGGGAGAAAAACTATAGAGAAAAATATTGCAAGAATTGCTAATGGAACGAAACTCATTGAGAGGATGGCGAATGATAGATAAATTAGTATTTCTCCTAGATAATTTGTATTCCTTATATTTTCGAAAAATCCTTCTTTAATTAGATCTTTTTTTAATTTAAGAGAAAAATATTTTTGGGCATCACTAGCAAAGTGTAAAAATACGCCAATTATATTTATAGATACAGAAGCAGCTATTACAATATTTGGAACAGATTTCTGAGATGAGATAAGAATGTAGGGAGCTACCCAGTAACTTCCAAGGAAAATAAAACCAGTAATTGAAGTTAAAAAATTGATTTTTTCTTTAAAATAAGGATCTGGGAATATCTTTTCTTTTAAAAGCCAAAGTAATCCATAAGTACCGTGCAGAGCTAAATAAATGTAGGGAGCGATTGTATAATTATCAAAAATAATCATGAGACCTATCACTACAAATGCAGTGAGCCCCTTGTGAAGATTAATTATTTGATTAAGTTTCATTTTTTTTAAATAATCTAAAAAATGAAATTATTTTTTGTGGATATAAGCAAAGTCAAAAGTTTTAATGGGCGATACTGGATTCGAACCAGTGGCCACTACCGTGTCGAGGTAGTGCTCTACCACTGAGCTAATCGCCCAAGATGAAGAATTTTAAATCCCCCTTATAAGAAAATAGCAGGTTAAGTTTCATTTTCTAAGTAATTTAACTTTCCATCTTTCTCTTTTGGTGATTTCTAAATTTAGAATTTCGATAAATCCTTTATTTTCTAGTTCTAGTTTGTCGCCAATTTTTAGATTAATAGTTGGCTTATTGACTTTGCTTCCATTTAATTTGAGCATTCCATTTTCTATCCTTTCAATAATTTTGGTTCGTGATATCCTAAAACCTGCTGAAGCTATAGCGTCTAATCTTTTTGAAGCTTCTACTGTATTAACAAGTTTTGTTGACCTTCCAGAGGGTATTTGTAATTCATCAATACCAACTAAATTAATTTTTACTTTTACGTCTCTCAAATAAAAAAACTTTTCATCTAAATGGTTAATATCCAAATTATCAATTATCCCTTGTGCTCCTCTATCTCCAATAGTCCAAATATCTCCTACTTTTAATTTATTTACACCATTTTTAATTAAAAGGGTTCTAAAGTCATCCTGTGAGGCATTATCAAATAAAAAATTACCATTAAATTTTATCCCTTGGGCTGGAAAATTACTTATTAGCGCATCCTCATCAGGAATGTTATCTCCCCTATAGCAAGCTACTCTTGATTTTTGAGAAGAGGAGAATCCTCCATAAACAAAAAATTTGAAATCATTTAAATTTTCGAAATCTTTTATAATTTCCTCGCATATATATGTCGAATAAAATCCAGTCCAATAAGTTTCCCAGTGTTTGTAAGCTAAGTTAGCAATATTTATTAATTCCTCAGTTTCTTTTTTGTAGTTTGAACTTATTAAAATTTCTTTTAAATCAATCATTTAGCCTTCTAAAAAAATTATATCTTTCGCTTCTGATTTTTTTATCAAAGCCCAAGGTAATTCAGCACCAATTTGATTTTCAAGCAGAACAAGCCATTTACCCTCTTTATTGAAATTAATAATTGATCTCAAGTCTTTATTTCTATTGATATTGATACTTGCAGAAGAAACGATGCTTCCTAAATATCCTGAACCCATTCCTAAAAGACCCCCAATTAATGATTCTCCGATGTTATTTAACCCAAGAAAGCTGAATGTAGATAAATTTGTCATATTAGAAAAAGCTATTCCAGCTATAAAGCCAAATGGCATAAGCCATCTACTCATTTCTTTTTGTCTAATCTGTCTATCAAGTTTAGGATTTAAAATTCTTATATCTTCAAAATTTTGAGATTTGAATAAGATATTTTTTTTTGCATTTAGTAATTCTGTTTCATCCGATGCTATTTTCTCACTTG
>QCBW01000021.1 GCA_003281485.1 Prochlorococcus sp. AG-347-J20 | reverse complement strand
AAATGATCAGAATCGCAAGTTAATTCGCATTGATTTAGATCGTTAGATGATAACTTTTCTAAAATTCTTAACATATCAATTTCCGAAAGCTCACCATCAGAATTCCATTTTAGAGTTGTTTTCCTCTGTGGGGGAATATCTTTTTTATTCATTTTGATTTTCTCCTTTTAAATGGATTTCTAAACAGCGAGTAATACATTCTTGATGACCATCCACTATATTGCATTCAGTAATACATTCAAAATATGAATTAATTGAATCTATTTCTGTAGTGTGGTTATTAGAAATAACTGAATCATTCATAAATTTATAAGATTTATTTGGAATAGAGATATAGCACAGAACAATAGCTAAAATATTTATTTATTAAGCTAATTAAAAAAAATAAGTATTATTTACTAAATTAATTCTCAACTTCATTTTTCATTGAAAAAGTTAGAAATAGTATCCTCATAAAAATTATATTTTTGATGTTAATTTTTCATAAAGCAAAATTTTAAAAAGATCAGCATAAAGACTGATTTACTTTTTATTAAATTCATTAGATGATTAAAAGTACACTTTTAGATTTTCAAATGAAATCAGTAATTAATTGGCTTTCGAAAATTTTAGAGAGTATGGCAAATGCTTTTATGCATCCTCTTAAAAATGACTTGCCCCCATCAATTGGAACAATTGGATATAGCGCTATTCCTATAAAAAGAAAGTTCAGAAGAAAGTTTAATTAGGTGTTACTTTAATGGGATTAATTTTTCATTTTTATTATCCCAAAGAATATATTTGAAACAGCTTGCAAAATCGCTCAATTTTAAGAATTTCGATTGATAGAGTAAATGCATATTTGCTTCATGACAAGCTCTTAAGTTGTAGTTTGGTATTCTCTCTGAAAGATGATGAATGCTGTGGAAAGATATGTCGGCCAAAAACCAATTGAGCCAATTAGGAATATTTAAATTGCTACTACCAAAAATCGCGCCATCTACTATGTCCCAATTTTTTGTATTTTTCGCATAAGCATTTTTGTAGTTATGTTGGACAAAAAAAACACATATTAAAATTGCGGCGGATAAGGTTAATATTAATGAATAAAAGGATAAGAAAAAAACTAATCCAAACCATTTACACATAGTAGTCCATCCTATGATTACGACTATGTTATTTATTAATAATTCAAATAGTTCACTAAAATTATTTCCATAATCAGAAAAAGGGGCTCTGAATCTTGATTTTATAGAAAAAAGTTTAGAAATTTTTCTGTTTTTTATTTTGTTAAAAGTCTCTCTCCAAATATCTTTAATGAAATTAAAGATAACGATAATGAGTCCTAATCTAGGTTTTAAAACTAAGTAAAAAAAACCACCAGGGAAAAGCATTATCCAATTTCTGCTTATCTTATAAAACAATTTCTCTCTTTTAGAGAGAGAATTATAATCTTCAAGACTTAAAACATCTATAGGCCCTTTGTAAATTTCCCAATTTCCATTGTTTCTATGATGAAATGCATGATCAATTTCCCATGATTTCTGGGGAATACCATTTACGAGACCAAGTAAGAATCCAAAAAAGCGGTTAAATTTACGTTTTGTAAAAAGAGAATTGTGGCCGCAATCATGCATTAATGAAAATGTTCTAGAAGAGAGAAGAGTTAGAAGACAAATACAAGGTATCAAAAGTAAACCTTTGATTAATAATGAAAATGGATTATTAATTATTAGATAAACGATGAACCAAAGAGAAATTATTGGTATCAAAGTAGAAGTGATTTGATAAAGAGCTCTAAAATTATTCCTTTTTAGAAATGGCTTGATTAAAAAATCACTTCTATTAATTACAGTCATATTCCACTATTTTTAATGAAGATAACAAATTTTAATAAGTATTGATTATTAACTTGATAAAACAAATATACTTTAAAACATACTAAAGAATAAATTCTTTAGACATAGTTCTCAATTGATCTAGATTTAATCTTTCTAAGTAACTTTTAAAGTCACTAAAATTCTTATTAGAGTCAAAATTTTTGCTCTCGTAAAGAAGACTATTAGAAATTAACTCAATAAGATGATCTTTATCCATAACCACTTATAGACTAAAATTCCTATTTAAAAAATTAAGGTCTTGAATTCGAGATCATTAGCTCATCTCTATGAAGAGTAATTTTTATAAATTTTTTAACTCTTGTTCTATTTTTTCTAATCTTTCACTTAATCCTTTTTGTTCTTTAATTAGGGATTTTTTCTTTTCTGCACGTTCTTTGTTCAAAGGAGAATTGAAATATTTTTGGTATGAGACAAAAAAAACTGCTATTGCTACTGCAATACCAAATGCACCAATTATTAAAATTGGAGATGAAGGAAAGTCATAAAATGGGATTGACAATTTACTCTAATTAAAAAACTAATGCTAGCTATCTTATAAACAAAATAATGAGTAATAAATACTTATTCTTTAAGAAGTTTTATGGTTAGTTATGCTAGTTTTTTTGTAAGAGATAAAGAAGGTTCATCTTTAATTAAATTTTTAAAATAAGTAATTGTACAGCTGTCAAAGACTGAATAACTAATAATGATTAAACTAGTAAAGATTTTTTATGAAGAAAATCATAAATAAAAAACATAACAACAATGAACCATGGTTTAAATGGTTAACGAGAGAACTTAATTCTTATGAAGCTTTTAAGGATTTCGAATCCGGAAAGAATCCACGAGATGTTGCAGAGGATTTTATTTCTAGAAATAGTATTGCTATATCAAAAGTTTTCGAAGATTTTGATGAAGAAGATAAAGATACACTAGATCAGTTTCTTAAATTAACCGAATGCGAGATGCATGTCTTTAGGATACTTGAAAAACAAATAGAGTTAAGAAACAAGGTAAGATTTGTAGATTTTAAAAAAAGAAAAAAATAAAGAGTTAATTTCTATATAAGTTTATTTTTCCCATTACCTGTCTTACCAAAGCCTAACCAGATGAACCACAAGATCCATCCCAAGATAGGTACTAAATTTATAAAAATCCATTTCCAATCTTTTCCAAAATCTCTGATTCTTCTTATATCAATAGCTATTTGAGGAATAATACAAACTAATCCATAAGCATTAAAACCAAACGTTTTTAAAAATATTGGGATAGTTAGGAAAGAAATTGTAAGATTCGCTAGTTGAACTAACCACCAGTCCGATCTAGATGTAAAGCCTTTTAAGTCTGTAGCTTTAATCCAAAACTCTTTATATGCACTGAAAAAGTTATTTACCATAAATTAAATATTCAAAAATTGAACATATTTTATTTCATCTTTAATTTATTAAAATGTTATGTGTTTCCTAAACAGGATCAAATAAATTCATATCATTTGAATCTTGTTTTGGGATCTCATCTTTATTTGGTAATGAACAGAATCCGTCTTTGCAACGCATCTTTTGTTTTGAAATACTTGTAGTTTCTGAAAATATATTTTTGTTATTGTTATTTGAAGATTCTTTCAGCATTTATATAAAAAATTAAATCCAATATTTAATTAATAACTCAATTGATTTTAATAAGCAATAAATTTAATATTAATTATTTACTTTTTTTGATTTGGTAAGTCTCTCCAAAATAGCGCCATTATATAAATGAAAAAAGATATAGAAAAAATATAAAGTAAAGAATTTAAATGCATGTTTATTTTTTAAAGTAATTAGTAGGAGAGCCCAGTCACAAAAAGGAAAACTATGAATTTGTAATTGTTTAACTTAGTAATCCTTTAAATTCTAGTATCTATTTAAGTTTTTCATGATTTATCCTTATTTATATCTGTTAAAGCTTTTCTACCTTCTTTAAGGGTTCTCAAGACAAGCCAAGACAGAGAGGAAATGATAAGAATAGTAAGTGTAATTAGGGAAATATGAGTTGTATCAATATTGTTAATCAATTTACTGAAATTCTTTCAGAAATTGTAATTTAAAATCTAAAGAATTTCAAACTTCAGATCTAGAGTAAGCAGGTATAAGCATTCCGCCATCTTGGTCATCATTATCATCATCAAATCCACCACCTAGAATTAATTCAATAATTACGAGTACAGCTAATGGATAAAGACACCATAATATAGCTGTAAAAGGACTTACTGCTGAAGAGGCTGAGTAAAAATCTGTCATGGATTGATATTAATCTAAAGAATCAACAATTGTGGATCCTCCGGGAAGTGTTATTCAATATTTCTATAAATATTTTTTAAACTTTTCTCTGTCGCACGAATAAATCTTTGGTAATTATATACTTCAATATGAATTTAAATAATAATTTTGTTGAACCTTATGAGAAACAAGTAATGACATAATGAATCGCGTTATTGTTATTTTTTATACTTAACAATAATTGAACAATTTTGATACAAAAACTATTATTTATCTTGATTTTATAAATTCTATGTTTTCTTTCACTTTTGATCCTTTGGCTGCGATATTTGGTATATCGGGAATTGTAGGCTTCTTTTTCTTCGTTTCTGCTGCTAAGGGAACTTCCAGTATCAATACAAAACCAAAAAAGGAATTAGATTAGAACTGATTCTGTAAGAAAACTATATTGAGATTTTAAATCTAGTATTATTAAAAGGTTTCTTAATTATTCCATTGTTTAGAAATAAACTCAAGAAAATCTTTTAGGTCCTCTTCAGGACAATTTGTTTGTTTTTGCAAATCAATGCAAATTTGCTTAATATTTTCAAAAGCTTTTTTTACGATTTCGTTTTTTTCAATAACCTCAAAATATTCTTGATCAGTAAAAGGCATAATATTAGCTCCTCTTTTGAAAATTATTTATTAACCATATTTTATCTGCATTGACTTAGCAGTAAAGAAAGAAAAAATCTTATTTCTTAAATCTAACTTCCCAATCGATAATGTTTTTTAATACTTTTGGTTATTTCCCATTCGCAGTAAAGTCCAGCAGGAAACTCAACAAGATCTCCAGCTTTAATAGAATAAATGTCACCGTTTTTTGTACTAATTTTCGCTTGGCCTTCAATAATTAAGCAAATTTCTTTATCTTCGTAATTCCATTGAAATTTACTTGGCTCACATTCCCAAATAGGCCAACTTTTCATTCCATACTGAATTATTGTGCTTGCACTACAAGGGGAAGTGATTATAACTTTCACGAAATATTTCGGATATTTTTTTTATTTTACAAATAAAGGAAATTTATATTTGCAAGAATGTGTATTTGTTTACCGTCTTTCATTTTTTTTGGTTTATCATAAAAAAAATTAAAATTTATGGACGAGCTTTCTGTATTGTCAATTTCATTATCTATAGCTTCTCTCGGGATATTTTTTATTTTTTTCGCGTCAAACGATGATGATGATCAAGATGGAGGTAAATTGATTAAATCATTCCAAAGAATTAATTAATCTCAAGTAAATAATATATTTAATAGAGATTTATAACCTATAAATCCTACATAAATACAGCTTAAAAAAATAAAATAAACCTCTATTGTTCCGAGTCTTTTTTTCTTTAAAATTTTCATTTTTCTTAGTTTTTACATGATAATTTTATTTAATCTGATTTCTATTAACATGAGTATTTATTACATTAATTTAGATTAAATAATTATTAATGTTAAGCCAAAAAATAAAAAACAAGTAAAAAATATTATTTTTTTGGTAATTTCTCTTTCCTCATTCTTAGCGAAAAGTAAAGAAATTACTGGAGATATGCTTAATAATGCCCAACCAATTCCTATGGGAAGAGTTTTAAATACAATTTGTTGTAGCAATATGCCTATATTCGTTCCAAGGAGTATTGAAAGCAAAAATCTTTTTTGTTCTTTTTTTTCTATGTTTTTTAAGAAAAAATTGATCTTAAACCCTTTTAAAGTTATTAAAAAAATTATTGCACCTAATAATCTTATCTCAGTTGTAAGGAAAGGTGATAAATTGCTTTGTAGGAAAACCATTCTTGAAAAAAGACCTCCAAGAACAGCACATAAAACTGATAAAAAAGGAAATGCAAAAATCTTAAAATTAATTTTTTCTGAGAAAGGTAAGTTTTCATCTTTAAAATCATTCCCTTTTTTGAGAATTATGAATAGCGAAATAGATACTATGATTACCCCAATCCATGACTTAATTGTTAAATCTTCATTAATAAAAATTTCCCCCGAAAAAGCAGCTATTAACGGAGAAAGAGTTTCTACAGATAAAGTTTTTCTTGTGCCGATTATTTGTAATGACTTTAGGTAGAAAGTATCACCTAAACCAATACCTATTATTCCACTAACTAATAGGATAAATATGTTTTTTAATTCAGTTGTAGAACTAATATTGATGAAGGCAGGTGTAAAAACTAAAAAAGCTATTATATTTTTTATTAAATTAATATCTATTGTTTTATATTTCTGAGTTTGCGAGCGCCAAATAAAGCACGCATAAGTCCAAGATGCAGCAGCTCCAAAAGCAGATAGGATTCCAATCAAAACGAGTAATTTTTATAAATTTTATTTTATAAATTGAGTAAATGCTAAAAAGAATACATAAATAAGAATCAAAATCCCTGGAAAGTACTGAATTAGTGATTTGAAATTATTTTTTTTCATATTTACTTAAAATAATTTGTTAATTCTAAACAGTTTTTTTATTACTAGGATATAAACTTTCTAATTTCTTTCTTCTTTGAACTTTCGCATTGATTCTTTCTTCTTTTTCTTTTTTCTTGATCTCATCATTTATTTTGTTTTGTCTGTAACCAAACCAAAGTAAAACCCAAATAACAGAAGTTATTAAAAGAAGAGCCGTATATTGACCAGTCATAGGAAAACTGGCCTCAGAATATTTGACGTAAGAAAATATAAGACTCATTTAATTAACTTAAAGCATAAAAATAACGACTGCGTTGTTTTTTTTTTGATATTTAAAAATTAGTGAATTGCAGCTATTTATTATGAAGTTTTTATTTATTTTTTTGATAGTTTTTGGAATAATTTTTCTTCATAACTCCTTGCTATTATCAGATAGAGGTATATTGAATGATAACTTTTTGGAACCTTTTGATTTAGCAGTTGTAGGAGGCGGTGCAGCTGGTTTTATGACAGCAATAACTGCTGCTGAAAATGGAGTAAAAAAAATAATAATTCTTGAAGGTACTTCAAAACTTTTGGAGAAAGTAAGGATTAGTGGAGGGGGAAGATGTAACGTAACTAATGCGACATGGATACCGAATGAACTAGTTGAGAATTACCCCAGAGGTGGAATTCAGCTCTTGGAATCATTTAATCGTTTTGCTGCTGGAGATGTATACGATTGGTTTGAGAAAAAAGGGTTAAAATTAAAAATTGAGGAAGATCTAAGAGTTTTCCCAGTATCTAATTCTTCTTCAGATGTTATTGATTGTTTGAGAAAAAGTGCTTTATCCAAAAACGTAGAGATATTAACGAAATTTTTTGTAAAAGAAATTTCAAAAACTCCAGATAATATATTCAATATTTTTAATCTTAAAAAAGCAAAGGTAACTGCAAAAAATATTATTCTTTCAACTGGAGGTAATCCAAGCGGATATAAATTAGCTCAAAATCTTGGACACACCATTGTTAAACCTGTACCATCGCTTTTTACTTTTTCTACAAAAGAACCAAATTTGGATGAATGTAGTGGGGTATCGATAAAGGGCATTGATATAGAAATTAAATTAAACAATAAGAATTTTCAGAATAGAGGTGACTTACTAATAACGCATTGGGGTTTTAGTGGGCCAGCAGTATTAAAACTTTCATCAATTGCAGCAAGGGAACTTTATGGCCAAAAATATAAATTTAATCTAATCATTAAATGGTCTTCTTTAACTTATAAGGAGTTAAAAGAAAAAGTTAATTATTTAAGATTAAGTAAAGGTAAGGTGAATCTTATTAATAGTAGACCTGTTCCACTATTAACTAAAAGATTATGGATTTTTTTATTAAAGAAAATAGGTATTGATAAAGAGAAAAAGTGGGCTGATTTAATGGCGAATGAAAGAGAGAAAATGATAAATACTCTAATGAGGGATAAATATATAATTTCGGGCAAAGGTCCATTTGGAGAGGAATTTGTTACCTCCGGAGGCGTAAAAATTAATGAGGTTAATTTTAAAAGTATGGAGAGCTTAATTTGTCCAGGGTTATTTTTTTCTGGAGAAGTTTTGGATGTTGATGGGATCACTGGTGGATTTAATTTTCAACATTGTTGGACAAGTGGATGGATCGCTGGGATGGCAGTCTCAAAGTTAAATCAATCAATAATAAATTAATAAGTAATAAATCATTAAGTAACAATTCAATAAGTTTATCTTTTTTTTATTAAGTATTAGACGGAAAAAGTTTTTTGATCAGACTTTAATTTTAAAGTTTTAATTGTTGGTGAAGATTAATGCAGAATCTTGTATCAAAAAAAGAAGAAGAGGAAAGAAGATTAAAAGCTTTAGCAGAATATAGGATTTTGGGAACCAAGCCAGAATCATGTTATGACGATATTACAAAAATTGCTGCTACAACCTGTAATGTGCCTATTTCTTTAATGACTTTGGTAGACAAAGATAAACAATGGTTTAAATCCAAAATAGGACTTCAAATATCAGAAACTAGAAGAGATTGGTCTTTTTGTACTTATGCAATAAAAGAAAATAATCCATTAATTATTCATGATGCTTTCCAAGATGAAAGATTTATAAATAATCCATTGGTAACTGGAGATCCAAAGATTCGTTTTTATGCAGGTTTTCCCCTTAGAAATAGTGATGGTAATAAGCTTGGAACTCTTTGTGTAATAGACAGAAAGCCAGGAAATCTAACAAGACAACAATTTAATATTATGGAATTATTATCCAAGCAAATAGTTTCATTTTTAGAGCTTAGAAAAAAGTCATTAAATTTGCTAGATGCTTTATCTAATTTGCATAAACAGGAAGGAATTTTATCTGTATGTTCATATTGCAGAGAAGTGAAAAATAAGGAGGGCGATTGGATGCATTTAGAAAAATATCTTTCGAAAATTAGTGATATTAGATTCAGTCATGGGGTTTGTGATAATTGTATGGAAAAACATTTCCCAGATGTAATAGAAGTATGGAATAAAAAGGATTTTTTTGAAGATGGTCAAAAAAGGTTTTTAGAATCCTAGATTCAATACCTTACTTTTTATTGTTTAATCTATTTTCTAAACAAATTCTTTATTTGGTGGTTAGTATTGTATAAATTTTGACTAGAAGATGTTATTAGGAACTTTGTTGACAGGTGAAATTGCTAAAAGTGCATTAGTAGCATATGTTCATTATTTAGGAATTATATTGTGTTTCGGTTCTCTTCTGTTTGAAAGATTGACTCTCAAAGTTGGTCTTAATAGAAATGAGACGATCTCTATGATAATTGCAGATGTGGTTTATGGTTTGGCAGGCGTTGCGATATTAGTTACTGGGATTTTGCGTGTTAAGTATTTTGGTCAAGGAGGTGATTTCTATACAGGTAATCCTGTGTTTTGGATAAAGGTTTCTCTTTACATTCTAGTGGGATTACTTTCTTTATACCCAACAACAACATATATCTTATGGGCTATTCCATTAAGTAAGAATAAATTGCCTGAAATATCTGAGAATCTAGTTAAGAGGTTCAGACTAATCATTACTACTGAATTAGTCGGCTTTGCAACAATACCTCTTTTTGCAACTCTTATGGCTAGAGGTGTAGGTTTAGGTTGAAAAAATTATTTGTAGAAAGAAATTGTTTAATAAGTGAGAATAAAAAATATAGATGGAGTTTAAGTTACAAGATTTCTAAATCTATAAAAGAAATTATTTTTATTGGTTTAAATCCTTCATTATCAGATGCTGTTTTCTTGGATAATACAACAAGAAAGATAATCAAAATTTCGAAAAATAATAATTATGGAAAAGTAAAATTAATCAATCTATTTGCTCTTATTTCAAGCAATCCAGAAAAACTTTTTAATCATAAAAATCCCGTTGGTTATCTAAACAATAATCATATTTATAAAAACTTAAAATACTGGTCTGAAAATAAAAATTGTGATTTATGGTTGGGTTGGGGCAACAAAGGGAAATTTTTAAATAGAAATAAAAAAATATCAAAAAAGATAATGCAATACAACTCAATTAGGAAGAATAATTTTGATAATCCTCTTGGACCGCTTTTAATTAAGAAAACAATCAAAGATAATCCAATACATCCTTTATACTGTTCTGATAATTCAGTTCTCCAATCTTATATTTAGGTA
>QCBW01000020.1 GCA_003281485.1 Prochlorococcus sp. AG-347-J20 | reverse complement strand
TGTTAAAAAGTTTTTACTTGCTGCAACGAAATAATAAACTGTCATTTTTAATTTAATAAGGTGTAATAAGTGACTTCATTTCACGAACAGACTTTTCTAATCCTACCGCTAAAGCCCTTGCAACAATACTATGGCCTATATTTAGCTCGTTCATATTATTAATTGATGCAATTTTTTTAACATTAGAGTAGTTAAGACCATGTCCAGCATTAACAATCAACCCAAGGTCATTTGCTTCATATGTAGACTCCATAATTTTTTGAAACTCTTTTTGCTGATCGTAACCACATAATTCAGCATATTTACCAGTATGTAATTCTATAAAATTGAACCCTATTTCTTTGGAATAATTGATCTGTTCACTAAGAGGATCAATAAACGCACTTACTTTGATACTAGAATTTTTTAAATTTTCAACAAAATTCTTAAGATAATTCACATTACTTTTTACATCTAATCCACCTTCAGTAGTAACTTCCTCTCTTTTCTCGGGTACGAGTGTTACATAATCTGGAAGAACTTTTTTAGCAATTTCTAACATTTCATCTGTAGCAGCCATCTCTAAATTGAGTTGTGTTTTTATTGTTTCTTTCAAAAGAAACACATCTCTATCTTGTATGTGTCTTCTATCCTCTCTTAAATGAACTGTGATTGAATCTGCCCCTCCCAATTCAGCTAAAAAAGCATATTGCACGGGATCAGGCTCAACGGTTTTCCTTGCTTGCCTTACATTTGCAATATGGTCAATGTTTACTCCTAAAGTAGTCATAATGTCAAAAACAAAATTTCTAGACAATCTAGCAACCGCCCAATAATAGCTAATAAAAAATCACAAGCACTTAAATTATTAATATATGATGAATTGAATTTGAAAAAGGAATCTGCAGATATTTGGTTAAGAATAAATCCAGTTTTAGGATTTTTAGCAATGTTCGTCACTCAAGACATTGTTTTAAGTTTATTTTTTAGAAAAAAGAAAATAATTAAAAATAAGTTTTCTACCCCCGTAAATTCCTCTATTATCCTAGCTCCAACTCATAGATCAAGATGGGATGGCTTAGTTCTTACTATGGCAATGGGTAGAAGAGTAACAAAAAAGGATTGTAAATTTATGGTTACTAAATCTGAAATGAAAGGCATACAAGGTTGGTTTTTAAAAAGACTAGGATGTTTTTCCATAAATCAATTATCCCCATCTCTACCAGCATTAAGATATGCGATTCAACTTATAGAAAAAGGCGAAACGCTAGTTGTTTTCCCAGAAGGGAAGATTAATAAATATGGGAAAAAATTAGTTCTTAAAGAAGGTTTATATAGATTGGCACGATTAGCTACAAAAAAAACAAAATCCATCCTTATTATTCCCATTGGAATTGCGTATAGTGAAGTTTCACCAAAATTTAGGGGCAAATTTTGTATATCTTTAGGAAAACCAATAGAAATGAATGATTATTTAA
This sequence comes from Prochlorococcus sp. AG-347-J20, assembly GCA_003281485.1. Lineage (GTDB taxonomy): Bacteria > Cyanobacteriota > Cyanobacteriia > PCC-6307 > Cyanobiaceae > Prochlorococcus_A. The sequence continues at coordinate 10,301 of QCBW01000020.1, read as the reverse complement.
ATTTCAATATTAAGGAATTTAATGAAATCTTAAATGCGAAAATGATCAAAGAAGAAGAAATAGCCCTAAAAAATGTAAATAGATGAATCCACAATAAGTTAATATTATTTTAATATTTCAAAAAAATATGAAATTCTTAAAGTTAATCACAATTCTATTTATATTTTTGGGAAATATTCCTTATAGAAATTTTGTTTATGCAGATGTTAATAATCAACAAGATTATAAAATCCTTTCAAATAATAAAAAGCTCTCAATAGCGAATGTTGAATATTATCTAAAACAAGGCGATGTTTTTATAAAAAAAGGTGATTTTGATAAAGCCAAAGATTCCTACCTTGATGCAAGAAAATTAGCTAAACAACTAGCATCTTTCTATTCTGATTTAAATAAATCCTTCACAGGGGTTGACGCAAGAGTTCCAAAAGAAATGCAAAAGAAAGGTAAGGAAATATTGAAAATATTAGCGGAATCAAACCAAAGACTGGCATCTCTTTACATAAAAAATGAGAAGCCAGACGTTGCTGTGCCCTTATTAATTGAGACCATCAGAATAATGTCACCTAATAGTCCGGAAGGCAAAAAAGCTTATCAAAGATTAATTCAACTAGGATTTGTTGAAACAAATTACAAGGGTTGATTTAAGTTAGTCATGATTACGAAGAAAGAAGTAATTCATTTAATTTCTAAAAAATTACCAAGTTCCAAAATTTTTGTTGAAAACATTAAAGGAAATGATCATTTGCAAGTAACAGTAATTGCAAGTGAATTCAATGGATTATCATTAATTAAACAACATCAGTTAGTGTATTCCGCTCTAAAAGAAGAATTAGCTTCGGAGGTTATACACGCGCTGTCTTTAAAAACTATTACCACAAACTGAATTATGGACAACTTAACAAAAGATAAAATACAAAAATTAATTGACGCTAACCCAGTAATGGTATTTATGAAAGGAACTAAATTAATGCCTCAATGCGGGTTTTCTAATAATGTAGTTCAGATACTTAATTCCCTAGGGATACAATTTAGTACTTTTGATGTTTTAAGCGATTTCGAGGTCAGAGAAGGGATTAAAGAATATTCAGATTGGCCAACAATCCCACAAGTTTATTTAAAAGGAGAATTTCTTGGTGGATCAGACATTCTTATTGAAATGTATAATTCAGGATCCTTAAAAGAAAAAATAGAAATTGAATTAGCGTCTTAAAACATTAGGTAAGTATAAATACTGATTTAGTTAATAAAAATTAATATTTTAAATCTATTTTTTATCAAAAAAACCCTTATTTCCTTCTCCCTCCGGATCAATAAAACTTGATGGATCTAATATCCATCTCTCTATTAATCTTTCTAATTTCTCCTGATCTCTTTGCTCTAAACTACTGCAATTCCTTAAGGCTTGAAGATAACCATCACTATATAATTTAAGATCAGATGGAGTATGAAAACGTGTAACCAAGTCTTGGCAAGTATCGCAAATTGACTGAAAATGGCGAATTGCCTTAGGATTTTCAAATGATGTCATAATTTGATAGATTCCGATTTTTATTTTGCATTTGTTATACCTTATTAAGGATGGGAAAAATTGCCTGGCCCAACAATAATTAAGAATGCAATCAACTGAGCAAATCTTAGCTTCAACATCTGGGGGTTCACAATTGTCTACGAGCTCTCAAACTCCCTCCAGAGTTCTTGTTGTTGAACCTCACCCCACACTAAGAACTGTCCTTGTTCAAAGACTTCGACAAGATGGTCATCTTGCTGCAGCTGTAGGATCTGCTTCAGAAGCAATTGATTTATGTAGAGAACAGTCACCCGACCTATTAGTTAGTGCAGAAATTCTTGAACAAAATACTGCAATGAGACTTGCTCAACAATTGGGGTCTTCAGTTATTGTTTTAACTGCAAGATCAGGGGTTGAAGCATTAGTTAATCTTTTAGATGAAGGAGCTGATGATGTTCTTAGAAAACCATTCGGACTAGAAGAATTAGCAGCAAGATGTAGAACACTTTTAAAAAGAGGTAGAATAGGTCTACAAGAAAAAGTAGAGGTTGGACCTCTTGAAGTTCACCTTCTCTTAAGACAAGTAACTCTTAGTGAAAAGCCAGTAGAATTAAGCCCAAGGGAGTTTGCACTGCTCTGCGCCTTACTAATGCCACCAGGCATGGTTAGAAGTCGTCAAGAGCTTTTAAGGATGGCCTGGCCGCCTTTCAGCGGAGGGCCAAGGTCTGTAGATACACAAGTTTTAACTTTACGAAGAAAACTTGAACAAGCTGGTCTTGGAGAAGGTGGAGGAATAACTACAGTAAGGCAACAAGGATATAGATTTAGCATTGATAATATTTAGAAACTGAAAGATATTACTTCACCAATAACCATAATTACTGAAAGAAAAGTAAGTAACTTATATGTCCAAATAGGTGATATGTAATTTAAAACCTCTGAATCAATGCCTGTTTCTTGAACAATTACTGACCAAAATTCTTTAAGATTTTCGATTCTTTGGGGGACTAAAACTTTTTGATTTTTATGTGTAATAAAGTAATAAACTTTACTTCCCTGGCTAGTAGGTGATGATTTAATCGTTTTGACGTCTTTCCAATAAACTTCCCAGTTTTTTTTCCCTATCAAGTTTGAAACCAAAGTAGTTTTGTAGGAAATTTTATCTTTAGAAGTTTCTACATAATCACTAGTTATATTTATTATTAAAAAGAAACCAAATATAAATACAGCTATAGCAATTATTTTTAGTTCTTCAATAGAAATAAAAGGTAAAGGAATTGTAAGTGCAAGATACAAGGATATAAGTGAACTTTTAACAAAAAATAGAGTTCTAAATTTTTTTATCATGTGAAAAGAAAATTCTTAATCTGGCAATTTAAAACTATTTATATTTAATTTAGAACCTATTTTATGCGCGCAAGCATAACCACTAAAAGCTACAGCATTTAGACCTTGTCCAGGGAAACAAGAGTCTCCTACACAATACAAGTTTTCAATTTTTGTGGAATTAAATGGCATGGGTAGTAGTCCAAGTAACTTCTTGTTTGGGATTGGTCCATAACTGCCCTCAAATCTTCCTAAAAATTTTCTATGAGTTCTTGGAGTCCCAATTTCCTTGTGATCAATATTTTCACCTAGATTTGGAATTATACTAGAAATTTTGCCGATTAAAAATGAATAATATTTTTGCTTTTTAATCAAATATTCATCTCTTGATAAGTTCTCCCATTCATAAATAGAAGAAGGGGTAAATGCATGAATTATATGTTTACCCGCTGGGGCGAGAGAAGGATCAAGCAAAGTAGGAATAGAGATGAAAATAACTCCTTTTTCGTTTTCTAATTCGTCCCAATCATCAACAATTATATGATGACAATTTAGAGTATCTTCTATTATTTTTTTCGATACTCCAAGGTGTAATGAAACAAAAGACGGAGAGGGTTTATATGTTTCTGACCAGTTGTATTCACTTTTTGGTACGTTATCACTTTTTATTAATCCTTTCTCATTACCATTTAGTCCAAAAGTATCCCATCTCGTAGAATTAGAAACAACCATATCTGAATATATTTCTTCTCCATTCGAAAGCTTTACTCCAATTGCCTTATCATTTTCTAAAATTATTTCGATTACATTGGCCCGATAACGAACCTTGCTTCCTAATCTTTCAATGCCAGAAACTAATTTTTCTGCGATCTTTCCGACTCCTCCTTTTGGATAATTTATTCCTCCAGCATGTCTATCAGTGAAAACCATTCCTGCATTAATCATTGGGGTTTTAAAAGCTGGCATCACTGACCAACAAAAGCATTCAATATCAATAAATTTCAAAAGTTCAGGATCTTTGATATGTTTTCTAGCTACATCTCCAGCGTTTACTGGAAGCCACCTAGCAAGCCCCAGACAGGATAATGGCGCTTTAAAGAAAACCTTAAAAAGATAACTAGGATCCTCTATTGACAAAAGAGGCATCGAATCGAGGCAAGCAAAAACTTCTTTACATATTCCATAAAATTTTTTAATCCCTTCTTTCTCATGAGGAAAACGTTCTATTAATTTTCCAATAAATTGCTCATATTCTCTATCAACGGAAATACAAAAATTATTTGGTAGATGATACTCCAATTGAACAGGATCAGGGATAGTCTCACAATATTCATCTACATCTTTAAGAGCACGAGTTAGTAAATTTGTATAACCTTTTTCCCCAAAGCCAAAGATCATAGAGGCTCCAACATCGAATGTGTAGCCTTTTCTCTTGAAAGAACCTCCACTTCCTCCTGGAATAATATATTTTTCTAGAACAAGTACTTGTGCTCCTTTAGCAGCTAGTTGTGATGCTGTAACCAAACCGCCTATTCCTGAGCCAATAATAATTGCATCTAAATTTTTTTTACTTGATTTCATTTATGTATTTAATAGATTTATTCTAAATAATTTCAAGAAGACATTGATCTTTTAAAGAGGAATTTTCTAATGATCTCTTAAATCCTTTTAATACCTTTGAAGATCTCTCTTGATAAGCTTTATATCTTAATTTTTTATCTTTTATTTTACAGACTAATTCTGGAACCAGACCAAATGAAGCCGGCATTGGTTGAAATTTACTTTTTTTATGGCTAGCCATTATTTTATTTTTATTACTTATAAAGTTCATTAATGAGCCTATCATTGATTCATTGGGAAAAATTACTGGGCTTTTTTTATTAAATAGTAATGAAGCATTAATTCCTGCTAACAAGCCTCCTGCTGCTGCTGCTGCATATCCTTCAGTACCTGTTATTTGGCCAGCTGCTAGAAGTGTTTTTCTTTTCAGAAATTGAAGTGTTGGTAAAAGTAACTTAGGCGATTCTAAAAATGTATTTCTATGCATTACTCCAAAACGCACAAATTCAGCTTGCTCAAGTCCAGGAATCATTCTAAATATTCTTTTTTGTTCTGACCATTTTAAATTAGTTTGAAACCCAACCATGTTAAGTAATTTTCCTTCGAGATCCTCTTTCCTTAACTGAACAATTGCATGAGGTCTTTTTTTTATTCTATTTTCCTTATCAAAAAGGTTTCCCCATTTTGGATTCCACAACCCAATAGATTTCAAAGGTCCATATCGCATTGTTTCAACTCCTCTTCTAGCAATCTCTTCAATGGGTAAACAGGCTTCAAAGAAATTTGCTGACTCTTTCTCAAAATCTTTTAAGCATGCCTGCTCACCTTCAATCAATTCTTTTCTAAAAGTTGTATATTCATCTTTATCTAAAGGGCAATTAAAATAGGCTGGGTCACCCTTATCGTATCTGCTTGCTTTGAATACTATTTCTCGATTTACAGAATCGCCATAAATAATTGGACTTGCTGCATCATAAAAATGGCAAGAATCAATTCCCGTGAACTTTTTGATTTGAGAAGCTAAGGAATCAGATGTTAATGGACCTGTGGCAAGTATAGTAATCGTTTCTTTTGGAGGAATATCCAACTGTTCAATCCTTTTAACTTCAATTAGAGGATGCTTAGATAAAACCTCTGTGAGGGAGTTACTAAATTTTGATCTATCAACAGCTAGAGCACCCCCTGCTGGGACGGCAAAATTATCAGCTGTTTTTATTATTAAAGAATTAAAAGTTCTTAATTCTTCATGTAATAGACCTGCAGCCCTATCAGAACTCAAGGCTCCAAAACTATTACTACAAACTAATTCTCCAAAATCACTTGTATGGTGAGCTGGGGTTGAATGCAGTGGCCTCATTTCGACCAATATTACTGGTATTCCTGCATTTGCAACCTGCCAAGCAGCTTCAGTACCTGCGAGGCCTGCACCAATCACTAATACTTTATTATCTAACAAATGAATTTAATCCTTTCCCAAGAAGTCTCTATTAAATTGTTCCCTTGCAGGCTTTTGTATATTAAATACAACCCATGCTAGAGCTGCGATAATTGGGGCAAAAACAACAATAGTTCTTAACATCTTTTTTAATTGATTTACTAGATAAGTATATTAGCTCTTAATGCGAATTAAGAGATAATTATTAATTTTTTATCTTTTAAGTTAAAAAATGCACTTCAATTGTTCAAGTTAGAATAATAAGTTGTTTTTTTTGCCTTAAAAAGGGATAATTTCTTATGTAGTCAATTTAACATTATGGGTCGCTAGCTCAGCGGTAGAGCATCCGGCTTTTAACCGGCTGGTCCTGAGTTCGAATCTCAGGCGACCCACATCAATACTTATTGATTCTTATACCCTGCAACAAAAAGATCAAAAAATTTAATAACAGAAAACAATTTTATTATCTAGCTTAGTATCTCTTTTAAATAACGGCTCTAAAATATTTATATTATTTAGATCATATTTGTAGCATTATTGTTACACCAAGAAAAATATCGTTAAATAAGTTTGAATTTTGATTTATTTTTTAAATCTACTTTACAATGCTTTACATTTTCTGTTACAATCTTTAATATAATTACTTTTTCTTATCATGACTCCTGAAGCAGAACGTTTTAATGGTTGGGCAGCAATGCTAGGTTTCGTAGCAGCAGTAGGTGCTTACGTAACAACTGGTCAAATCATTCCTGGTTGGTTTTAAATCTTTGAATGAGTTACTCTCCAAAATTTAGAATTGGGTTTAAATATACTAATTCACAAATTATTTTAAATTTCTAGTTTAAAATTTTTTGATTTTTTAGATCTAACCCTTTAATAACAATTTATTTTATCCTAAATTGTCGTTAATCTATTTACAAAGCTTTAATTCTTAAGTATCCAATTTATTGCAATTTTATTTATTAGATTGTACTAGGTAATTATTAATTAATTACTAACTTTATTATAAACTCCTTAACAGGGAGTTTTTTTTTGCAAAATTCTCAATAAAAAAATTAATCGATTTATTATTTTAAAGTCTGACTTTTTTCAATATTATCCAGACATGTAGAACATAATAAATGACCTTTTTTCTTCCAAAAAGTTTTAGTAGATCTTTCTATATCTTTTTTACATATTAAACATTTAAAGATTGGTGTCATTCCAGCGCAAATTTAAAAATTGAATTTAAAAATTGAATTTTAAAATTATTATTTATAATAAACTTCTACTAATAAGAAAACATTTATTCTTCATTTCTTTTGATAGAACACAATAATTGATCATTTCAAATATTAAAAAACGAAAAAAGTAAAAGGCCTGCAAAATGCAGGCCTTTTTAGAAAGATTTTTATAAGTTAAAAATCTAAGATTTAGAAAGAGAATGATGCTTTTACAGCTGCAACAGTTGTCTCTCCTAAATCGGTATCAATAATACCTATACCAGGAGTGATTGTTAGTGCATCATTTACTGGGAAAGCGTAAGAAGCTTCGTATAAGTAAACTGTCTCAGTTGTAGTTAAGACAGGGATTCCAACTGCGAATGGATCCATGTCTGTTGAACCATAACCAACCTCGAGTGTACCTGGACCAACTTCCTTAGTAAAACCTAGGAAGAATGCTGAAGTATCTTCAGCTCCATCTGTATCAGGATCTGCTGTTTCGTAACCTGCACTTAATGTTCCGAAGTCGAAACTATAGTAACCGTTAAGACCAACGAATGTAGTACCTGTTGTAGCACCTGTTTCTTGATCAGCGAATGCTAAAGCTACACCATAGTCATCAGCTGTATAAGCAGCTTCTATACCAAATGTATCAGTACCAGCTCCAACGATTCCAACAGCTGGAGAAGAAACACCACCTGCAAGGCTGAAACCACTATCAAAAGCGTAAGACATAGCAGCTGTTACACCTTGACCTCCAACACCAACTGAGCTACCTGTACCACAGTCAGTAATGTAATCAACAAAACCACTGTATGCGCAAGCACCAGTATATAAAGCACTTATGTCAGTGCTATCACCAACTAGCATTGTAGTTCCGCCTACTGGGAATGTATAAGTAATTCCATCAACAATCATGGCATCATCAGTTCCGTCCATGCCAAAGAGGACACCAGATGGGGAAGCTCCGCTAACAGCACCTTGGTTACCAACGTCAATAGTTACATCAAGTGAATCTTCACCAGTGAATGAAGAAGTCAATGAAATACCGTACTGATAATCAAGAGATACAGCTTCGATCTCTTGCCCAGTATTAGCAGTAGTTAGAACATCAGAAGAGATACCACCAAGGATAGCTTCTGCACTAAATGAAGCAGATGTTGTGGAAGAGAATGAATCAATAGAATCTGATTCTACAAGTCCTTCACCGCCAGACAACAAAACATCATTTACCTTTTTTTGGTTAAAAGAGTTTGCGTCAAATTTGTATTCAGTATTTGAATATTTTGATATACCCTGAAAATCTACCTCACTAGAGATAGCAGATAAGGGGGATAATAGACCCAAAGTTGCTGGGGCTATTAGTAAGCTTTTAAAAAGCTTCATAAATTTCCTCACACAGAAAAGTACAACTTATTTTAACCAAAATTATAAAAATCGCAATAAATCTACAAAAATGATATTAATAATCCTCAAAAAGTTGATGTTGTTCTATTAAATCAATCGCTGGCTTTAAAATCTCTTCATATTTCGCCCAAATCCCAATCCCCTTTTTATTGATTTTATTTCTAACTTGAGCACTGCTTGCAGTAAAGACACTTCTTTTATTAGTCTGAGGATTTAAAAAATTATCATCCCAATCCCAACCTAACCACTCAATTAATTTAGGAATTTCTATAGAAGGGTTTTTCACAAGCTCATCATATTTATAACTATAGATCACATCACCATAAAACTTTTTATAATTTTCCATTAAATTATGCTGATAGATATACAAGTTTGTTATGTCAATTAATGATGAGGAAAAATTTTGTTTAAGAAAATTAGTTCTATAAATTGAGAGTATATTGTCCATGGGATTTCTTATACAATGAATAATTTTTGCAGAAGGAAAATAGTTATAAATAACAGGACAATATAAAAAATTAAACAAATTCTTGTCTGTAAAAATATGGCTATTCTTGTAATCTTTAATCTTGCCAATATATTTTTTAAATACATCTTTAAAATCAGAGATTTCATTTAAAGACTGTTCTAAATAATAAACTTCTCCCATATCTATAACGTTATTTTTGACGCTAATTATGTTTTCTAAAAGAGTGCTGCCAGATCTCGGCATGCCAACAATAAATAAAATTTCAATATTATCTTTGATATTAAAAACTTTCTTTGTTTTATCCAATCGTAATTTCTTATAAAACTCACCAGTATTTTTTTTTAACTCTAAATCCGATGGAAAAAGTTTTAATTTTTCCTCATTGGCAATCTTTAAATAATAAGAGCTTTTGGTATATTCTTTTAAGTTATGAAAAATATTGGACTTGGAAAAAGCAGCTTTTATTTTATGGCTTGGGCTAAGTTTATCAAAATCTGTATTCAAAAATAATTCCAATTCTTTTTTATGACTCCCAAAATCGTACAAAGAAGATAGCTCATAGTAACTATCTAAAAATGATTTATCAATCTTAATAATTTCTAGATGAGTATCAATAGCTAACTTTATGTTTCCTGAATTTCTATACATTACGGCCAAATTAAATTTAAAAGGCAAAAAATTAGGATATAAATTTAAACCTTCTTTAAGTATTAAAACCCCTTTTTTTAAGTCTTTTATTTGAAAATATAAATTACTTAAAAAAAGGAATATTATTTTTTCTTTTTTTAGAACTCTTTTAAGATTTAGTAGAGTTAATTCTGCTTTTTTGAACTCTGAGATATTCAAATATAATTTTGATATAAGTAATTCTTTTTGTAAAAACAAATGATTATTCTTTTCTATATTAATTTTGGATAAAATGATAAGAGCCTCTTTATAATCAGCTTTATTGAACAATATATCTGCTTTGAAAATATTATATTCTTTATTATTAGGGCTTATCTTTAGAGCATTACCAATAAATTTAATCGCTTTTTCATAATTCTTAGAAGTGAAATATAAAACTGCAAATCTGTATTGAACAAAACTATTATTTTTATCAATTTCATCTGCAATCAAAAGTAATTTCTCAGCCTCTTCAAATTTTTTCTGCAAAGTATAAATTTCTGACAAAAGCAAATATGATTTAATATCTTTAGGGTATTTTTTAAGTGATAAGGTTAATAAATCTATCGCTATTTTAAATCTCTTAATATTTTTATTGAATAAAGCACAAGAAATTAACAATTCATTGGGATAAATCTTATGTTTAAAAAGTTCTTTGTAAATCCTATCAACCTTATTAAGTTCTCCTTGCTTAAATAATTCTTCCGCAAGTTTTATCTTTTGACTTAA
>QCBW01000019.1 GCA_003281485.1 Prochlorococcus sp. AG-347-J20 | reverse complement strand
GATTCCCCTCAAACAATTCATTGAATTTTTCAATTATTATTTGTTTGAATAAATTCTTATCTTTTTCATTTATGTAGGAAGTAATAAAGTCTATATCTTTTGTATGTATTACAATTCCTAATTTGTTATTATCTTGGCGCTGAAAAATAATTCTTTCAAATTTAAATTTATTCTCTAAATTTTTTTCTAAATAAAAATACCTATATTTCTTTGAATAAGAATCTTTATAAGTATAGTTTTCATTCGTATAAATTAAAAAAGTTAACCTAGGAATAAATGTTTGTTTACTTAAAGAATTTAAAAGTAAATCAATTTTTTTATCTTTATTTTTAGCAATAGCTTTCCTTAATGGAATTTGATTTATATTTAATATTTCCAATGACCTTCTATGTAATAATAAATTAGTTGTGCAAATTAGGTATTTAGATATGAATTTATCTCCTTTATTAGATATTAATGTCCATTGATTATTATTAAACTTCAAATCAACTATTAGTGTTTGAAAATAAAAGTCAACTTTATTTTTTAGTTTATTAAACTCAATTATCTTTTGAGATAATTGACTCATAGTAAATAAAGAAGAATAATTAACCCCGTAACAGAATTCAGAGTCATAATTTTTTCCCAAATTAGAATCCTGATCAAGAGAAACTAATTCTGATTCGTCAATTTTAATAAATTTATTTTTTAATAATTCTTGAATGTAACTTTTTAAGAGAAGATTGTTTTGCCTGTTGCATATATTCAAATTTGGAGCTCCATGGTTTAGTTTCCACCCTTTAAATTTTTTGCTTATTCTTGTACTTGATCTCCCTCCGAGTCCCCGACCCACCTCAATTAATGCAATTTTTTTTGAAATATTATATTGTAGATACTTTGATGCAAAAACACATGCTGAAATTCCTCCACCTATTACAACTAAGTCATACGTTACATTACTTTTCATAAGTTACAGATCATTAGCAACTGTATTTAATTTCCAAAGAAACTATAAACAAAATTAAGTTTTTCTGATGAAGTAAAATCAGTTTCAATAATTGGAGTAATGTTATTGCTTCTATAAAAATGAACCAAATCTCTTGTAAAACAATAAAATTCGTCTAACGAATGTAAATACCTTTCTGCAATATAAACACCTTTCCAGGGACGAAATTTAAACCTCGCTAAAAACTGTTTTGAAGGAATCAATAAACTTCCAAATAAATTTAATCTATCATTTTGTTCAGTTCTCTTAAGATAATTAACTTCATTCTGAAGTACTTTAATATCTGTGCCAAATTGAAGCCAAATTGAATTTATCATTCCCGAAGAAATTTTATTTTCATACCTTTGTCTTTCGGAAATAATTTTATAGTATTTTTTTAAGTATGGATTATAGGCAATCCCAAATTTAACTCTTAAATTTTTTTCTTCTTTTAATCTATCCAATACATTAATAGTATCGAAATATTTTTTCTTATGAGATCCTGAAACAAGAAGAATTTCATAATTTCTATTAGAATAAGAATTTTTGGTAAAATCTAAAAAATCCTTATATGAATTTTCTATATTTCTTGAGTATTGATGATAAAGACTATAATGATAAGTTACATTAAAATTTTTATAATTTTTAGATATATAATCAATAGTTGAATTAAAAAATTCCTTTTTGATGAGACCTTTGCATGGGATATTAATATCATTTATTTCATTAACTTTACAGAAATTAAGTTTATTTTCTAACTGACAAATATTTTTAAATGACAATTCAAATCTTAAATTATTAATCATTATTCAATGCGTAAAATTTTATTTATTATTTTAATATTTTAACGAAAACAAGCATCTGCAACGATTCTTATTTTTGAGGCCATATTTTTATTTTTACCCTTTAGTAAATAACTGGGAGATACTTCTAATGCCGCTTTTAAAGAGATTTTATCTTTTGATGATTTTGCTATAATGTCATTAAAACATTTCCAATTCTTTGAAATTACTAATCCAGGCCAAGACAAATAAAGGCCTGCAAAAATTCCAAAAAAGAGAAGCAGAAAAGATCGCATATTTAAAATTTAACATGCCTAAATAATATAAATAGACAACAAAGACACAAGTAAATAAAAAAATATCAAATTAATTGCTTCGCCTTTTGCAAATCATTAATTTATAAAAGAATTTCATTAACTCGAGAGGTTAGAATATCAAAAAGTATTATTAAATAATATGGCTAGCCAAAATTATCTTATTGCAATAGCTTTAATAGAGCAAAACCTTATAAGAGCAATGCCTCTTGGTGGGAAAGAAATTAAAGAAGATTTAGAAGATACAGGAAATTTCAAAAAACTTGGAGAGGAAGTCATTTTAAATCTTTTACTTAGAGTTTTTCAAAGGAGTGATGAAGGTGCTCTGAAAAGAGCCTCTGAAGATAAGGGTTTACTCTTGGTTCATATGCATCCTAAAAGAATGCAGAAAGAGTTGCCTTTCATCAAATCTGAATGGATAAGAGACGGAGATACACAACAATTCTTAAAATATCTAGGTAATCTTTCCAAAGAAGTATGGACTGCTTCATTTGTGAAATATAAAGGTATAGAATTTACTTCAATATCAAAAAATGAAGAGATCTAACATTTCCTAATTTATTGTTTTTAGATAATTTCTTTTCTTAAATTATTATTTTCCTTGAAAACTCTAAAACACTTTTTACTATTTCCAAAATCTATTGAATGATAATCAAAATCATTTTTGATATGCAAAGCGCAATTGCCTTCAATACAGATACAAGAGTTAATGATTTCTCTATTTACAACATCATTAACATAAGGTTCTCTCTCTTTCTCTTCATCAAAATGAGGGCAAGCTACATCATTAACTAATCCCAGGCAGTCTAGTATGGTCAATTCATTTGCAAAAGAATCAGTTATACCCTTATCAAACCAACAAATGGCACCAGCACTTACACCACTCATTACAATCCCTTTTTCATAGGCATTTTGTAGAATGTTATGCAAATTCCATTCTCTCCAAACAGCCAACATACTTTTAGTGTTACCTCCTCCAACATAAATAATATCTTGAGTTAAAACTTTCTCCTCTAAGTTCTCCGTTCTTGAGAAAAAATCAATATGACTAGTAATGCAATCAAGTTTCGAAAATGCTCTATAAAAATTTAATTTATACAAGTTACTGTCGCCAGAAGCAGTAGGTATGAAACAAATTTTTGGTTTCTCTTTATTAATCAAGGAGATTATATATTTCTCAATTTCAAGAGAACCTAAAGAACGTCCAAAGCCCCCTCCACCAATTGCGACTATATTTTTATTATTCATATTAATTGTATGATTCGTATATGAATTTAAGACAAATTACCATTAAAGATCAACTTGAATTAAAGAAGGTTTATTTTGATTCGATTCAATCATTAGATGAAAAGATCTACAGTAGAGAACAAAAAAGGGCATGGTCAAGCCAAGCTTGGAATAATCCCAGCTTTAGTGATTCAATAACTCAAGGAAAGGGATGGCTTTTGAGTGAAGAGAGTATAATTATTGCTTTTGCCACAAGATACCCCAAAAATAAAATTGCTTTGCTTTACTGTAAAGGAAAATTCCAAAGAAAAGGGTTTGGCTCTAAGTTAATTACTAAATTAGAAGATGATGCAAAAAAAGAAGGTTTAAATTCTCTTTTGACAGAAGCTAGCTTGATAAGTTATAAATTATTTCTTAAAAATCAATGGGAAATTATTCGTAAAGAAAAAGTTATTATAAATAACATTTTTTTTGAAAGATATAAAATGACTAAAAATATAAAAATCAATTAATTCATAATGTCTAGCAAAAGTAACAGGATAATATTGATTCAAAGAATATTTATTTGGGCTTTATACTTTTTTTCAGGATTTATACTTTATTCGAAAAAAGGTATTTTGCCTTCTTCTTTAATTACTTTTTCAAGAATTATCTATCCACTATCTATTTTCTGGCTGCAAATAAGAATAAAAAAAACCACAAATTTTTTATCTATAGACTCAAAAATGTCAACCTCTCAATTATGGTTCAATTTATTACCAGTTATTGCTTGTCTCTTAACAGTAATTTTTTCACTAACAAATACATCTTTGTATTTTCTTGAAAAATTATCAAACTCTTAAGTTTCATAAAGTAATTAATGACTGAAAGAAATAATTAATTTTTTTATAAACTATGTAAAGAAATTTGCCTTTTATTTAAATTTGTTTAAATTTTAAATAGTTATCAATATAAATAATGAAAAATATTTCAGTTAACAGAAATATTAATTTTGATAATGAAAAAAAAGAAAGAAATGATTATGAATTATTCTCTTTAAAAATTTCAGATAGTTTATATAAAAAAGATATCGGAAAATTCCTAGAGACTCTCTCCTCTTATTTTATTTAGAAACATATTTTTTCTGATCTTCAAATTCAAACAGTCTGGGAAAAAAATGGATATTTGATGGATAATAATTAAATAATTAAGAATACTCTTATGCAATTATTTCTTGCTGACTGCCAATTCCCAGATATTGAAAATCAAATAAAAGCCTATCAATTATTTGTGGAAGCATGGGAAAATGGTGAAATGGCAAAAGCTGATAAAACAGACAAATTTGAGATGTTATTTAGAGTACATGCTCCAGGGGAGGGAAGGGTAGTTTGTTTATGTAAGGCTAATAGTGACAAGGAAATTTTTGAGCATTTTGCTCCATGGAGAGCTAAATTCGGCATTCATATGGAATTTACACCTGTAATAAGTTGCCAAAATGTTGTTGATTACCATAAGGATTTATTCAAAACTTTAGGTTAATAAACTCAAATCAAAATTTATCGTGATTAAACCTTTCCCTAATCTTATTTATAAAAAAAAGGATAAAAATTTATCTGCTTCTAAAAGTAAGCTTAAGCAAGATGAAAACATTAAATCAAAACCATTAATAATATTTGGTTTTATCATCTCATTAACTTCCATCTTTTTACTTTTATTTACCATCAATAATAAGTTTGGATAATTTATGAGTAATTAGAACTATTACTTGGTTGCAAATATGTTCTATTATTAATTTTAGAATTACAAACTATATGGCATTTAACGAGGGGGGTATGGCCTCAGGGCTTCTAATAATTGCAGTATCAATAGTTTTTGCTGCCGGTTTTGGGTTTTTAGTGTTACATTTTGTCCCAGGCACCCCATTTTAGTGATCCAATTTCATGGAATTCACTTGAAAATCCTAAACATTAACAGTTTCTAAATCCTGAATTTGATTATCGTCAATGTTATTTTTATTCTTTAATCTATAAGCATAAACTAAAGATCCTACAGCCAAAGTACTTGAAGCGACTATTCCTGATAATAGTATCAATGCGAAAAGACCACCTATTAATCCACCTTTCAGTCTGAGCAAATTTGATTTTATTAGAAGAATTGATAAAAAAATAATAGTAGCTTTTAGAGCAGAGATTTTCAAAAAAGTAAATGGATAAAAAGGATTTAACAACATTTTTAGCAAAATAAATATTCACATTGATTCTAAAAATAAATTATAAAAACTGCATAAAAAAAAGACTCTAATGAGTCTTTTAAAATTTATATTAAGTTTGATGATTTATGCATCTGGGTCAAAATTCTTTAGGTTTGGACCAGCAACAAGTCCAACAAGACCAAAAAGGACTAAAGAACCAATTCCAAAGCCTGCTGCCCAAGGATTGAAACCACCTAAAGCAAAAGAAGCTAATAAATTCATGATTTTAAAAACATAATATCTCCGAGTAAGCATACAGATTTTTATGAAAAATATATCTATATTGAGACATTTCTTTGTAATTAAGAGAATCCTTTAAGCAATACCTTTATTAGAAATCCACAAAATTTTTATTTTTTGTTTTATTATCAAGTCATTACTCTTTTGTTGGGGTATTTTAAGACGATTAAAACTTTTTTCTAATGAATTCCAGCTATACCTTTATTTATGATGGAGAATGCCCATTCTGCAATCATTTTGCTGAGCTCCTAGAAATCAAAAGCAAGATAACCAATATTAAAATTCTTGATGGTCGTAAGAATTTAACTCTAATTAAATCCCTCTTAGATAAAGGTTATGACCTAGATAAAGGAGCTATTCTACTTAAAGATGAAGATATCTTTCATGGGGCTGATGCAATTAATACTATTTGCAAACAGATAAATAATCCTTCGAGTAGTTTACTTTTGATACTTTCTAGAGTGTTTAAATCAAACAAACGAACAAATGTGATATTTCCATTTCTAGTCAGAGCCAGAAGATTTGCATTGATATCAAAAGGTATATCATTATCTCTAGTTTAAAAATAAAAACTTTCTAAATATTAAATAACATATTTATAAGCTTCTGTATCAATAAATGATAATTAATTATTTCTTAGCTAGAACTAGGTGGTAACAACGAGCATTAAATGATAGAAAACTTCAATCCCTTTATTTCACTCGGCGGTGATAACCAAAAAGTTAATCATATGGCAGAAGCAGCACTTGAAATGAATTTAACTTGCAATGATTTAAAAAAAGATCTTAATTTAACCGATGGAGATGTAGTGGATATGTTACAACTTGTTATGGATAGGTTTAAAAACAGTAACTAAGTTTATAGTTTTATCTTTTAATCGCTAATTGTCTAATACTTTTTAATGAAAACAGTACAAATTGAGTTTTCGAAATATGAATCAGTTAATTTTTTATGGTCTGAATTAATAGAAGATTATGGATTTGACAAAGCCAGAAAAATAGTTTCTCAAGCTATAGATTTACAAAAAATGAATGGAACGAAAAATAATACAATGCCTATCATTTTTTCAGGAACAGGCGGATTAGCTCTCATACCAATACAAATGCTAGAAAAAGAAGACTTTAAAATTAGTTGTAAAGAAAACCAAGTTTTAATATTTAATCTAAAAAGAAAGTCATTTCAAATTTTAAATGAAGCAAACTAATCTAAATTAGTAATTTCTCGATAAAGTCAAAATTACTCTATAGTCTATTAAAACAATCGAGTGATAATGACTTTTGAAGCGACCTACATTGGATCAAATGGTTGGCTTATAAAATTTGCAAAAACCAACTTAATTATTGATCCTTGGCTCAAAGGAGATTTAATATTTCCACCTGGAGAATGGTTTTTTAAAGGATCATTAGAAGAAGAAATTTTAATAGATAAAGAAATAGATATTATTTTATTAACCCAAGGTTTGCCTGATCATTGTCATGTTCCAACATTAGAGATGTTCAGAAAGGATATACCTATAATTTGTCCTAAAAGTGCTGTTGAAACATTAAAAAAAATTGGTTTTACTGCAATTAAAATGCTTAAGCCAAATGAAAATACTAAACAATTTAATTTAAGTTTTGAAGCCACTGCTGGGGCTCCTGTCCCACAAATAGAAAACGGATATATTGTTAAAGACGATCAAGATAATGGGTTTTATATAGAACCTCATGGATTTCTTGATGACAATTTAAACAAACAAAATCTTGATGCAGTAATTACTCCTACAAAGAATTTAAAATTACCCCTTGTGGGGTCTTTTGTAAAAGGCGCTGATGTAATACCTAAATTGATTAACAAATTCAATCCAAAATTTATACTTTCAAGTACCGTAGGCGGAGATGCAAAATATTCAGGTTTTTTAAATAATTTTATTTCAGTTCAGGATTATGGAGAAGAATTAAATTGTAATCTTGTAGATCTTAAGAGTATGCAATCTATAAAGATTTAAATTGATGCAAAACAATATTTTTTTTAGTCATTTAGCTTGAAATTAAATTTACTTTAAAAGGAGTTTAAAAATTTATACATTTTTTATTACCTCGATACTTTTATTAGCTTTAAATAGTAGCTATTTTTGTGAAAATTCAAAGCTTAATCTTGTGATGAGAAATAATATTAATGGTGACTTTTCCATAGTAGAAAAGATATCTGAGTTAAAGCCAGGAGCATTTATAAATATTAATTGGAATAAAAAAAAGCTTATGCTCCCATACTCTTTAAGGAAAGATTATATTTCATTTACAGATAAAAAATGGGACTGGCGGTACACATTTAATAAGGACGGATCACTTGATATTAATAATCCTTCTTTATACGAACTACTGCCCTCTGGAGAAGTTAAAGCACATTTATGTCAATCAGAAGATAAAGGTTCTAACTTATAATTTCAAAATAAATATTCTAGATTATTTAACTTCGGAACTTCTTTGTAAAAATGATTAATCCCAAAAACCAAAAGAGTATTTCTAGATATGTAAAACTTGAAGATTACAAAGTTTTTGATTATGAAATTCCAGAAATCTTTTTGGACTTCGTAATTAGGGAAAATGCTGTTAATGTTACGACGAAACTAAAATTAGTAAAAATAAATAAGAATACCAGAAATCTTATTCTTGATGGCACGGATATATTAATAAAAAAAATATATATAGATGACTTACTACTAGAAGAGGAATACTACATACAGCAAAAAAATAACCTAAAAATTAAAAATATAAATAAAGATAGCTTTATATTAAAAATTGAAGGATTAATTAAACCGAGGGAAAATACATCGCTTTTAGGAATGTATGAGAGCAATGGAATTATAACTACCCAATGCGAGGCAGAGGGATTTAGAAGGATAAGTTTTCACTCTGACAGGCCTGATATTCTAAGCAAATACACAGTGAGAATTGAGGCAGACAAGGATGATTATCCTGTCTTACTTTCAAATGGTAACCTCGTAAAAGAAAATAATCTTACAAATAATCGACATGAAATAATTTGGGAAGACCCATATCCGAAACCCTCATATCTATTTGCATTGGTAGCAGGGAAACTTAATTGTGTAAAAGACAATTTCATAACAAAATCGAATAAAAAAGTAAAAATAAATATTTATGTTGAGTATGGCGATGAAAAATATGTTCAACATGCAATAAGTTCCTTAAAGAAATCAATGAAATGGGACGAGGATAAATATAATCTTGAATACGATTTATCATTGTTCAATATAGTTGCAGTCAGGCACTTTAATATGGGAGCGATGGAAAATAAAAGTCTTAATATTTTCAACTCAAAACTAATACTCGCAAACTCTGAAACAACCACAGATGAGGAATTAGAAAGAATAGAGGGTGTGATCGCACATGAATACTTCCATAATTGGACGGGTAATAGAGTGACTTGTAGGGATTGGTTTCAATTATCTCTAAAAGAGGGTTTAACAGTATTCAGAGATCAACAATTCACTGCAGACATTCATAATAATGAAATCAAGAGACTTGAGGATGCAAAATTTCTTAGAAGAAACCAATTTAGAGAGGATTCTGGTCCAACATCGCATCCTGTAATGCCAGAAAAATATCAAGAAATAGACAATTTCTACACAACCACGATATACGAAAAAGGATCAGAAATAATTAGAATGCTAAATAAGCTTGTAAAAGATGAAAATTTCTATAAAGGATTTAGTAATTACATCTCAACATATGACGGTAAGGCAGCAACAATAGACCAATTTGTTGATAAAATTTTAGAGCAAAATAAGAAAATAAATCCTAAAGAATTTAAAGTCTGGTACAAGCAAAATGGCACACCAAAAGTTAAATTCAAGAGAATCTGGGATCAAAAAAACGAAAAACTTACAATTCAAGCCTCTCAAAGTAATCCAATAAAGAAGAACGTATATAATGATTTACCCCTAATAATTCCTATAAATTTGGCTATTTTTTGCGGTAAAAATAAAAAAATAGAAAAAACAGTTATTTTAAAAAGAAAAAAACAAGAATTTATTTTTAAGAATGTAAAATCTCACCTCCAAATCCCTTTAGTAACTTACTTTCGCGAATTCTCTTCACCAGTTGATTGGGAATCAGACACTACCTTTTATGAAAATTTTTTAATCTTAAAATTTGAAAAAGATTTTTTTACACTATCTAATACTTTAAAAGTATTTTATAAAAAAATAATTTTATGCAGATTAGATGAAAAACCAGATCACAAAATTGAAAATCAATTAATAAGCACCTTAAAATCATTTATAAAAAATAAAGATATTAATTTATCTCTTTTATCGGAATTACTAAGTATTCCGACATTTGCTGAAATTGAATCAGAGATGGAGAATATAGACCCTTTAAAAATATATAAAACTATTGACGAATTAAATTATTTATTCGGTACCAAATTAAAAAAAGAATTATATTTTAAGCTATATGAAATTGAGAAAAATCTAAATAAAGTGTGGCCAGAAGGTAAAAATGAAAGAAAACTAATTGAAACTATTTGGAAACTACTATTACATAGTGATGATGAGGAAATTAAAAGCAAAATAATTAATTATGTCGATAGTAATTCGATGACGTTAGCAAAAGCTGCATTGAATTCTTTCAGTAGGATTAATTGTCCTGAAAGAAAAATTATTTCGAATATATTCTTTAATAAATGGAAAAATAATAGTGTCGTTTTGGATAGTTGGTTTTCATTCAATGCATCTATAGAAATAGATAAAAAAACAAGCAGCATTGAAAAATTATTTAATAATAAGTTTTTTGATTCAAAATCACCTAACACTTTAAGAGCTATATTAAATACTTTCGTAATAAGAAATAGTACTTTTCATGCAATAGATGGTTCTGGTTACAAATATATTGCAAAAAAGATAATTGACTATGACAAATTAAATCCAATCGTAATCTCCCGATTTGTGAAAGTATTTAGTAGATATAATTATTATTCAGACCCTTACAGGAGCAATATGATAGAAACAATAAAGCAGATTAAAAAATATAAACTATCAACAAATACTAAAGAAGTGTTAGATGCAATATTAGAGTGATGTTTTAATGTGATTTAATTAAATATTATAATAACAATTGTAAGTATTAATAATATAATTAAGAGAATAAACTTATTAATAAAAATATAATCAAATAAACTTTCATTATTATCTTTATTCCATTTTTTATTGACGTATTGCTTAGTTATAAATTTATTAGGTCTGCCACAATATAAACATGTTGGAGAAGTTTTTAAAATTAAATTTTTGCATTGGGGGCACTTTTTTTTTTCCATAATTTAATCTTACTGAATAAAATCGAAGTCAGAAACAATAAAAAAAATAAGAAATCAGAATTAAATACATTATATTTTGAATAATTAAATAACATTGCAAAAACAAATTTGATTAAAACTATTTAAAAAAACGCAATATAATTAAAAAATTAGTAATAGGTTTGAGATGTTTGCTATTGCACTTGGAATGTCCTCTATCGAAAAAATCACTGTTGCAATATCTGCCTCGATTTTTATAATTGCTTTTACATGGGTCTCAATTAAAGGAGATTTAAGAAAACTTGCTAATGAACTAATTGAAGATAATGAAAATAATCAGGATAATTAAAAATTCTTTTATCCTACTTCGCGTACAAACTAGGATAATCAATAATATGCCTAATTTCCTTTAGAGAAGAACCATATATTTTTTCACCATTTAAGTGAACACCAATCCATTTTTCCTTTTGATTAGAAAAATTACTTTTAGAAGTACTCCTTTCGAGATAATCTTTATTACCCCAATTTAAAGTTATATCCCAACCTTTATAATTTTCTATCATTGAGAAAAAGAGAACATACTTAGATAATACCCAGAGAAACAGAGAACAAAAACAAAGGAAATAAGTATTTTTTTCGTTATATTTATTTAATATTCACTTACTACTGACTTTTATTTTAAGAGCAGCTGCATCTGCATTTTTTCTAGCCATATTAATGTCAGAATTTGATGAGAGAACAACACCCATTCTTCTGCCTTTTCTGGAAACTGGTTTACCAAATATGAGCACTTTAGTTTTTTCAAATTCTAATGCTTCGTTAAGACCTTCATAAATAGGATTTATACAGTCTAGGTTAGAGAGAATAACTCTGGTTGCAGAGGGTTCTATTAGATCTACATATGGGATTGGTAAATTTAAAAAGGCCCTTAGATGTAATTCAAATTCATTAATATTTTGACTAACTAATGTAACCATACCAGTGTCATGTGGTCTTGGAGATAATTCTGAAAATATAACCTCACTTCCTTTTATAAAAAACTCTACTCCGTATAATCCAGCTCCATTAAGGTTATTTAATATTTTACTTGTCATTCTCTTAGCTTCAGTAATTAAGGACTCCTTGATCTCTACAGGTTGCCAACTACATTGATAGTCTCCATTAGATTGAAGATGTCCAATTGGTAAACAAAAAATATTTTCACCACTTTCTTTTCTTACAGTTAAAAGAGTAAACTCAAAGTTAAAATTAATAAATTCCTCAATAATTACACCTTTAACCTTTCCTCTTGAATTTGCTTGTGCCTGTTTCCAAGCACTTTGTAAATCATTTTTTGTTTCAACCAAACTCTGACCCTTTCCTGAAGAGCTCATTAAAGGCTTAATTAAAAGTGGGAATCCAATTTCATCTGCTTTTCTTTCTAAATCATCAAATTCAAAAATATACTCAAACTTTGCAGTTTTTATTTTTAAATCTTTTGAAGCTAGGTCTCTAATTTTATCTCTATTCATTGTAATTTCTACAGTTCTGGCGTTTGGAACAATATTGAATCCTTCATCCTCTAGTTCTTTTAGGGCCTCAATTGAAAGTGCCTCTATTTCTGGGACAATATAGTCAGGCTTAAAATCTCTAATAACATTTTTTAAAATATTTTTATCTCCCATATCAATTACTCTTGAATAGTCAGCGACTTGCATTGCAGGTGCTTTT
Organism: Prochlorococcus sp. AG-347-J20; assembly: GCA_003281485.1. Taxonomy (GTDB): domain Bacteria; phylum Cyanobacteriota; class Cyanobacteriia; order PCC-6307; family Cyanobiaceae; genus Prochlorococcus_A. The sequence continues at coordinate 1,185 of QCBW01000019.1, read as the reverse complement.
TCATATCGATCAATTGCAATAACTTCTAATCCTAATCTTTTGGATTCAATAACTAATTCTTTTCCAAGCTCGCCACTACCAAGCAATAAAATTCTTTTTTTTAAAAAAATTGAATCTTTCATATTTATTAAATTTTTTCTTTATCACCTGAAAGTTGTGAGGATTTATTATCTGTGATTTTTTTGTCTTTAGAAAAACTAAATAAAAAATTTCTAACAAACCAATTTTGACTTCGCATACTATTAGTAATTGATCTTAAGATTGCTCCTAAAAAAAAGATGCCAATCATTGCCCAAATAGTTCTTTCTAAAGCAATTGCAGGTGAAAAACCTTGACCGGAATTAATAATTTCAGTAAGAGGGTCTAAAGGGTCCAAATTTAAACTAATCAATAATATTAATTATATAGGGTTAAATAAATGAAAAATTAAAACTTATAAAAGAAATAACCAAAACCACCATATAAATTAAACACAATAAAGTATATACAATGCTATCTTCAAAGAGAGATTTTTATTAGACATGCAAGTTGACGTTCAAAATACTCCAGTTCTTTCCGCAGACGGATCATCCATAAAACTAGGTGAATATTCAGGGGAAGTAATTTTAGTTGTTAATGTAGCTAGTTATTGCGGAAATACTGCTCAGTATGAGGATCTTCAAAAGTTACATGATTTATATTCAACCAAAGGACTAAGAATACTTGCATTCCCATGTAATGATTTCGGAAAACAAGAGCCCGACTCTCTTACAGAAATAAAAGATTTTTGCACAACAAAATATGGAGTTAAGTTTGAAATCTATGAAAAAGTTCATGCCAAAGGCAACACCACAGAACCATACACAACACTTAACAAAGTTGAACCTGAAGGAGATGTTGAATGGAATTTCGAGAAGTTTCTGATAGGAAAAGATAGTAAAGTAATTGCAAGATTCAAGCCAGATGTTAAACCGTTTGACGAAAACTTAATAGCAGCTATCGAAGTAGCTTTAGATTCATAATAACCTTCTAATAATTAAAAATTAAAATATTAAAAATAAAGACCCTTTGTATTAAATTAAAAATAACTAAATTTTTTATAAAAAATATTTTTTTTTACTATCCAATCCTGTCTATTAATATTTAATTTCATTTAAAATCTTATTAATTATCAGAATCAACTTCTGCGTCCATTATTTCATCTTT
>QCBW01000018.1 GCA_003281485.1 Prochlorococcus sp. AG-347-J20 | reverse complement strand
AAATTAATAAATCTTTTATAAGTATTAATATTAAGGCCGCCTAAATTTGAAATTTCTTCTGCTAAAGATTTCTCTAGTCCCTCCGGAGATGATGCCACTACATTCATATACGATAAAACTTAGTAAAAAAAACTATTCAATAACCATTTTGCCTGTCAGAATATAAATGTCCAATTGGACTAGGTGATCTCAACCGATGTTTCGGACAGCGGTTCGATTCCGCTCAACTCCACTATTTGGGGTTGTAATGGTTTCGACGGAGCATAAGGAAGGTGACTGAAGCCGGCTCGGTTAGAGCAAAAACACAAATGCTAACAAAATCGTTAGTTTCTCCCGTCAAACAGCACCAGTTGCTGCTTGATCCTAAAGGAGATGGGGTTATATCAGCCTTATCAACCAAATGATACGAGGAGTCTGGAAGGACTCCACTTTTTTAAAAAACTAAGAAGTTGTAATAGATAATTTATTAGTTTGTAAATATTGCTGCAAATGCTTGTATTAAAAAAAATTTCTTTAATTTTATAAGTATAAATACTGAGATGATAAGTTTTAAATTAATTTATCTTATTAAAAAATCGAATCTTGCAAAATGGAATCTAATAAAAAACTGAATGACTTAATAACAAATCTCAAACCAAAAGTTATTAGATTCACTGGCGAAAAATTTCCCAATGAGCTTTGGAATAGTGGTTGTCAAATTAAAAAAAATAAGAAAATACCTAGCTAAAAATTTAATTAAATGCTTGAAAAAGGATTTTTAGGCATTTTTTTTAAACATTTTTTTGACAATTCCTGAAGTGCTTTAAATTCACTTTGATTTAAATTCCACTTGAATACATTCGATACATCAATAACTTGAGATTTTTTTCGCATTCCAACGAGCGGAATAGCTCCTTGATAACAACACCAATTAATTGCTACTTGAGCTTGGGAAACTGATCTTTGATTTGCAATTCTTTTTAAACACCTCCGCAATTCATATGTTGGTTTTTTGTAGTTTTCAAATAATGCATTGCGAATAAAACTTTTTTCTTTATTCTGTTCTTTATCTGGATCAATACAAAGTATTCCAAAGGACAAAGGACTATAAGCAAAGAAATCAATATTATTTTCGTCACAAATTTTTTTTACCTGATATTGTTTTCCTAAATCGGGAGCAAGCAAAGAAAACTGTATTTGAACACTCTTCAGGTTCTGATCTCTTTTTGCTAAGAAATTAATTAATTTCATCAATCTTTTAGGGCCTATATTTGATAAGCCTATTTGAAAATCAAAGCCTTCATCTTTTAAATCGCAAAGATTATTCAACAGACCTAATTCCTGCCAAGGATTGTATTTCGCAGTTGACCAATGTAATTGCACTATATCTAATTTATTATTAAGTCTTTCTAAACTTTTCAAAAAAGCTTTATTAAAACCTCTGTTACCTATTCTCCAGGGATAAGGTGCAAGTTTGGTTGCTACTTGAATTCTTTTTTTCTTTGCTGGAGGAGTATCTTGTAAAAATTTTCCTATCAACAATTCACTTCTGCCCTGAAGGTCCCCAGTACCGTAAGAATCTGCAGTATCAATTAGATCGAAACCTCTTCGTAACGCTTCATAATATGTCTCACGTAAATCATCGTCATTTGAAGATTGGTAATTCCAGAAAAGCTTATTGCCCCAAGACCACGTACCTAATCCAATTCTTTTCTTCACTGGCTAATTTAAATAAGGAGTTTTATAAGGTTATCTAAAAATATTAACTTCTTAAAAATATTTCAAAAAATAAGTTTTAAAGCATTAAAAATCAATTTCTCTTGACATTAAGAAATTATTCTCCAAAGTAAGGGAAATAAAAATAAAAAATTGTTCATTACCGTTTGCGGACAAAAAGGGGGGGTAGCCAAAACCTGTACAAGTATTCACCTTGCTAGTGTTTGGCATTCTGAAGGTAAAAAAGTTTGCATAGTCGATGCCGACAAGAATAGATCTGCTTTAGCATATGCATCAAGAGGCAATCTTCCATTTCCAGTTTTCCCAGTCAGTTCAGCTGCTAAAGCATCAAGATCATCAGAAATTGTAATAACTGATGGCCAGGCTAGCAGTGATCAAGAAGAACTAAAACACTTAGCGTATGGTTCAGATTTAGTTATCTTACCTACAACTGCAAAAGCAAGATCAGTAGAATTAACTGTTGAACTAGCTAATTTATTGAGCAACTTAAAAGTTAACCATGCTGTAGTGATAGTAAAAGTTGATTTTAGACAGCAAAAAGCAGCGCAACAAGCCAAAGCAGCTCTAGAAAATTTTGGTTTACATGTTTTTGATACCTTTATACCCTTACTTTCAGCATTTGATAAAGCAGAAGCCTCGGGCAATGCTGTATTTGAAGCTGTAGACGATTTAGGTAGATCAGATCCTCGTCGAATGACGGGCTGGTCTGCTTATTGTTCAATTGCCTCACAAATTCCATGCCTGATTTCGAAGCCCTCATCCGACACCAACAACTTAAACAACCAACAACCAATCAGCGCTTAAAAATAGTTGATTCTCCTAATTTTGAAGAAGAAAAAAACGAAAAAACAATAATTAGACAATCTGGATTATTAGTTAATTTTTTTGGAGGTTTTATAGGCTCTGTAATTGGAACTTTCACAATACTGTTTCTTTATATGAATGAATATCTACCATTAGATTTACTAAAACTTAAGTAGTATATTCGCTATTTATTTCAACATATTTTTTAGAAAGATCGCACCCCCAAGCTGTCCCTTTCGATTCCCCTGAATTTAGATTAATCATAATTTTCACAATATCATCTACTAAATATCTACCTTTCATTCTGGACTTAATATAATCTGTGACTTTTTGTGGATCATATTTATTTAACTTGCCATTTTCCAAAATCTGAGCATTTCCTATATACAAGTCAACGTCATTAAAATTAAATTTAACTCCAGAATTACCTGCAGCAGAAATGATTCGTCCCCAATTAGGATCACAACCATGTATCGCAGTTTTTACCAAAGCAGAATTACAAATAGATTTCGCGAGCATAATTGCATCATCTGTATTTTTTGCTCCTTGAACCAAAACTTCTAATAAACAATTTGCTCCCTCTCCATCCCTTGCAATATTTTTTGCCAAGTTCTGACATACAATATCAATCCCTTGTTGGATAATTGGAAAAAACCTTTTTTCAATTTTCTCTCCTGCATTTATTCCAACAAAAGAATCATTTGTGCTTGTCTCTCCATCAACTGATATTGCATTAAAAGATTTTTGAACCGCAATAGCAATCATTTTGTCCCATTGTTCTTTTTGAATACCCGCATCACAGGTTAGGAAAGCAAGCATTGTAGCCATGTTGGGGTAAATCATTCCTGAACCTTTTGCAAATCCTGCTATTTTTATTTTTCTACCATGAATAATCGTCTCTATTGACACTTTTTTCAAAGTCAAATCAGTAGTTAAAATTGCTTCTGCTGCATTTTGAAAATTATTACTCTTTAAATCACTAACTAAATTCGGTAAATTTTTTACTAAGTCATTTATTTGTATTGGAACACCAATTACACCAGTTGAGCACATTAAAACTTCTTCCTCTTTTATTCCTAAAAGTTCCGCAATCTTTCCTGTAGCAATTTGAAAATGTTGAATGCCAAGATTTCCTGTACATGCATTTGCTTGACCAGAATTAATTAGTATTGCTCTTACAAAACCTGAAGTTGTTTTAATCCTTTCCTCACAAATATCCACACAAGAAGCTCGAACTATTGACTGGGTAAACATCCCACTAAAAATACTTCCTTCTGGAGCGAGTATTAGTGCTAAATCTTTTTTATTAGAAGCTTTTAAACCAGCAGATATCCCAGCAAAAAGAAACCCCTTGGGTGTTACCTTACTGTCATCAACAAACGACCAATTGGAATCTAACTGGCTCAAACTTTTTGGTATTTTAATTTATACTAACTACTCTTTAATACTAAAGAAACTAAGTAATTAGATTATTATTAATTATATGGATATTCTTAAAAAATTAAAAAACAACCAAAGAAGGATTGGTTTAACAGGAGGTATTGCGAGTGGGAAGACAACTATAACTAATTACATTAGAAATCATAAAAACATACCAATATTAGATGCAGATCATTTTTCAAGAGAATTAATCAAACCAAACACATATGGATATAAACAAATTTTAGATTATTTTGGAAATAAAATTATTGATAATAAAAGCAATTCAGAAAGGGAAATAAACAGAAAACTTTTAAGGAACATTATTTTTAAACATTCAGCAAGCAAGGAATGGATTGAAAAACTACTTCACCCCTTAATTAAAGAAAGAATGATAGAAGAATGCAGTCAATACAAAAATAATCAAACTATATTATTGGTTATTCCATTATTGTTTGAAGCAAAATTTGAAGATATTTGCACCGAAATATGGTTAGTTAAATGTCCTAAAGAACTACAAAAAAACAGACTTATCACAAGAGATAAAATTAGCGAAAAAGAAGCATATAAACTGATAAATTTTCAATTAAGTTTTGAAGAAAAAAGAAAATTCTCAGATATTATTTTAGAGAATTCGGATGATCAAAATAAATGGATCAATACTATAAAAGAGCTTCTTTAAGCTTTAACTATTTAGTTTTTCCATAAGAAGTTTATTTGCAAGTTTAGGATCAGCTTTACCTTTTGTTCTTTTCATAAGTTGACCAACAAAAAAACCAAGCAACTTAGTTTTGCCATTTTTAAATGCTTGAACTTCATTTGGATATTCATTAATAAGTTCATCAACTATTGGTAAAATACTTGAAGAATCAGATATCATTGCCAACCCTTTTTCTTCAACTAATTTTTTCGGAGAAATATTTTTTTGAATAAGTTCGGGTAAAATTTCTTTTGCAATTTTTCCACTAATTATATTTTTTGAAATCATGTTAATCATTTCAGCAAGATTTTCAGGACTTAGCTTTAATTCACTAAAAGTTAGTTTGTTTAATTTTAAATAGCCCACAATATCACTTGTCACCCAATTTGAAGCTAGTTTGGCCTCGGCACCATTTGCTACTGTTTCTTCAAAAAAGTTTGCCATGCTTATTTCATCAGAAATTACCCTTGCATCATATGCAGACAATCCAAATTGACTTACATATTTATTTCTTTTCTTTGAAGGTAATTCTGGTAGTTCTTTAAACCATATTTCTTGTTGGGCTTTTGTTATTTCAATTGGACCTAAGTCAGGATCAGGAAAATATCTATAGTCACTGCTACCTTCTTTTAATCTCATACTTTTTGTTAATTGCTTAGCTTCATCCCATAACCTTGTTTCTTGGAAAATTTTTCCTCCATTTTCATAAACTTCTATTTGTCGAGCTATTTCATAATCACAAGCCCTTTGAATAGCAGAAAATGAATTCATATTTTTTATTTCCACTTTGGTACCAAAAGGAGCATTAGGTCCTTTTCTAACGGAAATATTGACATCACAGCGTAATGAACCCTCTTGCATATTTCCGTCTGATACCCCTAGATATCTAACTGTTCTTCTAATCTCTGAAGCATATTCAGATGCCTCTTTACCTGATCTAATATCTGGTTTACTTACAATTTCACAAAGTGCTATTCCGGCACGATTGTAATCAACTAAAGAATACTTAGAGCCAGCTAATCTATCACTTCCTGAATGGACTAGTTTTCCGGCGTCTTCTTCCATATGTAGCCTTTCTATACCAATTTTTTTGATATAAGGTTCTTTGTCCTTTTCAATTATTTCAACCTCTAACCAACCATTTTCAGCCAGTGGCTCATCAAATTGTGAAATTTGATAATTTTTAGGCAGGTCAGGATAAAAATATTGTTTTCTATCAAATTTACAATGTTCTGCAACTTTTAAATTTAATGCTAACGAAGTTTTTACTGCATACTCAAGAACAGTCTCATTCAGAACTGGAAGAGTTCCTGGTAACCCACAAACTACAGGATCTATATGTGTATTAGGTGCATCACCAAACGCTGTTGACGCAGATGTGAATATTTTACTTTTCGTATTAAGCTGTACATGAGTTTCCAAACCAATCACAGCTTCCCAAGATTCCAAATTGTTCATTATTAAAAGTCTCTTTATTAATATTATTGGATATAAAGGAAAAGAGGACCAAAACACAAATAAAAATATTAATTTTTAAATGGCACAAGAAACCAAAAATTCAATATTAATCATTGGCGGTGGACTTTTAGGTTTATCTATTGCTTATGAATTTTCTAGAAATAACTTCAAAGTTTTAGTTTTAAGCAAAAACAGAAATGAATCAGCTGGATTTGTTGCTGCAGGAATGTTAGCTACTCATGCCGAAGGGCTCGAAGATGAATTACTAAAATTTGGCCAAGAAAGTCAAAATCTAATTCCAAAGTGGATACAAAGTATTGAACAAGATAGTAATATTAAATGCGGTTTAAAAAAATGTGGCATAGTAGTTCCTTTTAAAAACAAAAAAGATCTTGATGAGTTTCCCACTTATGAATATGGAAAATATTTAAATCACAAAGATCTTCAAACAGAAATTAATGGAATGAATTCTATTTGGAAACATGGTTTACTTTTTGAACAAGATGGCCAAATAGACAACCGAAGAAGACTGATGCGCGCTCTTGAGAGAGCATGCTCCTTGCATGGAGTCGAATTTCAAGAGGGATCAGAAGTAGAGGGTTTGACATTCGAAAAAAACAAAATTACAGGTGCAACAGTTTTATGTGCCACTGGGGAAATAAAAAAAATTAACTGTGAAAAAGCAATTATATGCAGCGGTGCTTGGAGTAAAAAAATCTTCAATAAGATTCCAGTCTTTCCTATAAAGGGACAAATGCTATCAATACAAGGTCCAACAAATTTTTTGAAAAGGGTTATTTTTGGTCCAAAAACTTATCTAGTTCCCCGTGATGATGGACTTATTATAGTTGGAGCGACAGTTGAAAAAGATTCAAAATTTAATCAAGGTAATACTCCTGATGGAATAAAACAACTGCAAGAAGGAATTCGCTCCTTATTGCCAGAAGCTATTAATTGGCCACAAATGGAACATTGGTGGGGATTTAGACCTTGCACACCAGATCTAAAACCAATAATTGGAAAATCAAAAATTGAAAATCTTTTTATAGCTACAGGACATTACAGAAATGGAGTTTTGTTTTCTGCAATAACAAGTGATCTTCTTTTGAAAATAGTTCAAAATAAAAATCTCAAAGAAATAGAAAAAAGCTTTTTAGAAAAATTTAGTTTAGATAGATTTACGATTTAAATTTTAATTTTCAGATCGCCAGTTCGAATCAGAGGTTTCCCACTCACATAATTCCTCTTCGTTAAACCATAGATCAATTTCAAATTTTGCTGTATCTTCTCCATCAGAACCATGAATAATATTCCTTCCAATATCAATAGCTAAATCACCTCTTATTGTTCCAGGCTCTGCTTCCAGAGGTTTTGTTGCACCTATTAGTTTTCTAGCACTCAAAATAACTCCTTCGCCTTCCCATACCATCGCTACAACAGGACCACTTGAAATAAAATCTACTAAATCACCAAAAAAAGGTCTTTCTCTATGTACCCCATAATGATTTTGAGCAAGTTCTTTTGAAGGAATTAATTGCTTTAATCCAACCAATTTAAATCCTTTTTTTTCAAATCTGCCAATAATCTCAGAAACATATCCTCTTTGAACTCCATCTGGTTTAATTGCAATAAAGGTTCTCTCTTTGGTCATTTAGTTAATAATCACTCTATGTATATTCAACTTTTGTGTGGTAACTTGGCAAGTAATCATTAAAATAAAGGATATTGTTTTGAGTTATTTTCAAAAACATTTATTAATCACTAACACATAAATTGACCAATTTTGAGCCGAAAAAATTAAAGAATATTTGGACTATTGAAGATAGTTTTTCGACTTATAACATAGACAAATGGGGAGATAAATATTTTTCTATAAATTCCAAAGGAAATATATCAGTAACTAAAGATATAAAATCTGAAAATAAGATTGATCTTTTTAAGCTTGTCAAAGAACTTAAGAGTAGAGAAATAAATCCTCCATTAATCATAAGATTTAACGATATCTTGAAAGATCGAATAAATGAATTACATGAATCTTTTTTAAAAGCAATAAAAACCTATAAATATAAGAACATTTATCAAGGCGTTTTTCCTGTCAAATGTAATCAACAGAAAAATGTCCTAGAAAAGATAATAGAGTTTGGTAGCCAATGGAATTTTGGTTTAGAAGTAGGAAGTAAATCAGAACTATTAATTGGCCTTGCACTTCTTGAAAACCAAAATTCATTATTAATATGCAACGGATATAAAGATAAAAAATATATTGAGATTGCTACTTTGGCCAGAAAGCTCGGCAAAAATCCAATAATAGTTATTGAACAGCGAGATGAGGTAAAAAGAATTATTCAAGCAGTTCAAGAACTTAACACGACTCCATTGATAGGAATTAGAGCAAAGTTATCAAGTAAAAGTAGTGGTAGGTGGGGTAAATCTATTGGAGATAATTCCAAATTTGGATTATCAATCCCAGAAATTATGTTGACAATAAAAGAACTAAAAGAGGTAAATCTTATCAACGAAATGAAATTGCTCCATTTTCATATAGGCAGTCAAATAAGTGATATTGCTGTGATCAAAGACGCACTACAAGAAGCAAGTCAAATATATGTTGAACTATGCAAACTAGGAGCCCCAATGAAATATATCGACGTTGGGGGAGGATTAGGAATAGATTTTGATGGAACTAAAACCTCCTCCAACACTTCTACTAATTATTCTCTTCAAAATTATGCTAACGATGTAATTGCAACTATTAAGGATTCATGTGAATTAAATAATATCAAGCATCCAACCATAATCTCAGAAAGTGGAAGAGCAATAATTAGTCATTGTTCAGTTTTAATTTTTAATGTCTTAGGAACAAGTCATGTCAATTCCAAACTACAAATTTTTGATAAAAAAAATCAAAAATTAGTAATTTCAAATTTACTCGAAACTTTCTATGAATTAAAAAAACTTAAAAATAAAAAAATAAATTTATCTCAAATAATTGAACTATGGAATGATGCAAAAAAGTTTAAAGAAGATTGCTTAGTCGCTTTTAGATTAGGATTTTTAAGTTTAGCAGAAAGAGCTTATGCCGAAGAACTTACTTGGGCTTGCGCAAAAGAAATTTCTAATAACCTGAATAATGATGAAATCAATCACCCTGATTTATCTGAAATTACAGAAACTCTTGCATCAACTTATTATGCAAATTTATCTATCTTTAAATCTATTCCTGATTGCTGGGCAATAAATCAGATTTTTCCAATAGTACCAATACATAGGCACTTAGAGGAGCCGTTCTGCAAAGGCAACTTTGCAGATTTGACTTGTGATTCAGATGGGAAGCTAAATAATTTTATTGATGATGGAAAAATTAAATCATTACTAAATTTACATAAGCCAGAGGAAGATAAAGATTATCTAATTGGAATTTTTATGACTGGAGCCTATCAAGAAGCATTAGGAAACTTACACAATTTATTTGGTAGTACAAACGTTGTTCATATAGACATAAATCAAGATAACTCATATAAGGTCAAAAATATTATTAAAGAGGACAGTAAATCTGAAATTTTACAATTATTAGATTACAGTTCAGCTTCTTTGGTTGAATCTATAAGGATTAATACTGAATCAGCAATTGATCAAAAAAAATTAACTATTGAAGAAGCAAGGAAATTAATGGATCAAATCGAAATTAGTCTCAGAAAAAGTAGTTATTTATCAGAGTGACTATCTAATGTTTTTTGCAAATAATTTTTAGCATAATCAAGAGCTTCATTTAACTTTTCAATATCTTTGGCACCTGCTTGAGCAAATTTAGGCTTTCCTCCTCCACCTCCCGAACAAATTCTTGCAATCTCATTAATTAATTTACCTGCATGGAATCCTTTTTTTACTGCATCATCTCCTAAAGAAACTACAAATAACAACTTTCTATTTTCTGGATTTGGTATTCCCCCAAGAATCACTATAGCTTTATTTCCCAAATGAGAAGTTAAATAAAGTGCTGCAGATTGCAAAGAACTTCCATCTAAGCCATCAATCTGATTTACTAAAATTGAAAAAGAATTTACTATTTGTGAGGATGATTTTATAGAAGCGTATTTAAAATATGCAATTTCATCTTTCATTTTTTTTATCTCTTTATTCTTATTAATAAGCTCTGCTTGCAAATTATTAACCCTTTCAAAAAGTTGATTAGGATTTGCTTTTAACAAATCACTTAGTTGGGTTACTAAAGCATTTCTATCACTGAAGTAGTCTAATGCTGATTGGCCTGATAATGCCTCGATTCTTCTTACTCCAGCTGAGATTCCTTCCTCACTAATTATTTTGAAAGAACCTAATTCGGATGTAGTTTTAACATGTGTGCCACCACAAAGTTCCATTGAAACTCCTGGTACATTAACAACGCGCACCTCATCATCATATTTTTCTCCAAACATGGCTACTGCGCCCTTTTCAAGAGCCTCACTCTTAGACATATTTTTTATTTCTAGAGCATGATTTTCCATAATCCAAGAATTAACTAAAGTCTCGATCTTAAAAATTTGATCTTTAGAAATAGGATTTGAGGAATTAAAGTCAAATCTTAATTTATTAAAAGCTACTAATGAACCTTTTTGTCCAACACTTTCATCAACAACTGATTTAAGTGCAGATTGTAATAAATGAGTCGCTGTATGATTTGCAGCAGCCTTAGCTCTATTAGAGGAGCTAACATTAGTATTAACTTTTTGTCCAATAGTTAATATTCCTTTTTTGACAGTTCCATAATGTAAAAAAACATTTTTCTTTCGTATAACATTATCAACTAAGACCTCTAAATCTTTTGAAAATATCGTTCCAATATCACCAATTTGCCCGCCAGATTCTCCATAAAAAGTGGTCTGATCAAGAACAATTAAAACTTTCTGACCTTCACTTGCTTGCTTAACTAATGTTGAATCTAAGAATATACCCTTTATTTCAGCATCAGAAAGAAGTGAATCATAACCATTAAAAACAGTTTTGTTAAAAAGATCTATTTCTCGCTCTAATGATCCCTCTAATGTCAAATCAATATTATTTGAAGCAGCTTTAGCTCTCTCTTTTTGTGCATTCATTTCTTCTTCAAAACCCTTTACATCTACACTGATACTATTTTCTTCTGCAATTTCTACAGTAAGTTCTAGAGGAAATCCATAAGTATCATAAAGTTCAAAAGCTTTAAAACCAGAAATTAATTTTTGCCCTGAAGAAATTATCTCATCAAGCAATTTCTCTCCTCTTTCAAGAGTTTCCCTAAATCTTATTTCTTCAATTTTTATCTCATTCAAAATTAAATCATTATTATTTTTTAAATCAGGATAATTATTTTGCATTAAATTGATCCCAACAGTAGCAATATGAGGTAAAAATTCATTCGTTATACCTAATAATCTCCCATGTCTGACCATTCTTCTAATAAGCCTTCTTAATATATATCCCCTGCCGAGATTACTTGCTACTACTCCATCAGAAATTAAATGAATAACAGCTCTTGTATGATCAGCAATAATTTTCAAAGAAATTTTGTTTTTATCATCTGAAGAATAATAATCAATATTTACAATCTCACAAATTTTTTGAATGATAGGAAAAATTAAATCTGTCTCATAATTATTTTGCTTTTTTTGTAGTATTTGAGCCATCCTTTCAAGACCCATTCCTGTATCAATATTTTTAAATTTTAAATCTGTCAATTTTCCATTAGGATCACGATTATATTGCATAAAAACAAGATTATAAAATTCAATAAAACGATCTCCATCTTCTAAATCAATATTCTGCAGACCCTTTTCAGGATGAAAATCATAATAAAGTTCTGAACAAGGTCCACATGGACCTGTTTTGCCAGATGACCAAAAATTATCTTCTTCACCTAGTTTCACTATCCTATCTGGATGAATACCAATTTCATCTCTCCAAATTTTTGCAGACTCTTCATCTTCGTGAAAAACACTCACAATTATATTTTCAACAGAAAGTTGATAAATATTAGTAACTAATTCCCAAGCCCATTGAATAGCCTCTTGTTTAAAGTAATCTCCAAAAGAAAAATTACCAAGCATTTCAAAAAAAGTGTGATGTCTAGCTGTAACTCCAACGTTTTCTATATCGTTTGTTCTGATGCACTTTTGGCTAGATGTTGCCCTTTTTGATGGTCTTTCTTTTAAACCTAAAAAAACTGGTTTAAAAGGTAGCATTCCAGCAATTGTGAGCATAACCGTAGGGTCATCTGGAATCAAGGATGCACTTGGAATGATTTTATGTAATTTTTCACTATAAAATTTTAAAAAAGCATTTCTTATCTCATCTCCAGTAACTATTTTGTTAATTAGTTGAGATGTCATTTATCCAGAATAAGAAGATTAAAAATTAAAGAAAAGCGTAATTTCGGTTATTTCGCAAAAATAATCACGCGAATTTATATTCTATATAACTAAAGTAAATTTATAAAGCTAATTTTTCTATGATAGCCTCTGCCCAGACAAGTAATTCTAAATTGGCACAAACTAATAACAAGTTGACGGTTCAATCTCAAAACTTTGCTGATGATTCTTGTGCCATAAGATCTTTGGATTGGGATCGCAGTAGATTTGACATTGAATTTGGTTTAAGAAATGGAACTACTTACAATAGTTTTATTATTAAAGGCGAGAAACTAGCAATTATTGATACTAGTCACGCAAAGTTTAAAGAATTATGGTTTGAAGAATTACTTAAGAATGTAAATCCGCAAGAAGTTGATTATCTAATTACTAGCCATACAGAACCTGATCATTCTGGTTTAATAGGTAATCTTTTAGAATTAAACCAAAATATCACAGTAGTTGGATCAAAATTAGCACTTAAATTTATTGAAGACCAGATACATATTCCCTTTAAACGTCTAGAGGTTAAGAGTGGAGATTTTTTAAATCTCGGAACTAATCCTAATAGTGCTTTAGAACATAATATTGAATTCATAAGTGCACCAAATTTACATTGGCCAGATACCATATTTTCATATGATCACAGCACAAATGTTCTCTATACATGCGATGCATTTGGGCTCCATTATTGTTCTGACGAATTTTTTGATACTGATCAAAAAGAAATATACGATGATTTCCGTTTTTATTACGACTGCCTTATGGGTCCAAACGCTAGAAGCGTTATGCAGGCAATTAAAAGAATAGATAAGCTACCTGAATTAAAAACAATAGCTGTTGGTCATGGGCCTTTGCTCCATAACCAGGTCAATTTTTGGAAAGGAAAATATCTAGAATGGAGTAGTAATAAAAGCAAAGGCAATGATTTTGTGTCAGTCTGCTACATAAGCGACTATGGTTATTGTGATCGACTAAGTCAAGCGATATCTCATGGAATAAGCAAAGCAGATGCACAGGTTCAATTAATTGATTTAAGATCTTCTGACCCGCAAGAATTAACAAGTTTAATTTCCGAATCAAAAGCAGTAGTCATTCCCACATGGCAAGTAGACTCAGATAATGAATTAAAAGAATCTATCGGTACTTTATTTGCAGCACTAAAACCAAAACAATTTACTGCAGTTTATGATGCATTTGGTGGAAATGATGAACCAATAGATTCCTTAGCAAATAAATTAAGAGAACTTGGTCAAAAAGAAGCTTTTTCTCCTTTAAGAGTTAAAAATATTCCAGATCCCATTGTTTATCAACAATTCGAAGAAGCTGGAACTGACTTGGGTCAATTGATCAATAAAAAGAAGAATATCGCTTCTATGAAGAGCCTTGATTCGAATTTAGATAAAGCGTTAGGGAGATTAAGTGGAGGATTATATGTAGTTACAGCGAGCCAAGGGGAAGGTTCTACATTTAGACAAAGTGCAATGGTCGCAAGTTGGGTTAGTCAAGCAAGCTTTTCTCCACCAGGTATTACAGTTGCAGTAGCAAAAGATAGAGCTATTGAATCATATATGCAAGTTGGGAAAGGTTTTGTTGTGAATATTCTGAGAGAAGATAATTATCAAAAAATGTTCAGACATTTTTTAAAAAGATTTGCCCCTGGAGCTGATAGATTTGCAGATGTAGATGTAATTAGCAACATCGCCGAAGGTGGACCAGTTCTATCAGATTCACTCGCCTTTTTAGATTGCAAAGTTAGTTCCAGACTAGAGACTGCAGACCATTGGATAATTTATGGAGTTGTTGAAAATGGTAATGTTTCTGACTTATCATGTAAGACTGCGGTTCATCACAGAAAAGTTGCTAATCACTATTGATTAGACTTTTCAAATAGAGTTTTGAGACCAATTGATATAACTAAACTTAAATAGCAAATATATTTTTTTTAATTTATAAGAGGTCATTTATTTGCCCTCTTCGAGTCCTATGCACCTCGCTGTCCAAAAGTCGATGAAGTACTTTTGACTGCTAAATTAATTCTACTCCTACTAAATGGCAAATGATAATCGTAACAACCACAAAGCACTAATACTAGGGTAGAAATACCCTATGAATTTCAGGTAAAAAGGAGGACAATATAATTGTAGATACAGGAGGTCTTATGAAACTCATTACTCCTTTCACTATTCTCAATCAAAACTTCCATGAAATAGATTTGATTAGAGACACAATGAAGAATAGAAAATTTGCAACAGAAAGATTGCATGAAGATTATAGAAAAATGTATAAATATCATCAATTTGCTTAGATAACCAAAAAGAATTCGCGTTCCAGTTGAAAACCCTACATTTAACAACTCATTAATGGTGTTGTTATGGGTATAATCGATTGATAAATAACGGTTTCACAAGAACTAAATGTTCTGGTCGATAGTTGAAAATCCGTTGAAAGTCAATATGACACCTCTCCTCGACTAATAAGTCGCAAATTAAAAGGAGAAAATAAGTCTTTAAAATGTCAAATATGAATATAGATTTACTTGCAGAAAATCAAAACTTATCAGAATTTGAAATTACCGAAAATTTTTCTTGTGTAAGATTCTTAGACCAAAATAAAGAAAGATTTGAACTCGAATTTAACCTTGAAAAAGGAACCTCTTTTAATACTTTTTTCATTAGAAGTCATGAAGAACTTTTTATTATTCACCCCCCTGAGAAAAAATATTTAAATTCATTTAATAAAGTAATTTCTAGGTTTTGCGATCAATTTAAATTAAATAAAATCAACTTCATTTCTGGTCATATTAATCCCCAAATTATTGAAACCATAAAAAATATAAGTACCCAATTTCAAAACACAACTATTACTTGCTCAAATCCTGGCTTTAAACTTATTTCAGAGCTTTGGAATCAAAGAAATCCTAACTTAGAAAACTTTATTGAAATTGACTTACCTGAAATAAACATAATCAAAAAGGAACTTCATTTAGAATTTAATAACATTTCACTAGAGTTAATTCCCATTCCAACAGCACGTTGGCCAGGAGGTCTAATAATTTATGAACGTAATCAAGAAATACTTCTAAGCGAAAAAATTTTCTCTGCACATATAGCATCTAAATATTGGGCTGAGACAAATCGAGTTAGTACAGAAATTGATAGAAAACACTTTTACGATTGTCTGATGGCGCCAATGTCTAATCAGGTGGCATCAATAACTGAAAAAATTGCAGAATATGACATTAAAACTATTGCACCATTGCACGGTCCAGCTATCGAATATAGCTTAAAAAGCTTTTTAAATGACTACATTCGATGGGGTGAAAATCTCTCAACAAATAATCCAAAAATCACTCTTATTTATGCAAGTGCTTATGGAAATACAGCCTCCATAGGAGATGCTTTAGCTAAAGGCATAAATAGAACTTCTGTTGAGGTAGAAAGTATTAATTGTGAATTTACATCAAATGATGTACTTATAAAATCGATCCAAAATGCTGATGGATATTTAATAGGATCACCTACCCTTGGGGGACATGCCCCAACGCCAATAGTAAGCGCACTAGGAACATTGTTATCAGAAGGCAATAGAGATAAACCAGTTGGGATTTTTGGTAGCTTTGGCTGGAGCGGTGAAGCAATAGACTTACTTGAATCAAAATTAAAAGACGGAGGTTTTCAGTTTGGTTTTGACCCTATAAGAATTAAATTCAGTCCAAATAAACCCAAAATTAAAGAGCTAGAAGAAATAGGAACTCACTTTGGTAGAAAAATTATAAAAAGGGCAAAGAAAAAACCCAGGAAATCAGATACTGGTATGATTACAAGCAAAACAGATCCAAAGTTACAAGCTCTTGGAAGAGTCATAGGATCACTTTGTGTTCTAACTGCTTCTAAAGGAAAAGATGGGAATAACATCAAAGGAGCTATGCTGGCATCTTGGGTTAGTCAAGCAAGTTTTTCTCCACCAGGTTTAAGTATTGCAGTAGCAAAAGATAGATCAGTAGAGTCTCTCCTTCAAATAGGAGATTCTTTCGCATTAAATATATTAAGTGAAAAAGAATTTAAAGAACCTCTGAAAAGATTCACAAAACCATTTGCACCTGGAGAAGATAGGTTCGAAGGATTAAATATTGAATTAACTCCTAATAAACAGATAATTATTCCTGAGTCTCTAGCATGGTTAGATGCCTCTGTAAAAGAGAGAATGGAATGTGGAGATCATTGGGTAATATACGCCGAAGTACTACATGGTAATGTACTAAAATCCGATAGTCTAACAGCAGTTCATCACCGTAAAACTGGTGCTAACTATTAATTTTATTCATCCAATTTATGACTGAATCAAAAGATCTAATAATCATTACGGCTAGTTGTGGCAAAAATCTAGAACTTTCCGAAAAATTCCTTGAGAAAAGTAATAAATTGAAAATAAATGCTGAAATTTTAGATCTTACTACTCTTGATATTCCACTATTTAATCCCCGAATTCACAGCAAAGAAAATATTCCGAGTGAGATTCAAGAATTAAAGAATAAGCTTTTTGAGATAGAAAAATGGGTGATTTGTGCTCCTGAATATAACGGATCTATACCTCCAATTCTCTCCAACTTCATAGCATGGCTTTCAATTTCGGGAGATGACTTTAGAAATTTATTTAATGGTCAACCAATTGCAATTGCCACATTTTCTGGTGGCATAGGCCTTGAACTACTTACTTCATTACGCATTCAATTAGTGCATTTAGGAAGTCAAGTACTAGGTAGACAGCTTTTATCCTCATATAGTAAACCCATAGATACCAAAACTATTGAAGATATTATTAAAAGACTTTTACAAATGAAAAAATTAAAAACATAAAATTTAAAAGTAAGAATTAATATTAATTTTTCTCATTCCATTCTTTTAAAATTTGTCGAGCCATAGGAAGCGCATGTACAGAGCCTCCCCCAGGCGTATTTTGTGCAAAAGCAACTACGAGTAACTCAGTCTTTTCAGAGGGAGTAAAGCAAACGAACCAAGCATGATCTAAGCCACCCTCACCATCTTCAGCGGTTCCAGTTTTACCTGAAATTGGAGGTAAATTTTCAACTCCATAATTAATTGATACTCCTGTGCCAGACTCTACTACTTTCCTAAGACCACTTTTTATCAATTGGATATTTTGTGGATCAATGTCAATTGGAATACGTTTTTTATCTAAAAGACTTTCTACATGTTTTTTAGTCAAATGTGGAGTAACTAGATAACCTCCATTTGCAATAACAGCATAAGCTCTAGCTATTTGAATAGGAGAAACTTGAACAACAAATTGTCCAATAGACATGCTCGCAATATCTTCTGGTACCCATGGAGTTCTCCCTGCTTCGCCCCATCCTCTACCTTTTTTAGCCCATTCACTACTAGCTACTAATCCTTGATTTTCTTGTTCAGAAATTTCAATTCCAGATAAAGAATTAAAACCAAGCTTTCTGGAGACTTTATGAATTTCATCAACTCCTACACCATATCCAATTTGATAAAAAAATGTATTACTTGAAACTCTTAAAGCATCTTCATAACCTATTACCCCAAAACCTAAATCATTATGTTCCCTAAAACATTGGCTTCCATAAGTGATACATGGCTTCGTTTCTAGGAGAGTATCATTAGGAAATTTACCGCTTTCTAAACCGGCTAGAGCAGTTACAATTTTCCATACACTTCCTGGATCATATGCATTTAATGCCCTATTAAAAAGAGGTTTTTCTGGAGAATTAAATATCTTATTATATTCTTTTTCAGGTTTGAAATCCTTTGAAAAAAAATTTAAATCAAAGGTAGGCTTACTGGCCATCGCTCTTATTGCCCCATTTCTCGGATCCATAACTATTATCGCTCCTGCTTTTTTGTCTTTGAGAACTTCCTCGGCAACTAATTGCAAATTTATATCGATTGTCAATTCAACATCATTACCTTGTACTGAAGGTTTTATACCCAATGATCTTTGAAATTTTCCTAATGAATTTACTTCTACCATTTCCCCGCCCCATTCACCTCTTATAAAATCTTCATAAACGTATTCGATTCCTGTTCTTCCTATTAAATCATTTAATTTATAACCCTTCTCAGATAAAAATTTATATTCTGATTCAGTAATTGGTTGAGTATAACCAATTACATGAGCAGCAAGTGATTTATACGGATAATTTCTAATTAATTTGGTTGCTATTTCAAAACTAATTAAATTACTCTCATTTTCCTTGAATTTTATTAATTGATCTACATTTAAATCATCAAGAATAGTTACTGAAAGTTTTTGATTTTTTAAACCATCATAATATTTTTTTTGAATTGAATTACTATCAATATTTAACAAGTTAGAAATACTTAATTTGTTTTTTTCCCAATTGCTTTTATTAACAGATTGAGGCTTTATTATTAAAGAATATTTAACCCTGCTATCTGCTAATACAAAACCATTTTTATCTAGTATTCTTCCGCGTATTGGCTGTGAGGCAATAAGTCTGATCCTATTCTCATCTGACATCTGCTTAAAGGATTCATAATTTAGAAGTTGTAAAAAAATTAACCTAAATAGAATTAATAAAAACGAAATAGAAGAAAAAATAAGTAAGACTAAGGGTTGTCTCTTTTTTGAAATAAATTTTTTATTAGGACTTGGTTTTATCAAAAATATTAGTTTTAT
>QCBW01000017.1 GCA_003281485.1 Prochlorococcus sp. AG-347-J20 | reverse complement strand
GGATCACTAGAAGCAGGATTTCTAGCTTTTCTATCTTTGACAGCAATAGGTTTCTCAAGAAGAAAGCCTGAAAAATTATTTGAAGCTAGGAAAATTTTAAAGAAACTTAATCTATCAGGTCTTGATTCAATGCCTCTCGTTGGTTGTTTAGACTTGCTTTTGGCAGATATCGAACAAGCCTCTGCAAGATTCTCTAGTAGTTCAGATGAAAATTTACGAGATTGGCTTAATAATTTTCAAGGAAATAAATTAGAAGCAATGTGTGTTTTTTGTAAAAATTGGTTAGAGAATGACGTATTAGTGGGCTATCGAGACATTGACTCAAAAGAAGTGGATCTAGATTCTTGGTTTGAAGATAGGGAAATTCAAGAGTTCATTGAAAAATTAGAAAAGAAATCAATTAAAACTACAATTAAATCAAATCTTCAGAATCAACAAATTAAAAAAGAATCTTCCTCAAAAATCATAAAAGATCTTAACGGTACATCAGATAATATCGATGAAAGGAGATTACCCTGGCCAGGAGGCATAAAAGAGGAATACGAAAAGCTTGAAATTCAAGAAAATAAATTTAATGAGGAATCCTTTAAGAAAAAACCAGTTGAAATTTATAAATTCTTAATTGAAAAAATTGCTGAATTAAAGTTTGGTTTTGGCGAATTTCTGGATGATAAAAAGATTATTAGTCGTTCACCCTATTTATTTTATCTATATGCATTTTTGATATTATTTACCATTGGTATCAGTGCAGGATTTTTAAGAAATAATTTTAAAAAATCAATTCAAGATGAAACTTTAGAAAAAAAATCAGTAATATCCTTAGATGAAAAACAAAAAATTAGTAAGAAAGATTTTATTCAAGAAGTTAAAAAAAAACCTACAAATGATCTGAAGTCTAATATTAAAAAAACTGTTGGAATTAATTCTTTAAAAGTTCAAGAACTCAGAAAAGCCTCTCCCTCTTTAGAGGAGATTAGAAATTTAATAAAAGTATGGCTTCTCAATAAAAGTAATTACTTGGCAGGAGGTAGTGAAATTGAATTATCTAAGATTGTCAGTAATGGTTTAATAAAGAGAACAATAGAAGAAAGACAGATTGATTCCAAAAAAGGAGTTTATAAAGTAATTAATTCCCAAATACGGAATATCTCGTTAGAAACACAGACATCTTCTAGAATAGCTGTCTTAGTGGAATTAGATTATTTGGAGAGAATTATCAAGAATTCTGGAGAACTTGTTAATGAAACATCTTTGACTCCCCTAAAGGTTAAATATATTTTGGGGTTTTCTGATAAATCATGGAAATTGGTTGATTTTGTAAGTGGTTTGTAAGTATAAACTGCTACATCATCTATAATATTTAAAATTACTTTTTAACAATGTTTGATGAACTTTCATCACGCTTTGAGGACGCAGTAAAGGGTTTAAAAGGCGATGCAAAAATTAGTGAAAATAATATCAACGAAGCCTTAAAAGAGGTAAAAAGAGCATTACTTGATGCGGATGTTAGTTTATCTGTAGTGAAGGAGTTCATATCAGATGTTAAAGATAAAGCTATTGGAGAGGAAGTAGTTAGGGGCGTAAACCCTGGTCAGAAATTTATAGAAGTAGTAAATAAAGAATTGATTAATATTATGGGGAACGAAAATTCTCCTTTAAATGAAAAAGAAAATAGTCCTACTGTTATTTTAATGGCTGGACTCCAAGGAGCTGGGAAAACAACTGCAACTGGAAAATTAGGCCTTTATTTAAAAGAAAAAGATAAAAAAGTACTTTTGGTTGCTGCAGATATTTATAGACCTGCAGCTGTAGATCAACTTAAAACACTAGGAAGTCAATATGAATTAGAAGTTTTTTCAACTAAAGAAAAAAATAGTAAACCAGAAGATATTACAAGGGACGCTTTGAATTATGCAAATGAAAATAATTTTAATTCGATCATTATTGATACTGCTGGAAGATTGCAAATTGATGATTCAATGATGAGTGAGATGGTTCGAATAAAAGAAGTTGCTAATCCTGATGAAGTTTTGCTTGTTGTTGATTCAATGATTGGGCAAGAAGCTGCTGACTTAACAAAGTCATTTCATGAAAAAGTAGGAATTTCAGGAGCGATACTAACTAAGTTGGATGGAGACTCAAGAGGAGGGGCAGCACTATCAATAAGAAAAATAAGTGGTAAACCAATCAAATTTATCGGTGTAGGTGAAAAAATAGAGGCTTTGCAACCATTTCATCCAGAGAGAATGGCTAGCAGAATTTTAGGTATGGGTGATGTATTGACACTTGTTGAAAAAGCCCAAAAAGAAGTTGAACTTGCTGATGCAGAAGCGATGCAAAAGAAACTCCAAGAGGCAACGTTTGATTTTAATGATTTTGTTAAGCAAATGAGGTTAATTAAAAGGATGGGATCACTTGGTGGATTGATTAAATTGATTCCTGGAATGAATAAAATCGATGATGGGATGATAAAAGATGGAGAAGATCAACTTAAGAAAATAGAATCAATGATCTCTTCAATGACTCTTGAGGAAAAACAAAAACCTGAAGTTCTTGCTGCTCAGCCTTCAAGAAGACAAAGAATTGCTAATGGTAGCGGTTATGAAGCAAAAGATGTAGATAAAGTATTAGCTGATTTTCAAAGAATGAGAGGTTTTATGAAACAAATGTCTAACGGAGGAATGCCAGGAATGGGAGGGATGCCAGGAATGGGAGGGATGCCAGGAATGGGAGGGATGAGTAGTAATAAGCCAATGAAAAAACAAAAAAATAATAAAAAGAAAAAAGGCTTTGCAGATTTATAGTTTCTATATTTTTACCTTTAAATGATATTATTATTAAAAATGCACTAATTTAAGATGATTAAATTGCGCCTTAAGCGCTTTGGAAAGAAAAAAGAGGCAAGTTTCAGAATTGTTGCATGCAATAGTACTTCCAGAAGAGATGGTAGACCCCTACAAGAACTAGGCTTTTATAATCCAAGAACTAAGGAAACTAGGCTTGACACAGAAGCTTTAAGAACAAGACTTACTCAGGGTGCTCAGCCGACTGATGTTGTGAGGACATTGTTAGAAAAGGGAGGGTTATTAGAAAAAATTGAAAGACCCTCTATCGCCATTGGTAAAGCAAAGTTAGAGAAGGAAAAATTAGCTAAAGCCAAAACTAAAGATGAAGAAAATGTTAGTAGTAAAGCTGAAAGCGAGAGTAATGAAGCTGAAAGCTAGTGATTTGATAAATATTTATTCTTATTCAATAACTAGATGAAGGAAGTTTCCAAAACTGGTCACTTCAAAATAGATTTGCCTAGCTCTGATGCCGCTACAGCCCTATCAGGACCTGGTAATTCTTTTATAAAAAAATTTGAGTCTCTTACGGGAGTTTCTTTAACTATAAGAGGCTTACAACTTGAGATGAATGGTGTCATATCTAAAATTGAGAGAGCCTCAGCGTTAGTAGAACTAACAAGACCAATTTGGGAACAAGGGTTAGAAGTCCCAGAAGTAGATCTTTTAGCGGCTTTAAGTTCTTTAAACATGGGCGAATCGTCTTTACATGCTGAACTTGGGAAAAAAATTATTGCGCGTTCCAAAGAAGGAAGATATTTAAGACCAAGAACTATAAGACAAAAAGAATATGTTGAATCAATTGAAAACTTTGACCTTACGTTCGCAATTGGCCCAGCTGGAACTGGTAAGACATTTTTAGCAACTGTTTGCGCGGCAAGGCTATTGAACGAGAAAAAAATTGAAAAAATTGTTTTAACCAGACCAGCTGTAGAAGCTGGAGAAAGTTTGGGATTTCTACCTGGTGATTTGCAACAAAAAGTAGATCCATATTTAAGACCCTTGTTTGATTCTTTACATAGTATTTTCGGGTTTGATAGAACAAATTCGTTAATTGATAAGGGAATTATTGAAGTTGCTCCTTTGGCATTTATGAGAGGAAGAACCTTAGATAATTCTTTGATTATCTTGGATGAAGCACAAAATACTACTTGCTCTCAAATGAGAATGTTTTTGACCAGATTAGGAGAGAGATCAAAAATGGTTGTAAACGGAGATATTACGCAAATTGATTTGAAAAAAGATCAGGAAAGCGGACTCATTGAAGCGTCGAGAATTTTCTCTGAAACTGAAGGTATAAAATTTTGTTATCTAAATATTGAAGATGTAGTTCGTCATCCTTTAGTTCAAAAAATTATTGAGGCTTATCAATAAATTCAAAACTCTGGAGATCCGTACCCTGAAATTTTAAAAATCAAGTAGAATAAATTCATATTAAATAAAAAAAAATGCCAGCAAGTAGTAATTTCAATCAAGCTATTCGTGAAGCACAATCAAGTTCAATTGTTGGACCTAATGTTGTTCAAAAAGCTTTACCTTATGTAGGTGGAGGTATGGTTCTAACTTCTTTAGGTGTTTTAGCAGGTGTCTCACTCATAGCAACAAATCCTGGTCTTTTCCAGCCTCTTTCAATAGTTGCATTAATTGCAGAATTGATTTTGTTTTTTATAGCTACAAGTGCTGCAAATAATGCAAATAATGCTAAGGCATTGCCTTTACTAACGGGATTTAGTTTGTTAACTGGATTCACCTTAAGTGGAATAGTTGCTTTAGCAATAGGAACAATTGGTATTGGTTCTGTTGGAACAGCAGCCTTGGCTACTGGAATAACTTTCGTTATTGCTTCTTACACTGGCCAAAGAATGAGTGATAGTGTTGGTCAAGCACTAAGTGGTGTAGTTGGTCTTGGATTAATAGGTCTGCTTATAGCAATGTTTGTCCAATTAATTGGAGGATTCTTTGCTCCAGGAGTTTTTGGGGGTTCAGGGCTAGAATTAATAATCGCAGGATTTGGAACTGTCCTATTTGTCGCAATGTCTTTTGTTGATTTCTATACAATGCCAAGAAGATATAATGATGATCAATACCTTGCAGGGGCTTTAGGCATGTATCTGACTTATATAAATCTTTTTGTTTTTATATTGAGATTAATGATTGCACTCCAAGGCGGTGGTAGAAGAGATTAAACAATTTCGTAAAAAATTAATCCAAAGCGTAGATTTATTTCTACGCTTTTTTATTGGGCGATATCAAGAATTTGTTTTTTTATAAATTCCTTTTGCTCTGTGTCATATTTTACTGAATTATCAAAACTATTGCCCATATCATCTAAGTCTTTAATAACTTGATTGACAGACTTAGTAACTGACTTAGTTTCTAGCAGTCTTAGAATAGCCTTACATCTATCTGAAATGTTTTCCGATGTTATTTCATATTCACGATTTTTATCTCTTCGATGAACAATAATTTGAGCGGAACTCATTATTAAATTTTTTACTACAATGTCCGTTATAGGATCACCACCTTCGTTCAGTTTGTAAATTAGTGAAAAAGGGAGTTTATCTAACAAAAAACAATCTTTATCTGATAAAGCGTATGCAAAAAATCCTCTGAGTCCATTTCTTGTTTTAGTTAGCTCTGCGATTCTATCTGCTAAAACCTCTTCGCTGAGTAAATCTTCACCCCACTCTTTGCACCATTGTGCGGATATGTTTATTGCTTGCGTGAACGAAGCTTCTTTTAAATTTATGGTTTTTTTTTCCATTTTTGATCAGAATTTTATTATTGATGCATTAAAAGTCTTTGACCAATTATAGATCTGGGTTTGTAACTTTACTAGGAAGGCCAAATGTTGGTAAATCTACTTTAATAAATAAATTGATTGGAGAAAAAATAACAATTACCTCTCCAATAGCGCAAACTACAAGAAATAAATTAAAAGGAATCCTTACTAGAGACAATGGGCAAATAATTTTTGTTGATACGCCAGGTGTCCATAGACCTCATCATCGACTTGGAGAGATATTAGTAAAAAACGCAAAGTCGGCAATTAATGGAGTTGATATGGTAATTTTTGTGATTGATTCAAGTGAAGAACCTGGTAGAGGTGATGAATATATTTTGAACTTTTTAATCGCAAATAAAACTGAGTTCATTGTGGCACTAAATAAGTGGGATTTGGTTAATAAAGAATTTAGGAATTTACGATTAGATCAATATAGAAGATTTTTTGGAATTAATAGAAACTTTCAAATTGTAAGTGCTTCTCAAGGAGAGGGATGTTCTGAACTAGTCGATATGACACTTAATTTTCTTCCAGAGGGACCAAAACTTTATGGTGAAGAGACGATTTGCGACCAACCATTAGATAACTTATTATCTGATTTAGTAAGAGAGCAGGTATTAAAAAATACAAGAGAAGAGGTACCTCATAGTGTCGCAGTAAAGATAGAAAAGAGAGAGGAAATGAAAAGAAAAAATGGCAAAGTTTTTACAGCTATTTTGGCTACTATTATTGTTGAAAGATCAACTCAAAAAGGCATTCTTATTGGAAAGAAAGGTTCAATGTTAAAAATGATTGGGCAGTCAGCAAGATCAAATATGTCAAAATTAATTGATGGTCCAGTTCACCTAGAGTTGTTTGTTAAAGTTGTTCCAAATTGGAGAAAAAAAGAATCAAGGTTAATTGAGTTTGGTTATGAGGAAGATTTCTAGATGAGTAGTTTTAATTTTGATGTAATTACATTGTTCCCTAAAGCTTTTGAATTAATAAATAATCTAGGGGTCATAACAAAAGCTCTAGATAAGAATTTGATCGATGTAAATTTACATGATTTGAGAGAATATGGAGAAGGTTCTTACAGACAAGTAGATGATAAGCCTTATGGAGGAGGAGCAGGTATGGTATTAAAACCTGAACCTATTTATAAGGCATATGAATCAATTAGAAAATTACCTAAAAGTAAAACTTTGTTGATGACCCCACAGGGTAAAGTCCTAAAGCAGAAGGATCTTGCGAGATGGTCCACTTTGAATCAAATAATAATTATTTGTGGTCAATACGAAGGTTTTGATGAGAGGATTAGAAGTTTAGCTGATGAAGAGATTTCAATAGGCGATTACGTACTTTCTGGTGGTGAAATACCTGCTATCTCAATAATTAACGGTTTGACTAGATTATTACCAGGAACTCTTGGTGATCCAGATTCCTTAGTGGATGAGAGTCATAATTCTTCTTTATTGGAATATCCTCAATATACGAGGCCTTTAACTTTTAAAGATATGAAAGTGCCAGATATTTTAGTAAGCGGTAATCATGAAGAGATTAAATCTTGGAGAAGACGAAAAAGTATAGAAAGAACATTGGAGAGAAGAAGTGACTTGATTTCAAATGAAAACTACAAAAAATCCCCACAAAGTAAGAGAATAATAAAAGAATATGATCAATTCATGAAATTTAGAATAGGGAATGGATACGATATTCACAGACTAGTAGAAGATAGAGATTTAATTATTGGAGGTGTGAAATTGCATCATCCTGAAAATTTAGGATTGGGTGGTCATAGTGATGCTGATGTTTTAAGTCACTCAATAATGGATGCATTATTGGGTGCACTTTCGCTGGGAGACATAGGAAAGTATTTCCCACCATCTGATGAAAAATGGAAAAATGCTGATAGTTTGTTTTTGTTATCAAAAGTAATTGACTTAATAAGACAAGATGGTTGGGAAATAAATAATATTGATAGTGTTCTTGTCGCTGAGAGGCCAAAAATGATGCCACATATAAAACAAATGAAAAAAAATATTTCTGAGATCTTAAATATTGATGAAAATTTAATTGGCATTAAAGCAACTACGAATGAAAAATTAGGTCCAGAAGGGAGAGAAGAGGGTATAAGTTGTCATTCAGTGGTACTACTTGAGAAAAAATGAAATTAAATCTAAATTTGAAAAAAAAATTTCAAAGATTTTTTTTAGCTTTAATATGCTTAGTAGTTTTAATTTTTCAATCCGATATTCCCAATTTAAAAGCTCTTACTATGGATAATTATCAAGGTGTAATGGTCATAGAGGAATTAAGACTTAAAGTCCCTGCCGATGTAAAAGCAGCATGGTTGAATGCTGAACAAGAAATATGGGAGCCATGGTTATCTTCTCAAGATGGGTTTTTGGGGAGACAATTATTTTGGGATAAAGAAAAAGAAGAAGCTTTAATATTGGTAAATTGGAAAAGTAAAGAATTATGGAAAAACATACCAATGTCAGAAGTAAATGTAGTCCAACAAAAATTTGAAGATAACGTTAAGGCTGCTCTTAATGTAGGAGAAAATCCTTTTCAATTAATTTATGAGGGAGAGTTAGAAGAGCAAAGATGAATTTTGATATCAAGTTTGATTTTCAAAGAAGAGAGAGGCTCGGACTCATTGAGGCTATTTGGGGGCAAGATAAGAATATTGACCAATTAAAGAGATTAACTGAAAGTGTATTAAGTAAAAATGAGGTTGTTTTCATTACTAGAATTAATAGTGAAAAGGCTAATTATCTATTAGATTTATATGATGACGCACGATTCTATCAAGAGGCAAATTGCCTAATAATTGGGGAAAATCTTAACAAAATAAATACAAAAAAAAAAGTGGCCATAATTTCGGGAGGCTCAAGTGATTTGGCCGTTACACTTGAAGCACAATTAGCGCTTGAAATTTATGGAGTTAATTGTAAATCTTTTATAGATGTTGGAGTAGCAGGACTTCATCGATTAATTAGTCAGCTAGAAGAAATTAATAAATATAATGTATTAATAGTTTGTGCTGGAATGGAGGGTGCCTTGGCAACAGTTGTGGGAGGACTATTACCACAACCGATAATCGCAGTACCTGTCTCAGTAGGCTATGGCGTTAGTAAGGATGGAGACGTTGCTCTAAAAAGTATGTTGTCAAGTTGTTCTCCAGGTATTGCAGTTATGAATATAGATAATGGTTACGGAGCAGCAATGGCGGCTCTAAGAATAATTAAAAGTATTTACTAATTGATTTACTTTTTCTCTATTTCTAAAAGCTTTTCTATCCATAAATTAAGTTGTTTTGAAAGCATCCCTTCTTCCCTCATTTTAATTGCTTTTATCACGACCTCTGTATTCACCCATTCTGGAAATCTTTTCGGCATTTATTTATATATTCGGTAACTTTAATTTGGTACAAATTTTTATAAAGGCAAGATCTAAGTAACAAATTTAATCTTTTATGTTTGATTTTGTACCTAGTCTAGAAAGCTCGGAAGATGTATGTTCACTTTCTACATTTTTTAATCTTTCAATTAACTCAGCGAGATCTTTCTGAGCCAATTCCCCATTTCGCTCCCATTTTAGGGACCTTGAATTACTACAAATTTTTTCTTTCATTGTTCTGTTGAGGTAATAAGAATATAAAACGAAAACAAAAAAAATTTGGTTATTGTTTCAATGCTAAACTTAAAAAAATATGAAGATTTTTAATATATCAAGATTTTATCTTTCAACCACCACCAACTATTGAAACGATTTCTAAATTATCGCCATCTTTAAGTTTCACTTTTTCCCATTTTATGGAATTAATAATTAAATTATTTAATTCTACGACAATTGTGTTGGGTTTATATCCCATTAAATTTAGAGCTTTAGATAGTAGAGCATTGTCTTGATCAAGTTCTATTTTTTTTTCTTCTCCATTTACTTTAATTTTCATGAGAAAGCTCTTTTAAAATCATAATAGCGTCTTCTTTGGGATCTTCAGAATTCATTAATTGGGAAACTAAAGCAACTTTTTTAAATCCATTTCTTTTTAAATATGAAATATTCTTCAAATTAATTCCTCCGATAGCAAACCAAGGAATATTCAAATCTTTTGTTAATGTCTTGATTTTATCAATACCAATAGGTTTTTTGTCATTTTTTGTTGATGTTTCAAATACTGGTCCTATTCCTATGTAATCACAACCATCTTTAAGAGCATTAGAAATGTCAATTTCATTATTTGCGCTTATACCAATAATCTTCGAATTTCCTAATAATTTCCTTGCGTTTTTTAAGTCTAAATCATCTTGCCCAAGATGAATTCCATCCGCATTAGAAGCTAGAGCTATATCGAGTCTGTCATTTATGATAAACAAAGAATTATATCTCTTACATAGATTTTTAATCTTAATTGCTTCTTGAAGATTATCTTTATCAGTTCCCGTTTTAAATCTATGTTGGATAATTCTCACTCCTGCGATTAAAATCTCTTCTATTATTTCTAATAAATTATCCTTTTGATCTGTGATTACGTATAAGTCATTTTCTTTTAATATTTCATCAGAACTTTTACTCTTACTTAAACTTAATAAGTCGATTTCTATAGTATAAATTTCATATCTAATTTTCGAAGCGATTTTTGAAAGCTCATGATTATGTAGCCTTGAGAATTCTTCTATTACTCTTAATGCTTCTTGAACTCTGCCTGAATTAGAACTTATAATTTGCTCAGGAGTATTTCTGTTGATTTGCTCTTGATGGGTCAATCCTTTGCATTTGTCCTCAATATGATTTCTAGATTGTTTATAAACTTCTAGATGATTTTTTCCCAAAATTTGTCTAAAATTTTTAATCCTTTTAACATATTTTTCTTTGCCTAAACCAAATCTAGCCCAATCCTCCAGTACTCTTAATCCCTCTCTCGCTCTGTCTAGATTAGCGTCAATAATTTGATAAATTCTTAAATCTGCAGCGTTTGTAGTATTGGAATTAAACATTTGCAACTTATTTTTTGTGGGTTTTAAAAATTTTTAGGGCATTATCTCTATCTTTTTTAATTTGATTAGAAAGTTGATCTATATTCTCGAACTGGATTTGAGACCTAAGCTTATCAAGTGGTTCTACAGATAGATTTAAACCATATAGATCAATATCTTCATTAATTAAATGAACTTCAACTGCAGATGGCAATAAAGGATTTATCGTTGGTTGAGGGCCAAGATTCATAACAGATTCAATTTTTTGGTTGGAATTTTCTATAGTTGTCCAAGCTGCATAGACTCCTTCTCCAGGTAAAAATTTTCTGCCATCTATTTCAAGATTTGCAGTAGGCCATCCTATACTTTTCCCAATCCCTTTACCTTTAACAACCTTTCCATTAAAACTATAAGGCCTATTGAGCATTTTGAAAGCATTTTTCAGATCACTTTTCTCTAATAAATCTCTTATTCTGCTGCTACTGATTCTTCCTTCTTTGTCTTCTAAAATTGGAGTAATTTTTAGTTTAATGTCGGTATCTTTAATCGTATTTTTTATAGTATTAATGTTTCCACTTCTTCTGAAACCAAATTTAAAATTTGCACCAACTGAAATGTTTTTGGCCTGTAATTGATTTATCAAAATATCTTTTACAAATATTTCTGCACTTAATTTGGATAGTTCCACATCAAAAGGAATAAGAACTAATTGTTCAATCCCTAGATCTTCAAGAATTGGTAGTTTTTCAGAAGGAAGATCGAGTCTAAGACGCGTCTCTTTGTATAAAACTTCTCTGGGATGAGGCCAAAAGCTGGCAATTGTTGGAACATATTTATTTTCTTCAACTACACTTTTTATTAATTTTCTGTGGCCAGCATGTAGGCCATCAAAACTTCCTATAGCTAGTGAGGTAGGATTCTTAACTTCAGATGGCGATATTAAAGAGATCAAAAGATTTCGTGCAATTTTATGATTTTGATGGCAAATTTGAATAGATTATAGTTTATTCAATCAAATGAATGTCTGACAAAATTGATTTTCAGTCCCTTTCATTTGGAATGCGGCGCATTGGATGGATACGCTTTTGGTTTCAATCCATTTTAGGTGTAGTTGTCGCAGCTGTTTTGCTTTTTTCAAATGTTGTAAATAATAGCGAAGGTCAGCTTGGCTTAGCGCCTGGTCTATCACTGACAACAATATCTCTAATTTTACTACTTTTTAGCCTTTGGCAAGGTTGGTTAATAGTTAGAACGGGACGAGCAATCGCAAGCAATGCAAGACCCTCAAGAGGACAAACCAGCAAATTAATAAAAAGAGGCCTAATAGTTGATTTATTAGGAATTTTGTTTGGATTAATTGGATATCAAGCTCTCATGGGCGCCCTATTTATACAAGCATCCTCTCAGACGACTGGACAATTGATAACAGCGACATCTGATATCCCAATTACTGGACTTGAAATATTATCAGTTCTAAGTAACACACAAGTTATTGCAGCTCATTTCTTTGGACTTTGCTTTTCTTTATGGCTTTTAAGAAGGATTTATAAATGAGTTGTTAATTTTAGGTAAGTCCTCTAAATTACCTCTCCAAAATAAATCTGGTTCTACAGGTGTAAGCGATATTTTATTGTCTTGTATCTGAGATACATCACTAGGCCAATTCTTAGGACCATAACCTTTTGATTTAAGATCTAGAACTACCTCTCCTGCTAACCAATAATAATCATCACCCCTAGGATCTTCTCTTTTGGAAAATTGATTTTTATATTTTCTTACTGATAATCTTGTCCAGGATAATTCTTTTATTTTGCTTTTATCGCAAGGGGGTATATTCAAATTTAATAGAAGTGAAGCTGGCCAACTATCCTTAATGGCTTGTTCTGCAATATTCATTGCAATTTCTCCGGCAAATTCAAAATTCTTCCATTTAAAACTGGCAACACTTATCGCCATGGAGGGAACATTTTCTAATGTGCCTTCCATGGCTGCAGCGACTGTACCAGAACAAAAAATATCTGTACCTAAATTGGGACCGTGATTTATTCCAGAAAGAACTAGATCAGGTTTATTATCCAAGAGTTCGGATAGCGCTAATTTGACGCAATCAGCGGGTGTGCCTGAACACCCCCAAGCTTCAATCCCTTCACCAAATAATTCGTCCGCTCGTTCCACTCTTAATGGAGATTGCAAAGTAAGACCATGACCGGTAGCTGATCTTTCTTGATCAGGACATACTACTTTCACCTTGTGTCCTCTTTTTTGCGCTGATTTTGCTAAAGCTCTTATCCCTGATGCAAAAACACCATCATCATTGCTAATTAATATATTTAACGGTTTCATTAATCAATACATTTTATTTATGGACGATATTTAAGTAAGATAAAGCAATACTTATTTTTACTATATCAGTGAGTCAAATTGAATCATTAAGACAAATCGAGGAAAAACTAAATAACCTTTCTCTAACAGCAAAAAATAATATAGATAACTCTAATACTCATGAAGAACTAGATCAATTGAGAGTTTCCTTGCTTGGAAAAAAAGGCGATTTGTCAATTATCTTAAAAACGATGGGTCAGTTATCTGCTATTGATAGACCAATTGTTGGTCAAAAAGCAAATTTAATAAAGATAAATTTGCAAGAATTAATAACTGAAAGAAAAAATCAACTAGATAGTGAAGCCTTAGATAAAAAGATAAAAAAAGAAAAAATTGATGTAACAATCCCTCCAATTGGAACCCCTCCTGGGAATAAACATCCTTTAATTTCAACTCAAGATGAAATAATAGATATTTTTTGTGGATTAGGATACTCAGTTGAAAGTGGTCCTGAAATTGAAACTGATTTTTATAATTTTGAGTCTCTTAATATACCCAAGAATCATCCTGCAAGAGATATGCAAGATACTTTCTACTTAGATGAAAATCGACTTTTAAGGACACATACTTCTCCTGTGCAGATAAGATATTTAGAAAAAAACCCTCCCCCAGTAAGAATTATTGCCCCCGGGAGAGTATATAGGAGAGATGCTGTAGATGCTACTCATTCCCCTGTTTTTAATCAGGTTGAGGTTTTATGTATTGATCAAGATATTAATTTTAGCCATTTAAGAGGAACAGTTCTTACATTTTTAAAGACCTTTTTTGGGGATATTCCTGTAAGATTTAGAGCTAGTTATTTCCCATTTACTGAACCTTCAGCAGAAGTAGATGTTCAATGGAAAGGTAAATGGTTAGAAGTGATGGGATGCGGAATGGTAGATCCGAAGGTCTTAGAAAAATTAGGAATAGATTCTGAGAAATGGACTGGATTCGCAGCTGGATTAGGAGTTGAAAGATTTTGTATGGTAAGACATCAGATTGATGACATCAGGAAATTTTATACAAATGATCTTAGATTCTTAGGACAGTTCTAATAAAATTAAAAATTTAGATTAGGATTGTCCAGCAAATTAGTTTAAGATAGTCATAGTTTTTATTTTTTGATTGGCACGTAAAGCAGGGCTAATTGTTAATGATGGTAAAGAACTTGCTGTTCAAACAGCAAGTTCTGTTCAGAAAAAATTGGAAAAATCTAATTATGAAGTTGTAAGAGTTAGTAGTTCTGGGGGAATGGTTGGATTCGCTAATCCAGATCAACATGTTCGTCCTTTGGGATATATGAATTGTGTTCCCGAGGGTTTTGACGCTTCAATGGAATTTGCGATTGTTCTTGGCGGAGATGGAACCGTGCTTTCTGCAGCAAGACAAACAGCACCCGCTAAAATTCCAATCCTTACAATAAATACTGGTCATTTAGGCTTTCTTGCGGAAGCGTATTTATCAAATCTTGATGAAGCAATAGATAAAATAATTGCTGGAGATTGGGATATTGAAGAAAGAACTTGCTTTATTATTAGTGTAATGAGGAATGATCAGAGGAGATGGGAGTCTCTCTGCCTTAATGAAATGGCCCTTCATAGAGAACCTTTAACAAGCATGTGTCATTTTGAGATTTCTATAGGGCGACATGCTCCTGTAGATATCTCAGCTGATGGAGTAATTTTATCAACTCCAACTGGATCAACTGCCTATTCTCTAAGCGCTGGAGGGCCAGTTATCACTCCTGATTGCCCAGTAGTTCAATTAACTCCAATTGCTCCACATTCATTGGCATCTAGAGCATTGGTTTTTAATGATTCAGAGCCAGTAACTGTTTTCCCCGCAACTCCTGAGAGGTTGGTGATGGTTGTTGACGGGAATGCTGGTTGTTATGTTTGGCCTGAAGATAGGGTTTTGATAAGAAAAAGTAAACATGCAGTAAAGTTTATTAGGCTTGAAGATCATGAATTTTTCCAGGTTTTGCGAAATAAATTAGGTTGGGGGTTGCCCCATGTGGCTAAACCTAACAAATAACAATTATTTAAATTTGTTTTTTCCCTTTCACAAGAAAAACAGGATTATTTGGTTCTAATCTCATTCCCTCAGCGATACTTAAGCTTTTATAGGTCTGAATTAAATTTATATTTGTTTTGAAATTTTTATCTTCTAATTCCTCTTTTAATTCTCTAATTGTTTGAATGTCAACTATTGGAATAACTACAATATCTCCAATATTCATATCTTGAGTGACTTTATGAATAATTTGAAGTTTAGTCTTTTTATTACATCCTCCAATTAATAATCTGTTAGGTTTTTCAAAAGAACTTAAATCTCTCCTATTCAAGATATTAATTATGTCTTCCTCAAAAATAAATTTTGGTATAACACCAAGCCTTTTTGAGTTTTCTAGTATTAATGCTTTTGAGCCAATCCTTTTATCAATACAAAACAAATCTAAATTAGGCCTTAATTTTAATGCCTCTAAACCAATTGACCCACAACCTGCTCCAATATCCCAAATGACACCATTTTTAGGGAGCTCTAGATCAGCTAAGATTTGAATGCGAACCTCCCTTTTAGTTAATAAATTTGGTCTATCATCAAAAGTTTTAAAAATATGGTCACTGATTCCGAAAAGAGGGAGAATATCATTTGAGTAATTTTTCTTTGCTTTTGTAAGAACAACAACGTTCAAACTTGATATATCAGAGGGTAATGATTCTTTAAGATTTAATTTTCTTATATTTTCATTGTCGAAGCCTATTTCTTCACAGAGCCAAAAATCATAAAAGTCAATAAGATTTAATTCTGATAAGTTTTGTTTGATTATTTCTAAACTAATATTATTTGAATCCGTAATAATAGACAAACTTGAAGGCCTTGATTTAAGAGCCTCAACTAACTTAGTAGTATCTCTGCCGTGAATACTTACATTAAAATTATCTTGCCACGGAATCTTTAACTTACTAAATGCTAATTGAATGCAAGTATTTGAAGGGTAGAAACTTAATTCATCTTTTGAGAAACTTTCTAATAATATTCTCCCAATTCCAAACCAAAGTGGATCTCCTCTAGAAATTAAAATAACATCATTTTTTTGAGATCTAAGCCAATTAATAAGTTCATTATTACTTTTGCTAGAAAAAAATGATTTCTTTTTCAATAAACCATTTTCTCTCCATGATTTAATTTCTTCAAAATATGAATTTGGAACTGCAATATTTTCTGTTTCTAAAAATAAATTTTGTAATCTGAAAGAGAGATCCTCAAATTTATAAGAATTTATCCCAATTACATGAATTTTTCTATTAACTTCAGTCATCAATATTTAATGAATTAGAACTAAGTTATTTGAATGTTTCATTAAATTATCTTATTATTATTTGAGTTATCATGGTAAGTTAATTGTCTGAAAGGAGAAAGAGATTACATGATATATTGTTAACTTTAATTAATAAAGATAATGAATTTGAGTTTATTGAAGGAGATTCTAGCGATTTAACATCTAGCTATTCTGAAAAAGACACTTTGCATTTATCTCGAGTCATAGAAAAAAATCGTAAAATAATCAAAAGATATCAATCTATTGTAAGAACAGCTGTAACTCTAGATGCCCTGATGGATTCTGAAAATGAAGAAAATTACAAAATCAAATAAAAATATTTTTTTAAAAATAATATTACCTTTACTTTTATTAGTATCCTTTATTTTTAATCCATTAAAAGTATCTGCAGAAGTTACAGAAACGGAAATAAATGGGGAATTAATGAATGCTAGCAGTGAGTTTTTAAGGGACTTGGACTTTGAAGCTTGGCAATTAGTAGCTTATAAATCCCCTCTTTTTGATGATAAATTGATCTTGAGAGTAATAGGATATCCAGGAAATCTCAGGATTGATCATCCCACTGACTTGAGGGTTGAATCAGGGCGAAAACAGTGGCTTTTAGATGATAAAACATTACTTAATGTGCAATTAGCAAATGATGGAAGACAAGCTGCAGCAGAATTTGATCTTGATGAATTGATTAAAAATTTAGATAAAAATAGACCATTAAGATTGTCTTTATCAGGAGTTTTTTCTGAGTTACCGGTCCCCCCCTTTGTTGTTAAAGAGTGGAGATCAATATACTAAATTTAATTTTTGGAGATGTCTGAAAAAAATGTAAACCATACAAAATGGATGAAAAGAGCAATTTTTTTGGCTTCTTTGGGTAAAAATACAACTAGTCCTAATCCTAGGGTGGGAGCGGTGATACTTGATAAGAATGGACGCCTTATTTCAGAAGGGTTCCATTTCAAGGCAGGGGCACCCCACGCAGAGGCAATGGCTCTTAATAATTTAAAAAAGGATGCTAAAGATGGAACAATGTATGTGAATCTTGAACCTTGTTGTCATCAAGGTAAAACACCTCCATGTGTAGACAAGGTGATATCCTCCGGATTAAAAAAGGTATATATATCTATTGAAGACCCTGATAAAAGAGTCTCTGGTAAAGGTATTAAGCTTCTAAAGGAAGCTGGAATACAAGTTAACTTAGGATTATGTAAAAAAGAATCCTTAAATCTAAATAAGGCCTTTATTTATAGGAATACTACTAAAAAGGCATTTGGTGTTCTTAAATGGGCAATGAGCTTAGATGGAAGAATAGCCTTAAAAAATGGAAAAAGTAAATGGATTACTAATGATGAATCAAGGTCATTAGTTCATTCTTTTAGAGCAGAATTTGATGCAATAATCATAGGGGGAAACACCTTAAGAAGAGATAACCCACTTTTGACTAGCAGAGGTTCCAAAAATCCTGAGCCTTTGCGAGTTGTTTTCACAAAAAGTTTAGATCTCCCTTCAAAATCAAATCTTTGGAATTGTAGTAAGGCAAAAACTTTAGTTATTTATGATTCTTCCACAGCAAATGAAAGCTACCTTTCAAGGATTCCGAAATGTGTGGAGGTTGAAAAGGTATTATCAGATAATCCAGAGTTAATTTCAAAAATACTTGCAGAAAGAGGATGTAATAAAGTTCTTTGGGAATGTGGCCCTAGATTGGCTACCGCTGCTATTCAATCTAATTGTATTCAGGAACTTATTACCTTTATTGCTCCAAAAATTTTAGGTGGAGAAAATTGTATGAATCCCCTAAGTGATTTTGAATTTAGTGAAATGCACGAAATTATTAAACTAAATGATTCTCAGTTTAGATTGATTGGAAATGATATATGTATAAAGAGTTCATTCTAAAATTAATTTTTTAGCTAATTTTTATGGGTCAAAGTACCGTACGGTTCTTACCCAAAAAAAACAATACAGATACGGAAACTCTTCGTTTAGTTTATAATAAGTGAACAATTGATCTTAACTATGCCAATAAGACAAGACGATAATCAACCTAATAGAAGATTTGGAATTGTAAATATAATTTTAATTGGAGTAGGAGCATTACTTTTATTTAGTAGCCTTTTCCCAAATCAAAATATGCAAATACCAAGGGTCCCCTACTCATTATTTATAGACCAAGTCAATGATGGTGAAGTTAAGAGAGCCTATATTACGCAAGAACAAATTAGATATGAATTAAATGGAGCCGAAGAAGGCGCTCCTTCAGTTTTAGCAACAACCCCAATTTTTGATATGGACCTTCCTCAAAGGTTGGAAAGTAAAGGGGTTGAATTCGCTGCCGCACCTCCCAAAAAACCTAATTTTTTCTCAACTATATTGAGTTGGGTTGTTCCTCCTTTAATTTTTATCCTCGTTTTACAATTCTTCGCTAGAAGAAGTATGGGTGGAGGAGGTGCTCAGGGAGCTCTTAGTTTTACTAAAAGTAAAGCAAAAGTTTATGTTCCCGATGATGAATCAAAAGTAACATTTGCCGATGTTGCTGGAGTTGATGAAGCCAAGGATGAACTAACTGAGATAGTAGATTTTCTAAAAAACCTGAGAGATACACAGATATCGGTGCGCGAATACCAAAAGGGGTACTTCTTGTGGGCCCTCCTGGAACTGGTAAAACTCTTCTTTCAAAAGCTGTTGCGGGAGAAGCAGAAGTTCCCTTCTTCATAATTTCAGGTTCTGAATTTGTAGAACTTTTTGTCGGTGCAGGTGCCGCAAGAGTAAGAGATTTATTTGAACAGGCAAAGAAAAAAGCTCCATGTATTATTTTTATTGATGAATTGGATGCTATTGGTAAAAGTCGTTCTGGATCTATGGGGGTAGTAGGTGGCAATGATGAAAGAGAACAAACATTAAATCAACTTCTTACCGAGATGGATGGCTTCGCCTCTGCAGATAAGCCAGTTATAGTACTTGCTGCCACTAACCAACCAGAAGTTCTTGATGCCGCATTATTAAGGCCTGGTAGATTTGATAGGCAAGTATTAGTCGATAGACCAGATTTGTCTGGTAGAAAAACTATATTGGAGATATATACCAAAAAAGTTAAACTAGCTGATTCGATTGACTTAGAATCTATTGCTCAAGCTACTAGTGGATTCGCAGGAGCGGATTTAGCTAACATGGTAAATGAGGCTGCTTTACTTGCGGCTAGAGCCAAAAGGAAAAGTGTAGAACAACAAGATTTAAGCGAAGCTATAGAAAGAGTTGTTGCTGGATTGGAAAAGAAGAGTCGTGTTTTGCAAGATGATGAAAAGAAAGTTGTTGCTTATCACGAAGTTGGCCATGCTATTGTTGGACATCTTATGCCTGGGGGATCAAAAGTGGCGAAAATTTCAATAGTTCCTAGAGGTATGAGCGCATTAGGATATACTCTTCAATTGCCTACTGAAGAAAGATTTCTTAATTCTAAAGAAGAACTTAAAGGACAAATAGCTACATTACTTGGGGGAAGGTCAGCTGAAGAAGTAGTTTTCGGAAAAATCACAACTGGAGCTTCAAATGATTTGCAAAGAGCTACTGATATAGCTGAACAAATGGTTGGGACTTTCGGAATGAGTGATATACTTGGCCCCCTAGCTTATGATAAACAAGGAGGTGGGCAATTCTTAGGTAATGGCAGTAATCCAAGAAGATCTGTAAGTGATGCTACAGCTCAAGCCATAGATAAAGAAGTTAGAGAATTAGTTGATGATGCGCATGAAACAGCTTTGAATATCTTGAGAAATAACTTACCATTGCTAGAATCGATCTCTCAAAAGATCCTTAAAGAAGAAGTTATTGAGGGAGAGGATTTAAAATCTCTTCTTTCAGAAAGTAAAATGCCAGCATAGTAGAATTTAGGTTTTTAAAGGTAGATTGATGCTAAGACCAAACAAGCTTGCCAAACAGAATTTTCTATCAAGCTTGGATCTATCAACTAAAGAAATTATTCATATTTTAGAGCTTGCAAAAAACTTTAAGAATAAAGATTTAAATATTGATTTTAAAAATAAAGTTTTAGGTTTGATTTTTGATAAATCTTCTACACGAACCAGAGTTAGTTTTCAGGTTGCCATGTCAAGACTTGGAGGAACTACAATTGATCTAAATCCAACAACCTCACAGATTGGTAGGGGGGAACCAATTCAAGATACTGCAAGAGTACTTAGTAGATATTGCGATGTTCTTGCAATAAGAACGTTTAATCAATCTGTATTAGAAGAATATGCAAAATGGTCATCTAAACCCGTCGTTAATGCTCTTACAGATTTAGAACATCCATGCCAAGCTTTGGCAGATTTTATGACTATGAAGGAGGAGTTTATTGATTTTGAAAATATAGTTTTGACATTTATAGGTGATGGCAATAATGTCGCAAATTCTCTCATTTTGTGCGGAGCTTTATTAGGTGTTGAAGTTAGGATCGCATGTCCAGCTGGTTTTGAGCCAAGTTCTGTTGTGATCAAAAAGGCAAGGAAGATCTACGATAATGATCATATGTTGAAAATTTGTAATGATCCTGCTTCAGCTGTGATTGGTGCAAATGTAATTTATACAGATGTATGGTCCTCAATGGGAGAGGAAAATCAAAAGGAAGATAAAGATAAAGAATTCCAAGGGTTTACTGTTGATAATAATCTAATAAATATGGCAACTAGAGATGTAATCATAATGCATTGTCTTCCAGCGTATAGATCAAAAGAAATTACTAATGAAGTAATTGAAAGTAAAAAAAGCAGAATTTTTGAACAGGCAGAAAATAGGATGCATGTACAACAAGCACTTTTATCTTGTCTTCTCTCATGAATATCTTGCCAAGTACCTTTAAAAGAGGTACAAATGTATTAGAGTACATTTGTTTTTGTGATTAATTCAATTGAAGATTTAACTGATGCTCAGAATGAGCTTTTTAGTTGGATTAAAAATTATATGAAAGAATATCAGCATAGTCCATCTATAAGGCAAATGATGCAAGCTATGGGTTTAAAGTCCCCAGCTCCAATCCAAAGTCGCTTAAAACATTTGCAAGATAAGGGTTATATTTCATGGCAAGAAGGAAAAGCTAGAACATTACAAATAGTTGATGAAATTTTTGAGGGAGTTCCAATTATGGGCTCTGTAGCAGCAGGTGGATTGATTGAAACTTTTACAGATGTCAATGAAAATTTAGATATCTCAGATGTATTAAGGAAGAAAGATATTTTTGCCTTAACGGTAAATGGAGATTCTATGGTCGATGCCTGTATTGCGGATGGAGATATGGTTCTAATGGAACCAATTAAAGATTCATACTCTTTAAGAAATGGAACAATAGTCAGTGCATTGGTTCCTGGTTTGGGAACAACTTTAAAATATTTTCATAAAAGAAACTCAAAAATTTTCTTGGAGGCGGCAAATCCTGCTTATGATCCGATTGAATTGAACCTAGATGAAGTGATTTTTCAAGGAAAATTATTAGCTGTTTGGAGAAAAATATAAGCTCTAAATAATATAAAAATAGAAATGATCCTTGATAATCTATAATCCTAAATAAGGAATTTAGATTGGAATTTGAAATTAAAATATATTTTTATTTTTATTAGTACTGCTTTGTTTGCAGAACAAATAATTTTTCCAAAAAACTTTTCAAAAGCTAATACGTTAAATCATGATACTAGCAGTGAAACTTATTTGAAAAATAGATCTAATACTCTTTTTTCTTTAAATGAAAACCAATTTGGCAAAAATCTAAGGAACGAATTTATTAATTCACAAAATAATTTAGTCAATTTTTTGGTCAAAAATAACGCCCCTATTAATGATAAATTTCTTGTAGATATTCAGTCTGATATTCAATATGAGCAAAATGATAAAATTTATGCCGAAGGAAATGTTGAAATTTATTTTTCGAATGCAAAACTTACTGGTGATAATGCTGTTTATGATAAAAATAAAAAAGAATTTGTTATCGAAGGTAATGTAGTTTTAAAAAAGGGTTCTCAATATTTTGAGGCTTCAAGGCTTTCTTATAATTTTGAATTAGAGAATGGAACTATTGATAATATATATGGAGTTTTGGATATTAATAATATTAATTTAGACTTAGATTTAGAGTCTTCAAATGAAATTGAAAAAAGGAATAATACTAAAACCGAAGTTTCGGAGCTTCAGTATATAAATTCAGCAAGTTTAGGCTTAGTAAGCAATTTTGAATCTAATTCTGTATTTGATTTTAATTCACTTAAGCTTGATGTTCCCCAGATTCAAAAATGGAGATTTAAATCTGAAAAACTTTATCTAGAGTCTAATAAACTAAAGTCAAAAAAAATATTATTCACAAATGACGCTTTTAATAAACCGCAGTTTTTGCTTGAAAGTAAAAAATTTAGCGGAGAAATTGTCGATGATAAATTAAAAATAATAAGCAGAAATAGCTGGATTATTTTGGATGATTCATTAAAATTTCCTGTAGGAAGAAGAACAATTTTTGATGATGATCCAACTACTGCGGTTTGGGGCATTGGATCAGATTATGATGAAAAGGATGGTTTTTATATTCAAAGAACCTTTGGTGAAATTGATATTTTTGATAATTATTCTCTAAAACTGACTCCTTATTATTTATTGCAGCGCTCCTTAAAAGGTAATTCTGATTCTTTTAGAAAGAAAAACGAATCTATATTAAGTGATAAACAAAAAACCGATATTTCTTTCTTAGATACTTTTGCTTTAGATGCTGATATTTCAGGAAAATTTTTTAAATGGGATCTCTCCATTAAATCTAGTTTAAATAGTCTAGATTTTGATAGATTTAATCAGGCTAATAGATCAAAATTTACTCTTACAAGAACATTTGATTTAAATTCTGCTAAAAATTCTAATCTTCAATTATTAAATAAGAATGGTAATTCAGAATTTATCAATAAATTAGATATTCAACTTTATGCAATGTATAGAGAAAAGGTAAGTAGAGTTTTCTCAAGTGATGAAGAAATTTATTTTGGTAAAGGTGCAAGAGTTGCAAATAGAAAATCATGGTCTTCAAAAGGGGTAAATAATAATTTATCTTTTATTTATGATTTAGGGAAATTTAAAGCAGAGAAAAAAGATATTAATGAATTTACTACTTTGTCGAGGAACCTTTTTGCAATAAAGTATAAAAATCAAATACCTTTATGGAAAAAATATTCTGAAGAAAAAAAAATAAATGAAACTTATAAATATTCGCCTAAAGTTATTAATCAAGGGATTAATTGGAATACTTATATAGATTCAGGATTATTTTTATATGAAGATGGTTCTAACCAAGAGGCTATTATTTTTACTAGTGGACCTGCTATTACTCTGGGAAGTTTAACAAAAAAATATTTAGACTATTCAAGTTTGGACGTTCTAGCTCAATATACATTAAAAGGCGATGATAGCCCATTTCGTTTTGATAATATAAATGATACTGAAAACATTATATTTAATTTAAAACAACAAATATATGGACCTATTATTTTTGGATTCCTTTCATATTTAAATTTAGATGCAAATCATGATAATTATGGAGAGTTTTCTAATACCCAATATAGTTTAGATATAAGTCGTAGGGCATATAGTTTGGGTGCTTTTTATAAACCATCTACTAGTACTGTAGGAATACAGTTTAATGTCTTTAATTTTGATTATTTTGGCTTAAGTTCAAGTTTTTAAAATTAAAAAATAAATTTACTTTATTGAAATTAATTGGTTTAATATCAAAAATATAAATTAGATAATTGCCTTTTACAAAATAGAAATTGAAGATGCTTTATAGATAACTCTTTTTGGTATTAATGCAAAAGCTAATTTACATACAATAGTTTGGTGATTTTAGAAGTTCCTTTAATCTTTTATTTAGTTATATTTCCAAGTCTTCCAAAATATTTTGTACAAAATGATATTTTCTTTTTTTAGATTAAGAATAAAAAACATCCAGCAATAAATCCACTCAAATGACCCAATAAACTTACTCCTGGCAAGAAAGAGAAAATCAATCCCATAAAGCAAATTGTTTTCAATAGTTTTTGAACTCCATAATTTGATTTCAAACTAATTTTGGATCCTAAAAAATAACTTTTTCCATAAAAAGAACTTAACATCAAGAATCCAAATAAAGCATAAATTATTCCACTAAACCCTAAAGCAGCATAATTAGGATAAATATTAAAAAAAAATGATAAAATCCTTTCATAAAACCAAATAATAAAAAAATTAAAAAAAGAACAAATTAAAATAAATCTTAGATAAAAAAATTTGCTTTC
Source organism: Prochlorococcus sp. AG-347-J20 (assembly GCA_003281485.1). GTDB lineage: Bacteria > Cyanobacteriota > Cyanobacteriia > PCC-6307 > Cyanobiaceae > Prochlorococcus_A. The sequence goes on along the minus strand of QCBW01000017.1, from coordinate 960 downwards.
AATTCCAAGTTTGATTAAAAAATATCTAGTCATAATTATTCCTCCAAGATTACTTAATAAATGATTTAAATCCGCATGGACTATAACTGAACTTAAAATTCTATAGGGTTGATCACTAATTAATCTCGGTATAAATAAGAAAAATTCTTTATCAAAAACTCTAATCAAATCTGTAAAAATAAAAACTAAGATTAATAAAGAGGCGCTTAAAATATATTGCAATTCATATTTTGACATTGAATTTTTAATGGGTATCAATAATCTTTCCTTAAAATTAATTGGTACTTCAAATTTTAAATTATCTTATATTTTTTAACAAATTTATTTTTAAGTCAATCAGCAATTAATTTTTAGAACTTCTTTTGTAAGAAAAATATCTTGAAGAAATTTTGTTTTAGAGGCATCCTATACTAGTTAATATTTCCATAGACCACGAATTACAAACTTAACTTATTAGAAAGATGATGAATTGAATGAGAACAAAAACAAAATCATGCTACAACTTGTAAATCAGTAGATTCATTTCTCGGAGCAGATCTCAATAATCAAATACCATAAACTAATATAGTAACTAAGGACGTTACTAATAAAACTTTTATTAGATCAATATTGTTAACGTTCTGTATGTGGGGCCATAGCTCAGCTGGTAGAGCACCTGCATGGCATGCAGGGGGTCAGCGGTTCGAGTCCGCTTGGCTCCATTTGTATTTTAGCTAGTTATACCAATTAGTTTGACCAATTTATTATAATAAAATGACAAGTTTCGATAAGACAAAATATATCCCCTCTACGACCAGATCTTTGACAGGAGAGACTTTTAAAATAGACTTTTAAAGCCTAATGGTATTTTCATCATCAAACACCAGCATACCCTTCTAGTTTAGTTTTCCAAGATCCAACTCATGTCAATATTATTACCGAAAATACTTTCCCAAATTATTTTTGCTATCCAAATGTTGA
>QCBW01000016.1 GCA_003281485.1 Prochlorococcus sp. AG-347-J20 | reverse complement strand
AAAAATTTACAATCCAAAATATCACGATAAAAATATCATAATGTAGAATTTCAATCTGATTGACAAAATTTTTACTTATTTCTAATTTAGAACATGACAAAATTTTTTCTTAAAGTTTCATTATTCAAATTGTGACTGACATATTAAATTTTACCCAATCAGAAGAAGTATTCTCCGCCGCCCAAGAATTAATGCCTGGAGGAGTAAGTTCTCCAGTAAGAGCTTTTAAATCTGTTGGAGGGCAACCAATAGTTTTTGATAGAGTTAAAGGCCCATTTGCTTGGGATATCGATGGAAATAAATATATTGATTACATAGGTAGTTGGGGGCCCGCTATATGTGGACATGCACACCCTGAAGTCACTACAGCATTACAGGAAGCGATTGAAAAAGGGACTAGCTTTGGCGCTCCATGCGTTCTTGAGAACAAACTCGCTGAGATGGTTATAGATGCAGTTCCCTCTGTAGAAATGGTTAGATTCGTTAATAGTGGGACCGAAGCCTGTATGGCTGTCTTAAGGCTAATGAGAGCATTCACCGGGAGAGATAAAGTCATTAAATTTGACGGATGCTATCACGGACATGCTGATATGTTTTTAGTGAAAGCAGGATCAGGAGTAGCAACATTAGGTTTACCAGATTCTCCAGGGGTTCCAAGATCGACAACTGCTAACACGTTAACTGCTCCATATAATGATCTTGAAGCAGTAAAAAACTTATTTTCTGAAAATCCTGACGCTATTTCGGGGGTTATTCTTGAACCTATTGTTGGAAATGCAGGCTTTATTACTCCTGAGCCCGGATTTTTAGAAGGTTTAAGAGAATTAACCACTGAGAATGGATCCCTATTGGTTTTTGATGAAGTGATGACTGGATTCAGAATTAGTTATGGAGGAGCTCAAGAAAAATTTGGGGTTACTCCAGATTTAACTACGCTTGGGAAAGTAATTGGCGGGGGACTACCTGTTGGAGCTTATGGAGGTAAAAAAGAAATAATGTCCATGATAGCTCCTGCTGGACCTGTCTACCAAGCAGGAACTTTGAGCGGAAACCCTCTCGCAATGACTGCTGGAATAAAAACTTTAGAGTTGCTCAAACAAGAAGGCACTTACGACAAACTAGACGCAATTACTTCAAGATTAATAGAAGGTATAATCGAATCTGCGGAGAATAATGGTATTGCAATTAATGGTGGAAATGTAAGTGCTATGTTTGGATTTTTCTTATGTGATGGTCCAGTTAGGAATTTCGAAGAAGCTAAAACAAATAATGCTGAACTTTTCGGCAAATTACATAGGGAGATGCTGCAACGAGGGATCTACTTAGCTCCAAGCCCTTTTGAAGCCGGTTTCACATCCCTATCTCACAGCGAAGAAGAAATTGATAAAACAATTGAAGCGTTTGATCAATCATTCAAGGCTTTGAAAAACTAATTTTTATTTTTATAAAGCAAAAGAAAATTTTAAATTAATATTATCTTCTGCCACCAACAATGACTGGAGGGCTACCCCCTTCAGAGCCTGGAAGTCCAGGAACAACCTGGGTACTACCATCCCACTTGTCTAGAAATAACTTGAATAGAACTTGATCATCAAGACTTCTATTCAGTGTTTCATATCTGAGGGCTTCTTGTTCAGCAATTTCAACTTCTGTTTTTGCTCTAAGCAACTGTTGACCCGCTATTTGCTTTTGCTCAATAGCAGCTCTATATTCTTCAGCAATCTCAAGTCCCGTCAAATCGAGGCTTTTAACATCTACATAATCGAATGAATTTAGTTCTTTAGCAACAGTATCTCCTACTTTTTCTGAAATCACTGCAAATTCTGTAGCTATCGTTTCCAATTCATATTGAGAAAAAACTGATTTAAGTGCTTTGAGCAAAGATGGTTGAACAATTTTCTGATAAACATCGCTATTTCTGCTTGCAATTGTTGCAAAGATTCTGCCAGCTTCATTTGGCTTTACTGAATACTTAACAGTAGCTGTAGCTCTAATTACCTGCAAATCTTTAGTTAAAGTTTCAAACTTTTCAGGTTGAACTTGGGTTTTAATATCAAATGGATATACAGACTGAATGAATGGCAGTTTGAAGTTTAAACCAGCTCTTCTTGAGGGGCCACTAACTTTGCCTAATGTAGTGACTACTGCAACTTGTCCAGAGGGGACGACAAAGAGAGCCTGAGTGAGTAAAAGGAAGCCAGTAAAAGACAAAACAATTAATAGTGTTGCTGTCCCGCCTGGACCAGTTGGTGTTACGTTTTTAAAGGATGTTGACATTAAATTCAATCTTTTGACTCAATCATATTTAATCAAATAAGTTAGTGCACTACTGAGGCATTTAATTAAAATATTTTTTTAATAATTGTAAAAAAATACTATTCGGATTTAAGTTCTTGCAAAAGTTGTAAATATAGCTCCTCATCTATCTCCCGAATATCGTATTCGGAGGGCAAAACACCATGTTTATACTCATGTACTGCCATCCAACAGAATTTTTCTATTTCTCCTTTTGAAAAACGAGGATATTCTTTTACTTTCAAAGACAATGATTTAACAAGAGATTCTGGATAATTTGGCATATTTTAAGATTATTTTTTAAAATCTTATCTAAAATTGTTAGCCTTTAGAGGGATATTCAAAGACTCTTCCAAATTACTCACAAGCTTTATAACTAATTGAAGATCATTTTTACTTTTGCTTGATACTCTTAGAGTCTCACCATTGATGCTGACATTAATTTTTTTCAATTGCTCTCTGATATTCTTGCTGATTTTTTTTGCTATTTCTTGTTTAATTCCCTGTTTTAAGATAATTGTCTGTTTAATTTTATTACCACTGACTGTTTCAATTTGACCGTAGTCGAAAATTTTTAAAGATAGATTTCTTTTTATCGCCTTTTGTCTAATTATGTCATTTACAGCATTCAAAGTGAGTTCACTATTAGTTGTAATAAAAATATTTTCTTTATCTAAATCAACTACCGTATCTGTTCCTTTCAGATCGTATCTCTGAGAAATTTCCCTTTTAACTTGATCCAAAGTATTTACTAATTCCTGTCTATCAAAATCAGAAACAATATCAAATGAAAAACTTTCTGCCATTGTAAATATTAAGTGCAAGATTACTATTACCTTAAATTAAATTTAAATAAGGGACAATAAATTTTCTAATCAAAAAATAACAAACTAACCACTTTTCCCATTTCTTCTGCACATCTACAACTATTCAGTAGGGTCTCACTATCATGAAATGCAAAACAAATTAATTGATCACACCTTGTAATAATTTCTTGATTACAAAGACTACTGGCAAGTGGTAGTGGTAATTCATCATTTTCACTTTTTTCAACTAAATGCATAACCCTTTCAAGTTGATCTTTTATTTCAGGTAATTGTCTATCAAGGCTTTGTGGTAATAAAACAGTCAAAAGTGATGGATCAATATCTAAAACTGCTCGAATTACGGCAGCATTAACCCCTTGAGATCCAGAGGTAAGAATATTATGTCCCTCCTCTGCTAAAGACCTTGCAATCAGCTCAATTAAGTGGATATCTACGACTGGCACATGTCTACTTCCCAAAAAAGCAATTCTCCTTTTTCCGTTATCCTGGAGTTTCGCTAGTTCTTGTGCTAGGGCATCAACGCCTTCGGTTGCTGGTATGTCTAAAGAGCGACTCAAAATAAAATGGTAGTTATATTTGAAATTAGCATTTATCTGAAAAATTGCAGGGAAAATCTATCTTTTCAAGAATTCTTTTTAGGTTCACATGCTCTTGAACTAATTGAACAGCATAAGAAGCTTTAATTGATTCATGTATTCTGACGTGACCAAAAGCTTGTTCAATAATTTCTACGGAGGCAAGAGTATCTAGTTCCACCTTTAAAATTGGAACCTCTAATTCTTCTGCTCTATGAATCAATTGTGATAAAGGTTCTCCCAAACCAGTTAAAATAAGGCATTGAGTCGAAGCTTCTAAAGCCGCAAGTTGGATATCAGTTCTATCAGCTCCAGTAACTACAGCCATATTTCGTCTTCTTCTAAAAAATTCCATCGCAGAATTGACCCCCATAGCACCAATACTTAGCGTCTCAACAAGTAATTGATCTTTTTCAGGGCAACAAATTACTTGGGCATCTAGTCTTCTTACAAGTTCCCCGACGGTAACGCTTCTAAGCAGTGGTGATTTAGGCATAACGCCAAATACTTCAATATTCAGATCTTTAAGAGAAGGTATTATTTCATTTTTTACTTTTTCAACTTCTTGGGGCAAAACTGCATTCAATACCACTCCAGCAAAATGCTCTCCAAGTTGTTTTTTCGCATCAAGTAATGCATCCACACTTTTACAATCTTCCCACAAATTAACAATTAAGACTTTTGCATTTAGACTCTCAGCTAACTGAGGGAGACTTAAACCATAAATCATTCCCTCATGTAGAGTTCCAGCCGCTTCAAGTATATTTAATCCTTCAAAATCATCATTGACCAAACCCTCAATTTGATCAAAAGCTTTTCCAGGAAGTAAGTCTTTATTAAAAATTCTTTTTTCAGCAGAGATATTATCCAATAATCCTACTGAAGAAATTAAATTCCCTTCTTCGATATTTAATGTAGATCCAATAAATTTAACATCATCATCTATTAATCCTTCATAAGACATTGAAGGTAGATTAGTAAGTTCTATACATGTTGCTAGTGGTTTACCAATGCGTACTTGTTTTTTTTCCTGTAAAAGTCTTTTTGCTATTCCAAGAACTAATGCAGACTTACCACTAAATGGTTCACATGAACCAATTAATAATATATCGCTCATAATTTAGTAAAATTACTTATCAATAGGTTCAAGATAATATTTTTTTAGAACTAAACAAACATTTATTTATGAGTTTTAATCAAATAAATACATATTTTTTAGGTAAATTTATTTTATCTCTTTGGTATTCCATCAAAATTAAGACAAAATGATCAATTCAATGGGAAATAAAAAAAATATTGGAATTACTGGAGCTTCAGGCGCGCTCGGAAAAGAACTAACAAAGTTGTTTCGTCAGAAAGGGTATAAAGTGATTGGATTTACTCATAGTAAAACTGATTCTGAAGTCAATCTTGAATCTCCTAATGAATGGATCAGATGGGAATGTGGGAAAGAATCTAAATTAAGAAAACATTTAGAAAAGATAGATATATTAATTTTGAACCATGGAATTTACAATCTAAGTAGAGAAAATATCAATTATCAAAATTCAATAGAAATAAATGCATTAAGCAAATTCAAATTTTTAGATTTATTTGAAGATATTGCCCGAAAAAATAAATCACCAACGAAAAAAGAGATTTGGATTAATACATCTGAAGCAGAATTATTGCCAGCCCTTAACCCATCATATGAGATAAGTAAATCCCTAATTGGTCAATTAATCTCTTTCAAAAAGAATCTATTGGACAAAGATACTAAGAAAAAATTAGTTATTAGAAAAATAATCTTAGGGCCCTTTAAATCAGAATTAAATCCCATCGGAATTATGAGTCCAAAATTTGTCTCTAAAAAGATATATGATTTGGCTAATTCTAAAAGTTATTTAATAATAATTAGTCCTAACCCAATAACTTATCTTCTTTTTCCTCTGAAAGAATTTTTAAATTTTTTGTATTGCCAAATTATTTATAAATACAAATCTTAGTGTCTAGAAATCCCTATCAGTTAGGATCTCAATCCCATCTTTTAAAACTACAATTGTATGCTCCCATTGTGCCGATAATTTTCCATCCTTTGTTATTACGGTCCATCGATCATTTAGAGTTTTACAAAATTTAGTTCCTTCATTAACAATTGGCTCAACTGCTAATGTCATGCCTTCTCGGAGAACCACATTGGGCAATTCTGTTGTCCGAAAATTAAATACTGATGGTTCTTCATGAAGATTTCTTCCAACTCCATGACCTGTGTAATCTTCAACAACACTGAAGCCATTTTTTAAGACAATATCTTCGATTTCTCCAGCTACCTCAAGAAGAGTGTTCCCTGCCTTGATTTTCGAAAGCCCTGCATACAATGCTTTGTAAGCGACATCGCTTAGATTTTGGGCCTTTGAACTGACTTCTCCTACACAAATTGATATGCAACTATCACCATGGAAGCCATCTAAATACGCTCCTGTATCAATCTTAACTAAGTCGCCTTTTTTAATTATTTTATTTTTATTTGGTATTCCATGTACAACCTCATTATTAATACTGGAACAAATACTAGAAGGGAAACCATGGTAGCCTTTAAAACTTGGGACAGCTCCAAAACTTTTTATCCTCTTTTCTGCGAAATCATCTAAATCCTTTGTGCTCATCCCTGGTTTAATTAATTCTTTAATTTCCCTCAAAACTGTTGCTACGATCCTGCTAGATTTTTTCATCAAATTTATTTCACGTGCAGACTTTATTTCAATTCCTCTTCTTCTCTGGATAAAAGGGACTTGATCATTATTTTTGGAATTATTCTTATTTAGTAAAAGATCTGCGAAATGTTTCATTGGAATAAATAATGGTAATAAGTAAATATCATCAAAATAGCCATTACAAACTTGGCTATCTTAAATCTATCAATAACAATTGAAAACAGGAATGAAAAATTTATTTAATTCTAGGCAATTTCATAAGGCTTTGGCGCCTTGGGTTTTTCTTCCATTATTCATTTCTTCAACTACAGGCCTTATTTATAGGGTTTCAAAAGATGTACTAGGTTACTCTAGAGACCAAGTTCACTGGTTAATGTCTCTACATGAGGGCGAATGGCTTGGAGATAATGGAGAATTAATTTATGTAATATTAAATTCCCTAGGAGTTTTATGGATGCTCATAACAGGATTCCAAATGTTTTCAAAAACAATTTCATTTACCAAAAAGGTTACTAAAGGCGAGTCAAAAGGTTAAGATATTAAACTTGTAGGATAAAAAAGATCAAAATGGCAAAAGAGAAACAAGAAAATGAATTAGAAACCGGTGTTAAAGCTGACGAATCACAAGAAATGGCAGTCGAACAAAAAGAAAAAAACTCGGTTCCTAAAACTACAAAAACCATCAGCGCTTCCAACCTTCTTGAGGAATTTGAGAACGAACAATTAAAAAAAGAGTTGCCTGAAATTTATGTAGGGGACACTGTTAAGGTCGGAGTGAAAATCACAGAAGGTAACAAAGAAAGGGTTCAACCTTATGAAGGTGTTGTCATAGCAAAAAGACATGGAGGTCTTAATCAAACAATTACAGTTAGAAGAATTTTCCAAGGCATTGGAGTTGAAAGAGTATTTATGCTACATAGTCCACAAGTTGCCTCTCTAAAAGTTGAACGTAGAGGTAAAGTAAGGAGAGCTAAGTTATTCTATCTAAGAGATAGAGTAGGAAAAGCTACTCGCGTAAAACAACGCTTTGATCGTTAAGGTTGTAAATTTTCAACCTTATTGGTCATAAAGGCGCTTATAATCATTAAAATGCGCCGTTAGTTCAGTTGGTAGAACGCAGGTCTCCAAAACCTGATGTCGGGGGTTCAAGTCCTCCACGGCGCGTTTGATCAACATTTTGTAAATCAATTTTCATAAAATGGAGTTAGATCTTCAACCTGGGGATGTAGTTAAAGTCCTCGAATCAGCAGCATTAGGATGGGTTCGCGCAAGAGTCATCAGAGTTAAATCTGGTGGAAGAGTTGTCGTACAAAGTGACCAAGGCAGAGAATTTACAGCCAGAGGTAACCAAGTTAGGTTAATAGAACCTGCTGGATTTAGGCCTCAAAAATAAATTACCCCTCTATGTTGTTGTAGCTTTTAAAGACTAATTTTTCTTTAAATCCTAAAATTAATGGAATTTTTTATTACAACAACATTAATTAAATCCTTTGATCTGATAATTTTAAAGATAAGGTTCTTAAAACATCAGAACTAAATTTTTGGGACCGTAGTTCAACTGGTTAGAGCACCGCCCTGTCACGGCGGAAGTTGCGGGTTCGAATCCCGTCGGTCCCGTTTTTTCTAAAAAGCCTTGGAAAAACGTTTAAGATTAGCCCCAAGTCCTACAGGTTTATTTCATATTGGCACAGCTAGAACAGCTTTATTCAACTGGTTGTATGCGAAAAAAATAGGCGGAAAGTTTCTTATTAGGATTGAAGATACTGATTTTCTTCGATCTAAATCTGAATATACAAAAAATATATTAGAGGGCTTGAAATGGCTTGGACTTGAATGGGATGAAGAACCTATAAAGCAAAGTGACCGAATTTCGACTCACAAAAGTTACATCAAAAAGCTAGTAGATTGTGGAGCTGCATATAGATGCTTTACAACTGAAGATGAAATTTCTGAATTAAGAGAGGAACAAAAAAAGAAAGGATTACCTCCAAAGCACGATAATAGACACAGAACTCTTTCAGAAGAAGAAATAGAATCATTCATATCCCAAGGGAGGACTTCAGTAATAAGGTTTAAAATTGATGAAAAAATTGAAATTAAATGGGTAGATCAGATAAGAGGTGAAATTAAATGGCAAGGGAAGGACTTGGGTGGTGATTTGGTTTTGTCAAGAAGGACAAAAGGATATGAGATTGGAGATCCTTTGTATAATCTTGCGGTTGTAGTTGATGACAATTTCATGAATATTACTCATGTTGTTAGGGGTGAAGATCATATCTCAAACACTGCAAAACAAATTTTGATTTATAAAGCATTAAATTTTAATTTGCCGACTTTTTCACATACACCCCTAATACTGAATAGTGAAGGGAAAAAATTATCTAAGAGAGATTGCGTTACTTCAATCGATGAATTTAGGGATATGGGATATCTACCTGAGGCCTTATCCAACTATATGGCCTTTTTAGGTTGGTCACCAAAGTCTGCTGAGAGAGAGATTCTTTCCCTTAACGAAATATCTGAAATTTTTGACTTATCAGACATAAATAAAGCTGGAGCTAAATTCAGCTGGGAAAAACTCAACTGGATTAATTCTCAATATATAAAAGATATGGAATCAATAAAGTTAAGTGAGATCATGAGAAAATACTGGGATGATAATGGTTGGGTTCCTCCATCCCAAGAATGGGCTTATAAATTAGCAATTTTGCTTAGAGACTCTATTACTCTTTTAAAAGATGCCATTGATCAATCAAAACCATTTTTCTTAATACCTACAATTCAAAAAGAAGGTCAAGATTTTCTGGAAAATAAGGACAGCAAAGTATCTCTTAAACTAATCTTCAATTATTTAACTGAGCAAAATACTATAAATATTGATAGAGAGAAAGCCAAAGAAATAATAAACGATATTTCAAAAATGCATAATATCAAAAAAGGGGTATTAATGAAATCATTAAGAGTAGCCTTTTTTGGATCTCTTAGTGGTCCAGATTTAATTCAAAGTTGGGAGCTTTTCTCAGAAAGTAAAACTGATAGATCTCGAATTGAAAGATGTATTAAATCAATCTAAATTATTTTTTTGTTCTAGTTCAAGCCTATTCGCCAAAGGTTTGGCTGAAAGACCTTGTACTCCTACTGTCATTAAAATAGTAAGAAAAACTAACCCTTGGAGACGGCCAGCCCCAAGGATACCAGCCTGCTCTAATCTGATAGAAAAAAGAGAAGCAACCGCTGCAGTAACAATACCTCTCGGGGCTAACCAGGCTAAAAATATTTTTTCTTTTAAGTTCAATTCTCTTCCCAAAGTTGCTATCCATATAGAAATAGGGCGAACAATTACCATCAACATAAAGACGCAAACAACCCCTCCCCAGCCAAGCGGACTTAATTCACCCCAGGAAACGTCAGCGGCCAAAAGAGGGAAAAGAACTGTTATGGCTAATTGAGCTAATTCGCCTATCAGATTATCCAATCTCTCTTTGTCTATAACTTCTCTTTTGCCCACAATAAAACCTGCCGCGACAGAAGCTGGCAAGCCTGATTCTGGCAGAAAATATTCACAAATTCCATACACAAGAAAAATAAATCCAAGGGTAACTTGAAGCTCTATACCAAATGAGGCTTCATTTTTTATTTTTTTTAAAATTTCTGAAAGTAACCACCCTGCACTTAATCCTATTAAGACTCCTCCCCCTAATCTTTGCATTAATGCTATAAATACATCTTTAATCCCGCGCAGGTCTCCTAGAGTCAGTTCCAAAAGCAGTAATGCCAATACTGCACCAATAGGTTCAAGCAATAATCCTTCAGCTTTTAAAACTTCCGAAAGGGGAGAAGCTAATTTTATTTGTTCCACTAATGGAGAGACAACTGTTGGTCCTGTGGCTAGAACAATGGCACTATATATCCCTGCGACTTGCCATGAGAGGCCTGCCAGCCAATGAGCAATAAAAATTCCAGCTGATAATGAAATAAAAAGTCTTACCAATGAAATTTTCAAAACAGTATTTCTTACATTCCCCTCAGGCAGTTTTAAATTTAATCCCCCTTCAAATAGAACCAAACAGACCAGAAGCCCGACAATAGTTTCAAGCCCTTGTCCAAGATCTAAAGGTTCAACCAGTCCTAAACCTGATCTTCCTATAAATAATCCAGAAAGCAATAAAATAACAACACTAGGGAATCCTGTTAAAGAAGAAAATAATCGAGCACAAGCACCTGCAAATACAGTTATCCCCCAAAGTAATCCAAGCCTTTCAGGCGTCATAAAAAATTATATATAGTAGAAATATTTATTATTTTGATTAAATCAATAATCTTATCTGAAGTCCAATAAATACAATACTTTTTAATTTAACTAATCAGCTTATCAAGAGTAATTTTTATTAAATCTTTTAAAACTACCTTTAAGTCAAATGAATTTTATTTCTATTAAGAAAATTGGCTTATTAGAGCAATAATTATAAAGATAATTCCTATACCAACAGTTGCCATCCTTCCATTCCATATTTCAGCTTGAGGGGTAAAACCTCTTTTCCATAAATTCAACTCTTGTTTATCAACGAATTTTTTTGTTTCTTTCATCTCGATTTTAGGTTGTTTGTTCATTTGAGTTAGAAAGGAGGATTTTCTTCATAAAGAGTATTTGCATGTTCAATTGATAATCTTCCTGAGACACCTAACTTAAGGGAACTTAAATGATCCTTTAATTTGATTCTGAACAATGCCGCAGCTCCAATCATTGCAGCATTATCTGTACAAAGATTAAGGGGAGCTAAATGAACTTTAATAGATTTTTTGTTTGCTTCATTAATCATCATTTTTCTTAATGTACTATTAGCTGCTACTCCCCCAACTAAAACAACATTATCCAAGCTATGATCTTTTGCACATTTTATTGTTCTCTCTACCAAGACTTCTGCCACTACTCTCTCAAAACTTGCAGCGATATCAGGAACTGGGACAGTCTTCCCATCTAAATTTATTTTCTCAACTAACCTTAATACAGCAGTTTTTAATCCACTAAAAGAGAAATCATATTTAAGAAAGCCACCCTTTTTGTCAGAAATCTTACACTTCGGTAAATTAAATTTCATAGGGTCGCCTTTTTTAGCAATCTTTTCAATTGCCGGTCCTCCAGGGTAACTAAGACCTAATAATCTTCCAACTTTATCAAAGGCTTCTCCAGCGGCATCATCAAAACTTTTCCCAAGTTTTTGCATGCATCTTCTATCATCAACCTTTATTAATTCAGTGTGTCCGCCACTTACAAGTAATGTCAGGAAAGACTTCTTTGGATAGTTTTCTGAAAATAGAATTGAAGATAAATGCCCCTCCAAATGATGAATACCCAAGAATGGCTTTGAATATAACAGGCAAAGTGCTCTAGCTGTTATTGAGCCAACTCGTAAACAACCAACTAATCCGGGAGCCACAGTTGAAGCAATATAATCAACCTCCTCAATTTTGATTTTTGATTCTTCTAAAGCCTTATCTAAAACAAATGGTAATAATTCTAAGTGCTTTCTAGCTGCAAGTTCAGGTACAACTCCTCCCCATTTTGAATGATCTTCAATTTGAGATGCAACTATATTTGAATGTATTTTGAAAGTATCGCCAATATTAGAAACTATTGAGACAGATGTCTCATCACAACTTGTTTCAATAGCTAAAACTTTATGCATTTTTGATTCAACTTGTTCTATTTTAATATTAATTTCTTAATTAACACACTATAAGGAATTAAAGATTGCAACTTATGAAATTCTTTTTTTCAATAATTACCTCAGTTTTTCTGTTCCTAGGAATTACACCATTTGCACTAGCTGCTAATGGGCCTGCCTTAAACGCAGACAGAGCCAGCACAGAATATACTGCTTCAGCCCTCACAAAATGCTCTGAAAATCCTAAATTCATTGAGAGAGCAAATTCTGCAACTACTCAAAAAGATATCGCAAGATTTGAAAGATACGGAAAAGCATCATGCGGAGATGATGGTCTTCCACATTTGATAATTGGACCTCCTCTTGAGCCTTGGGGAGCTCTTTTAAATAGAGGTCACGAAGGAGATTTACTTATCCCCGGAGTATTATTCATTTACATTGCTGGAATTATAGGCTGGTCAGGGAGAGAGTATCTGATTGAATCAAAAAAGACTAAGAATCCAGCAGATCTTGAGATCATTATTGACCTAGACTTAGCCAGAAAATGTCTTATAAAAGGAGCGCAATGGCCTCTTCTTGCTAATAAACAAGGTAGAAATGGAGATTTAAGAGAAAAAGATAACAATATTACACTTAATGGTCCTCGCTAACATCTTTAAAAAACTTTCATTAAACAAATGTTCAAAATTCTAAACACAAAATTTGTCAGATCCGCCCCAGTGGTAGCAGCTATTTGGCTAAGTCTTACAGCTGGAATAATTATTGAATTTAATAGATTTTTCCCAGATTTATTATTCCATCCAATGAGCTGATAAAAGTGAGAATAATCAAGTGTTTATTAACTTGATTATTCTTTTTGCTGTTTCATCAACATTGTTATTAGTTAATGCAAAATCAAATTGATTTGATACTGAAATCTCATAATTAGCTCTTTTCAGTCTTTTTTTTATTGCCTCTTCTTTTTCTGTTCCTCTATTTCTTATTCTTCTCTCTAACTCTTTTTTATCTGGAGGAAGTAAAAATATTGACAGTGAATTAGGAAACTTATTTTTTATTTGCCTTGCACCCTCTACTTCAATTTCAAGTAGAACAGTAAATCCATTTTTTATTTTCTCATTAACAGATGATAAAGGTGTTCCATAGTAGTTCCCTGCGAATTGGGCCCATTCAAGGAACAGGTTTTGTTCAATCATTTCTTTAAACTTTTCTTGATTTAAAAAGTAGTAACTTTCTCCCTCCTTCTCTCCCTCTCTAGGTTTTCTAGTCGTTGCAGATATTGAAAGCCAAAATTTTTTTTCTTTACCTAATATTTGTTTGACAACTGTTCCTTTACCCACCCCGCTGGGTCCAGTGAGAATAACAAGTTTTTTTTGATTTTTCATATTAAATTTTTTACAGTAAGATAAAAATCTTGTGAATTAAAAAGGAATAATGCAAAAAGGTGTTCCACAGATAATGGATATTACATCTATTAAATCTGTCTTGCATTATTTGACAAAGAATATCTTACCTTCAAAGTTTGAAACTGCCCAGCAACCAGATCCTAATACAATTCAATTATGTTTCAGAGGAGTTAATTCTCAAACATGGTTGGAAGTTTCATGGAATGGAGACTCGCCCAGAATACTAAAGATAAATAAACCAAAAAAGATTGGAAGAGAAAGCACACTTTCTAAACAAATAAGATATGGATTAAAGTATATGGCTTTAATCTCGATTGATCAAGATGATTTCGAGAGGGTTATAAAATTTGGTTTTGCAAAAAAACCTGGAGATAAAATTAGTAAGTCTTTAATTTTTGAGTTAATGGGAAAACATAGTAATATTTTTTATCTGGATAATAAAAATAAAATTATCGCAGTTGGTAAACAAATTAAATTAAGTCAATCTAGTTTTAGAACAATTTCAACAGGATCAATTTATTCTGACCCTCCAGTCAATCTCAAAAAGAAACCCCGTGAAGATGAGTCTTTTCAATCATGGAAAAACTCAATTTCATTAGTACCTGATTCTTTGAAATACTGTTTAATAAATACCTACCAAGGAGTAAGCCCTATCCTCACAAAACAATTAGAGGTTATTAGCAAAACTTGCAATTCGGAAATAATGGAAAAAAATATCGATTTCATTGGCGATTCAGACTTAAAAGAGATATTTAAAAGTTGGAAGATTTGGATAAATAGGTATAAAAACAATAACTTTAACTTTTCTATTTTTAATAAAGATTTTTATTGCGTTTGGTTTTTTGATAAAGAAATTAATCGTGAAAAAAAGATAGATTTATGCACCGGTATGGAGAATTATTATGATTATCATCTGAAGCAAAAAAAAGTTGAATTGTTGGGAAAGAAAATTGAAGGGATAATTTTTAAACAGATTAATATTGAGAAAAAGAATTTAAATATTCAAAATGATCTCCTATCAAAGTCAGAAAACTATGAAATATATAAAAAAAAAGCTGATAATATATTCTCTTCAAATGAAATAAAAAAACGAGATATTATTAAAGGACAGAAACTATATAAAAAGTCAAAAAAACTAAAGAGATCTAGAGAATTAATAAAAGAAAGATTAAGTATTTACAAAACAAATATAGAAAGATTAGATGAATTCACTACGCTTCTAGAAAATTTAAATTCTTTAAATAATGAAAAACTTTTTATGCGAATCAAACTACTAGAAGAAATTATGGAAGAAATTTGTAACGAGTTTAATATCAATATCAAGAGGCAAAGAGAAGATAAGAAAAGTACATATGAGATAGAATCTTCACCAATTCAAGTTGATACTCCCACAGGATTAAAGCTTCAGGTAGGGCGAAATATGAGGCAAAATGACTTAATAAGCTTTAAGTTCTCTAAAAAAGGCGATTTATGGTTTCATGCTCAGGAATCACCAGGCAGTCATGTAGTTTTGAAATCTTCATCTCAAGAAGCATCTGAGCAAGATCTCCAAATAGCTGCAGATTTAGCTGCTTTATTTAGTAAGGCAAAAAGAAACATTAAAGTTCCAATTAATTTAGTAAAGATTAAAGATTTGCAAAAAATCAAAAAAGGAGGACCGGGTTGCGTTTCCTTTAAAAATGGAGAAATTATTTGGGGAAATCCTACAAGAGGAGAAGATTACATTAAAAAAAATCTTAAAACAGTAATTTAGTTTATAATAAAAAAAAATTTTAAATTTAAATGTTTGACTTTCTTTTGGGCACTCATGAATTTTTAGGAAATCATAGTTTTCCAGAATTTATTGTGGGATATCTATTTGGTGCTGCATTAATAATTGGAGCTCCTACTGTTTTCTTACTACTTGCCTTCGTAAGCGCTTTAATGAAAACTAATGGGAAAATGGGTGGTTATAGAGAATATGAAACTTATGGTGAATCATCCCTAAATGATGCTCCTCCTTTCTTACTACCAGATCCAACTAATCCTAAATTAAGCAAATAATTAAATTTATCGAAAACCAAATTGGACTTTGACAATAGTAGTTTTAAACCCTTTTCTTACAAAATCTTGATCAAATAATAATGAGAGGTACAGGTCAAAGTGAAAATAAATTATCAGATTCAATGACTTTTAGTGATCATTTGGAGGAGCTTCGTCAAAGGATACTAAACTCAATTTACTCAATACTTATTTCAATATTTTTTAGTTTTCTCATCATAAAGCCATTAATATCTTTTTTAGAAATCCCAGCTGGTGATATTCATTTACTACAACTTGCTCCAGGAGAGTTTTTATTTGTCGCTATTAAAGTTGCAGGTTACAGCGGATTAATAGTCTCTATGCCTTATATTTTTTATCAAATAATATTATTTATTTCTCCTGGTTTAACAAAACAAGAAAAAAGCCTTATCTTGCCCGCAGTTCTTGGTTCAGGTCTTCTGTTTTTTTTAGGATTAATTTTTTCCTGGTGGATATTAGTCCCCGCGGCAATAAATTTCTTCATTAGTTTCGGTGCTGATATTGTTGAACCAACTTGGTCTATAGAAAGATATTTTGATTTTGTTCTCTTATTAATGTCTAGCACTGCAATAGCTTTTCAATTGCCAGTATTACAATTTATTCTTGGTTCTCTTGGCATAATTACAACAGAAAAAATGATTTCGAATTGGAAGATCGTTGTAATTTCCTCCACAATATTATCTGCAGTGATTACTCCTTCAACAGACCCTTTGACAATGTCATTGCTATCTATATCGATTGTGTTTTTATTTTTTGTGGGTACTGGATTAACTTACTTATCAGAAAATCTTAAGTCAAAAACTCTTTCATCTTCTCATTAAGATTTAATTGCAAGCTGACAGCTCTACCTAGCCTTGGCTTAGCATTGACTTTCTTTAGCCATTCCCTTACTTCTTCTGAATAACCACATCTATTTAAAATCTCGATTTTTTCAGCTATCGATTTTTTATATTCATCTTCACTTAAAGGGAATGATTCTTGTCCAAGAAATCCCCACATCATTTGAAAATACACAAATTCTTCTCTTCTAAAGAGTCTAAAATCATATTTTTTCCCCCAACGATGAATCAAATAATGGATAACTTCATCTACTAGTAATGGTTCCATTGAAATCAATTAATTAAGACTTCCTAAACTTTTACTTTAAAATATTAAAAGTCCTATCTATTTGCAACAGAAATTGAACAATTTGATCCATAATAACTAATAAATAACAGCACCAAGTAGCGAATGACTCAATTAAGTTCCAATGATGTCCCATCAATGGGTCGAAGGCAATTTATGAATCTTCTTACATTTGGTACTGCAACTGGAGTAGCGTTAGGTGCCCTTTACCCAGTAGCAAATTATTTCATGCCTTTGCGAGCAGGAGGAGGTGGTGGTGGAACTTCTGCTAAAGATGAATTAGGGAATCCAATAACTAAGACAGGTTGGTTAGCTACCCATCAATCAGGAGACAGAAGTCTAGTGCAAGGTCTAAAGGGAGATCCAACTTATCTAATAGTTAATGAGGGTGGGGAAATAGGAGAATTTGGTTTAAATGCAATTTGTACTCATTTAGGTTGTGTTGTCCCATGGGATAGTGGTGCTAATAAATTTATATGTCCTTGTCATGGCAGTCAGTACGATACAAATGGGAAGGTAGTCAGAGGTCCTGCTCCTCTATCTTTAGCGCTAGCACATGTTGATATTGAAGATGATGCTGTACTAGTTAAACAATGGTCAGAAACTGACTTTAGAACTAATGAAAATCCATGGTGGGCATAAAAAAATGAAAGGTCTTAAAAATCAAATCATGAAAAAAACAAGTTTATTTATTTGTACTCTGCTTTTCATTTCAAGCATTGTATTTTATCCAAAGATCACTTTTGCTTATCCATTTTGGGCTCAGCAAAACTATGAATCCCCAAGAGAAGCCACAGGAAAGATAGTCTGTGCGAATTGTCATCTAGCTCAGATGCCTACAATTGCAGAGGTTCCACAATCTGTTGGAGCAGACAGTGTTTTCAAGGCTGTAGTCAAAATACCCTACAAAAATGATTTAAAAGAAATCGGTGCTGATGGTTCTGAAGTCCCATTACAAGTTGGTGCCGTTGTAATGCTGCCAGATGGCTTTAAACTCGCTCCACAAGAAAGATGGACCGATGAAATAAAAGAGGAGACAGAAGGGGTTTATTTCACTAATTACAGTGAAGAGAAAGATAATATCATCATTGTAGGACCTTTACCCGGCGATACTAATAAAGAAATAGTTTTCCCTGTACTTTCCCCTGATCCATCCACTAATAAAGAATATCACTATGGAAAATACTCGTTACATATCGGAGGCAATAGAGGTAGAGGTCAGGTATATCCAACTGGAGACAAGAGTAATAATGTAGTTTTCACATCTTCCACCTCAGGAACTATAAATTCAATAGAAACAATTGAAGATGGTAGCTATAAGGTCAATATAGAAAATGATAATGGTGAGATAACTACTGAAGCAGTGCCTGTTGGTCCTCAACTTATCGTAAAAACACAAGACAAAATTAATGCAGGAGACCCTCTTACTAACGATCCCAACGTTGGCGGATTTGGACAATTAGATGCTGAGGTTGTACTTCAGAGCCCTTATAGAGTTATTGGATTGATTGCATTCTTTATTGGTGTAGGCCTAACACAAATACTTTTAGTATTAAAGAAAAAACAAGTAGAAAAAGTTCAAGCAGCAGAGGGTATCTAACTTTCTTTAAATGCTTATACTTCAAGCTTTTATACAATCTCCAGGAGAAACTTTTTTAAATTTAGGATTTATAACTATTAGATGGTACGGACTGCTTATTTCGGTTTCAGTTTTAATAGGTCTATTTATCTCTAAAAAACTTGCAAAGGCAAGAAATATAAATCCAGAGTACATTAGTGAAATACTTCCATCATTAATAATCTCTTCAATAATTGGAGCTAGAGCTTATTACGTAATTTTTGAGTGGAGGCAATATAGCGGAGAGAACTTTTTTACTTCTTTTGAACTATTCAATAACATCATTCAAATACCTTCTTTTCTCGCAGTTTGGGAAGGAGGCATAGCAATCCATGGAGGTCTAATTGGAGGATTAATATCTATTATCTATTTCTGTAAGTCAAAAAAAATTAATTTTAAAACTTTTATAGATATACTAATACCCTCGATTATTCTTGGGCAATCAATAGGGAGGTGGGGAAATTTTTTCAATAATGAAGCCTTTGGAGTTCCTACTAATTTGCCTTGGAAATTATTTATACCTATCCAAAATAGGCCTTTTGATTTTATTAATTATGAATTCTTTCATCCTACATTTCTCTATGAGTCATTGTGGAATCTTTTAATTTTCATCTTCCTTATTATTACCTTTAATAAACAAAATAAAGCAGATTTTTTCAGACCTGGCTTTATTAGCTGTCTTTATTTAATAACTTATAGCTTTGGAAGATTCTGGATTGAAGGTTTAAGAACTGACCCACTATGCATTGGTGGACTTCAGCCTTTCTGTAGTGGCGGTATTAGAGTAGCTCAATTTATAAGTATTTTTCTATTTTCTTCTGGATTAATTGGAATATTTTTTTTAAGATTGAGAACATATAGCGGGAAAAACAGAAAGAATGGATAATAAAATATCTTTTATTGGTGTTGGTCCAGGAGATCCAGAATTATTAACTTTAAAAGCATTAAAAAAGATAAAAATTGCAGATGTCATTATTTGGACTGATTCTCTAATTCCTGAAAAGATTTTAGATTTTTCTAAAGAAGGTTCTGAAAAGATAAAAACGAGTTCGCTCAACTTAGAGCAAATTACCTCAATTATGATAGAAAAATTTAAGGCAGGGAAAATTGTTATAAGGTTGCATGATGGAGACCCTTGCCTTTTTGGAGCAATTAGAGAGCAAATCGAAATTTTAAAAAACGAAAAAATTAGAATCGAGGTAGTTCCTGGAGTAAGTGCTTTTCAAGTTGCTGCATCATATCATGAAGCTGAGTTAACCATCCCTGACGTAACGCAAACAATAATTTTAACTAGAGCAGGAGGGCGAACAGGGATGCCCGAAAAAGAATCTCTGAAAGATCTCGCGAAACACAATTCATCTATATGTCTTTATCTAAGTGCTAGGCATGTGAAAAGGTCTCAAGAAACTCTACTAGAGTTTTACCCTCCAGAGACCAAAGTGATTGTTGGATTTAGAGTATCTTGGGATGATGGTTGGACATCATTAATTGAATTAAAAGATATGGAAAAATTTTCTATTGAGAAAAAACTAATTAGAACAACCATTTACATAATTAGCCCAGCAATTAGTAATTCTCAACAAAGATCTAATCTTTATAATCCATCTTATAGGCATCTCTTTAGGAATAAATAATCTTAAAGTTGATAGAAAAATATTAATTACTATAATTAGTAAAAATTTATTAGCTTTGAAAGAAATAAAATCCAACCCAGAAGACAATACCAAAAGAGAACAATCCTCTTTAAAGAGAATTGGAAATTTTATTAG
Source organism: Prochlorococcus sp. AG-347-J20 (assembly GCA_003281485.1). Taxonomy (GTDB): domain Bacteria; phylum Cyanobacteriota; class Cyanobacteriia; order PCC-6307; family Cyanobiaceae; genus Prochlorococcus_A. Next base: position 7,791 of record QCBW01000016.1, on the reverse strand, counting down.
AGAGGCAAGGTTAAGTAGAGGGCAATCTATTGAAGAATTGGCTACTGATTTAAAAATTGGATCTCATCAACTTAAAGCTATTGAAGAAGGTAATGAAGAAGAACTACCTGAAAAAGTATTTGTCAAAGCAATGGTTCGTAGAATTTCACAGAAACTGAAACTTGATACAGAATTTATAATGAATGAATTCAAGACAGAAAGGCAAGAGATAAAAATCGACGAAATAGTTGAAGAAGTTGCTAAAAAATCTAAAAAATCTAAAAAAACTAATAAAACTAGACAATCTAGGGATATAAGTCAAGTAGTGTTTTGGATATTTATTTTAATTTCAGGCCTTCTCGGGCTAATCGCCTCGTCCTTAATTTTTAATTTATTTTCAGACTCTTCTCAGAATCAAACTCCAAAACAAGAAATTATTAAAAAAACTAAATAACTTTTAAATCCAAGTTCTTTAGTTCTTTTATGACATTACTGCACAATCCTAAGTTCCATTTTTCAAGAAGAAGATCATGGTTCTTATTTAAAGGAAAAAGTTCAAATGTAAGAATATTTCCCTGCAATTTTATTTGAACTGAGGAGATCACCTTGTCAGGCCTTTGATCAAGAGATGCTGCTAGTCTCAGAATCAATGACATTTCAAGAACTAATGTTTTATCTTCTTTGGATATTAAATTTTGCCAAGACTCATGTCTTTTCTTGGGTAGAGTCTTTCTATGATATCTAGCAATTGAAGCAATAATATTTGTTTCTGCTTCAGAATATCCCAACAACTCACAATTTTTTATTAAGTACCAAGAGTGTTTGTGATATGAACCAACATTCACGTATTTCCCACATTTATAAAGATTAGAAGCAGCCCAAAGAAGTTCTTTGGCTTTAGGGTCATTATCGCTATGAAAGATATTTTTAGTCTGATCGTAGATTTGAGAGGCAATATCGATAACTTTCTCAGCCCTTGTACTATCTACGCCAAACTTTCTGGCCTGATGAACTATGGTTGTTTTTCTAATATTGCCTTGAATATTTAACTCATTTTTTATTATCCCTTTACGAAGCATCCAATCAACAACTAAGCCCTCTCTAAGCGCCCTCTCACTTATAGTTAATTCATTAAAGTTCAACATCTCCATTGCGGTGTTTAATATCAATGCTCCTGGAATAATTATTTCTGCTCTTCTCTCACTTAATGAAGGTATTTTTTTGATTTCCGAAACTGGCAATTTAATTAGTTTTTCCAATACATTTTGTAAATTTTCCCTTTTAAATTTATAACCATGCAACTTTTGTTTAGATTCTCCCAAATCATCTGAAATCAAATTTCCTAATGAGGTTGCAGTACCACTGGTTGCAATCATAGATAAATTCTTATCACCCTTAGATCTACTCTTTATTTTTCGAACAGATGGTTCTAAAGATCCTTTAATAAAAGTTGTTAGAAAATTCGATCTTTCTGAATCTATAGACTCTTTATTTAAAAAATCATTTTTAAGTCTTACCGCACCAATTCTCGAACTGGTAAGAGCTATAGCATCTTTTCTATCAGCAAGTATTAATTCTGTAGATCCTCCTCCAATATCTATGATTACAAAAGACTGATCTTCAAAAGCCATACCAGAAAGAACGCCAAGGTAAATTAATCTTGCTTCCTCAGAACCACTTATCATTTCTATTTGAATATCAGTTTCATCAAGAACTCTCCTAATAAAATCTTGACCGTTTGGAGCTTCCCTAACTGCACTTGTTGCCGCTGTTACTATTTGTTTTACCCCATTAATTTTACAATATTCCTTAAATCGCTTGAGAGTAACTAATGCTCTTTGGATTGATTCTTCAGTAAGATTACCCTCCTCATCTCTTTCTCCAAGACGAGTGGTTGATTTATCAGTGAATTTTATTGAAAATGATTTTAATTCTATATTAATTTCTGCTATCAAGAGATGTGTAGAGTTAGTTCCAATATCTATAGAAGCAACTAAAATTTGCTTTTCTTGAAAATATCTTAATTCTTGTTTCTGAATCATTTCTTTTTATTAGATGCAGATATCTTTAACCCATTAATAAATATACCCAAGATTGATTATTAAATAATAGAAATCATTTAATCCTAGTAAGATTATTTAAAGTTATGAAATATACAATAGATCACATGCAAAATAAAAATCGACAAATTAAAGTGAGTACTTTTTTTGAATTATTAAGGTGGAATAAGCCGACTGGAAGAATGATCTTACTTATTCCTGCTGGATGGAGTTTATATTTAACCCCAGATGCTAATCCAACATTTTTAATGTTGCTAAGAATAATATTGGGAGGACTACTAGTGAGTGGATTAGGCTGCGTGGTCAATGATATTTGGGACAAAAAAATTGATCAAAGAGTTGTTAGGACTAAAAATAGACCTCTAGCTGCAAATAAAATAGGTCTTAAAACAGCTTATTCAATTCTTTTCTTTTTAATTTTATGTAGCTTCTTTTTAACTTTGTCACTACCTCAGCCTGGAAGAATCCTTTCCATTTCACTTGCTTTTTTAGCATTACCTATTATTTTAATTTATCCTTCCGCCAAAAGATGGTTTAAATATCCTCAATTAATCTTATCCATATGCTGGGGTTTTGCTGTCTTAATTCCCTGGGCGGCAAATGAAGGCAATTTAAATAGTATTGTTTTATTATTTTGCTGGCTAGCTACCATTTTTTGGACTTTTGGCTTTGACACTATTTATGCTTTAGCAGATAAAAAATATGATATCAAAATTGGAATAAATAGTTCCGCTATTAACCTCCAGAACAACACAAGAATAACTATTCAAATTTGTTATTTTTTAACTTCTTGTTTTCTCGCATTATGCGGATTTATTAATCAAATGGATTTTATTTTTTGGCCAATTTGGCTTACAACGTCAATTTTAATGCAGATAGATATACTAAAAGTATTTCCTGAGGAAAAGCAATCAATAAAAAATATTGGGAATCACTTCAAAAACCAATCAATTTATGGAGGCGTCCTTTTATTAGGAATTATTATTGCCTCATAAATTCTTAATATGGTTTTTAGATTAAAAAAAGGGGATCTAATAGATATTTTAGCTCCAGGCTCCTTTATTGAGGAAGAAGAAAATTTTCAAAAAGGCCTAGAAATCCTAAAAAACTGGGGCTTGGAAATTAATGAAAATAATTCTCTATCAAAAAAATTTGGTTATTTTGCAGGTGATGATCTAACTAGATTTGAAGAACTGGAGAAAGCACAAAATAGTAAGCTAATCATTTTTGCAAAAGGAGGCTGGGGTTCAGCAAGACTTTTAGAAAAAGAACCTTCTTGGCAGCATGGCTTAATGCTTGGATTCTCAGATACATGTTCTTTATTACTATCTAAATATTCTCAAGGATTTATAGGTTCTATTCATGGCCCAATGGTTACAGGCCTTTTCAAAGAGCCAGATTGGAGTCTTGAGAGATTAAGAAATTTACTTTTTGAGGGATATGTTGAGGACATAAGAGGAATTCCTTTAAGAGCTGGAAAAGCTAAAGGAGAAATTATTGTTTCTAACTTAACTATTGCTACTTTTTTAATTGGTACAAATCACTTTCCAGATTGCAAAGGGAAAATAATAATTTTTGAAGATATTAATGAAGATATTTATAAAATTGATCGCATGTTGACTTACCTCAGAATGACTAAAACACTGTCTGAAATTGCTGGTGTTGGATTCGGAAGTTTTTCTAATGATTCCTGCGACCTTGAATGGAAAGATTTACTAAAAAACTGCATTATCGAAAGACTACAAGAGTTTGATTTTCCTATTCTTTTTGACCTCCCAATAGGCCACATATCGGGGAATGCTTGCATTCCATTAGGATACAAAGCCACCTTAAATGGTGATGATGGCATTCTTAGTATCGATACACCTTTTTAATTAGGGATTCTTCACAAAAAGTTTTGCTATTTTCAAATCTATAGGGGATGTAATTTTTATATTTGAATAAGTTCCTTCAATAATTTTCACTTTCCAATTAAGCATTTCGAAAAGAGAGGCATCATCTGTGACTTTCCAGTTTTTATCAATTGCCATCTTATGGGCTTTTTTTAATCTATCTACTAAAAAGCCCTGAGGAGTTTGTGCTGCCCATAAATAATTTCTATCTGGTGTTTCTTTAATAAAACCTTCATTATCAACAATCTTTATAGTGTCAGTAACCTTAGTAGCCAAAATAACAGCTTCATTTTCATCTAATTGCTTGGCACAAAGATCTATCAATTCAGGATTAATTAGACATCTGGCACCATCATGTATTAAAACTTTTTCAGCATCTTTTGGTAACGCTTTTAAACCATTAAAAACTGACTGTTGTCTGGTTTCACCGCCGTTAATCCAATGAACTTTATGGGCAAAATCCTTGGCTGAATTTAATAATAAATTTTTATCTTTCAGTTGCCCAATTATTCCAACCCAATTTGTTGAGCTTGCAGAAAATACAGATTTAAGTGTCCAATAAATCAAAGACTCTCCTTCTAAATCAATAAGTAATTTATTTTTTCCAGCTTTCATTCTGCTTCCGCTCCCTGCAGCTGGTATTAAAAAGTGCACAATAGAAGGTCTTAATATTTTCTAGACAATTATAAATAAAAGCAATATCTTTACACAAATAGTACTACGATTGAAAATTATAAAATTTCATAATGTCCAATACAGATTCATTATCAGGCAAAGTTGCTTTAATCACTGGAGCTAGCAGAGGAATTGGTAAAGAAATTGCTTTAGAACTAAGCCGCTTAGGAGCAGAAGTTTTCATCAATTACTCTTCTTCTGATGAAAAAGCTGAAGAAGTTGTGAATTCAATAAGGAATTCCGGAGGTAAAGCTCATAAATTAAAATTTGATGTCTCAAGAGAGGATTCTGTCAGTTCAGCTTTTGAAGAAATCATAAAAATTAATGGCTCCATTGATATCCTCATTAATAATGCAGGCATTACTAGAGATGGACTTTTGATGAGAATGAAATCGGAACAATGGGATGACGTACTAAATACAAACTTAAAAGGGGTTTTTCTTTGCACAAAATATGCTTCAAAATTTATGATGAAAAAGAGAAGTGGTAGTATCATAAATATTTCATCAGTTGTGGGAATAATTGGTAATCCCGGCCAAGCAAATTATTCGGCAGCCAAAGCTGGAGTTATTGGATTCACCAAAACTTGCGCTAAAGAATTTGCTTCAAGGGGTATTAACGTAAATGCAATAGCTCCGGGCTTCATAGAAACAGAAATGACTGAAAAACTTAATACTGATGAGATTCTCAAAGTTATTCCTTTAGGGAAATTAGGAAGTTGTACACAAATTGCAAACTTAGTTTCATTTTTAGTTTCAAGTAATGCAGGAACTTACATTACGGGACAAACAATTAGTATTGACGGGGGTATGAGTATTTAATTATGTACTTTCGTAAGGTTGACCTAATTCATCTCTTAACCTTCTAATTTTTTGTAACAGTTTTAGTCTTCGACTTCTAGCAGTTAATGTCAAGAAAAATCTTAGAGGAAAGTAAATTAGCGTCATAGCAATCGCTAGGATTGCGGTAAGAGTAAAAATAAGATTATTTGTTTCATCCATATATTAAAGATACTGTCATTTGAATTAATTTGTATATGTCATTAAAAGAAATTCGGCTTTCCCCACTTAATAAAATATCCCTTAAAAATGATTCTATGGGAGATTAGGATAAGACAAAGAATTTCCCGTAAACATGGCAAAACAGTTAAGTTTTTCTAATGAATCAAGAGAAGCGCTAGAAAAAGGTGTAAATTTCGTAGCTGATGCAGTAAAGGTTACTATTGGACCGAAGGCAAAAAACGTAGTAATAGAGAGAAAATTTGGTTCACCCGATATAGTAAGAGATGGGTCTACAGTTGCTAAAGAGATTGAGATTGAAAACCCTATTTCTAATTTAGGTGCGAAATTAATAGAACAAGTTGCATCCAAGACAAAAGAGAGTGCTGGCGATGGAACAACAACAGCAACCATTTTGGCTCAAAAGATGGTTCATGAGGGTTTAAAAAATATTGCTTCTGGTGCAAGTCCTATGGAATTAAAAAAAGGTATGGAGGTTGGCCTAGCTTTTGTTTTAGAAAAATTAAGTTCCAAAAGTATTGCATTAAGTGGTTCTGATATACAAAAAGTTGCAACAGTTAGTGCTGGAGGTGATGAAGAAATTGGATCTATAATTTCTAAGGCAATGGATATTGTTTCTTCAGATGGTGTAATAACTGTTGAAGAATCTCAATCACTTGATACAGAATTAGACATAACTGAAGGAATGTCTTTTGATAGAGGCTATAGTTCTCCATATTTCGTAACAGACCAAGAAAGACAAGTTTGTGAACTTGAAAACCCTAAAATATTAATAACTGATCAAAAAATTTCAACTTTAGTTGATCTGGTTCCAATACTTGAAGAAATTCAGAAATCAGGCTCACCTTTTCTAATTCTTGCTGAAGATATCGAAGGAGAAGCTTTAACTACCCTGGTTTTGAATAAGAATAGTGGAGTGTTAAATGTAGCGTCCGTAAGAGCTCCTTTATTTGGTGAAAGAAGAAAAGCTGCTCTTGAAGATATAGCTATTCTTACTGGAGCTAAGTTAATTAGTGAAGATAAATCGATGACACTTGATAAAGTATCGATTAATGATTTAGGCAAAGCAAAAAAAATAACTATCACCAAGGATAAAACCACAATTGTTGCCTTCGAAGACACTAAAGATTTGGTTAAAGCGCGAGTAGCAAAATTAAAGAGAGAAGTTGATATAACTGAATCTGAGTATGATCAGGACAAAATCAATGAAAGGATAGCAAAACTAGCTGGAGGAGTAGCACTGATTAAAGTTGGAGCTGCTACAGAAACAGAGATGAAGTACAAAAAGTTAAGAATCGAAGATTCCCTTAATGCTACGAAAGCTGCTATCGAAGAGGGTGTAGTTTCTGGCGGTGGACAAACATTAATTGAAATATCAGATGACCTTTTAAATTTAAGTCAAACATCTTCCGATGATATAAAAACAGGGATAAATATATTAAAAGAAGCTCTTTTGGAACCTACTAAACAAATAGCAAAAAATGCTGGTTTTAATGGTGATGTAGTTGTTGCTGAAATTAAAAGACTTAATAAAGGCTTCAATGCTAATTCAGGAAAATACGAGGATTTAAAAGATTCAGGAATATTAGATCCAACCAAAGTAATAAGATTAGCTCTTCAAGATTCAGTATCTATTGCAGCTATGCTCCTCACAACAGAAGTTGCAATGGCAGACATTCCAGAGCCTGAAGCGGCAGCCCCTGGAGGACCAGGTGGAGATCCAATGGGTGGCATGGGTGGCATGGGTATGCCAGGCATGGGTGGCATGGGTATGCCAGGCATGGGTGGCATGGGTATGCCAGGTATGGGCGGCATGGGTATGCCAGGTATGGGTGGCATGGGTATGCCAGGGATGATGTAAAAAGCTAACTAGCTTTTTTATCTTTATTAATCCATTTTCTTAAATTTTTAATATTAGGTAGTGGTAATTTTGGGGTTTTAATATATTGATTTACTTGATAAGAATCTAGTTTAGTATTAAAGAATTTATTATTGTCAGAAATTTTTAGGTAATTTGATTCACAATCTGTTTCTTCTAAATTTTCTAAAGTTTTTAAAGATTCAAGCCTAATTTGTTCTTGATTTTCTTCTTCACACTGATTTTCATCAATTAAAGAGATCTGTTCTTGATTTTCTTCTTCATGATTTTCATCAATTAAAGAGATC
>QCBW01000015.1 GCA_003281485.1 Prochlorococcus sp. AG-347-J20 | reverse complement strand
TATATCAGTAGCAAGATTCGTAGATGGTAAACCTCAAGCCTCTTTTTTAATAATTCCTACATTGAAAAAAAAATTTGTATCTATTAAAGATCAAGGTGTTTGGTTAAATCAAAAAAAAATAGACCCAGCTCAAAAAAGTTACCAAAGTGAATGCATTTCTTTGTGTAGTAGATCTATAAAAATCTTACAAAAAAAACCAAATTCCGTATTTCCTGGCAAAATCAGGCTATTGGGTGTTTCGAGTTTGAATCTAACAAGTGTTGCAATGGGACAAACCTTCGGAGCAATTGAATCAACTCCCAAGATATGGGATATCGCAGCAGCATGGTTGTTATTAGAAGAACTTAATTGTCCTATAGAGTGGTTAGGAACAGATCCTTTGAATTTAGTTGCAGGACAAAATTTGAGCGATGTTAATTTTCCATTAATTGCTTGTAGATCAGAAGAAAAAATTAAAATTTTAAGACCATGGGGAAATTTATTATTGAAAAAATAGTTGCATCATAAATAATTGCTTGAAAAATTTCTTAATTAGATACAATAAATGAAATACATAAGTTAAATATTTGAAAAAAATAAATATTCAGCACAGTACAACTTGGATACTTAAAAGTTTGTGGGGAGCATGTGAAAGATGGAGCAAATCTGATTGTATTGATTTAAGTGCTGCATTTGCGTATTACACACTACAATCATTTTTTCCAATTCTTCTAATTTCACTTTCAATAGCATCATGGTTTCTAGGAAAACAAGAGGGCCTAGATCAAGAAATTATTTCTATTGCTTCTCAAATTTTACCTCCTTCAGTTGTTGAATTAGTAGAAACAACATTATTTAAATTAATTGATCAAGGTTTTGGAGCAGGTATTCTAGGAGCTATGTTTTTGTTATTCACAGCGGGGAATGCATATTTATCTCTTCAAAGAGGTTCAGATAGGCTTTGGGAAGATGAAATTCCTTCAAAAAGAGTAAATGCAGCTTGGAGAGAGCAAGCTTCGAGGTTCCTCCGAAATAGAGTTGAAGCTTTTTTAATTGTGTTTTTTATAGGTTTTTTAATGGTTTTAGATCAAATTAGTGCGAATCTTCGGATGATACCAAGTAACGTTTTAGAAAATATCACAAAATCTAATAATTTAATTTCTGATTTATTGCAAAAGCTGCCCCTTTTGCAGGTCGGGCAATTTGCTATACCACTAATAGGCTTTTCTTTAATGGCTCTTTTATTACAAGCACTTTTGCCTAGTAGAAAAGTTCCTCTAAAACCACTTTTGCCTGGATCTCTTCTTATTGGAATTGGGCTAACTACTTTAAACCTAGCAGTAAGTAAAAGTATCCTTTCTCTTGGGGTGAGATTTCAAGCATACGGTTTTATTGGAGGATTTCTCGTCCTTACTTTATGGGTCTGGCTTCTTGGAGTGATCTTATATTTTGGCCAATGTTGGAGTGTTGTTATAGCTAGTATGTCTTTAGTAAATAGAAGAAAACAAAGACAATTTTGGTAACAAATATGGATAATTTTCTTAAGGTAAATAAAAATTTTATAACCTATTTTTTTATAGTAGCGTTATTAATTCTAATTTTTGGATTTAATTTTGTTTTAAGCTTCCTTGGTAATGTTCTACTACTTTCGTTATTAATTCCTATTTTATTGTTGTTGATATTCTTAATAAGTTATAATTCTTACAAATCTAAGATCAATATATGCAGTAATTGTGGATCAATCTCACTCGGAATAAGTAATAATTGTATGAATTGTGGCGCAGAAATTATAAATAAAAAGAATACAGATCAATTTAATGTTAAAGCCAGCGAAAAAACTGTAGAAGTCAAGGCAGAAGAAGTTGATTAAATCACTTAACCTATTCCAATTTGTCTTAAAATACTTTGTCCTGTAATTAATTCAGTACCCAAACCAATAAGAATACCCATCATAGCCATTCGACCATTCCAGGTCTCAGCGAAATTGACAAAACCAAATCTTTCCTGATTTTTATCATTCATAATTAACTATAATACCTTTCACTATATTAACGTTTTAAGGAAGAATTTATGAATAAAAGATGATAAATGATTTATTTAATATGTCTAATACCATCTACAGGACGATAATCATCACCGGTTAATTCCTCATAAATAATGGCAGGCAATCCGGTATCAAACATTGTTTGCAAAGCCTCTTTAAGCATAGGATTCCATCCACCTGTACTTACTTTCCCATGCCTTACTGTCCAATCCCAAGTACCCTGGAGATCTCTTGGTATTCTTCCTTCTCTGTCTCTTCGAGCTACTAAATCTAAAGACTCAACTAAACCAACAATAATAGGGTCTTTACCATATGAAGGGGTAAGACTTAGTTCTAGTCTTACAGGATCTTCCTTGACCATTCTCAATCTAAATCTTGGTGGCAACTTCAGGGATCTAATGACCGCAGAAACAATTTTTGTTCTTAATTCCAATTTTTTTACCTTAAATTTAAAAGCTATTAATCCGTTGTTGAACCCTTTTCTTCCAGTGTAGAGTCATTATCATTTGAAAATCTCACTGTTAGTAATTCCTCTTCTGTTATATTTCCTGATTTATCGAGAAGTTCGGGGTGAATTGTATATTTTTTTTGTTTAAATTTTGAGTTATAAAATTCTTTTTTTTCTGAATTGGAAATTCCCCAGCCATTAGACATAACTTTAAATGCTTTCCAAACGAGATAAGTAAGGGCTGCAGAATATATAATAGGAAACAGGATAGTCATCAATTCTAAAGATCATTAGAAGTATTCTTTATATAATAGCCCGAAAATATTAAAATTAGCTATTTCAAAAATACTTTTTTTATAACTAATTTAATTAAACAAATTAGTTATATTAAAAGAACTCAAATATTATATTCACAATGTATTTGAAGAAAGGAAAAAAATCCCGATCCAAAGACTTTAATTTGAAAAATTTATTAATTTCTTCAGGAATCACTATTAGTATGTTACTTCCAAAAGTAACTATATCCCAACCAGTAATTAGTTCAAAATTTAATGAAATTAATCAATACCAAAAAAAATCTTTTATAACAAAAGCTGTCGAAAAAACAGGTTCCTCTGTAGTTACGATTGATACTCAAAGATACGTAAAAAAAAGAAAGTTCCCGAGAAATTCTCAATTATTTTTAGACCCATATTTTGAGAGATTTTTTGGATTAGATTTACCTAATGATGATAAACCAACAATAGAACAAAGCCAAGGAAGTGGATTTATTTTCGCAGATGGACTTGTAATGACTAATGCCCATGTAGTTAATGGCTCGGATAAAGTAATTATTGGTTTAACTAATGGCAAAAAATTAAAAGGAAAACTTATAGGCCAAGATTTTTTCACCGATATAGCTATTCTTGAGATTCAAGGAAAAGGACCTTGGAGAACAGCAACATTGGGCGATTCAAACAAAATCAAAGTTGGGGATTGGGCTATCGCAGTTGGAAATCCTTTTGGACTAGAAAATACAGTTACTCTTGGCATTATTAGTAACTTAAAGAGAAACGTCACTCAGTTAGGAATATACGATAAAAAACTTGAACTGATACAAACAGATGCTGCTATTAATCCAGGAAATTCTGGTGGCCCACTTTTGAATAGCAATGGAGATGTAATTGGTATTAATACATTAATCAGATCAGGACCAGGAGCGGGTTTAAGTTTCGCTATTCCAATAAATAAAGCCAAAGAAATTGCAGATCAATTAATAAAAAATGGGAAGGTAATACATCCTATGATTGGGATAAGTTTAATTGATGATAGTAATTTTGAAAAAAATTCTTATGAAGTTAAAGTAGGTTATGTAGTACCTAATAGTCCAGCTGATAAGAGTGGGATTATGGTAGATGACATAATACTAAAAGTAGGCAATAAAGATATTAAAGTTACTTCAGAGGTAATAGAACAAATAAGCAAAAATGGTATTGAAAATCCAATAAATATATTATTAAAGCGGAAAAACAAATTGATTAGATTAAAAGTAAAACCAACAGATATTACTAATCTAGAAAAGAGGTGAATCTCTCAGTCATTCTGCTTAAGTATTTCGACACACCTAGAAATGCAAGTGCCATCCTCTTTATCACAGCTGGTTATGCATTCAAAATAATTATCAATAGCATCATAAATTTGAAAGTTTTTTTCTTGAAAATCATAATTTTTCATATGAATTATTGAAAACATAATCGTGCATTTTTAAGACTAAATAAGTGAAGCAACATATGTAAAGCTAAATGAGTGATCTTGCCTAGCTAAATGTAAAGTTTGTTAAAGGTAAACAACATTCTTAGAAAAAATTTTTATTTTTTTTCTAAAAAATATTCATAATTTCCTTCATATGAATATAACTTTGAATTTTTAATTTCTATAATTCTATTTGCAACTTTTGAAATAAAATATCTATCATGAGAAATTATCAACGAAGAACCTTCGTAGTTTTTAATCGCTAATTCTAAATTTTCTTTAGATTGAAGATCCAAATGATTGGTGGGTTCATCTAACAGCAGAAAATTACTCGGACTTATAATCATAAGTGCCAATGCTAATTTTGCCTTTTCTCCTCCGCTGAGTTGTTTCACATTCTTAAAAACAGTTTCATTTTGAAAACCAAAACCTCCTAAAAATGTTCTTGCTTTTTTTTGTGACCATTCTGGAGATTTATTAAATATCAAATCAATTACTTTTTCCTCAAGAGAAAGTGCTTCAGCCTGGTTCTGTTCGTAATAGGCAGGTATTATATTATGTTTACCAAAATTAATTTCTCCTATTTCAGGGTTTACTCTTTTCATAATAATTTTAAGTAATGTAGATTTACCGCACCCATTAGGTCCTAATATTGCTATTTTTTCCCCGGAGAAAACCTTTAAATTCACATCTAAAAAAAGAATTTTATCATCATAACTATGGGATAAATTTTTGATATTTAAGACTGATTTTCCTGATCGAGGACACTGTGGAAAAGTAAAAGGGGGACTTTTTGCCTTAATTACAGGAGATTCAAGTTTAGAAATCTTTTTTAATTGTTTTTCTCTACTCTTAGCTTGCGAACTTCTTGTCGCACTAGCTCTGAATCTATCTATATACTTCTTCTGAATTTCAATTTCTTTTTGTTGCAATTGATATGCTTTAATTTGAGATTCTTCGTTTAAAGACTTCTGTTCCACAAAAAAAGAATAGTTACCATTAAATGTTTCAGATATTCCTCTATTAATAAAAATAATTTTTTTACATAATTTATCTAAAAAATATCTATCATGACTAATTATAATAATTGCAATTTTAAGAGAACTAAGATATTCCTCTAACCAAAAAATAGTTTCCAAATCTAAATGATTAGTGGGTTCATCAAGTAAAAGTAAATCAGGATTTTGCAATATTATTTTTCCAAGTGCTACTTTCATTTGCCAACCACCTGAAAAATTACCAACTAATTTATCAGCATCTGAAATAGAAAAACCAAGTTTTGGCAATATTTTTTCCACTTCAGATTGCATTTTATATCCACCTAAAACTTCAAATTTTGCCTGATATTTTGCGTGCTGATCTACTAATTTTTCAAGTTCATCTGAATCGTGTTTTAGATCCAATAATTTCATTTTTTTCTCAATTTCTAAAAGTTGAGTTGCAATAACTTGTATATCTTTGAAAGAACTTTCTAATTCCTCTCTGACCGAACGATTCAAGTTACAATCTAATTCTTGTTTTAAATGTGCGATTTTAGGATTTCCCTCTTTTATGATCGTCCCGCTTGTTTGATCTTCCTCTCCAATCAAAATCTTAAATTGGGTTGATTTCCCAGCACCATTAGATCCAACTAAACCAACTTTCTCACCTTTCTTAATTTCCCAATTAATATTTTTTAAAACAACATCTGTTGAAAAAATTTTGCTTATACCTTCAAATCTAATCACTGTTTTAAAGTAGAATTCACAACATCTAAGAATTATTTAGTAAAGTATTTTTTGGAACAAAATGGAATTATGAAAAGAATAGAACAAATTGTAGTAATTTTCATAGCAGCAGCTCTTGCAATTCCAAGCTATTGGTTTTTTTGGACTTTAGCCGGTGGAGGGGGGTATAACAAAAGAATAAAACCTATATTGAATAAAACTAGTAATTACTCTCAACCAATTCCTAAAGACCTCCTCGGGCCTTAACTAACCACATTTTAGTTGCCTCATCGTCAATAGTACTCAAATATTCAATAACCTCCTCTTTAGTCACAGAAATATTTAACTCATTACCAATATCGCATATTTTATCTAATGCTTTTTTAGGGTTAGTTAATGCTGTCAAAAATAAACTTTGTTTCTTTTTGGAGTCATTTGCGATTAACTTATAGAGCTTTTCAGCATTAGTAGACATGTTTTTAAAATCTATTTATTAATAGATTATTACTTCAAGCTACATTTTTTTCATTATATTTATCAAAAGATAAATCATTTTCTGATTCGTTTATTTCTTTTGCTGAAGCATCTGCCATACTTCTAGCATCTAAACATAAAACCTTTCTTAGTTTCGCAAAGTTAGCAGCATGAGATTTTCTACCATCTTTTTGGGCGTAATACTCAGACTGTTGAAGAATATGGTGAAGATGGGTTAACAAATATGGACTTATTACAGCTGATACCAAAACATCATTATTTGCGGTATCTCGCGAATCAGAATTAAGTAATCTTTTTTTCTTTTTATCAATTATCGACCTTTTAGGTGAATCAATTTTTCTTGAATTTTTCATAGGACAATAAAAAAATTAATTGATACGGGCGTATGATTCCTTATTAATAATATACACAAAGATAGTATCCTTGACTAACTGTGTATACTTATAAGTAACAGTTATACAGTTTGACTCATGGCTACCCGTCAAAATTCATCAAATGGGAGGCCTAAATCCCCTAGAATTCAAGTAGTCCTTCCTGAATTAATCTGTGAACAACTCAACATATTAGCAACTAATGAATCCAGAACAGTCAGTAATATGGCAAAAGTTTTAATACAAGAAGGCATAAAAAAATACTTTGAGAAAGAGGGGAAAGCATTTTTTTCAGAATATGATTTAAATACAGATAAATTTAGAGATGAACTTGAGAAAAAAAGCGTCAAAAGATTAAAAAGGGCCCCTCAAAGAATTAGATACTATAAACAATCTGATTAGGAAAAATTAATTTTGAGGCAATTTCTGTAAATCTGCGGTTTTTCCCATAACTACTAAAATATTACCTCTTTCCAAAATATATTTTGCAGGAGGATTGACTGTTAACTCTTCTGCAGGTCCTGCTGCAAGAACGTTTACTAAAAAATTTTTCCTCAAATTTAAATCTCTCAAGGATCTTCCTATAAATTCTTCTGGGACAGTTATTTCATCTATTCCAGTTTGGTTATCGAGCTCCAATCTTTCAATAAGATTTGGTCTAACTAGTTCTAGACCTAATCTTTCTCCTTGCATCCTGGAAGGAAAAACAACTTTATCTGCGCCTACCCTTTTTAACATTTTTTCATGCAAATCACTTGTAGCTCTAGCTATCACTCTTTTCACTTTGCTACCTTCACTATCCTTTGCAATAAGTGTAGTGGTTATACTTGCCTCAATTGGTTCACTTATACCCACCACAACAGTATTCATTTCAAGAATTCCAGATTCTTTCATAGACTCTTCATCAGTACTATCTACAACTCTAGCTTCTATAGAAGGTTCCAATTGTCTCAAATCATCAATAGCTTTCTCTGAATAATCTGCTGCCAAAACATCTGCACCATTACTTATAAGTTCTCTGCAAACAGCTGTTCCAAATCTTCCAACACCAACAACAGCAAAAGTTAAGGTTTCTTTTTCTCTCTTTTGAGACCACTGCCACCAATCAGCCATAATAAAACTTAATCAATCCTAAACATAAAGATCAGCTCTAGGATAGCCAATTCTCTTTTGTCTATCTATTCTACTCTTATACAGAGCCTGCCAAAGTGCACTTAATAGCAAAAGGATACCGAGTCTACCCACAAACATTCCTACAATAAGAATAAATTGACCAAAATGATTCAATTTTGCAGTTAAACCAATATCAAAGCCAACTGTGGCAAAAGCAGATATGCAAGTGAACAGAATTTCCAAAAATGTGAAAGATTCTTTTTTAACAAACGTATTAGTTGTACTTAGAAGCATTGCCATTAAAAGAACAAAAAGTAAGGAGCCTACAGTGATTCCAACTGCCTTTAAAATAACTTTATCTGAAATTACTCTATTGCTAATAATTACATCTTTCTGACCACTTAAAGTTGATCTAGTTGCAGCCATTAAAGCGATAAATGTAGTTGTTTTTATTCCTCCACCGGTACCTCCAGTACTTGCTCCGATAAACATCAATGTCATTAATAACAAAAGGCCCGTATCTGAAATAGACTTTAAGGAGATTTGATAATTTGTAAAGCCTGCAGTTCTTGCACTCACTGTTTCGAAGATAGATGACAATAACCTTTCGAACAAATTCAAATCAGTAAAAAATTGACTATTTAGTAAAGATTCAGTAATGAAGAATCCTAATGATCCGAATAATATTAGAGACAAGCTTGTCCTAATAACTAATCTGGAATGAAGACTCAATTTTTTATATGAAAGATTGTTTTTATGACTCCAAATATCATCAATAACCCGCCAACCCAGTCCACCCGTGACAATGAGAAAAATAAATACAGTGTTAACCAAAAAATTTGTTCTATAGTCTTGAAGACTATTCGACCATAAAGAAAAACCTGCATTGTTATAGGCAGATATACTGTGAAAAATTGAGGACCAAAGTCTTTCCCAATTATTTTGAATATCTACAAATCCAAAAGAATATAAAACAATTGCGCCTAAAGATATGATACAAGTTGCAGTTATAGCGATGCTTTGAAAAGTTCGACCAATTCCTCCCACTCCGAATTCATCAAGAGTTTTTCCTTTGTCTAATCTAGTTCTTAGCTTTGTACCCTTTACAACGAAACCTTGCAGAAATGTGGTAATAGCCATTAATCCGAGACCACCTGATAAAAGCATAAAAGCCAAAATAACTTGGCCAAAGAAATTTAAATCAACACCAATATCTATTATGGTCAAACCAGTAACGGTTATGGCAGAGGTAGATGTAAAAAATGCTTCCCACAAACCAACCTTTGAAGATGAGCATAAAGGAGAACTTAAAATTAAAGTTCCAAAGAAAATAATTACCAATCCTGTAACGATAGTAAATTGAGGTACAGATAGTTTTCTGTAAGCATCTTTTAACCTGTAAACATCACTTGTGAATTTCACTTTATTTATCTGAAATTTAAAATTATCAATGCTGGCACTATTAATGACATTATAAGCGTTAATCCAGCTCCATACTTTGCGATATCAAAAAATCTATATCTTCCAGGACCATAAACCATTAAATTTGTTTGGTAACCCATTGGAGTCAAGAAAGATTGACTTGCTCCAAACAAAACAAGCATTATTAGGGAATTAGGAGAAATCCCTAAAACATTTGAAAATTCAATAGCAACAGGCAAAATCAAAGCAACCGAGGCAGCATTACTGATAAATTGGGTAAGAACAACAGTCGATACAAAAATTACGACTAGCGCAAAGTACAAGGGCAACCCATCAAGAACAAAATAAAGATTGAATGCAATTAAATCTGCTAATCCTGTTACCTGCATAGCGACACTAAAACACGATAAGGATCCCAGCAATAAAATAACGTCTAACCTTATTGATTTTTGTATTTCTGCGGGTCTTAAACATCCAAAAGCAACCATTGCAATAACTGCCAAAAGAACTGAACCTACTAATGGAATATTAGTAACCGAAGGCAAAACAACCATTCCTATTGCAATTCCAATCGAGATAGGTTTTTTTATCAAGACAGGCAAATCATCTTCAAATTGATCTAAAACAAGCAAATCATTAGTAGCCTGTAAACCTCTTATTGAATCTAACGGTGCTTGCAATAATAAAACATCGCCTGCTCTTAAAACAGCTTGGCCTAATCTCTCCTGAACAGTTTGTTGACCTCTTCTGAGTGCCAAAACTGTTGCATTATGACGCTGCCTGAATCTTAATTCTCTTAAACTTGCACCAGCTAAAGTTGAGCCTGCTGGTAACAAGGCTTCAAAGGTTTTAGTACCTTCATCATCTGAGAAAACGTTAACCCCTTCGAAAGATGTTTTATTCTCTCCTAATAGAATGGTATGTTCTTGTTGCAGTCTAAATAAGTCTGCTCTTGTAACACGTATTATTAACCTATCATCCGGTTCAATCTTTCTATCTGCCAAAGGAGGAAGAATAACTTTTCCATTTCGTTGCAATTCCAGAACATCAACATCAAATCGTCTTTGTAATCTACTATTTCTAACAGATTGTCCCACTAATTCTGAAGTAGAGGGAATAGTAACTTCAGTAAAATATATATTCATATCCCCATTTTTAATGAAATTCTTATCTCTACCTCTATCTGGCAAAAGCATATCAGAAACGAGAATCATGTAGGTTGTGCCTATTAGCCAGACAGGAATTCCAATTGAAGTCAAACTAAATAATTCTAAAGCTCCATAACCTAGTTGCTGACTAATGTCACTAACAAGAAGATTTACTGAACTACCTAATAATGTAAGAGTTCCACCTAATAAAGTAGCAAAAGAAAGAGGTAATAAAACCTTAGATGGTGATATATTTCTACGCTCACACCAACCTTCAATTAAAGGTAACAAGGATGCTACTACAGGAGTATTAGGTACAATTCCAGATATTGGAGCAATCAAAAAAGCTATTAAAGAAATTAATTTTCTTGGCGTTCTAATACTTTCAGAAGAAATCAATTCTCTGACTCTGTCTAAAGCACCACTTTTAAATAATGCAGAAGAAACTGCAAATAAACCCATAAGGGTAATTAAGGACGGGCTACCAAATCCAGCTAAAGCTTTTTCAGGAGAAAGAACCCCAGTGGCGATAAATATTCCAACACATAATAAGCCAGTAAGTTCTGGAGCAATAGTATTTTTAATAAACAAAATTATTGACATTATTAAAACAACTACCGTTATAAACGCATCAAAATTATTACTAACTGCTGCAATTAAATTCATATGAGACTTATTTAACTCAATATACCCAAAAACAATATTTCAAAAAAGTTTAATTGAAATTATCTTTTTTAAGAAACTTTTTAAAAATAGATTTTTTTTGGAATATCCATGAAGATGCAGATTTTAAGCTTTCAGTAATATCAGGCAACTTAGAAGCATATATAAGTCTTCTCGCCTCAAAAGCTAATTTCCCAGATAAAGTAACCCCAAGTCCAGAAATAGAGGCCTCGCCTATTCCTAAGCTAATCATTTCACCATTATCTTTAAATTCAAATGGTAAAGGATCCTTTCCCTGAATTAAAAGTTCTAAATTACTAGCCAAATGATTTCCTTCCTGCATAGCCACCTGAGCAGTTATGGGTAAATCCTCCATTCCTTCAATAATGGAAATATCGCCAATAGCAAAACAGTTTTTTTGGTTTTCTATTTGCAAATTATTATTAACTAAAATTCGTCCAAATTTTTTTGTAATTTCATCATTTTGTAAGTAAGAGAAATTAGGTTTTATACCTGCAGTCCAAATAACAATATCTTTATCCAAAGAAGTTATTCCAACTTCACTAGAAATACTAATTTTAGATTCTGAGACCTCTTTAACTGTGGAATTCAAAAAAACGTTGATTTTCCTTTTTTCTAATGCCTTCTCTGCTTGCTCTCTATTAAATATTTTGTTTTTATTAAGGATTTGATTTGATTTTTCTATTACATTAATTTCAAACTGATCTGTAAATATATCTTTAATTTTGCACGCCAACTCAATACCAGAGGGACCACCTCCAACTATGAATAAATTTTTATGCAGCGCAGTATCTTGTGATTTTTTTAAAAAAGAATTTAATTTATTTAGATCGTGAACATCATTAAAAAAATAACAATTTTCATCTGCACCTTTTATAAAAAGACTATTTGGAATAGATCCTGTACAGATAACAAGATACTGATAACTTAATTTTAAATTATCACTAAATTCAAGAATATTTTCTTTGAAGGAAATCTTGGTTAAACAATTTCTTAAAAAAGTTATACCCGCATCAGAAAAAATATTTGCAAATTTTGGGGTGGCTTCCCAACTTCTTATTTCTTTACTTAAAACTTCGTACATTAAGGGTTTAAATATAAAGTTAGTTTCAGAATCCACCACAAGAATCGGTAAAGAAGGATTAAGATTCTTTAAATTCAAAGCAAATGTCATACCTGCAAAACCTGCTCCAACTATTACTATTGGTTTTTGTATTGATTTCATCAGAGAAATATTGTTATGCGTATATGTATTATTAAACTATACGAATAATTTTTAAATTGAGCGAAATAAAATTAAACTCATAACCAAACTGAAGAATGATTGAAAAAATCCACAAAGATATTCAAGCTAACTTGAGGAAATATAATCAAGAACTAGTAGATATGAATCCTCAAAGAATGCTTACATGGGGTTATGAAAAGTTTGATAATCAATTTGCTATTACAACAAGTTTTGGTATACAGTCATCAGTCCTTTTAGATATGGTTAGTAAATTATGTCTACAAAAAAAAATCAAGATATTTTGGATAGATACAGGTTACCTTCCTCCAGAAACATACCATTACGCTGAAAAGCTTATTGATAATTTATCCTTAGAAGTTGAAGTTCTGCAAAGTGAATTATCTCCAGCAAGAATGGAGGCCAAATACGGAAAACTTTGGGAAACAAATAAAGAGAGTGATTTAGATAAGTATCATGAATTGAGAAAGATAAAACCTTTAGAAAATGGTCTAGAAAAATATGATATTTTCTGCTGGGCAAGCGGTGTTAGATCAAATCAAACAGAAAATAGAAAAAAAATGAAATTCATAGACGTAATTCGTCAAAGACTCTCTTTGAGACCTTTATTAAATTGGACAAATAAAGATATTTTTTATTATATGGAAAAGAATAATTTACCTGCCCATCCACTTTTTATAAAAGGTTATTCTTCTGTGGGGGATTGGCATTCTAGTAGTCCCGATGGTATTGAAACAAAGGGCAGAGATACAAGATTTGGGGGTATTAAACAAGAATGTGGAATACACACTAATAATTAAATTGATCATAGAACAATGGTCTCAGATATAAATTTTTTATTAGTAGGCAATAGTAGGCTTCATTGGGCAAAATATTCTAAAAATCAATCTAAATTCTTCCATACCAAAAAAGAGCAAAAAGTTCCCGAAAATATAGATCTTGATCAATTAATTTGGGCATCTGTAGGAAAACTACCAAATTTTTTGCTAAAAAAAGAAAATGAAATAAAAACTAAAGATATTCAGTTATCAAATCTTCCTGATTATTTTGGAGTTGATAGAGCTCTTGCATGTAGTGCCGCTTTAAAAATTATTAATAACCCTTTCAAAAAAGATTTGCTAATTGCAGATTTTGGAACAATCTTATCAATAACAAAATTGAATTCAAATGGATCTATTATTGGTGGTCAACTTCTTCCAGGTTTTCTAACACAATTAAAATCCATGGAACAAAATACAAAAAATCTTAAAGTTCCTAAAAAATATGATATTCCGATAAAAGAATTTTTAATTAATACAGAAGAAGCCATCCTGAAAGGAGTAATTAACTCTCTTACTGGCGTTGTTAATAGTTTATTTAATCCCGAAAAGGATATTTTAATAATTTGTGGAGGAGACTCTAAATTACTCACAAAATCTTTAAAGACTCAAAAAGAAAATATAATCAATGCTCCTAATTTAGTTATGGAGGGGATGATTATACACCACCTTACCGTAAGAAAATTAGCTTAAGCCAAGGTCTGCAATTATATGATCAGCCATTATTGCAGCTTTTACCTTTAAGTAAATTTTTTCGATTTTACCTTCTGTATCAATTAAAAAAGTATTTCTCATCATTCCCATATATTCTTTTCCCATAAATTTCTTCAATCCATAGCTATCGTAATCAGAAGAAACTTTGAAAGGTTCAGGGTCAGTTAAAAGAATAAAAGGTAAATTAAATTTTTCTATAAACTTCTGATGAGAGGACGAGTTATCTTTACTAATACCGAGCACAACAATATTATTTTTTTGGAGCAAATCCCAATTCTCTTTAAAATTACATGCTTCTTTAGTACATCCTGGAGTATTATCTTTTGGATAAAAATATAGTATTATTCTTTTACCTTTAAAATCACCAAGAGAAACTTCTTTCTCAAAAGAATCTTTTAATTTAAATTCTGGTGCTTTGTCGCCAACCTTAAGAGCCATTGAAATTATTAAATGAGTATAGATATAAAATACCAAAAATTTGGTTTTATGAGATTAAAGGTGTGCAAGATGTCGCAACTATAGAAGAAATTAAAACTGCAAAAAACCTAACAAATTCAAGATCAAAGATTTTCTTAGAAACAAGAGCTTATTTGCGAAAATCACTTTCAACACTTTTTGATTTAGACCCCCTAGAAATTCCAATTAATGCTCATCCTGGAGAACCTCCAAGTTTACCCTCTGGCATGGGAAATATCAGTTTAAGTCATTGTAAAGATGCCATTACTATAGTCTGGCATAAAAGTAAAATAGGGATTGATATTGAGAGAACAGATAGAAATTTTAACCATATAAAATTTGCAGAAAAATATTTTTTTCGTACCAATAAATCAAACCATAATAATTATCTAACAAAAGATATGATATTAAATCAATGGTGCGCTGTTGAAGCGGCTATAAAATGGGATCATGGAAAATTAGCTAAAGATATTAACCATTGGCAATTTTTTGAAAAGCCAAAAGAGTTAATTCATAAAAAGAAAAAGATACATTTAAATTATTCACAGATTAACTTCCATAATTGGACTATCATCTTAGCCTATGAAGAAAAAACTTCTTTTAACCCCGAGATTATTTGTTGTTCAAAAAATTTTTAGTTTTCTTTTCTTCTAAGCAGTTCTTCATATTGAGTTTTTTCCCATCCATTATTATTTGGCTCCCATATTTTTAAACCTCTTAAAGATTTAGGAAGATATTCTTGTGCGACCCAATTACCTGGATAATTATGAGGATTGACATAACTATTAGAATTATTTTTTAAATGAAGAGGAACATCAAAAGTATTGGAAGATTTGATTGTTTCAATTGCTTTAAAAATACTTTTCGTACTATTACTTTTTGGCGACAAAGCTAAATATAAAGAAGCCTGAGTTAAAAAATATAATCCTTCTGGAAAACCAACTCTATCGAAAGCATCACAACAGGATTGTACAACTACTATGGCATTAGGATCAGCTATTCCAATATCTTCACTGGCAGATATAAGTATTCTTCTAAAAATAAAATTAGGATCTTCACCAGCCTCCAGCATAATTGCAAGCCATAATAAAGTTGCATCTGGATCAGAACCTCTTATTGACTTAATAAAAGCACTTATTACATCGTAATGATTTTGACCATTTTTATCATAAACAATATTTTTCTTTTGAATTGCATCCTCTGCTATTGAGAGAGTAATCTTAATTTCTTTAGAATCAACTTCAGCAATTGTTTCTATAGCCATCTCTAGCGCATTGATTAATGTTCTTGCATCACCGCCAGAATATTTAATTAAATGAGCTTTAGCATCTTGAGTTAAATAAATTTTTTTTGAATCTTTTTTTTTCAAATAGTGAGTTATAACTTTTTGTATTATTTTCTGCAAATCATTTTCTGACAAAGGAAGTAATGTAAAAATACGCGACCTACTAACAAGCGCCTTATTAACAGCAAAGAAAGGGTTTTCAGTTGTAGCACCAATAAAAGTTATAGTTCCATTTTCTATTGAAGGTAATAAAGCATCTTGCTGAACTGATGTAAATCTATGAACCTCATCGATAAATAAAATTGTTTTTCTTTTTGAATTGATTAATCTATCTTTGGCATTAGCGATTTCATTTCTTAATTCTTTAACACTTGATAAAACTGCATTTAACTTAATTAATTTTGAACGAGTATTAAAGGAAATAATTTCAATTAGAGTAGTTTTTCCTACACCAGGAGGACCAGAAAAAATAAAATTACTAATTTTATCGTTTAATATTGCATTTCTTAAAAGCGAATTGTCATTCAGTATTCGTTGTTGACCAAAAAAGTCTGCCAAAGTCTTTGGTCTTAATTGATCTGCCAAAGGTGCATTATTCTCTATTTGAGAGAAATTAGTGAATAAATTTTCTGAATGCATATAAATAAAATTGAAAAATCATTATTTTAAATTCTATGTAATTACTGTAGGAGTTTCCATTTGAGTAAGTTTCGAAATGCTCAATAAAGCATCTAAATCATTTATTAGAGGTTTCAAAGCGATCTG
The DNA here is from genome assembly GCA_003281485.1 of Prochlorococcus sp. AG-347-J20. Lineage (GTDB taxonomy): Bacteria > Cyanobacteriota > Cyanobacteriia > PCC-6307 > Cyanobiaceae > Prochlorococcus_A. The sequence continues at coordinate 13,564 of QCBW01000015.1, read as the reverse complement.
AGGATTTAACGAAAGATTCTGTTGAGGATTGAAAAATTTCTCAAAATAAAGTCTTAATGTTGCACCCTTAGTTCCAGTTCCAGAAAGGCGCAAAATTACTCGAGAATTATCATCAAGTACCAATCTTAAACCTTGATTTTCACTTATGGAATTATCAACGGGATCTAAATATGAAAAGTTATCTGCAACTTTAACTAAATGGCCAGCAAAACTATTTCCTTTTAAATTTTCAAGCATAGAATTTAGGTTACCAAAGATTTGATTAGCAATATTTGAGGGGATTGCCTCATAATCATGTCTTGAATAATAATTCCTACCAAATTGATTCCAATGATTCTGCATCAAATCAATTACCGAACATTTTTTCTCAGCTAAAACTTGTAACCAATACAAAACTGCCCATAGTCCATCTTTCTCTCTTACATGATTACTACCTGTTCCGAAACTTTCTTCTCCACATAAAGTAATTAAATTAGAATCTAAAAGATTTCCAAAAAACTTCCAGCCAGTAGGCGTCTCGAAACAAGGTATATTTAATGCTCGAGCAACATTATCAACCGCTGAGCTTGTTGGCATAGATCGTGCCACACCTTTAATACCATCTTTATAACCAGGGACACATTTTGTGTTAGCAGTGATAACTGCAAGGCTATCACTAGGATTTACAAAACATCCACTTCCTAAAATCATATTCCTATCTCCATCTCCATCGCATGCAGCACCAAAACTATAAGATTTTTTGTTTAATAACAAATCAGCCAAGTGGGATGCGTAAGTAAGATTAGGGTCAGGATGTAAACCTCCAAAATCTTTTAAAGGGTTGCCATTCATGACACAATCATGTGCAAGACCCATTTTGTCAACAAAAATATTTTTTGCATATGGGCCTGTAACCGCATTCATTGCATCAAAGATTAACGAGAAGTCTTTTTTTAAAAAATCACTAATTTGATCAAAATCAAAAATTTTCTCCATCAAATTAGAATAATCTGTTAATCCATCAATAATTTCTAAGGTAGTTTCACCGTAAGTATAAGTCCCATATCTACTAAAATCAGGTAATTGAATTTTACAAATTTTATAACAAGTGATTAATTGTGAAGCCTTGAAAATCTTGTTAGTAATTATCTCAGGAGCTGGACCACCATTAGAGATATTCAGTTTTACTCCAAAGTCACCATGAATCCCACCAGGATTATGGCTTGCAGAAAGAATAATCCCACCAATAGCGTTTTCTTTTCTAATTAAATGTGATGTCGCAGGAGTAGATAATAAACCATACTTTGGAAGAATAACTTTTTGAACTTTATGAGCAATGCATATTTGAACAATTTTTTCTATTGCTTCAATATTGCCATATCTGCCATCACCACCAACTACTAATGTTGAACCTTTTAAATCTTCCAATGATTGTAAGATTGCTTCAATAAAAACTTCTAGATAATGTTCTTCCTGAAACTTTAAAGTACTTTTTCTAAGACCAGAAGTACCTGGTTTTTGATCTAGAAAAGGAGAATTGATATTGATTACACTAACGTCAGTCATTTTTTTTAGAAACTCCCAAAAATCTAACTAAATTAATGAGGCATTTCGGAAGTTCTTAACATAGCGATAAACCATAATGAAGAAATTAATAATGCACTTAGAATTCCATAGTTAACACCAAATTTAGAAATTGTAATTGGAACTATTAGTGGAAACGTTAATGCTCCAAACAATGGAGTAAAAGCTACAATTTTCTTCAGCATTATTTTAATTTATTAAAACCATTCAGTCTCAGCATTATCTTTTTCATTAGTATCGTCAAGTGGTGTAGTTCTATCAAATTTCATTGAAATACTTTTTTCTTGCTCACCAGATACATCAACAGCTTTAATATCATATTTTTGAGTACCGTCTCTAAATGGAACTTGAATTCTAAAAGTACCATCTGCAGCAAGGGGTACATCTTCTCCACCTATTGTCAGTTTTGCAGAAGGCTCTGTAGCACCATAAACAATTAATTCAGCATCAGCAACGAGCCAAAAGGATCTATTTTTAACAGTTCCGCTTCCGGAATCATTTAAACCTGATGACCATTTCCCAGCACCTGAGTCTGTAAGATTATCATTGAGATTTGTTGAATTTACATTTTCCATAAATTCTTCAGAACCAACTTTTCTTCTGAGAGGAATGTTAGTTGCTGCTTGATATAACCTTTCATGCATACCATTGTGTTCTGAAACAACAGGATTGGAAATATCTGGGATTGACTCAGAAGTAGAATCTAAATTAAAAGGTACAAATTTATCAAGAATCTGCTCAGAGGGATGAGCCCCAGGTACATGACTTACAGAAGAAAATGCCAATGACATCCAGTTAAAACCATACTTGTAACCCAATTCAACTTTATAGTCTCTATCTGCAAGTGGGATTGGTAGGTACCATTCAGTACTATAACTATCAACTGCAATCTCTCTTAATGTCCCTTGATTCAAGTTACTTCCTTCAGAACCAGATGCGTCAAATAATCGTAAACATAATTTATTAGCTCCCAAAGATTGTGCTTTTTCTCTATCTGCATCAGAAATTTGCCAAAAAACATAAGCCCAATCTGGATCACGGGGTAGGAAAACTACATTTGTTTTAACTTCTTCAATACTGTTGAAAGCATTTGACTCAAAAGTTTCTTCAGATTTTGACTGGGGAGATGTAGTAAATGTATTTATTGTAGATTTTTCTTGGTATTTAAGTATTAAATCAACTAGAACTGCTTTTGTTTTACGGCTATATAGCGGTACTGATAATTTACTAGCTTCTTGACGTAATTGTCTGAGGGTAAGTGAGAGTAATTGATCTTTATTCATGATCCCATCAGCCACTTTAAATCTCCGTTTTTATTTGGGATCAGTATGTTCTTTTTTTTTAGAAATTGTGTGTCTTTTTTCCCTGTCGTCAGGATCCTCTGACTACTCAAAAATTCTCATAATTGATATTTCTCTTCAAAACAGTTGGTATCAAAGCAATTAATTAATTCTCAGATCTTTTTTGAATGTAAATTAATTTTCTTTTATTTTAAATTTTATTACCTGAATTTGTTAACGACTCAACAAAAATATATTTTTTCTTCGGGATCAATTAAAAGGGGATTTAGGGTTTTTCCACTAGAAGTACTAAATCATCTATGTCTAAATCCTCAATACTTTTACCTATTTTTTTTGAAAAAGTACTTAATTTTATCGAAGTGGATTCTAACTGCTCATAAAAAAGATCACTAAATTTTTTATCATCAAATTTTTTGGATTGGTTATCACACCATTCTCTCAAGCGATTTTTATTTTGATATTCAAAACTATTATCTGCATTGATAATTTTGAAAATCTGGAGGCAATGAGCGAGTATTCTTAAATGATGTTTCTGCATTATTGGTAGATCAAGATTATCAATTTCTTGAATAGTTTCTATATTTAATGGGTTTGATAAGGGATCAAGATGCTTAGACATTAATTTTTAGTTTTAATAAAGGAAAAAAACTCAATATTGGGGTTATCTTTCGTTAAAGTATATAAAGCTAATTGTAATAAGTTATTTTTGATAACATGGTCAACGAAAATTTAGTTAAAAATGTAGTAAAAGAGCCCTACAAATATGGTTTCGTTACTGATATTGAAACTGAAAAAATAGGAAAGGGATTAAATGAAGATATCATAAGATTAATTTCACAGAAAAAAGAAGAGCCGAAATTTCTCCTTGATTTTAGATTAAAAGCCTTTAAAAAATGGCAAAAAATGATAGAGCCTGATTGGGCAGGATTAGGATATAAACAAATTGATTATCAAGATATAATTTATTATTCTGCTCCTAAACAAAAAGAGAAAATTTCAAGTTTAGATGAAGTTGATCCCAAACTTCTTGAGACTTTTGACAAATTAGGAATACCCCTTACTGAGCAAAAAAAACTCACAAATGTAGCAGTAGATGCTGTATTTGATAGTGTTTCTATAGCCACAACTTTTAGAGAAGAACTTGCTGAACATGGAGTTATATTTTGCTCAATTAGTGAAGCAGTAAAAAATCATCCGGATTTGATTAAAAAATATTTAGGAACAGTAGTTCCAGCAAGTGATAATTATTTTGCAGCACTAAATTCTGCTGTTTTTAGTGATGGTTCTTTTGTTTATATCCCAAAAGGTGTTACCTGCCCTATGGATCTATCTTCATATTTTAGAATTAATAGTGGAGATTCAGGACAATTTGAGAGAACACTTATCATTGCTGAAGAATCAAGTTCTGTAAGTTATCTAGAAGGTTGTACAGCTCCAATGTTTGATACAAATACCCTACATGCAGCAGTTGTGGAGCTTATTGCACTAGACGACGCGTCAATAAAATATTCAACAGTGCAAAATTGGTATGCTGGGGATGAAGAAGGTATTGGCGGAATTTTTAATTTTGTCACTAAGAGAGGAAAATGTCTAGGTAAGAGAAGTAAAATTAGCTGGTCTCAAGTTGAAACAGGGTCTGCAATTACATGGAAATATCCTAGCTGTCTTCTTTTAGGTGAAGAATCTATAGGAGAATTTTATTCAGTAGCACTAACCAATAATCTTCAGCAAGCAGATACCGGCACAAAAATGATCCATATTGGTCCTAAGACCAAATCAACTATTGTTAGCAAAGGTATTAGTGCAGGCAACTCAATAAATAGCTATAGAGGTCTTGTAAAAATGGGGGCAAAAGCTACAGGATCAAGAAACTATAGTCAATGTGATTCAATGTTAATAGGGGATCAAGCTTCTGCAAATACATTCCCTTACATCAAATCTCAACAACCCAATTCTGAAATTGAGCATGAAGCAAGCACATGTAGAATCTCAGAAGACCAACTTTTTTATCTCCAAAGCAGAGGTATAGAATTTGAGGAGGCAGTATCTATGATGGTCAGCGGTTTTTGCAGAGATGTATTTAATCAATTACCTATGGAATTTGCTGCTGAAGCAGATAAGTTACTGGCGCTTAAACTAGAGGGATCAGTAGGTTAATGAATCAATTTCTAAACTGAAATGCAAAGTACAATGAAAGAACCAGATCCAATTTTAGAAGTTGAAAATCTCTCTGCATCTACTGATAATCTTACAATTCTAAAAGGGGTTTCACTTACTGTCTATCCTGGGGAAATCCATGCCATTATGGGAAGAAATGGATGTGGGAAAAGTACCCTTTCGAAAATCATTGCTGGACATCCTTCCTACAATATTACAAATGGCGACATCAAATTTTTAGGTGAAAACATCAACTCTCTAGAACCTGAAGAGAGAGCTCAATCAGGAATTTTTCTTGGTTTTCAATATCCAATAGAGATTCCAGGTGTAAGTAATCTTGAGTTTCTGAGGGTTTCAACGAATGCTAGAAGGAAATTCCTCAATAAAGAAGAATTAGATACTTTTGATTTTGAAGAATTAGTTAAAGAAAAGTTAGAAATTGTGAAGATGGATCATGCATTCCTATCAAGAAGTGTAAACCAAGGCTTTTCCGGAGGTGAAAAAAAAAGAAATGAAATTCTGCAAATGGCTTTACTTGAGCCCAAGATAGCAATATTAGATGAGACCGATTCTGGTTTAGATATTGATGCTCTTAGAATAGTAGCTTCCGGAATTAAAAAAATATCTAATGATCAAACTGGAATAATCTTAATTACTCACTATCAAAGATTGCTAGATGAAATTGAACCAAATTATGTCCATGTTATGTCAGACGGACAAATCATAAAAACTGGTGGAAGTAATCTTGCTCTAGAGCTTGAGGAAAAAGGTTATGAATGGACTGATAACTTTATACAAGAGGCTTAATAAATGGAAATTATTGAAAAAATAAAAACCAATAAATCAATTGATAATCAAACAGAAATTCAAGAAATCTGTCTAAATAAATTACAATCAATCCCTATACCCAATCCTAAAAGTGAACTATGGAGACTTTCAAATAAATCAAAATTTTCAAACTTTTTAGACTACTCCTTTAATGAAAAAAATCCAGAATTTGATACACCATACCCGAACACTTCTCCAAGTACTATAAGGTTATTAATTGGTGAGAATTACCAAATTAAGCTAATAAATAAAAATTATTCAATACAGCAACTCAGTGAGGACGAATTAATCAAATATATGAAGGAACAGATATCTTGTTTCGATAAAAACGAAAATTGGAGTGACTTACTAAATCTTTCTTTAAGCTGTAAAAAGAATATCTTAGGATTAAAAATAAATGGATCAAAAATACCTCCTATTGAAATCTTTAGTCATGCATCAAGTAGTTCTTTAAACGCAAAAACTCTCATAATATTTTTAGAAAAGAATTGTGATGTTGATTTATTACAAGTAAATCTTGGTAAAGAAAACTCCTCATTATCTCAATCAACTTTTTTTTGTTTAAAAGAAAATAGTTCTGTAAACCATGGTGTTGTTTCTTACGGTGAAAACAAATCAAATCTATTAAATTCTCTCAATGTAATTCAACAAAAAAATAGCAAATACAATTTAGGATCTTTACATTTCAAATTTAATTATGCAAGATTTGAAATTCGTATTAAACAATCTGAAGGAAACGCTAAAACCAACATAAAAGGTATGCAAATAACAAAAAAAGATGAACAAATTTCTACTTATACAAAAATAGGTTTTCATGGCCCAAATGGATTTCTAGATCAAATTAACAAATCACTTGCTGACGATAAATCACATGCAATATTTGAAGGTTCAATAATAGTTCCAAAAATTGCTCAAAAAACTGATGCTTCGCAATTAAGCAGAAATTTACTTTTATCAGATCTCGCACAAATAGATACCAAACCTCAATTAGAAATAATTGCTGATGATGTCAAATGCAAACATGGAGCTACAATATCGCAACTAAATGAAGAAGAACTTTTTTATATGCGAACAAGAGGGATCACATTAGAAGAAGCAAGTAAACTACAATTAAGTTCATACTTTCAAGAAATAATTTCATTTATTCCCGTTTCAAAAGATAGATGGGATTTGCTTGATAAACTTTTAACTGAGAATTAATGGAAACTATTCAAAATTTTCCTGAAATAACTAAGAAAGACTTCCCTCTTCTTAATAAGAACTTAAAAAGTAATGAGCAAGTCATTTATTTAGACCATGCTGCAACTACTCAAAAACCAATACAAGTCTTAAAAAAAATTGATGAATATTACAGAAACTTTAATGCCAACGTACATAGAGGTGCTCATCAACTAAGTGCTAAAGCAACAGAAGAATTTGAAAATGCAAGATATTTAATTAGTAAATATATAAAAGCGAATTCAACAAAAGAAATTATTTTTACAAGAAATGCTACTGAAGCAATCAATCTCGTAGCAAGATCATGGGGTGAATCTTCATTAAAAGAAAATGATGAAATTCTTTTATCAATAATGGAACATCATAGCAATATTGTTCCTTGGCAAATGGTTGCGGCAAAAAATAAATGCAAATTAAAATTTATAGGTATAGATAAAAATGGAAAATTAGATTTAGACGATTTCAAATCAAAACTAACATCCAGAACAAAGCTTGTTAGCCTAGTGCATGTTAGTAATACTTTAGGTTGCTGTAATCCCATAAAAAAGATAACAAAATTAGCTAAACAAAAAGGTTCTTTAGTGTTAATAGATGCATGTCAAAGTTTGGCGCATCAAAAACTAGATGTAATAGATCTTGATATAGATTTTTTAGCGGGATCAGGACATAAACTTTGCGGCCCCACAGGTATTGGATTCCTCTGGTCAAGAAAAGAAATCCTGGAAAAAATTCCCCCTCTTTTTGGAGGTGGTGAAATGATTCAAGATGTTTTTGAAGAGACAAGTACATGGGCAGATCTCCCACATAAATTTGAAGCTGGCACCCCAGCTATTGCAGAAGCAATAGGTCTTGCCGAAGCAATTAAGTATATAAACACTATCGGTTTAAATGAAATTCATGAATATGAAAAGACTATTACTAAATACTTATTTAAAAAATTAAATCAAATAGAAAATATTGAAATTATAGGTCCATCACCAGAGATAGATCCAGAAAGAGCATCACTTGCCACCTTTTATATAAAAAATATACATTCAAACGATATTGCTGAAATTCTTGATTCAAAAGGAATTTGCATCAGAAGTGGACATCATTGTTGTCAACCTCTTCACAGATACATTGGAATTAAATCATCGGCTAGAATTAGCATGAATTTCACAACCAATAAGGAAGAAATTGACATATTTATAGAAAAATTAAAAGATACTATTGAATTTCTCAAAATAAATTCTTAAATATTCAGAGCATTTTTTAAAAATTCCCAAGATTTTTGCATTACTATTTCTTTATTTTCAATACTTTTAAACCCATGCCCTTCATTTTCAAAAAAAATAACTTCTGAGTATTTATTATTCTTAATCAAAATTTCTTGAATTTTTAAAGTTTGTTTATACGAAATAACTTTATCTTTTTTTCCATGAAATAATAAAATAGGTTTTTTTATTTTATTAATTTGATTTATTGGCGACCTAATTATGTATTCATCATGATTTTTTTCATAATTTCCTACCAAAGAATTTAAATAATATTTTTCAAACCTATGAGTGTTGTAACGCATATCCTCCAAATCGATAACAGGATATTTACAAATTGCAGCTGTAAAAATAGACCCATATAATAAACAATTCAAAGCAGTTAACCCTCCTGCGCTATTACCAAAAATTACTACCTTATCATTATCAACTAGATTTAATTTGAGTAATTCAAGAGCTAGTGCTTTGCAATCATGAGAATCAACAATGCCCCACTTATTATTCAACCTTTCTCTATATGCCTTACCAAATCCTGATGATCCTCCATAATTAACTTCAGCAACGAAAAATCCCTTCGAGGTCCAATATTGAACTTCAGAATTATATGATCCATCAAAACATGAAGTTGGTCCGCTATGAGCTCTAACAAGGAGCGGTGGCTTTAAAAAATTTTCAACAAGCGGCCTATACAAAAAAGAATGAGTAGGTTGATCTTCAAAACCTTTAAACCAAAATGTTTCAGGTTTTGAACAATCTTTTATATGATCAAAAAATATTTTCTCAGAAAAATTTGATAATACTTTTTCTGCAAAATCAATTTCACATACAATTCCAAAAAAATCAGATCCATAACCTTTTAAAAGAACTTTTTTGCGAAAAACACTAAAATCACTTATCGAGGTAAAAGAAGTAGGAAATTCTTTAACAAATTCAAGATCTTTATATTGTTCCACTATAAAATTATTTTCTTTTTTCGCTAGGCAAAATAAATTTTTTATAGTCCCTGAAATAAATTTTATTCCGGAGACCCATTGTGGTGCTCCATATTCAGTCAAATTTCTCTGTACTCTTTTCTTAATAAAAATATTCTCAATTTCACTTACATCTAAAAACAATAAGTTCCACCATCCAGAACTATCTTCAGAACACACTAAAAGTGTTTCACTAATCCAATAGGGTTGGAAAAAAGAAATATTTTTTTTCGAATTTATTAGCTTATTTGAGAATTTTTTTATTTTTTGTATCTCTCCATTTAAATCTATTTGAGCAAAAAACAGATCATTTTTCTCCCAGGGCATATATGGAGAATCCCATTCTAACCAAGAAAATAAGTTAGAGGAAATATTAGAAGATAATTCTCCAGCAAAATTTTTAAATTTTTTTATTCGATGAATATCTTGTTTGGTTTTTTTTAAGTTTAAGGAAAATAAGTAATCTCTATTATTGATTTCGCAAATACCATACAAAAAAAAATTTTCAGAAATGACAAATGAAGAATCGAAATTTCCATTAATTGATTTAGATAATTGTCTAGGTTCTTGGACTGAATCGAGATATTTATTTTTACTTCTATAAATTGATGTTACCTCTTTAAAAATTTGAAACCATACTGCCTTGGTAATCTGATCTATCCAAATCAAATAATAATTATTTTTAAAATTTATACATTTATAAGATTTACCACCATATCCATGGAAATTATTTTTAATATTATATTTTTTACTTGTTAATTTCTGAGGAAACGCCTCTTTTTCATTAAATGGTCTTGCAAAAATAGCATTCTCATTTTGATCTTCACCAACACCGTCAATCCAAAAAATGGTATTCCTAATAATAGTTAATTCCTTAAAAGCTTTTTTTTTAGATTCAGTTTGCATAACTTTTAATTTATCATCATTACTTATTAGAAAAAACTATATAGAAAGTAAATTAAAGTGCTAGTATTTTTATAGCTAAACTCTTTACTAAAAACTTTTTTCAACGTGGCAAACCATTTTTCACAACTTGCAAAAAAGTCAAGAACAATTGGAAGCTCGGAGAAAATTGCAAAAGAACAAACAGGGAAACCATCGCTAGACATTTATAAACTTGGTGATGATGTATTAAGACAAAATTCCAAAAGAATAACTAAGGTTGACGAATCGATTAGAAAACTTGCTAGAAAAATGCTTCAAAGCATGTATGCGGCAAAAGGAATTGGACTTGCCGCCCCTCAAATTGGTATCAACAAAGAGCTTCTTGTCATAGATGTAAATTTTGAAGATTCAGCAGCAGAACCTTTAATATTAATTAATCCAGAAATTACAGACTATGGAACAACCCTTAATTCATACGAAGAAGGCTGCTTGAGTATACCTGGCGTTTATTTGAATGTAGTAAGACCATCAACTATAAAATTAAAATTTAGAGATGAAATGGGGAGGCCACGTAAGATGAAAGCAGATGGACTTTTAGCTAGGTGTATTCAACACGAAATGGATCACTTAAACGGAATATTATTTGTTGATAGAGTTTCATCAAAAGATGATTTGAACAAAGAACTTAAAAAGGAAGGTTTTAACGAAAAAGACGTCATTTCTATTACTTAATCTAATGACTGAAACTACAATATTCCAAAAAATAATTAATGAAGAAATACCCTGCGATAAGCTTTATGAAGATGAACTTTGCATTGCGTTTAATGATATCCAAGCGCAAGCACCAGTACATTTTTTAGTAATACCAAAAAAGCCAATTATCAGTTTATTAGATTGTCTTGAAGAAGATGCAAACTTATTAGGGCATTTACTCTTTATTGGAAGCAAATTAGCAAAGTCAAAAAATTTAACTAATTGGAGAACAGTAATAAATACTGGAGCTGAATCTGGACAAACAGTTTTTCATTTACATATTCATTTTTTATCTGGAAGAAAAATGAATTGGCCCCCAGGTTAAAACTCTCGAAAGAAAGGTTTATGGGTTATAAATAAGTAAAAACAAAATGAATACCCCAGATTCCTTAAATAAAGAATCCAAAAATTTATTTAATTTAATCTCAAAAAATTGGGAAGATCTAGATGATTCACTCAAAACTAAATTAATAAAAATTTGGAGCGTTTTAACTTATAAATGGCAATTACAAATTTTATTAAATCTACCTTTTATTTTATGGTGGATATTAGATAAATCTTTTCCAAAAGTTCATGAATTTGATACAACAATCTTGAATTATTTAAATTTACCTGACTGGGCACTTTCATTTATTGGCTTTGGTCAATAGACTGCTAAAAGTTATAATTTTTTTATAAAACTAGTCGAGTAATGAATAAAGCAATTAATAATAAATCCAAAATATTTCAACAATTACAAAAATTAAGGAAGTTATCACAGCCATTTTTCCTGCCCATTGATCAATGTAATGGATTTCAGTTCATATGGCTTTTGATTTCTCTTTTATTTTGTGTTGGTGGAGTAGTACTTGTTGGTCTTACTGGAATAATCAGTTTTTTTGAAAGCTTTCAGCCAATTTTTCTTGAAAAGTATTTCGGAGGTGTTGTAAGTACTATCAATTCAATTTGGGCTGGTAGCTGGGGATTGCTTTTCTCTGCTTTATTTCTAATTGGATCAGCCAGCTTTTTTAGCTTAAGACGTCAATTAAAAAACCGTAGATGGTTACATTGGTTATTCCTTGCGATAATAGTATTGATGCTTTTAGCTGTAAACGGAATAAACGCAGGTATTGGATTCATAGCAAGAGATTTAACAAATGCTTTGGTAGAAAAACAAGAAGATGGGTTTTATCGAATATTGGGGATTTACGCTTGTTGTTTCGCTGTGGCTCTCCCAATACGTGTTTCCCAAATATTTTTTACATATAAGTTAGGAATAATTTGGAGAGAATGGCTTTCAAAAAGTTTAGTCAAAGATTACATGACTAATAAAGCTTATTACCAATTAAATCCCAATGATGAAGAACAAACCGATGTAGATAATCCTGATCAAAGAATAACAGATGATACCCGAGCTTTTACCGGGCAAAGTCTTTCTTTCACATTAGGTATTTTTGATGCCCTACTAACATTTTCACTTAATATTCTTATTTTATGGAGTATTAGTTCAACACTTACTTTTTCTTTATTTGGTTACGCTGCATTTGCAACTTCTATCCTTTTAATTGCTGGGAAAAATCTCGTAAAAATAGACTTTGATCAACTCAGATATGAAGCAGATTTTCGATATGGCTTAGTTCATATTAGAGATAACGCTGAATCAATAGCGTTTTACTCTGGGGAAAATCCTGAACGAAGTGAAACTGAAAGGCGCTTAGGAGAAGTAGTGAGAAACTTTAATTTACTGATCATATGGAGAGTAATAATAGACGTCATGAGAAGATCCATTAATTATGCTGGCAATTTCTTTCCATATTTAATAATGGCAATCCCTTACTTTAAAGGAGATATTGATTATGGACGCTTTATTCAGGCAAGCTTTGCATTTGGAATGGTCGAAGGTTCTTTATTTTTCATTGTTAATCAAATTGAAGAACTTGCAAAATTTACAGCTGGGATCGGCAGACTGGAAGGATTCCAATCAAAAGTTGAATCCATTAGTCAAACTAACCCAACAAGCAATCAAAACGTTATTTCAGATTACCCCTCAATTCTCATTAATAATGCTGACCTTTGCCCGCCAGGATCAAATAAAACAATAATTAAAAATTTAAATTTGAGCATCGATAATAATCAATCACTTTTGGTTGTAGGACCATCTGGTTGCGGAAAAACTTCTTTACTAAGAATGATTAGTGGTTTATGGGAACCCGATCAGGGAGTAATTAAAAAACCAAAAATTGGGGAATTATTATTCATACCTCAAAAACCATATATGTTATTAGGTTCTTTGAGGGAACAATTATGTTATCCCACAGAAGTTAAAAAATTTAGTGATGAACATCTTACTTCTGTACTTAATGAAGTAAATTTAAAAACCTTAGTTGACCGGTATCCTAATCTTGATATCAAACAAGATTGGCCACGAATTCTTTCCTTAGGTGAGCAACAAAGATTAGCTTTTGCAAGACTCTTACTAAATTCTCCAAGATTTGCAGTACTTGATGAGGCAACAAGTGCTTTAGATATTAACACTGAAAAAAAACTATATAGTTTACTTAAGGAACGAGAACTTTCTCTTATTAGTGTTGGACATAGACCCAGCTTAATAGATTTTCACGAGAATATTTTAGAATTAAATGGACAAGGAGACTGG
>QCBW01000014.1 GCA_003281485.1 Prochlorococcus sp. AG-347-J20 | reverse complement strand
TAAACCTCATTTAGGAAGTGTATATACAACAATAATTTGTGACTCAATAGCTAGGTATAAAAGGCTTTTAGGTGAAGATGTTATTTTCATTACAGGTGTTGATGAACATGGTTTAAAAATACAAAGAACTGCTAAGGAAAAGGGTATTGAACCAATGTCTCATTGTGACGAAATCTCAGAAATTTTTAATATTAATTGGAAAAATTGGAATATATCCTTCGATAAATTTATAAGAACAAGCTCAAAAAATCATGAATTGGTTGTTAATGAATTTTATGAAAGAGTAAAAGCATCAGATGATATCTATATGGGAGTTCAAAAAGGTTGGTATTGTGTCGGTTGTGAAGAGTTCAAAGATAATCCAGAAAACTCATCAACATACAAATGTCCCATACATCAAAAAAAATTAGAATGGAAAAATGAAGAGAATCTCTTTTTTCGGCTTTCGAAATATCAAAAAGAAATTGAGAAAATAATCAACGATCCTTCTTTCATTGAGCCAATAGAAAGAAGGAATGAAATCATAAATTTTGTTTCTAGAGGTTTAAAGGACTTTTCGATTTCTAGAACAAATGTCTCTTGGGGAATTCCTGTTCCTGGTTACGATAATCACACCTTCTATGTATGGTTTGATGCTTTACTTGGATATGTAAGCGCTATTAGTTCTGATGCAACTGATCATTATTTGGAAAAATCAATTAATGGAGGATGGCCAGCTGATATTCATTTAATTGGTAAAGATATACTGAGGTTTCATGCTGTCTATTGGCCTGCCATGCTTATATCTGCTGGTATTAAAGTTCCTAAAAAAGTTTTTGGACATGGGTTCCTCACAAGAGAGGGACAAAAAATGGGTAAGAGCTTAGGAAATGTACTCGATCCTGACCTATTGCTCTCAAAATATGGAAATGATCCTGTAAGGTGGTACCTGATTAAAGACATATCACTAGGAAATGATGGGGATTTTCAAGATAAAAGATTTGTTGACATTATCAATAATGACTTAGCTAATACAATTGGTAATTTACTAAATAGAACATCATCTATGTCTAGAAAATGGTTCGATAATAAAGTGCCAAATAATGAAAAAATTTCAAGTGAAAATAAATTAGAAAATTATGCCAAAATTGCAGTTGAAAATTATATTCATAATTTTAATATCTATAAATTAGATCTAGCAGCTAATGAGGTGCTTAGCCTAGCAATTAATACAAATTTGTATTTGAATGATAATCCACCATGGATATTAATAAAAGAGAAAGATAATTTGCATCTTGTTAAAGAAATTATTTACAACGTACTTGAAAGTACCCGAATAATAGGCTTATTATTACAACCTTTACTGCCCGAATTATCTTCAAAAATTAATGAACAACTCGGTTCAACATACAGTAAAGAAATTCCTTGGAAAGAACAATTAAGTTGGGGATTATTAGTTGGCAATTCAAGTCTTCCCATACCAACTCCAATCACAAATAAGCTTGAGTATGAACAAGATTTGTAGATTAATAATTTTCCTTCCCGTTCTTATTCTTGGATGTACTCGTAATGTAATTGAAGAAAATAAAATAGTACAAAAAATTGATAGTTTAGATATGAATATTTTTTCTAAGAAAGGTGAAAAAATATATTCAATAAATAGTCCCAATTCAAATTACGATAAAATTGAACTTAAATTCAACCTTAAGAGAACAACTATAAATATCTTTGAGGGTGAAAATATTAAATATATTATTAATTCTGATTCATCAACATTATCAGACAAAAATAAAATTGTCGAATTAATGGGTAATGTAAAATTAAGAACAATAAATCAAGATAACGATTTCTTATATGGGGATAATTTAATTTGGAATATTAATGAATCTAAATATGAATTAATAGGTAATATAAGATTTGAAAATAAAAATGTCCTTCTATATTCGTCTAAGGCAATATTGAATGAAGATAATATTATTGAATTTTTCAATCCTGTTAAATATATTCTTAAAGAAGACAATAGTGAAAATAAATATGAAATCAATTCAGAAAATGCTTACTATAATCTCAATACAGAATCAATGAGTTTTAAAGCACAAAATAAAAGAGTTCGATCAATAATATATTTTTAAATATTATTAACTGAAAAAACATTATTAATTTTTTTCGACCAATTATTTATCCATCTCTCATCAGATTTAGTAAAACATTTTGTACTCCAACCTCCTACCAAAATAAAAGCTTTACTATTTATGGGGACAACTAGAATAGAAGGAACATCAGGACAAAAATTTATAAATTCATCTCTACCTGGATAAAATTTAGTGTTTGCTAATGATATTAATTTCATATCTTTAATTGATCTCAGACAAGTATCTCCAGGTTTAAACTCACTTCTTGAAGAAATGATCCCTCTTCTTAAGATATTTACTCCATTATTGTGTATTAATATTGCTGCTGCTGCAGTTGAAGTTAGTATCGCCTCAGATCCCCACGCAAGTTCATCAATAACATGATTAGGGATGTTCTTATCGAAGAGAAACTTATTTTCTCCTTTTAAATCAACTTTCTCACCACCTAAAGGATCGAATTGTTTAAATAAGAAACCTATCAAAATAATAATTAATGAAGCTATTGCAGCTAGTACTTGTGCCCTTTCAATTTCAGGAGTAATAGTTTCTATCGAAAAGAAATTTACTATTTGAAAAATAAAGAGTATTGTACCGATAAATATTAAAGATTTCCCATTGAATCCCATATATAAAATATGTTAATTCTATTTAAATTATGCAAACATTATATGGTTTAGTACGTTTAAAAATACTCAAACATATGCTTTTTAATATATAATTAATCAAAACCTTTAAAAATGAATCCGAAAATAAATAGATATCTTTTTTCATTTATAGCTTCTGGCTTTATATTTTTTCTTATTCCTTCAACTACATATGCAGAAGGTGTTGGGAGTATTGATAGATTATTTGGTATAACTCAACAAAAAACTATTATTAATTACGAAAAAAGTCAGCCTTCGTCTATCGATAACCCCGTGGTTGATCCAAATTTTAACGTTATGAGATCCAATGATACTGAAAGTTCAACGGCCACATATATAGTTATTGGTTTATTGATTGCTGCCACTATTATTCCATTAGCAACTTGGTGGTATTTCTCTAAATAATAGAGAATTTATGAATGTCAATGATTTCAGTATTATTAAAAATTTATCTAATATTATTTTCATTACAGGAGGAACTAAAAGTGGCAAAAGTGAATTTGCAGAGCATCTAGCAAGAGGAACAAAAGAACTATCATATATCGCCTTATCTGAAAACAATATTGATGATAAAGAATGGCAAGAAAAAATTAATTTACATAAAAAAAGAAGGCCCAAATATTGGAAATTAATAGAAACCACTGATCTAATAAACACATTAAATGAAGAAGATGGTCCATTATTAATAGACTCGATTGGCGGATTTGTTATTGAAAATATTGATAAAGTACAAAAAGAATGGTCAACAAAGATGAACTCTTTAATAAGTCTTTTATTGAAAAGAAAAAGCATAACATTTATTGTTGGAGAACAAGTAGGTTGGAGTCTGGTCTCTGAATATAAAATTGGTAATCTATATATTGAAAGAATTGGAGAGCTGCAAAAAGCAATAACAAAGATATCCAAAGATAATTGGCTTGCAATAAACGGCAGAGCAATCAAAATAGATGAAATTAGTTTAGAAATACCTACTTAATAAAATTGGAAGTCGCTCTTTTTGAACCCAGAATTCCGCAAAATACTGGCAACATTGCCAGATCATGTGCTGCATTTAATGTACCATTAAATCTTATAGAGCCCTTAGGTTTTAAATTAGAAGATAAATATTTAAAAAGAGCAGGATTAGATTATTGGCCTTTAGTTACTGTAAATAAGTATGGAAATTTTAATAATTTTTTGGCTTCCAAAAAAACAAAAAGAATAATTTCTTTTAGTAAAAAAAATGGGATCTATTTGAAGGATTTTAGATTTCAGAAAAATGATCTTTTACTTTTTGGGAGAGAAGATTCAGGATTGCCAGATAGCATTATCGAAAAAAGCAACTTTTTAATATCAATATTTATGCCAAATTTACAGACTGAAAACATTGATCAGAAAGGTGTTAGGAGTCTAAATTTATCTGTAGCATGTGGAATTGCTATATATGAGGCTCATAAACAAATATATTTTCAAAATGGCAATTAAGTACAAACAATGCCTTACAATATTTCCATGTCTCGGTAGCTCAGCTGGTTAGAGCGGCGGATTCATAGCCCGCAGGTCGCGTGTTCAAGTCACGCTCGAGACATTTTTATTTTCAAAAGAGTGACTAGAGGAAACTTTTTAACAGTTAAAAATATCACAAACAATTATGTTCAATTCACCAAATACAGTCAAAGATCAAAAGAAGTCAAAGGCGAAATATCCAGAGGCAAAGGTAATAGTTCTTGATGATAGTTTTAATACTTTTCAACATGTCGCAAATAGTCTTCTGATAATTATCCCAGGGATGTTTGAAAAAAGGGCTTGGGATTTAACCATTCAAGTTGATAGATTAGGTTCTGCTGAAGTATGGAGAGGTAATCTTGAGCAGGCAGAACTATATCATGAACAACTTTTCAGAAAAGGATTATCAATGGCTCCAATTCAAAAAACATGAAAATATTTGAAATTAATTAAAAATTTATTATATGTAAATTTAAAGAATTTATTATTTAAAATTACTCAACACCTAAGCAGATGAAAAAAAATTCTTTGAATTAAAAATTTTATTAATTCTAAAAAATTATTTAAAAGATTTGTAAGAACTAATTCTTTTAAGCAGAATCTTTATAGCCAATATTATTTATTGTGTTAGTTATATAAATAATATGATTTAGAACATAATTAGTTATTTATTTTAAATGCTTTATAAGTATTAAAGTCATACCTTGAGTTAAGTTTAATTCCCTAGATCCCATAAACAAATAAATGTTTATTACATAAAATATTAATTTGATTCTTAAATAATATTAATAGCTTTACAAAAATGGGATATAAAAACTTGGTATATAAAATTTAGAAATATCTGTTTTGATTGAATTTTTAATTCATAGATTACCATTCTCTACGCCTAGTTTATTAAATCAGAATATACTCATTCTCATTAATTCTAATAAAATCCACATAATAATTATGTAATACTTATTATAAATTAAATAGAGAAATTAATGAAATCCTTACTGACAAGTAAAAGATCTAAAGCCATATTTATTATTAGTTTAGTTGCAATAAGTATAGGTGCTATTTCAAAAAAAGTAATTAGCTACCCCAAAGGAGGATGTATGAGTGGAGTTCAAGAACTAACTTTAATAAAAGAAATAAATAATTTCTCCATATAATTAATTAAGAGTTTTATTTCATTATTATTTCTTATACCCGGTCAGTTCAGATAATTCTTTAAGTGTTTTTACACCAAGAATTATCTTTCCATTTATTTCCCATGAAGGAAAACCTTGTATTTCTTTATCAATGCATAATTGAGTTTGACTATTTTTGCCATCTTTTGCGCACTCAACTACATTAAGTTGTTTATAAGCTTGCTTACCAAAAAGTTCACTTTGATTCAAGCAATTAGGACACCAATATGCTGAATACTTAACTACACCAATATCTCTAAGATACTTTGCAAACTCGATAGATTCTTTTGTACTTTCCGAAGTAACTAAAAGTTCTTTTTGAATATATAAATGGGAGCCATTCAGAACATTTGGAAAAGCAAAAAAAGCAACTAGTGGGATTAATATACGTTTCATTTGTTTAGTAATTTTAATTAATACTGTCTAACTATATTATCAAGCAAAATAAGCCTCAGATTATCTTTAAAATGCTCTATTAGCTCCAAGTTATTATAAGAAGATACCTATATATGACCCTGGCATCTTAATTTAATTAAGTTACTGCGCTTAAGATCAAGGTTTTTAAAATTCAAATTTTAGACCAAAATAAAATTATAAGTTTATTGTATTAATTTTTTTTTATTGCTATTTTTTTAATGCGGGCTAAAGTTCATTTCTCCACGAGGATTTAGTCCGCTGATTTTTAAAAAATCAATTAATTTTAGGATTCCTTTTTTAGAAATCCATAAAAAATATTTTTAAGATATAAATGTTTAATTTTTAAATCACAAAAACACATTAAGGCATATTTAGTGTGACACCTTCTATTCTAAAATATTATTGTTTTGCTTCATTATCTTCTTAAAGTACTTAAACTCAATAAATTCATGCATCATTTTAAGATCCTCAGAGAGTGTGTTTTCATTTACTTTAAAAAAATCACTATTAAAAGCTGATGTATTTTTTTTTGGTAATGGTTTTTGTTCAAATTTATTATTTATAAAGATTGATTTATTACTTATATTTTTATTTGAAGAGTCGCTTAATACTCCTCTAGACCTTAAAGCTTCTTCGACCAATAAACCTGTCACTTTTGACTGGCTAAATTCATTCTCTTTACATAAGATATCAATAATTTTATGAACTTCTTCACTTGGTAAAAACCCAATTCTTTTTCTCTGAGAGGGCATAATAATAAAATTTAAGTGTCACACTTGCGCATTACAAGTGTTGCACTATATTTGAATTAAGTCAACTAAATTTTTATGTATATTTTAATTTTGCCTGTAGGATTTATTCTTTGGTATATGGCTTATGAGGCGAAGCCCATCATAAATGATGAAGTAACGAATGGTTGGGAAGATAAAAACATAAATAAAAGAAACAGACTTTTAAATATAATTAATGAAAGTTTTTAAACCTATTTTCCAACAAATTTTGACCATTCTTTATGCTTATAGTCTAAATCTGAGATTAACTGTTTTTGGTAGATATATCTTAGTTGATTTTCGTTAAGAGTTTTTTTTGTAATAAGCATCTCTTTTGAGAAAAATTTGGGTATGTTAGTATTAGTAACTTTTTCTTTAATATCCATTAAAAAATATTAACTATTATTTTTTATATTATTTATCGACCTTTAGTCTTATTTTTTTTATAATATTTTTATATTTACTTAATATATTTTTTTAGCAAATTTGTAAAAACATTTTTTTATCAATTAAAACAGGCTATATTAAATTAACTATAATTTTTACCATGAATCTTAAGGAGAGAGGTATTACTGTTGGAGATTTACTTATAATATTAATAATTATCATAACTTCTACAATATTATTTAAATCATTTAGCAAGGATAAGAAAACAACACTTATTTACAATAATCAAGAGAAACTATCTTATGAGATAAATTATTATCAAAAATTTAATTAAACAACTTTTATATGATATTTATAAAAACTCTTAAATTTTTTATAAAACTATTCTAAATCTCTTATTTAATCTTCAAGTATTAATATTTATCTTTCATTTAATTTATAAATTAAGTATTTTTATGAAATGATTTAGAACTTTCCCATTTTAAGTTATCTTTTAAATCATTGATATTATTTGAAAGTGAAACTAATTTCACCATTTGGAGAATTTGAATTTTATTTAGCCTATCAATTGCAATAAGTTTATTCAGCATTTCTAGAACAGATTTATCATTAATATTCATTGTTTGTATAGAAAAAGTATGATCATGTAATTTATTTATTTTATCTAAGTTTTTAAAAATTACTCTTAAAATTTTATAATATATTTAATCCTAATTATAAAAAAATTTTATTAAATCATCGAATTTAAAGCTCTAACTATTAAGTAAAAACCTTAAGCTCACTTTCTTATAAATTCGATTATTCTATAAATAAAAAAAAAAAAAATGAAAAACAACTCAAGTAACGAATACCTTAACAGAGATGAAGTTAATGAGATGATTGAATCAGCTATCAGGAGACATAATAGAAGATCAACAATAATATCTAGTGTACTTGGATGGATTTTAATAGGGGGTTATTCATTTGGGCTTTTTCAAGCAGTACAAAACGTCTGAATTAATGCTTTTTACAAAGTAGACCTATTCAGATGATAAATTAATATAAGATTATGTATTGGTTATGAGTGAATATATCGAGGCAAATTTAATAGAAATAAGAAAATATTTAAAAAAACGAAAGAAGGTTATATCAAAATTGAATAGTGCTTCGATAATCGAAGAATTTAGAGAATGGAGTAAAGATCCAATACCCGAATCAGAATCAATATGGACTTTACCTGACTTAACGAGAAATGAAAGACTTAAAAATTTTTGTAGATCGATTAAAAAGGAAATAAAATAAGTTCTTATTTACCTAATTGAATATTATTTACTTTTAAGTAAAAAAAACCTGCAAAACCAACCATATTTAAAATTATAACGAAAATCCAAGCTCCAATTGGCTGATTAGAATCAAACTTTTTTAATTTAATTTTATCCTTTAACCTTTCAATATATTTAGCCATAATTAAAAACACAAAAAAGGGATAATTTTATTATAGAGAGTTGAATTTGAAGGAATCTTAAATAAAAAAAAATTTCTTTTAATCTGAATTTTTATTATCAAGCCTGTTAATGGGATATTTAATCAACTCCTTTTTTAGATTTTTTAAAAGTTTATTATGATTTAAAATCGTAAATTTCCTAGTAAAGGAATAATGCCAATTCATTTTAATAGAAAAAACTTGCTAATTTATTATTAATAAAATTATAATGCTTAGTACGGTCTTTCAGACCACACATAATTTAAATAAGGACAAATTTTTTCATGAGCTTAAGAGTTGGCCAAGAAGCACCAGATTTTAGTGCTACAGCAGTATATGATCAGGAGTTTAAGGAGATTACACTTTCAGGTCTAAAAGGTAAATGGGTTGTTTTATTCTTTTACCCATTAGACTTTACATTTGTATGTCCCACTGAAATCACTGCATTTAGTGATAGATATCAAGATTTCTCATCACTTAATACTGAAATTCTTGGGGTGTCAGTTGATAGCAAACACTGTCATTTAGCATGGATACAAACTCCAAGAAATGAAGGTGGCATAGGTGATATTAACTATCCATTAGTTTCTGATTTAAAGAGAGAAATTTGCCAGGCCTATAATGTTCTTAATGATGATGGAGAGGCAGATAGAGGTTTATTTCTTATCAATCCAGAAGGTGTGGTAATGCATACGACTGTTAACAAGGCTCCTGTAGGAAGAAATGTTGATGAAACACTAAGGATTCTTCAAGGTTATCAATACGTTGCGGCAAACCCAGATGAAGTATGTCCAGCAAACTGGACTCCCGGGGAGAAAACAATGCTTGAGGACCCCAAAGGTAGTAAGGAATATTTTTCTGCTCTATAAAGGGATTAGAAACCTTTAAGTAAGTAGTGAGTAGTAGATTATTATAAAAAAATAAAAAATAATCATATTTAAAAGGGGGGTGATGTCCCCTTTTTTTGGTTTGAGTACGATCCAATCGCTTAAATTAGTTTTATAAGATAAAAAAGACCAAGTGAAATAAGAAATTTCTATACCGATTAGGATAAAAACATTAATTAAATTTAAGTTATTTGAACCAAAATATCTATAAATATTAAAATGTTCATCAACATTAATATTATTAATTTGAAGATACCAAAGGTTAAAAGAAATGAAAATAAAATTTACCAATATTAATTTTTTAAATAAAAGCCTAGATTTCTTGAAAATCAATAAAATAGAAATTAAAAATATGGTTAAACTAAATTGTATAATATCCTGTTTTGGTAAATTAATTCCTTCAAGAAATAACTTACATATAAGATCAAAATTTATATATAGATAATCAGATATTAAGTACGAGAGAAATATCAAGTTTATTGATACTAAGAATAATAATCCTTTACCTTTAATTGTATTTTTATTATAAACTTTACCTCTATTGAAATTATAATATGAATAGTTTTTTAAAGAGTTTAAACATACCATAGAAGGGCATATCGTACCGCTCAAATAATAAAGTATTGAATAAAAGGAAATATCATTAATATTGAATAAATATAAATTTAGCCATTGTTTTTGTACAAATGGAAAAATAAGTAGAAATGGAAGCGTAACTAATAAGTTCCTTGTATTGTTTTTAATTATCAAGAAAATATTATATTTTTTATTTAATTTAAAACAATCAAATCAGATTTTCAACAATTGAGAAGTTGTTAATTTAAAAACTTGTTTGTCTATAGTTTCTTGATTTAAAAGTATATCAACTAATTTATCTAGTAAAACTCTATTTTTCTTCAAAATTTCCATTGAATTATTTAATGAAGCTTTAGAAATTTTTATGATTTCATTATCTATTCTAGAACTAGTATTTTCTGCTATGAGGGGCTTTCTTGTGAATAATCCATCCCCCAAAAACATTTCATTATTATTGGATTCCATTGAAATTGGACCAATAATTGAAAATCCATATTTTGTAACCATTTCTCTTACAACATTCGTCGCATAAGAGATATCATTTACGGAGCATTGTGTAATTTCGCTTGCACCAAAAACTAGCGTTTCTGCTGCTCTTCCAGCTAGAGCAATTTCTATTTTTGAAAATAATAATTTTTTTGAAATCAAGCCACTAGAAATTACATCTTCATCTGGGCATATTTTTGTATATCCTCCTAGAGATCCAGACCTAGGTAAAATTGTAATCTTATCAACTGATTCAATCCCATTTCTCACAGCAGATACAATTGCTCTACCTACTTCGTTATAAGCAATAATTTTCTTCATATTTGGAGAAGTTATTAAAGAACTCCGCAGGCCAATTGTAATTTTATCGAGAGCATTTTCTATATGAAGATCACTGATTAATTTGGATTCATCTCTTGCACAGTGAATAGCGCTCTCATTCATCAAATTCGCAAGATCTGCCCCAGAAAATCCAACTGTTCTAGAAGCCCAATATCCTAAATCAACTTTGCTTGAAAGTGGCTTAGAGAGAGAATGAACTGAAAGAATTTTTTTTCTTCCATCTAAATCTGGAAGCATTACTTCTATTTTTCTATCAAATCTTCCAGGTCTTAATAATGCTGCATCTAAAATATCTGGTCTATTAGTAGCGGCTAATACAATAATGCCTGAATTATCAGCAAAACCATCTAATTCAGTTAGAAGCTGATTAAGGGTTTGTTCTCTTTCATCATTTCCACCTCCGATCCCAGACCCTCTTTGCCTACCAATTGAGTCAATTTCGTCAATAAAAATTATGCAAGGAGATTTTTCTTTGGCCTTGAAGAATAGCTCTCTAACTCTACTTGCGCCAACACCAACAAAAAGTTCTACAAATTCAGATGCCGATATTGAGAGAAAAGGCACACCTGATTCACCGGCAATTGCTTTAGCCAATAATGTTTTACCTGTTCCAGGAGGGCCAATTAAGAGTACTCCTTTTGGAACTTTGGCTCCTAGATTTTCAAATTTTTTTGGTTCTTTCAAAAAAGTTATTACCTCTTTTAATTCCTCAGCGGCTTCAGGCACACCAGCTACGTCATCGAATCTTGTTTCTACATCATCAATAGTTACAAATTTAGCTCTATTTTTGGTAAAACCAAAAGCTCTAGAAGCTAATTTTGATGTACTCCTCAAGATTAGGACTATAGCTAATATAAAAATCAGAAAAAGACTTATTGAAGCAAATGAATTAGCAGCTGAGGCTTCTTTTCTACTATTGTTTACTGTAAGTTCTACTTTATTTTCATAAGCCTTTTCAAGGATTAATTGGTCGTTGTAAAGAATAGGTATTTTAAATTTATCGCCACTTTTATACAGAACATCAATTTCTCTCTGTCTAGGATAGAAAAATATTGATTCTATATTTCCAGCCTCTATATCCCTTAGAAGATCCGAATAACTTGATTTAGAATTTGAATATGAGAATTTTGATCTAAACACTAATCTTTACAAGTTATTAATAAAGCATATATGCTTATTTAAAAAATTGACGAATATAAACAAAATATACTTAAAAGTTTTGGAGTTAACCAGTTAAAGGTTATATTATTATATGGAAATAAAGAAACAGAATGGCTGTACCAAAGAAGAAAAAATCAAAGAGCAAAAGAAATCAAAGGCATGCTGTCTGGAAAGGGAAGGCGGCAGTAGCAGCTCAAAAAGCTATATCTCTAGGTAAATCAGTTTTAACTGGTAAAGCTCAAGGATTTGTTTACCCTATTGAAGAAGAAGAAGAAGAAGAATAGATTTTAAGATCCTAATTTAAATGCCTCAAGTACAATAGCGTAGATTGCACCGATTCTTAATTTATCAACTACGGACCATATATCATAAAGTTTTGAACTTGAGGAAGGCTTAATTCTAATAATAATTTCAATAAAAACAATAATTATTGGAACCATTATTAACTCATTTTTCCCTTCAGATATAAATTTCGTTAGAAAATTTGCGAACAAAAAATAACCACTTAAAACAGAAATTAGACTAATAGATTTTGACCTCCAAGTATCACTTAGAAAACCAAAAAATATATTATTTAATTGGTATGTAATTCTTGAAAAATTAGTTTTTTGCATCACTAATAGTCATTAAATAATCACTCAGGAAGCTATGATCAACATATGATTTTTTTAGTTTAGGGCCTTTAATTACTTTTGCCATATTATTCTCATCACCAAGGCTGTTCAAAATACAATCTAATTTAATATTTTCCTCAAGGACTATTGGGATATTTGAAGGAACAAAAACTGTTGGCAAGTTTGCAGCTAAGGAAGATTTCAATCCTGGATTAGAATCTTCGAAAACTATTGATTTATTTTCTTTTATACCACTTTGTTGAATTGCCTTAAGATATGGAAGTGGATTTGGTTTTTTTAATTCAACGTCTTCGCTTGAAATGACGAACTCAAAGGGGTTAAAGTCATTAAATAGATTTTTAATAAGTAAATCAACTTGCTTTCTTGAACTTGAAGTAACAATAAATTGTCTTACTTTTTTACTATGTAATTCGTTTATTAATCTAAATACACCAGTTTTAAATTCAACGCAATTTTTCTTTATTATTTCTAGATAATGGAACTGTTTTTTTTCATGAATTTTGATAATTAAATCTTCAGAAAATTTATCATTATTTAATTTAGAATAGTAGGCAATCCTATTTTTGCCCCCATTTATTCTCAAAAGCTCTATGTATTTATTTGGGTCCCAATTCCATTTAATACCAAAGTCTTTAAAGGCTTTATTAAAGGCAGGTAAATGTGCCTCTAATTCAGTATTTGCAATAGTACCATCAAAGTCCCAATAAACACCCTCAAGATAATTCACGAAGAAGACTTTCTTTTATCTACGATAAAAAACTAGAGCTATTATTGCTGGTCCTGCTAGTGCTACGACAGCTAATGGTATAAGTGTTGCCATAATAATTAGTATGTTTTGTGATACTATTTTTACAAATAAATGAAAGTTCTGTACTAATACGTTACGAGATTGAATTAAATTATGAAATCATGGACATGTGTAGAAAATTGCGGAGCTTGTTGTAAATTCGACTTGGCCGAAAGAAACGATATCTCTGACAAACTTAACAAAGAAGATTTAGCTTTAATTCATTCAATGACAGATAAAGACGGATGGTGTAAGAATCTAGACAGAGAAAATAAAAAATGTATGATTTACGAAACTAGACCTCATTTTTGCCGAGTTAATGAATTTTCTATGGCATTTAAAGGGTATTTAAAATCTGGTGACAAATTTCTCATAGAATGCTGCAAACAACATATTGCATCAAATTATGGACAAAATAGTCAAGTAATGAAAAGTTTTAGAATGGCTGTTACTGGGAAATGAATAGTAAATTAGAAAAAAAAGAAAATAATATAGAAAAAAGTTTCTTGTCTGTACTTATTACCACTTTTACAACAATTTTTATTGCTGAACTGGGAGATAAAACGCAGATAGCTACACTAATGCTTTCTGCTGAATCGGGCAAGCCTATAATTGTTTTTCTTGGAAGTTCTCTAGCTTTGATAAGCTCAAGCGTAGTTGGTGTGCTTATTGGTAAATGGTTATCTAAAAAAATATCGCCAAGCAACTTTTCTTTATTTACAGGTGTTTTAATGATGATAATAAGTATATTTTTAGCCTATGATGCATTCAAAAACTTTTCATAAATGGTTATAAGTTTATTACTATCAACATTTATAACAGTTTTCATAGCTGAATTAGGTGACAAAACCCAATTAGCCACCCTAACTATAAGCGGCACTTCAAATAAACCCTTAGCAGTTCTTTTAGGATCTTCTTCTGCACTTGTATTGGCAAGTTTACTTGGAGCTTTAACAGGAGGTTCTATTTCTAGTTTTTTACCCGAAGTAGTTCTTAAGTCAGTAGCCTCGATAACATTTTTTATTATAGGTATAAGGCTATTAATAAACTCATTCGCTATAAAGAGAGCAGAAAAAGAAGACAAAGAAAATAATTAGTTATAAGCTTGGATAAAAGGTGTAATATTAAGAATATAAAAAACTTAATTTAAGTATAATTTTTAGTTCATATCATGTTTACAACATCTTCAATAATTGACAATCTGAATCAATCAGAAGGGTTAGAATATAAAAAATTATGCAGATCATTAAAAATAACAAAGAAATCCGATAAGGATAAATTAGATATCGCTTTAATAGCTCTTGAGAAACTAGAAATAATAAATAAAAATTCCGATAATGAATATATCTGCACAAAAGATAGCAATCATATCGTCGCTAAAATAAGATGTAGTAGCAAAGGTTATTGCTTTGCTGTTAGAGAGAAAAACAAAGAAGATATTTACATAAAAGAAAATTTACTTAATCATGCCTGGAATGGAGATAAAGTTTTAGTAAGGATAATAAAAGAAGGCTACAGAAGAAGGTCCCCAGAAGGAATAGTTGATTGTATTCTTGAAAGAACGAATCAAATACTTCTTTCTAAAGTTGAAAGTATAAATAATGATATATATGCTATTCCTATTGATGACAGGATTCTTTCAAAAATAAAACTTCCAAAAGAAGATAAGAAATTTATCTACATTCCAGAAAATAAGAATATAGTAAAAGTTGAAATTGATAAATTCCCCATAGGTCAAGACGAAGGATTAGGCCATGTAACACAAGAACTTCAACTAAAAGACAATGAAGAATTAGATACAGATTTTGTTTTATCCAAAAGCAATATAGTGAAATTATGCAATGAAAATCTTATTCAATCTAAGAAGACAGAAAAGAGGGAAAGAATAGACTTATCTGAAAAAAAATCTTATTTATTCAAAAGTTGGAATTCAGATGATTCTCCAATGCTCCCATTGATTCAAATAGAGCATGGAAATGAGAATAATACTAAATTATGGTTACATACAAATAATCTTGCAGAAAGAGTAGAACTTAACAGTAAAAAATCCTTAGAAACATTCTTTAGTTGTTTTGAATCATTACCCTTTTTGGAGAATTGGCAAAACTATCTTTCTGATTCCATAGTAAGTGCTTCTAAATTTTACTTAGGTGAAAAGAATGAAGCAATAAGCCTCTGCTTAAATTTAAATAGCGAAAATGAAATAACCGAGTGGTCATTTCACCTAACTTTAGTAAAGTGTGCTTTTATTGTTGGAAGTGAGCATACTGATGCCCTTCTATCAAGAAAAAGTAAGAATAGAATAACTTCACGAATTTTAAAACCTATAAAAGAATATATAGAGGATTTAGATAAAATATTGGAAATTTCAACTTCATTTAGACAAAAACATCTCTTGGAAGGTAATGCTGAAATCCCTGCTCCACTTAATAAAATTGACATTTTAAATGAATTTTTCATTCATAACCCAGCTGAATATTCAAAAGGATATTTTGAACCATTAAAAAAAGAAGATTGCCAAACATATCTTTCTCCAATACTACTTGAAGCGAATTTAATATGGTTCAAGCATTCAAATCAATATAGCTTAAGAAGCGCAGGATATTTTTTAAATGGTTTAGATCACATTAATGCAAATGAAATCATCAAAAATTCAGAATTTTTCGATAAAGATATAGAGCTTAATGAAGATGGCAATTTAACATTTGATCAATTAATTAAATTATGTGGTGATGATAGTAAAAAAAGAATTTTACATAGACTTTTAATAAATGAATTTAAGGAACTTGATGTTAACCTGAGTCCTAAAGATGTAGACAATGATGTATCAAAAAAACTATTTGCCTCTCCATGGACTGTTCCTGGATATGACTTTACCAACCTTATTAATCAGTACTGCATTTTCAATTTGATTGTAAATGGTAAGAAATCAAAGAAAAATAATGTAAATGAAATAAATATATTAGAGAGTAATTCATTGAAATCAGTAAATTGGGATATATTTAATTCTTCAATTTCAAGAAATATAGATATGTTATTTAATAATTTTGTTATCGACAAACTTAATGAATATAAGTACAAAGTAAACCAATATAAATCTAATATGGTAAGCATAAAAAAAGTTAGGAAGGCAGAAAAATCATTAAACAATATTTATAGTGGTTTCATCTTGTCAGTACAAAGTTATGGCTTTTTTGTAGAGATATCAGAATTAAATGTGGAAGGTCTTGTCCATGTAAGCACTTTAAATAATGATTGGTATGAATATAGATCAAGACAAAATTTATTGATTGGAAGAAAATCTAAGAAATCATATAAAATTGGAGACGAAATAGAAGTAAAAATTATTAAAGTAGATATTCTAAAATATCAAATTGATTTAGAATTAATATAAAAAAATTTTTTCAAAAAAATTATGAAACCCTCAGACAATAATAAAACGAAGACAAATTATTAGAATGATTTTTAAGAAAAAATTTTTATTATTATCTTTTTTTTTAATAATAACCCTTCAAATTTTACTTTATACAAATAATAATCAGAAATCTTCATTTAGATACTTTAAATGGACGGCTCAGCAAGTAAGTATAGGTAAGTTAATCAGTATTTCTTTTTTCTCTGGGTTATTTATAAGCACGTTATTAAGTACGACAATTACTAAATATAAAGAAAATACTGTTGAAGATATGGAAGAAAATTATGAACCTCCAGATAATGATGGAGTTATGAAGTCAAATACTGAAATGCCGCCACAGAGAGATATTAGAGACAGTCAACCAACAATATCTGTTAATTACAGAGTAGTCAAAAATTCTGAAGAGAGTAATTTGAGAAGAGAGCAAAATTATTCAAATAGAACCAATAACAATGATGACTGGGATAACGATAATGATGAATGGTAGATATTTTAGGTAGTTATTTATAAAATATGTTTTTTTAATTTATAATAAAGTTATTCAATATTATTTCATGCAAGAAAATTTAGAACCTAATAATGAAGTATCCGAAAATACAAATAAATTTAAATCTGATGAAATAAAAGATCCCAAATCAGAAAAATTTATTAACACAAATGAAATTAATATTAAATCTCAAAATAATTCTGATCCTAAAATTAACCTAAAAAATGAAAATAATGCTCCCGTTAAAACTATTCCTAACCCCAAAAAAGAACTCCCGATAGAGAAAAAGCCATTTCAAGAATTTATTAAAATCCATTTAATCCCTTCCTTAACAGAAGAAATTAATCAAAGGGGTTTAGAAATAATAAATATTAATCTCAAAAACACCTACAGACCCATTGCTGGAGATAAATGCTGGGTAATAAACTGCGAAATCAAAGATACTTGCTGCTTTTGGCTTTCTTTTGAAAAGGATGACATAAGTTCATTAAAAAGTATTTCTTTATCCAAACCAAACCAAAAACCTAGCATTATTGAATCATTCCTTATAGACGAGAAAAGAATAACCCTCAATTTAATTATTTCAAGAGTCCTGCAGAGATTAAATGGACAAAAGTTAATAGGAGTTAATTAAAAAAACAATAACACCAAGTTAACTTTTCCCTCGAAAATACAAATCATAGTAAATAATAGTATTAATAAATGAAATTAATGATGGCTCAATCAACTATTGATTCTAAAAATAAAAAATTAATAAATAATGGAAAGGCACCGGCAAAGGAAACAATTTTGTCACCAAGATTCTATACAACGGACTTTGAGGCAATGGAAAATATGGATTTATCAATAAACGAGGATGAATTAGAAGCAATATGTGAAGAATTTAGAAAAGATTACAACAGGCATCATTTTGTTAGAAATAGCGAATTTGAAGGTGCTGCAGAAAAATTGGATCCCGATACAAGAGAAATATTTGTTGATTTCCTTGAGGGTAGTTGTACATCAGAATTTTCAGGTTTTTTACTTTACAAGGAACTAAGTAAAAGAATTAAAGCCAAAAACCCTCTACTTGCTGAATGTTTTGCTCATATGGCTAGAGACGAAGCCAGACATGCAGGTTTCTTGAATAAATCAATGAGTGACTTTGGGTTACAGTTAGATTTAGGTTTTTTAACAGCCAATAAAGATTACACTTATTTCCCACCAAGAAGCATTTTTTACGCTACTTATTTATCTGAAAAGATTGGTTATTGGAGATATATCGCAATCTATAGGCATCTCGAAAAGAATCCAGATAGCAAGATATTTCCACTATTTAATTACTTTAAGAATTGGTGTCAAGATGAAAATAGACATGGTGATTTTTTTGACGCACTAATGAAAGCACAACCACGTACTGTTAAATCATTAAGCCAAAAAATTACCATTGGGGGCTCTACCTTTACCCATCCACTATTTGACTATTTCCATAGGTTCAGATACTTTTTGAACAACCTTCCTTTGACATCTAAACTATGGTCAAGGTTTTTCCTACTTGCTGTATTTGCTACTATGTATGCAAGAGATCTCGGAGTCAAAAAAGATTTTTACAACTCTCTAGGGTTAGATGCTAGAGATTATGATCAATATGTTATTAATAAAACAAATGAGACCTCTGCTAGAGTTTTTCCCGTAGTACTTAATGTTCACAACAAATCCTTTTATGGAAGATTAGATAAAATAGTTGAGAATAACGAAATTCTCTCTAATATTGCTAAAAGTAGTGAAAATAAAGTTTATAAAACTTTTAAAAAATTACCTAAGTATTTATCAAACGGTTATCAGTTATTAAGACTATACTTATTAAAACCTCTAGATAGCAAAGATTTCCAACCAGCGATTAGATAATCTTTTATACAGAGCACATTTTTAAACTCATATGCTTTCGTCACAAATCAAATCAAATGAAATCGAATTTGGTTTTTGCAATAAAGATTTATTAGAAGAGATTATTTTTTATGGCATTGGATTGGGTGCAGATTTTGTAGAAATATTTATTGAAAATACTGATAACTCAAGTGTACTAGCTGAAGAGGACAATATTACTAGTGTAAGTCCATCATTTGGTAAAGGTGCTGGGATTAGAATCTTTAAAGATAAGAGGGACGGATTTGTAAGTACAAATGATTTATCAAAACGTGGCTTGATGAAATCAGTATCTCAAGCTATTGAAATGCTTGATGTAACTGATAAAAAAAATATAGAAGTATTTAACGGTTTAAATAAACATAGGGATTACACCCTAAACAAGAAAACGTGGATAGATGAAGTTCCATCAATTCATGAGATAAGTGAAAAACTATTACTCAGTACAAAGTCTCTTAAAAAAAACAATAAAATAATTACTAGAAAAGGAAGTTACTCTAGAACTCTTCAAGAAGTAATAATAGCCTCCAGCGATGGAACCTATGCTTCAGATATTAGGTTACATCAAACAGTTGGACTTAACGTAATTGCTAGTGATGCCCAGTATAGATCTAATGGGAGTAGAAGATTTGGTTCATCAGGAATGCCTAATGAATTTAGATTATGGAATCATGAAAAAGCAGCAAATGATGTGTTTGAAAGTTCGATGAACATGTTGTACGCGGATTACGTAGAGGCTGGACAAATGCCTGTTGTATTAGCTAATAAATTTGGTGGCGTTATATTTCATGAAGCTTGTGGACACTTGCTTGAAACTACTCAAATAGAAAGAGGTACAACACCCTTTGAGAATAAATTGAATAAAAAGATTGCTCATGAATCAGTCACGGCTATAGATGAAGGCATATCAGAAGGTTCATTCGGTTCATTATCGGTAGATGATGAAGGTATGGAACCGGAGAAATCAGTGCTTATAAAAGATGGGATTTTAAAGAAATTTATATCCGACAGAGCAGGTGAATTAAGAACTGGCCATAAAAGAACAGGGAGTGGGAGAAGGCAAAATTATTCATTTGCAGCTGCTTCAAGAATGAGAAATACTTATATAGCTAAAGGTGAATACTCCAAAGAAGATTTAATAAATAGTATTAGTGATGGTCTTTACTGCAAATCAATGGGTGGAGGAAGTGTAGGTGCTACAGGACAATTTAATTTTGCGGTAGAAGAAGGATATCTAATCAAAAATGGAAAACTAACTAAACCAGTAAAGGGAGCAACTTTGATTGGTGAGGCTAAAGAAGTTATGCCAAAAATTTCAATGTGCGGAAATGATCTTGAATTAGCACCTGGATTCTGTGGATCTATTAGTGGAAGTGTCAACGTAACTGTTGGCCAACCTCATATTAAAGTTGATTCAATTACTGTTGGAGGAAGATAGTATATGAATTCAAGAGAAATTACAACTCAAATAACCAAAGCTGCAGATTTCCTAAATCTTCAAAAATGGGATTACGGTGCAAGCTTTTCAAATGATTATTCTGTGCAAGTTGATAAAGGTGAGGCTAAACAACTTAAGGCATCACAAAAGCAAATTTTAACTTTAAGAGTTTGGAACCAATCTAATTTAGTCGGTATTACTACAACTAGTGATATCAGTGAATCTGGTATTAAAAAGGCTCTAAATCAAGCAAATATTGCTTCTGATTTTGGCAACAAAAATGAATCTACTGAATTTTCACCACTAGCAAAGGATCCTATTAATGTTAAGGACGTTAAAAAAAGAAATCCTGCTGGAATTAAAAAATTACTTACTATTTTGAGAGAAGCGGAAGTAAAACTTTTAGAAAGTCATGAATCCATCAAATCTGTTCCATATAATGGTTTATCCGAGAGTTTTTATGAAAGAGTTTATGCAAATAGTGAAGGTGCCTTTCGAAGTTATACCAAAAGTCAAGCTGCGCTCTATTTATATGCCAGAGCAGAAGAGAAAGATAAGAAACCTCGTAGCTCAGGGTCCGTAAAACTTGGATATGGAGTTGATGATATAGATATAGAGTCGTGTATCAAAGACGCTTCTAATAAAACAATTTCTCATCTAAATTATTCATCTATTAAAACTGATAAATATTTAATATGTTTTTCCCCAGAGTCTTTTTTGACAATCATTAATGCCTTTAGCTCAATGTTTAATGCTAGAAGCATTTTAGATGGAGTGAGCTTGTCCAATAAAAATTCTATTGGTGAGAAACTTTCGACTGAAGCACTTAATATTTATGATGACGGTCAACATGAAAAGAATATTTCTTCATCACCATTTGACGGAGAAGGAACCCCAACCAAAAGACTATGTTTAATCAATAATGGGAGAATTCAAAATTTTTTACATTCTGAATCAACTGCAAGAATATTCAAAACAATTCCTACTGGCCACGCTGGTCTAGGATCAAAAGTCTCAGTATCTCCCGATTGGTTAGTAGTTGAGAAATCAGAAAAAGACTTAGATCTCAAAACATCCTTAGATCACTCAAATTACGAGGGAGAATTTGTTTATATTGAAGAATTAAATGCAATTCATGCAGGTGTCAGAGCGAGTCAAGGTTCATTCTCTCTTCCATTTGATGGATGGCATTATAAAAACGGTGAAAAAATCTCAATAGAATCTGCTACTGTCGCAGGGGATATCAAATATCTTTTTAAAAACATAATAAACATTGAATCAAAACAGGAGGTAACAACAAGTGGCATTTCTCCACATATATGGGTAGATGAATTATCAATAACTGGTGACGCGTGAGAATTATATTCTGGGGGACTCCTGAATATTCACTTGCGAGCCTTGATATTTTTATTAAATCAAAGTACGAGGTAATTGCAGTTGTTAGCCAACCGGATAAGAAAAGATCTAGGGGAAACAAATTAATTTCGTCACCTGTTAAAAACCTTGCCGAGCAAGAATCTATTAAAATTTATACTCCCGAAAAAATTAGAGGCAATATACATTTTATAAACGAACTTAAATCACTATGTTGTGATTTATTTATCGTTATAGCTTATGGGAAAATACTGCCAAAAGAGATATTAGAAATCCCAAAATATGGTTGTTGGAACGCACATGCTTCATTACTTCCAAGATGGCGTGGTGCAGCCCCAATCCAATGGGCATTAATGAAAGGGGATGAATTTACTGGGGTAGGAATTATGAAAATGAATGAGGGACTAGATACTGGCGACTTATTATTGGAAGAAAAAATTAAAATCAATAATAACGATAATTTAAGTACACTAACGGAAAAACTTAGTATTTTATCAGCAAAATTATTTTTAAATGCTATATCTCTACTCGAACAAAATATTAATAAAAATACTAATTCTCAATTAACAAAACAAAATACCCTAGGAAGAGAAATCACTTACGCGAGAATGATTGAAAAATCAGACTTTAAAGTAGATTGGGGTAATGAGGCAATTCAAATTTCTCGAAAAATAAAAGCATTATACCCACGAGCGAACACAACTTTTAGAGGTAAGAACCTTAAAATAATTAAAATTAAAGTTTTGAGTAGACATGAAATTAAAAAAGGGAAATACTGTTTCATGAAGAATAATTCAGAATCAGGTATTATTCTTTCTGTCATAGAAAATGAAGGAATAATAATTTCAACTAAAACTGATCCTATTATTTTGTTAGAAGCAAAACTTGAAGGTAAAAATATATCTCGTAACAAGCAACTGATACAACAGTTAAATCCATTAGTAGGTGAATATCTCTCAGATTAAGTTTTAGAATCTTTTTTAGAGAATCCCCAAATGAAAGCAAAAAGAATCAAAATATAAAAATAATAGTCTGGAAGAATTGATTCTTTAATTAACGTATTTAGTAAAAGTTTAATCCCAACAATTAAAATTGCTACGTAACCGGCTCTTTCTAATCTGGAAAATATATCTAGAAATTTTAGAAAAATTCCTGAGGTAAATCTTAAGGCTAATACCCCAATAACTGCTCCAAATATTATTAATATGTATTGATCACTAATAGCTACTGCAGTAGTGATACTGTCTATGGAAAATGCAAAGTCTGTAATTGAAAGAAGTGCTACAACCTTTAAGAACCTAAAATTATTTTTATTATTGTCATTCCCATTTT
Organism: Prochlorococcus sp. AG-347-J20; assembly: GCA_003281485.1. Lineage (GTDB taxonomy): Bacteria > Cyanobacteriota > Cyanobacteriia > PCC-6307 > Cyanobiaceae > Prochlorococcus_A. Next base: position 15,008 of record QCBW01000014.1, on the reverse strand, counting down.
TAGAATTTTCTATTTCAGAATCAAAAAAAACATTAGAGAAAAATAAATATATTAAATAAAAACCGGCAAAAATCCTAATAAAAATAAACTTGAGAAGAACATTAGATAATATGATGAGAATAATTCTGAATAATAAAGATATTGTTATACCAATATTTAAGGCTCTTGACCTTAATTCCGAACTGTCAAGGGATTTTGTAAGAGAAGCTAGTGCGACAGCATTATCAGCAGATAATAATAATTCTAATACAATTAATATTGGTAAAAGTGTAAAGATTTCGTACCAACTGTCTACTTGATCTAGCGTGGGTATAAAAGAATTTATTGCAGCTGAATCCATCAAATATTATTCACAATCATTATAAAATCTAATATAATATGTCGGATATTAGTAATCAAGATTGATAACTATAAATGAGTTTAAATACTTTAGTTAATTATATTTCAAACTCACAAGTTACTTCTGAATTAATAAAAAGAATTTCAAAGAATAAGGAATTAAATATTGTTGGTTCAAGTAGATATGCAAAATCAATAATATTAGATAGCATCGCAAAAAAAGAAAATAAAAATATATTATTAATATGTCCCAATATAGAAATTGCTTACAAATGGATTGGTTATTTTGAAAGTATAAATAATAAAGAAGTTTTATATTATCCACCAACAGAACATCTTCCTTACTCTTCAATTAATAAATCTAAAGAAATTGAATTTACTCAGCTTACTGTTTTATCCAAATTAATAAGAAAAGGGAGAAAAGAACTTAATATTATTATTACAACTGAGAGATCACTACAACCTCACCTAATAAATAAAAATTTATTAATTGAAAACACATTAGATTTGCAAAAAGGGGTTCAAATTGAGATTCATGAATTAGCAAATAAACTTACAATACTTGGATATCTCAAGGAAAATGTCACTTCTTCAGAAGGTCAATGGAGTAGAAGAGGCGAAATTATAGATATTTATCCTGTTAATAATGAGTTACCTATAAGATTGGAATTTTTTGATAATGTAATTGAGAAAATCAGAGAATATGATCCACATACACAAAAAACATTAGATGGTATAAATGATATTGAAATAATACAGGCTGGATTTGATTTACTAATTAAAGATAAGTTATGTAATTTATCTAAGAAAAAAATTTTCAATTCAGAAGATATTAAAAAAAATAATCTTGATCGTTATTTAGGAATAATACAAAAAGACCCCTCAAATATATTAGATTTTATAAATAAGGACACAATTCTCGTAATTGATGAATTAGAAGATTGTAAAAAATTTGCCAATAATTGGTATCTAGATTCAGAAAATAATTTTGAAAATTATGAAACTGAATTAAATGAAAACCTTAAAAATAATAATATTAATCTTAAGGCTACTCCTAATTTACACTTAAAGTTTGAAGAAGTTTTTAGTTCAATGGGAAAGTTTAATTTAATTAAATTATATGAATTTGAATCTAAAGATAATATTGATAATAGGTTTTTATTAAACGATAAAAGATTAAATTCATACTCCAAAAATATAGGGAAATTATCCAGCGACATAAATAAAAACATAAAAAATAAAGAAAAAGTATGGATATTATCAGCACAGCCATTAAGGACTAGAACCTTACTTTTTGAGCACGAATGTAGTACAAACTTTTTGAGCAATCCAAATGATTTAGATTCAGCATATCAGTCAATAAATAACTCCACTCCTTTAATAATAAAAAATAAGAACAATTATGAAATCGAAGGTTTTTATCTCCCAATATGGAAAATTATCTTAATAACAGATAAAGAACTATTTTCACAACAATCTCTTTTTAATAATGTTTTTATAAGAAGAAAAAAATTAAGCGTCAATTCAAATATAAATGTCAACAAAATTAATCCAGGTGATTTTATAGTTCATAAAAATCATGGAATAGGGCAATTTATAAAAATAGAAAAAATTAATATAACTGGAGATTCTAGAGATTATTTAGTTATTCAGTACCAAGATGGAAAAATAAGTGTTGCAGCTGATCAACTTGGCAGTGTTAATAGATATAGATCAAGCGGAAAAATAAAACCAAAAATTAATAAATTAGGAGGAATAGAATGGGAAAGAATAAAAGAAAAAAATAAAAAACTTATAAAAAAAGTTGCTATCGATATTTTAAAACTTTATGCAAAGAGAGAGAAACTTAAGGGTCACATATATCCAGAAGATGGTCCTTGGCAAAATGAATTAGAGGAATCATTCCCTTATCAACCCACACCTGATCAAATTACTGCTGTAAAAGAAATAAAATCAGACATGGAAAGCGAGAAGCCAATGGATAGGTTAGTTTGTGGAGATGTAGGATTTGGCAAAACAGAAGTCGCTGTTCGAGCTATTTTCAAGGCTATAACATCTGGTAAACAAGTAATATTATTAGCCCCTACTACAATCCTTGCTCAGCAACATTGGAGAACAATAAGTAATAGATTTTCACCTTACCCAATAAAAGTTTCATTACTCAATAGATTCAAAACTTTTAGTGAGAGAAAGGAAATCTATGCAGGATTAAAAAATAATAAAATTGATTTAGTAATAGCAACTCACCAAATTTTAGGAAAAGAAATAGAAATAAAAAATTTAGGACTACTTGTAATTGATGAAGAACAAAGATTTGGAGTAAGGCAAAAGGAGAAAATTAAAAAATTAAAAAACAACATCGACGTTTTGACTCTTTCTGCCACACCTATACCAAGAACACTTTACATGAGCCTATCTGGCTTAAGACAAATGAGCTTAATAAATACTCCTCCTCCTTCAAGAAGATCAATAAAAACATATTTATCTGAAACAGATATGGACGTAATAAGAACCGCTATAAGTCAAGAAATTGATCGGGGTGGTCAAATATTTTATGTCCTTCCAAGGATTTCTGATATTGATCAAGCTGTAAACAAATTAAAAAATATATTCCCTGACCTAAAATTTATTATTGCTCACGGACAAATGAATGAAACAGAGCTTGAAAATGCAATGATTGCCTTCAATAACGGGGAAGTGGACCTCATGATATGTACAACAATAATTGAAAGCGGATTAGATATCCCAAAAGTAAATACAATTATTATTGAAGATTCTCATAAATTTGGACTTTCACAACTCTATCAATTAAGAGGAAGAGTGGGTAGAAGCGGAATACAAGCACATGCCTGGTTATTTTATCCAAATATAAATAAAATCAACGATGCTGCAAAGCAAAGATTAAAAGCTATAAAAGACTTCACGGAACTAGGAAGTGGATACCAACTAGCAATGAAAGATATGGAAATAAGAGGTGTTGGGAGTCTACTCGGAGAAGAACAAAGCGGAAAAGTTAATGCTATTGGATATGATTTGTATATTGAAATGCTCCACGAGGCTATTTCAGAAATTAGTGGACAAGAAATCCCAGAAGTTAGTGACACACAGATTGATCTCCCAATAAATGCATTTATACCTGCAACATGGATATTAAACAGAGAAGAAAAACTTGATGCTTACAAATCTGCTACTGAATGTTCCAATAATGATGAATTAACCGAATTAGCTACAGACTGGATTAATAGATACGGGATTTTACCTAAACCTGTTGAGTCATTAATTATGTTGATGAAACTAAAATTACTTTCTAGAAGATGTGGTTTTAACAAAATCAAACTAAAAAAACCAAACATTGTAATAGAAACAAAATTAAAAAAATCTACTTTTAAAATACTAAAAAATTCATTACCAAATAGTGTCCAAAATAAATTTAGTTTTGAGGAAAGGGAACAATGGTCCTTAATAACAATAAGAGGGTTAGGAGTAACTGAAGTACAAAATCAAATTGATCAATTAACTTTTTGGTTTGGTTCATTTCTTAGAGAAATAAATAATTTTGATAAAGATCTTCTTATTAAAAAGGAATAAATTATTAAATAAATATTTAAAATCCGCGAAAGAGTTTAATTTCGGTTAGGTTTATACAAATTTAAAAAATAAATGGGTGAATACATTGACATAAGTGTTCAAAATTCCATATTACCCTTCACCATTTTATTGTCATCTGTAGCTCTTGGGATTTATGCCTTATTAGGTATAGAGACAGAAAATGATGATGATGATTCAGATTCAGGCAGTGGTGGATTAATGCAACCTATCTAAAACTATTTGTAATCAATAAGCTTCGTTTTTTTCCTAACTACCTTATATAACCTATAGAATGAACCAATTAATAAAATTAAAGTTGTAATACCGGAAATAAATATAAAAAACACTAGAAAAATTTCTAGGAGATTTGAAAAAAGTTCAATAATTAGTTCAAAAGATTTGTTTATATTCGTAGGAATATTTTTTAAAAGTAAATTCTTATTAGGTATTAAATAATTTATATAACCCAACAAAATACTCAAAATAAACATAAAAGAAAACTCCGTAAGTAGCCTTCTATTAGATTTTCTTCTTAAAGTTAATTTTTTCTTAAAAATATATTTTTCAGACTTCATATTTAATTTTGGGATGTTTAAATCTGCCATACATCAAAGCCCAAAAAAAAATTTAAAAATTATTCTAAAAAGAAATTATCCTATACTATCGTGTTTATATTAATTGCGCTATTAGTCATTATTTTGAATAAATTATTTCTTTGTTTTCATTTTCTTCAACAGGATTATAAAAATATGTAAGAGCAGTAGAGAATAGAATCAAAGTTAGAATTGAAATAATAGGAGGAAGAATAGTTTTAAAAACTTTAGCTTTGTTATGGAGTCTATTTCTTAAATTTTTAGGAACATTTTTTAAAACACGAGTTTTTTTTAATCTGACTTTTGGAGACTCATTTAACTGTTCAAAACAATTTACGATATCTGAAAGTAATGAATTGCCAATCTTAATGATTAGTGGTTTAACATCTGACTTAGAGCTCTTGAGAACAACATTATGAATAAATAGATTATCAGCTTTTATGTCTATCAATTTTGATTCATATAGAGGCATTTCATTATTTATTAAAAGATTTGAATAAATATAAAATGCATCCATAATTGGAACTAAATGTTCAATTTTGCCCTCAATAAGAGGTTTATCAATTATGGTTAATTTCCATTGTGAAATTATTGATATTTGATCTTTATTTTCATTATTTGAAAAATCGGGTAATCCAATTATTTCGAGACTAGCTGAAGATTGATGAAATAATAAACTATTCTGCATCATACTAAACGTTAAGTAAAAAAGTTTTTAACTTAAGATAACCATGATTAGATATACATAGAGATAACGTCAGTAAGGACTTAACAAGCATTTCATCATTTCTATTTTTATTTAAAAGCTTTTTTACTCGCATACAATTTATGTTTAACCTCTCGTAAATTAACTCTGTAAATCTATTGTTAAAATCATTCCAAACTTCTGAACTCTTTTCAGAATTTTCTTTTGATTGAAGAATATTTCTAATATAAGGATATAAATATCTAGACATTTCAACAGTAATTTTAATCAAGGCGTCAAATTCATTCGATTTAATATTGTGATTCATATAAGATCTCCTCAATGGATTATTATTCCTTAATTTCCAAATAGCAATTTTATTTGGCAAGATATCATTTAAATCAAGTTTATTTGATAAGGCGTAGAGGGATTGTATACCATTTAAATCTATTGTCTCTAAGATTAATAATAATAAATCAAGCTTCTCTATTGATTTCCTTGAAACCCGATTCCCCTTCGTTAAAACAGTAATTGTTCTTAATTCCACTTATATACCTAATTATAACAGTAGCATTATTCCATTTTTTGAAATAAAAATGAATATAATTTATCTAGTTCTTCAATAGTTAGCATTCCATAACTCCATAGTAAGATTGGCAATGGAGTATTATTTTTAATTGATAATTTCAAACCAAGCTCAATTGAGGACTCATCTAAGCCTATCTCATTTAATAAATAAATTATTATTTTTTTTGATAAATAATTTGTCACAATAATTTTTTAATTTTAAAAAAAACGAGAGATTTAGTCATTTGATTAAGAACTAATTTTCTCATAAAAATAAAATTATTTAGTAAAGAAAATGAAAATTTTCTTATTGGAAATATAAAAAAGTTTTCATTAGCAAAAATTGAAATCAAAGAATCTGTAACGAGCATCGTAACAATAATATCTAAAATCCTGCTCGAAAAATACCTAAACTTAAATAGTTTCATATTCATTTTAGTAATAGCAATATTTTTATTTAGAATATCAAAAATAGTATTTACGTCTCTCCAGCAAGTATTAAGACCCTGACCACCAACGGGGTGAAATGTGTGAAAGGCATCCCCTACAAATAATAATTTTTTAAAATGTAACAAAGGATAATTTAATGATAATGAAACGGGAAATATATTAAATTCGCCAATAATCTGATCTAACTTAAATTCATCTGGCAAGATAGTTGATAAATTATCAATTAATAAATTTTTATCTGAATTTAATCTTTCTATGGACTTTAATGTACTGGAAGTCCAAATCACTTGATATAAGTTTTTTTCTAAAGGTAATAATGCAAGTGGACCTTCTTTTCTGAAAATTTCGTAAGCACGCCTTTCACAATTACCTCTAATAACAACCTTAAAAGTTAAACAAGACTGATTATAAGATTTTTTAAAATTCACAAAATCAAACAATTTTTTATCAAGAGAATTTGCTCCTGTAGAAAAAAATTGATAATCAAATAATTTATTTTTATGAAGTAATTTTTGTGGCGTTATAAAAAAAATATTATCATGATTACCCATTTCTCGAAAAAAAACACTCATAAGATCTGAATGTTTAACTACCCAGCCAATATTTTGAGAAGCACTAATATCATCATCTAAATCAGAAGTTGTTAGAATTGAAGTAGAAGAAATTACACTGTCAGATATTGATAAGGTATTAAATCCAAATAAATATGGTTCTAATTTTTGCCAAAGTCCGAATTTAGATAATATTATCCTCGTAGAATGAGTAATTGCATAAGTTTTATCCTTATTAATTAATCTATCTTTTCCCAATTGATCAGTTAAGAAAATATCGCAATCAAATTTTGAAAGTGCAATTGAAAGTAGTAAGCCTGTTGGACCAGCGCCAACAATTTTAAAATTTAGTCTATTTTTCATCAAAATTTATAAATATCAACTATCTATTGGTGTAAATATAGCAAATTTCCTCAAATGCAGGTCTTAATAAGTAGGGGTATTCACCAACCCATAAATTAATTTCAGGCAACCATGCATCGGTTAGATAAAAATCTCTATCAAAATTGCGGTTATTAGAAGTTAACAAACATCTTATACTCGAACCAACTCTAATTTGACTGTGCTTATTTTCCATAGGGAAACTTAACTTCTCCAAATATCCATCTTCATCTTCCAATTCAAGTACTAACCAGGTCCTTTTATTTTCGATAACTTCTAATCGACCTTGCCTATTAGATTGTTCTCTTGAACTTTCAATCTTTTCTGTTTTATAGATATCTGCTATATAACCATCGAATATAGAAAAAAATTTATATTTTCTTAACTTCAAATTTTTTCTACTTGATTCAAGTATTGGCCCCCATATGATGTACAAAAAGAAAGCTACACAGAGCAATAACCAGAAATTATTTGTTTGATCTCCAGTTGAACTAATAATTAATGAGACAAAACCACCAATTGAAGAAATTATTACTCTTTGAAGAATTTTTCTTGGATTACCCAAAGTGTACTTAAATTGACTTCCGGTACCAACAGCAGGAATAAGTTTTGAAATTTGATTTGAATTAATTGGAATTAGCATTTTAAAAAATCAATTTTTCAAGTCCGTAAATTAAAGATTCATATTTTCCTATTTTTTTTATAGCCTGCAAAACACCGGGCATATATGCCTTTCTATCTATAGTGTCATGCTTAATTGTGTAAGTTTCACCAGGAGATCCCATGATTACCAATTGATGGGCTAACAATCCTGGTAATCGTACAGAATGTATATTAATTCCTGAATCTCTGATCCCTCCTCGAACCCCTTTTAATGACTCAAACTCATTTACTAAATTCTGATTAAATTTCTTTGGATATTCTTCAATCATTTCTGCAGTTTTTATACACGTTCCGCTAGGAGAATCAGCTTTTTGATTATGATGCATCTCTAATAATTCAACATTGTCATAAAACCTTGCAGCTGCAGATGCTGCCTGCTGAAGAAGAACCATACCTACTGAAAAATTAGGAATTACTGCACAACCAACAGATGCCTTCTGAGCGAACACAGACAAGTCTTGTATTTGCGAAGGACTAAGACCTGTAGTTCCTACTACTGGTGAAATACCATATGCGATAGCTGATCTGGTATTTTCATATACAGAATTAGGATGAGTAAAATCAACAAGGACAGGTTTGATATCTTCATTTCTGTGATTTTGACTAACAGAACATAATGTCCCTTCAAAATCATTTGAAACAAAAACATCGCACTTTTTTACCTTTAATAATTCAGAAATATTTGAGCCATTATTCTCTTCATTTATGTCAATTGCTGCAACAAGTTCACAATCTGTAGAATTTAATACAGTATTCACAACTTCGCTACCCATTCTGCCTAAAGCTCCGGAAACTAGTACTGGTATAGGTTTTTTAGAATTTTCAATCATTTTTGTAAAAAATTTTTTTTTAAAGGATGTTACACGCTATTTATATTGCACACAATAACGTCTTTTCGTTCGTAGTCTGGTAGAAATACTTAAAGAAAATCAATGTTTACGCAGGTCCGCTCAGCAAACCGCAGAGTATCTCCTGTTGAGGATAACAAACACAAAGTTGTAATAAAAGCAGTTTATGTTGTCCTTGAGCCACAATACCAAAATTCCTTAACGGAAGCTGCAAAATCAATAAATGAGATGAATGGGCCAATAGGTATAGATCTTAGTGGCTATCTTATAGAGGAACTAAGAAATGAAGATAATTTTGATGATTTCAAAAGGGATATAGCTAATGCAGACATATTTGTTGCTTCCCTCATTTTTATCGAAGATCTTGCTCAAAAAGTAGTTGATGCGGTTTCTCCATACAAAGACAATCTTAAGGCTTCAATAATCTTTCCTTCGATGCCAGAGGTAATGAGATTAAATAAGTTAGGTTCATTCAGTATGGCCCAACTTGGTCAATCTAAAAGTATTATTGGAGATTTAATTAAAAAGAAAAAAGAATCTGATGGAGCAAGCTTCCAAGATTCAATGCTTAAATTATTAAATACACTTCCTTCAATACTTAAATATCTACCAGTAGAAAAAGCCCAAGATGCTAGAACATTCATCCTTAGTTTTCAATACTGGTTAGGTGGTACTACTGATAACTTAAAAAACTTCCTGTTAATGATTTCTGAAAAGTATGCAGTTTCAGAGAATATAAAAGATCAAATAGAGGAATTCAAAATACAAGACCCTGAAACCTTTCCAGATTTAGGGATTTGGCATCCTCTAGCTCCCTTTATGTTTGAAAGTCTGAAAGATTATCAAAATTGGGAAAATAATAGGACGGACATAAACCCCAAAGATGACAAAACACCAACAATTGGATTAGTACTCCAAAGAAGCCATATAGTAACTGGAGATGATGCTCATTATGTTGCTGTTATCCAGGAATTAGAATACCGAGGAGCAAGAGTTCTTCCTATTTTCTGTGGTGGTCTTGATTTTTCTAAGCCAGTTAATGAATTTTATTATGATTCAATCAATAAGGATTTACCTATAGTAGATGGGGTTGTATCTTTAACTGGTTTTGCGCTTGTTGGAGGGCCCGCAAGACAAGATCATCCAAAAGCTATTGATGCTCTTAAAAGGCTAAACAGGCCATACATGGTTGCACTTCCTTTGGTTTTTCAGACCACTCAAGAATGGGAAGATAGTGATCTGGGATTACACCCAGTTCAGGTCGCACTTCAAATTGCGATTCCAGAGCTTGATGGAGCAATTGAACCTATTATTCTCTCGGGTCGTGATGATGCCACAGGAAAGGCGCATACGCTTCAAGATAGAGTAGATGTAATAGCTGAAAGAGCAATAAAATGGTCAACTTTACGGGTAAAGCAAAGAAAGGACAAAAAATTAGCTATTACAGTTTTTAGTTTTCCACCTGACAAAGGAAATGTAGGTACTGCTGCATACTTGAATGTTTTTGGTTCAATATACAGAGTTCTTCATGAAATGAAATCGAAAGGTTATCAAATAGATGAACTTCCAGGTAATTCAAAAGAATTAATGGAAAAAGTAATCAACAATCCTGAAGCTATGGATGGTTCTCCAGAATTAAACATTGCTCATAAGATGTCAGTTAAAGAGTACGAAGAATTCACACCATATTCACAAAGACTTGAAGAGAATTGGGGTAAACCACCTGGGAACTTAAATAGTGATGGTCAGAATCTTCTAATTTATGGAAAACATTTTGGAAATGTTTTTATAGGAGTCCAGCCTACATTCGGCTACGAAGGTGATCCAATGCGATTACTTTATTCAAGAAGTGCTAGCCCTCATCATGGATTTGCAGCTTATTACACTTATGTAGAAAAAATTTGGGGTGCTGATGCTGTACTTCACTTCGGAACACACGGTTCACTTGAATTTATGCCCGGTAAACAAATTGGAATGAGTGAAACATGCTATCCGGATTCTCTCATTGGATCGTTGCCTAATTTATATTACTATGCAGCAAACAATCCTTCTGAAGCAACAATTGCGAAAAGAAGAGGATACGCTTCAACTATTAGCTATCTGACTCCTCCTGCAGAAAATGCAGGACTTTACAAAGGACTTAAAGAACTAAGTGAACTTGTTGGTTCTTATCAACAACTAAGAGAAAATAGTAGAGGCATTCAAATTGTTAATGCAATTGTCGAGACTTCTAAACAATGTAACCTTGATAAAGATGTTGAGCTTCCTTCAAAAGACGTAGAAGAACTTTCTATAGATGAAAGAGATTTATTTGTTGGGAACATTTATAAACAGTTGATGGAAATAGAAAGTAGACTATTACCTTGTGGTCTTCATACTATTGGAGAAGCTCCAACGGCAGAAGAAGCAGTTGCAACCCTTGTTAATATTGCATCTTTAGAAAGAGAACAAGAGGGATTAAGATCTCTTCCTGGACTCTTGGCAGAATCCATAGGCCTGAAAATTGATGAAATTTATGATGGTAATAACAAAGGTAAACTTAAATTTGTTGAGTTAAATGAAAAAATCATAAAAACGGCTAGAGATTCTATTTTTGCCATGGTTAACTCTTTAAAAATTGTTGATGGCAGAGTTTATTTAGAAAAATCACTTCTTTCCAAATTGTTTGACTTTCTTAAATTATTTGGTTTAAATTTACCTACTCCATGGTTAAGAGTTTGTAGATTAAATGGATTTAATGAAGTAAATCAGAAAGAATTAAATAAATTATTTGATTACTTACTTTTCTGTTTGGAACAGGTTTGCGCAGATAAAGAAATGGATAGCCTTATTAAGGCATTAGATGGCAATTATGTTTTACCTGGACCGGGAGGGGATCCTATCAGAAACCCAGGTGTGTTACCCAGTGGTAAAAACATTCATGCACTTGATCCTCAATCAATTCCAACTACAGCAGCAGTCGCGGCAGCAAAGTCAGTGGTTGACAAATTAATTGAAAGACAAAAGGAAGAACAAGGTACTTGGCCCGAGACAATTGCTTGCGTTTTATGGGGCACAGACAATATCAAAACCTATGGAGAATCTCTTGCCCAAATCTTATGGTTTGTTGGGGTAAAACCAAAACCAGATTCTGTAGGGAGAATCAACAAATTGGAATTAATCCCATTAGAAGAATTAGGTAGACCAAGAATTGATGTAGTCGTCAATTGTTCTGGAGTATTTAGAGATCTATTTATTAATCAAATGGCATTAATAGATCAGGCAGTCAAATTAGCTGCTGAGGCTGATGAACCTCTTGAGTCGAATTTCGTAAGGAAACACTCACTGGAACAAGCAGAAAAAGAAGGCACTTCAATAAGAGATGCTTCTGCGAGAGTATTTTCTAATGCAAGTGGCAGCTACAGTTCGAATGTTAATTTAGCTGTAGAAAATTCAACTTGGGAAGAAGAAAATGAATTACAAGAAATGTATTTATCAAGAAAGACATATGCTTTCAATGCTGATAATCCAGGAGAAATGAATCAAAAAAGAGATGTTTTTGAATCTGTCATGAAAACTGCAGATGTTACATTCCAAAACCTTGATTCATCTGAAATTTCTTTAACAGATGTAAGTCATTATTTTGATTCAGATCCAACCAAATTAATAAAAACACTAAGAGATGACGGCAAAGAACCAAGTAGCTACATAGCAGATACCACAACTTCTAATGCTCAAGTCAGGACGCTTGGTGAGACTATTAGATTAGACTCAAGGACAAAACTTTTAAATCCAAAATGGTACGAAGGTATGCTTAAATCTGGTTATGAGGGAGTAAGAGAGCTTTCTAACAGACTTAATTATACCTTGGGTTGGAGCGCAACAAGTGGACAAGTAGATAATTTTGTATATGAAGAAACTAATGAAACATTTATAAATGACGAAGAGATGAGGAAAAGGTTGATGGATCTAAATCCTAATAGTTTTAGAAGAATAGTAGGAACTTTACTAGAAGTTAATGGTCGAGGATACTGGGAGACGTCAGAGGAAAATATAGAACAGTTGAAGGAACTATACCAAGAAGTCGAAGATAAAATCGAAGGTGTAAAAGAATAATTTTATCTATAAAATTTATCAGCAACTTTAAGAATTTGAGAGTTCATTTTTACATTATGAACTCTGACAATATCTATATTAAAATTTGAACAAAGACAACTTATTGCCAGAGTCCCAATATCTCTCTCCTTCGGATCAATCTCATCTAAAATTTCTCCTATAAACCTTTTCCTTGATGCACCAATTAATATTGGTAAATTTAAACTTTTTAATGTATCAAGATTTCTTAAAATTTCAAGATTTTGATTTAAATTTTTTGAAAAACCAATTCCAGGATCCACAATTAAATTTTCTTTTGAAATATCTTTCTCCAAAGCATTTTCTATCAAAATCTCAAGGGAGGACATCACTTCACTCAACACATTCTCATAGTTGGCAAGTTCATTCATATTTTTACTATTTCCACGACTATGAGTAATGACAAATGGGCAATGAAATTTTGAGACAATATCTAAAATACCTTCATCTCTTCTTCCCCCAGTAACATCATTTATCCAATTAGCCCCATTTAAAAGAGCTTCATAAGCCACTTCAGAATTAAAAGTATCAACAGAAATTAAAATATTTGGATATTCTGTTTTAATTAATTTCAAATAAGGTATCAATCTTTTTATTTCTATGGCAGGACCAACTTCCTCCGCATTTGGCCTAGTGCTTTGAGCACCAAGGTCAATAACATCAACACCATTACATATAAAGTGATTAACTTGATCTAAAACTTTTTTTGAAGAATTTAAATCTCCTCCATCACTAAATGAATCAGGTGTTAAATTAATAACCCCCATAATTGAAGTTTTTTGTCCCCAGCCTTTTGGCCATGGATTTGTCTTATTTATAATTTGCAATTCTCGCAAAACTCTTAGGATCCAGTGAAGCTCCTCCAACTAATACTCCATCTATATCAGTCATTGACATAATTTCATCAATATTATTTGGTTTTACCGATCCTCCATATTGAATAATCACATCCTTAAAACCTATTAATTTTCTAATCAAAGAACATATATTATTAGCGTCTTTAGCCTCACATGTTTTACCTGTACCAATAGCCCAAATTGGCTCATAGGCTACGATGAGATTTGATGGGTCTGTATTTTCTAGGCCTTGTTCAACTTGTCTAGTAATAACTCTATCCGCTTCTCCTCTCTCTCTTTGTTCTAAAGTTTCTCCAACACAAACTATCGGAGTAAGCCCACTAGATTGTGCAAAAACAGCTCTTTTATTTATTTGTTCATCACTTTCACTAAAGTATTTTCTAGGCTCACTATGACCAACTATTGCATAAGATACTCTATGCTCAAGAAGCATTTTTGGAGATATTTCTGCAGTAAATGCTCCTTCATCCTCCCAATGGATATTTTGACTAGAAATATCTAAATATTCAAAATTAGTATGACTAGAAAAAGTCGAAATAGCTGTAAAAGGAGGAGCAATAACAACTTTACGATCGTCCTTTATATTTTTTATTAAGGGTATAAACTCTTCTAAATAAGATTTAGAGTCAGCACAAGTCATGTGCATTTTCCAATTACCAGCAATTACAGATTTTCTCAAAATACTATCTCCAAGAAAATCATATTAATATAAACCGAGTTGAATAGGCCAACTATTCAAAAATTAATTCATTTTTTAGAAACATAACTTTATCTCCTTTATTTAATTTTCTTCCTCTTCTTGTTTCTAACTCACCATTAACTTTAACAGAACCAGATTTAATTAGAATCTTTGCCTCTCCACCGGAAGATACCAAATTTTGCCATTTTAAAAATTGATCTAATTTCACTGTTTTGTAAATTTCAGGATATTGATAAAGTAGGATTATTAAAAATATACAATATCTTGCGATTAATTCCTCCTGTCAAACCATATTTTAATAGGTTTATAAAAGGTTTTATATGCATGGTTATATATGTAGCTTGTTGGCCTCTATTAGCCTATTACGCTGGTAACTTAATACCAGCAATTGGCTCTGGTGACCTTTCAAAAGTTTCTAGCATAATATTTAAATCTTTATTAGTATTTTTAATTCAGAAAGCTGCCCAATTTGGTCAAGATGTTTTTATAGCAGAACCTTCTTTAGAAATTAGTGCAGTAATGAGGGGAAATTTATTTAGCAAAATAAAAAAAATAAAAATGAATTCTGTCGCAAAGATTTCAGCAGGAGATTTTACATATAGACTTACAGAAGATGCAGACAGAGTTAGCGAAGTTATTTATAAAACAGCTCAGGATACTATTCCGTGTACAT
>QCBW01000013.1 GCA_003281485.1 Prochlorococcus sp. AG-347-J20 | reverse complement strand
GGAAATTATATAGTTGGTTGTTTTATGGTTGTAGTCCTTGGAGGAGTAGGAAATTTATTAGGAACAGTACTTGCTTCCTTTGGAATAGGAATAATGACAGATTTAATTGGAGCTGGAAGGCTCTTATCAATATGGCCAGATATGCCTTTACCTCTCTCAAACACAATCAACTTTTTTGCGACAACAAGTATGGCAAGAGTAATGATATTTGCATTAATAGTTATATTCTTACAATTTAAACCCACAGGTTTGTTTCCGCAAAAAGGCAGGATGGTTGAAAACTAATGTCCCTAAGTAAAATAAAATTTGATAAAAAAATAGTATTATCATTTTGGATAATATTAATAGCCTTAATTATTGCAGCACCAACTCTACTCCCTGTATTTAGACTAAACCTTCTAGGTAGATACTTATCATTGTCAATAGTTGCTCTTGGGGTTGATCTTATCTGGGGATACACAGGTTTACTAAGTCTTGGACAAGGTATATTTTTTGCACTAGGTGGATATTGTGCAGCAATGTATTTGCAAATAACCAGCTCTTCTGAATTTCCAAATAACATTCCTGAATTTTTTGCTTTATATGGCGTAGAAAAATTACCTTTTTTCTGGGAACCATTTAGATCGCCAGTTTTCACGTTCTTCGCTATCTGGATCATTCCAGCATTGGTTGCTGGTTTAATTGGATTTCTTGTTTTCAGGAATAGAATCAAAGGGGTTTATTTTTCTATACTTACTCAAGCTTCTCTTCTTGTATTCTTTAACTTTTTTAATGGACAACAAAAACTTATAAATGGAACGAATGGTTTAAAAACAGATGTAACACAACTATTTGGTCAGATGGTAGGTTCTGAATCCATGCAAAGAATATTCTTTTGGATAACCGCCATACTAGTAATAGCTGCATGGTTTTTTGCAAAGTGGGTAGTTAAAGGGAGATTTGGTAATATTCTTATAGGAATACGAGATGATGAACCAAGAGTTAGGTTTACAGGATATAACCCGGTTATATTCAAGACGATAATATTTTCTATTGCCGGAGGTCTCGCTGGAATTTCGGGAGCCTTATATACTGTTCAGTCTGGAATAGTATCACCTCAATTTATGACAGTTCCCTTTTCTATAGAAATGGTTATATGGGTTGCTGTTGGAGGTAGAGGAACTTTATTGGGAGCGATACTAGGAGCAGTTTTTATTAACTATGCAAAAAGTCTTGTTAGTGAAGCTTTACCTGCTAGCTGGATGTTTATACAAGGAGGGTTATTTATCTTAGTTGTAACAGCTCTGCCAGAGGGAGTTTTAGGATGGGTTCAAGGAGATGGTCCTAGAAATCTTCTTCAAAGATTTGGCTTAAAAAGGAAGATTGAAACCTATCCAAGCTTAGAAGTTAACACTAAGGAGGGGGATAATGAATAATAAAGATCTCCTAAATTTGGTAGATATTACTGTTAGTTTCGAGGGTTTTTTAGCTCTCAACAAACTTAATTTAAATTTAAAGAAAGGAGAATTAAGAGCTGTAATAGGACCCAACGGAGCAGGTAAAACAACATTTCTTGATGTAATAACTGGAAAGGTTAAGCCAACAAAAGGTGAAGTAATTTTCAAAGGAAAATCTTTAGTAGGTAGAAAGGAGCATAAGATTGCTCGACTTGGAGTGGGAAGAAAGTTCCAAAGTCCAAGAATTTTTGAGAATCTAACAGTTAAAGAAAATCTTGAAATATCAGTGTCAACTCCCAAAAGCCCCTTAAACCTTATAAATAAAAGTATTAAGGATGAGCAGCTTAATGAGATTGAACGTCTTATGAAGATTATCAATTTAGCTCAAAAAGTTGATTCTAAAGCTGGTTCTTTATCCCATGGCCAAAAACAATGGCTCGAGATAGCCATGTTAGTAGGACAGAAGCCAGATTTAATGTTGGTTGATGAACCTGTTGCTGGTTTAACTGATGAAGAAACTGATCTTACGGCTGATTTATTAAAATCATTATCAGGAGAAAATACTGTAGTGGTAATAGATCACGATATGGAATTCATAAGAAGACTAGATAGTAATGTTTCAGTATTAAATCAAGGCACAGTATTATGCGAGGGGACAATGGAAACTATACAAAAGGACCAAAAAGTTATTGATGTTTATCTAGGAAGGCCTGAGGATTAGTTATGAAAAACTTACTGGAAATCAAATCACTTAATACATATTATGGCGAAAGTCATATTCTCAGAGATGTAGATTTAAATGTTCAATCAGGAGAAATGGTTTGTTTGATTGGAAGAAATGGAGTTGGCAAAACAACTTTGTTGAAATCACTTATAGGTTTGTTAAGACAAAAAAAAGGCGATATTTATTTGATTGGCGAAAATATCAATAGAAAAGCACCTCATCAGAGGGCGAGGCAAGGAATGGCATACGTTCCTCAAGGAAGAGAAATTATTCCATATCTATCAGTTGAAGAAAATCTTATGTTAGGAATGGAGTCACTGCCAGGTGGATTATCTAAGAACAAGAAAATAGATCCATTTATTTATGATCTCTTCCCAATCCTAAAAGATTTTCTACAAAGGAAAGGAGGAGATCTCAGTGGTGGACAACAACAACAACTTGCTATTGCAAGAGCATTGCTGGGCAAACCTAAACTACTATTACTTGACGAACCAACTGAAGGTATTCAGCCAAATATTGTTTTAGACATAGAAAATGCAATCAATCAGATAATTAAAGATACTGGAATTGGTGTTTTATTAGTAGAACAACACTTGCATTTTGTAAGACAAGCAAATAGATATTATGCGATGCAACGCGGAGGAATTGTTGCTAGCGGAATTACTAGTGAGTTGAGTCAAGCAGTTATAGATAAGTTCTTAAGTGTTTAAATAAATTATTTTAGATAACTAAAAATTTTTATTCATTTTTCGCATCTTATTAGATCAATACTGTTTGGATGTTCATTTATATACTTATTAAACTCCATTGCTAGTGTTCTAGCCTCGTATGCGTCAGAAGCATAAAAACAATTTTCTAATCTTACATTTTGAAAATCACGATAATGCACTGTATATGGCTTCAACATATTATTTTTGTTCATTTTAATTTGCTAAAAAGCAATTACTTTATATTTCAACCATGCATGTGCTCATAAATTAAAGCACTACTTTTGTTGTTATCAAAATATATTCACTTAGATTGTGTATCTAAAAATACTTTATGAAAAAAAAAGTAATTAATCTATTTTTTTTAGAGTCTTGCTTTTTACCTTCTATTAAAAAAACAAATTTAGATAAAATATAACCAAAAACTGGAACCCAAAACTTTTCATAAAAATATTTCATAAAAATTAAGCAACCAATGATTCGTCATCTTTAGTTTCACTTTTATTTATTAGCTTCAAATCTATAGAATTAAATAAATGTTGCATAAGAAGAAAATCAAGCTCCCCTTTTAACAAATTAACATCGGATGAGAGCAGATCATCAACAAAATCATCAAAAGTATCTGAAAGAGAACTCACAATTCACAATTTATTTTTCGTCATTATCATCGCATTAACAACAAAAGTCAACTAAATTTGATTGTTAATTTATGGAAATTTAAAGAAATCATAATCAAAAATCTAATTTCCATAAAGAAAGACTAAAATTTTCCAATTATAAAAGAATCACTTAAAAAGTTTATAGCTGCAATAAATCTTGCAGAAATCAAATTTGATATTAAAAGAGCTGATTTTGAAAATTATTTTTTAATTAGTTCGAAGTAACCATTTTTATTTAATAAGTACTTATCAAACCAAAGGCTTAATAGATTGTCTAATCCAATTCCATTCATTTTATTAACTTGAGAAGTCTTATAGTCTGAAAGTGCAAGTAATAAATACGGAAAAATCATATCAGAAACCCCTTTAGGTAGCTTTTCTAAAGGTACTCCATGCGCTCTATCCCATAAAATTTGCATATCCTGAGAAAATAAAGAGCTCCAATAACTAAAATTACAATATAACTTGTCTGGAGGGAGTAGATTTACAGATAAAACTGGAAGAGATGAATACATAAGTGTAAATATTTAATAGATAAATTGAATTTAGGTTTTTGAAATGGCTATAAATAATTTTTAATATGCAAATCTCCCATAAATACAAATTCAATTTAACGCACAGTTCAGCACTTTGCAACACTTACTGAGTGCCATATTTATCCATCATTTCCTGAAATTTAAGGAATGATAAAAACTTTTTATAAGTTTGCAAGTCAAAAGCATTCTCATATGCATCATTTGAATGGTTTGATTTAATAGGATTAAAATTATTGGATAATTCAGTATCTATTGAGGGCTTTGAATACTCAATAAAGTCATTGGAATTACTGGGCAAATCTTTAAAGGTATTATTATTTAGCTGATATGATTGAGTTACATTTCCATTATTTTTGTTAAATATACCTCTTACAGAAAGTGCTTCCTCTACTAAAATACTGATTATTTTTGAATTACTTAAATTGTTCTCTATGCTCAACTTATCAATTATTCTCATAACATCTTCTCTAGGAATAAAACCAACTCTTTTTTTCTTGGTAGGCATTTAACTTTAATTAAAGTACAGCACTTGACTGTAATAAGTGTTGCACTATATTCATTATAAGTCAATTAAATTCGAATGATTTTGCCAACAACTTTACTTTTAGGTGCTCTTGGATATCTTTTCTACTCCACAAAAAAAGAAATTTTAATTGATCAACAAGACACTACAGAAAACCAAAAAGAGAATGATGATTTGTATAAAGATTTGGAAGATCTATTTATTTAAAATTAAAGTTAAGGTATTTAAGAACTTTGTTTCTTGACTAAATATATACAAAACCTTAAACATAATTAGAATAAATATAAAATGTTAAATCAAATGACTGTCCATCAAGATTACGAAATAAAAATCAATCTCAATGAATTAATTGAGAAAAGAATTCCATGTTGTGATTTACTACATCCAGATCATTGTCTAACAGAGAAACAAGTCTCTGAAATTGCACACGATATTCGTATGGATTTAAATTTGCATGATCTTTATAAACAAGTAGATCAACATATTATGAATTATGTAAATGCAGCTGGTATTGATAACAAAGATCATTGGGTTGAACCTCATCTTCCAGATTTAGAGAGAGATTTAAAAGAAGAAGTTGGTATAGAATTTGATTAATCCTTTTTTCTGGGTAAAGATATTAATAGATATATTTTTTTTCTAAATCATCTATTAATTTATAAATACTTTTAGCTGATCTCTTTCTTTTTTTTAAAATATTAAAAACTATAAATCCCAAAAACGCTGCAAAAATAGGTGTGAAAATAATAATTTCAAAATTCATAACCATCAATATAGAAGCATATTATTTAAATTATTAAAAAGTATGAATCAATAAAATAGGTACTTTATACAAATATCTTTCACTATAAACAATTAAGATTTTTTATAAAAAAGTGAAAGAATTAAAAAATTTTAATACATTATGTAGAAATAAATTTTAATTCAATAAAGATAATGATTAATTATTTTGCCTTAACAGTAACAGAGATGGGGATCGGTAAAATAGAGTTAACAGTTATTGGCTCAGTAATTTTAATATTTCCAATTTTGTTTGTTTATGCATCTAAGAACCTTGATGCTAAGGGGGTTTTCGAATGGATGATGGAGAAACCCAATGATTGGATAGGTAAAAAATAAGACTTTAACAATTTACATTTTTCTAGTTAAATTTTAAATTATCTAAATTACTAATAGAAAAACCATAAACCTGGCAATTATTTTCTAAATCATTAACTATTGAATTTTTTAGAAGAGAATAATCTATCAACTTATTGAGTTTATTATTTTTAAATTCTTTATTAGTCTCTCCAATAGCAAAAGCCAAGGCTCCTTCTTCAGAAATACCGAATTTGGTAGTGTTGCAGTAAGTTCTAGTGAATTTGTTAGAAATCCTATTAGTGTACTTTTCAAGAGTTATAGAAGAATTATCTAATGAGTAAACTGGATTTGGGAATAGAAGAAGCAAAGGTAGAATAATTATCGAAAAAACTCTTTTGATCATAATATTTGATAAATTGCAAATTTAATATAGTTTAGGATTTAACTCTGCAGACTTTGTTTTATTAAAAACATAGAAATTAAAAATATATTAACCACAATAGTTATTTCACATTTTGGAAGATAAAAACTCTCTAAATGAGTATTTTATAGTTTGAATTTTTTTTGGTAGTTTTTTTAAAAAACGCCTAACTGCTTTTGGCATAATAAAAAATCCATATCAATAATTAATAAATAACAAATAATACCTTGATATTCAATAAATAATTATCCAAAAATAAGTAAATTAATTATTAAATATATGGATTGAGCTATGGAAATGTATTTGAACATGAATTATTGTTTAATTAAGTATTAAATACAAAAATATGGCTCTACCAGAACTTATTTATGCTCCCGTAGATGGCGGAACAATACATAGATATGAAATTAGTGGTGGCAAGAGAAAATTTTTAAGATTTATAGGTTGCTATTTGGGTCAATGCAATTTCCACAAAAATATTGATGATGCTATTGATTACATAAAAAATTTGAAAGAATCACAAAAGATACATAAAACATGAAATAAAGATACACAGGTAAGAAAGAGGCTCAATATTTTTTAATAACTACATAATTATTGCTACAAATAATAGAGAATTTTCTTTTTATAAGAAATTGATTATTTACTTGGGTTATAGTTCCGAAAGATAAACAGTCATTTTAAAAAAAAGAAATTAATTTATGGAAAACAGACAAATTAATTTTTTTAAATCAAAAGACTTTAATACCGTTCTTAAGCCATTTAAAAAAGGAACGGTAGTAAAAATTGACTCGTTTGATATTAGAGAAAATCAAAAAGAATTAAATATAGGTTTATTTGGTTGGTATGCAATTTGTCCCTCGAAAGAACTAAAAAAAAATAAGTTATATTATTTTTCGCTATATGATGAGCCTCTTGTTCTTTATAGGGATGAAGATAAAAACGTCAGGTGCATAAAAAATATCTGCCCACATAGAGGGGCCTCATTTTTTGGAGGGACATTATCAGATGGAGTAATAACCTGCCCATATCATGGAGCTAAATTTTCATCTGGGGGAAGTTGCCAAAATCTAGACAGGATAACATGTCGCCATATAGTTGATAATAACTACGATAACTACGCCAAAAGAATTCATTTATCTCAATACAAAACTTCAGAAAAAAATGGATATATTTTTGTACATTTTTCTAAAAAATCTGAGACTGATCTAAATAACATAAATGAAGATACACCTATAAGCAATTACGAATTATATGAAAATGGTTTTTCACATAAGGATTTTGTTTTTGAAGAAGTATTAGTTGACTTCAAATGTGATTGGTCAAGGATTATTGAAAATCACCTAGATATCCTTCATATCTTTTGGGTTCATGGCGATACAATACCTGATAAAGATGTGAATAAAAACGTACTAGTTAGTTTTAACCAGAAAATCAATATTAATCCCAAATACATTGAAAGTATTTATTATTACAAGAAAGACCCTACAAAAGAATTTATCCGGATAAAATACATACCTCCAGGAAGGATATTAATTTACAAAGGAGATCCTTCCTCATCAAGATATATACAAGTTTTAGATCATATTCCTCTAGGAAACAACAAAGCAAGAGTAATAGTGAGACACTATAGAAAATTTCTACAAAATAAACTGCTTAATAACCTCTTATTATTTAAAGAAACTCAAAGAAAGATTTTTTATAAGATATTCGATGAGGATTATATGATTTTAAAAACACAAACATATAATCACGATATGGGATTTATAAATAAGGATGAAATAAAATTATTGGGAGAAGATAGGATAATAAATTATTTTTGGAAGTGGTACAAGAAGTCTGAAGATAAAGATGAACCATGGAAAAATATTAACAAAATCCAAAATCTTGATGTATACGACAAAGTGATATTGAAATATCCTCCTGAGATAAAAAAGTTAGAAATTGTGAATAATATAGATATTATTAGAAAAACATTTATAAGATTTGCTGCTCCGCTTATATTTTTTATGTTAATAATATAATTTATGAAGAAAGTAAATAGACCTTCATGGTTGAATTGGCTTTATCTTTTTATATTTATCTTAAGCTCAATTCAATTGATCATATTTTGGAGTAATAAGTTTTAGTGTTGAATAAATTTTGGTTTGACGCAAAAAATATTAATTGTTTTAAAAATGGAACTAGAGTAATTAAAGATTTAAATTTAAGGTTAGAGTATTCAGAAAATGTAATATTAATTGGACCAAATGGTTCTGGTAAATCAACCTTAATTGAAATAAT
Source organism: Prochlorococcus sp. AG-347-J20 (assembly GCA_003281485.1). Lineage (GTDB taxonomy): Bacteria > Cyanobacteriota > Cyanobacteriia > PCC-6307 > Cyanobiaceae > Prochlorococcus_A. The sequence continues at coordinate 31,326 of QCBW01000013.1, read as the reverse complement.
TAATAGAAACATATACCCAGTAGTAGCAAACGAATCGAAACTGAAGATATTTAACAAAGAACTTATAAATTTATGGGAACTAAGAAAAAAAATAAGTACAGTAAATAATGATATAAAAAGTAGAATAAATTCAAATTTACAAGTTTTTGATTTGATTTTAAGTGGTCTACATGGAAGATATTGTTACGTACAAAATAAATCTGAAAGAGATTCTTATAAAGTGGAAAAAATTATGAAGAAAATGAATATTTCTAATTTATCTAAAAAGAATTTTTCCTATTTATCAGATGGAGAAAAACAAATTTCGCTCATTGCAAGGGCATTAATCAAAAATCCGGAAATCTTAATCCTAGATGAACCAATTGCAAATTTAGATTATAAATCAAAGTTTTTTGTAATTGATAAGATTAATGAATTGTCAAAATTAAATACTAAAATTTTATGCATCACTCATGATATTTCAATGATTACAGAAATTTATGACAGGGTCATAATGCTAAAAGATGGCAAAATAATCGTCGATGGAAATCAAAATAAGGTTATAAATAGTGGAAATCTTACTAATTTATATGGTATTCAAGTAGAAGTAACAAAAAAGAATGGACTTTGGAATTTAAACAGAATATCTAAATAACAATAATGAAAATAACTATCAGAATAACAAGAAATACAAATTTTTTACTTTTTAAAAATGAAGAGGATTTATTTTTAAATGAAGAAGATCCACATTTAGAGCATACAATCTTACCTCCTAATGATCGATCTGAAACAAATGAAGAACTTCCACAATTAAAACAAATTCTATTTACGTTCATCAAAATAAAAAAATTGAATTCTATTTAAATTATATTCATCAGAAACAATGTAAAGAAAAACATCAAAATATTTTATGATAATGAGAATCTATTGCAATAAACGTTTTAATATTGCATAATTGATAATAATTCTCATTATCGTATTTTCTTTAATGAACTCCTATAGTTATGGAGAATATTCTTCAAAAACAGTAAGGATAGTAACTGGGCAATCCGTTTTAATCGACCCTTCATCGAGGCCAAAAGGTACATGTTTAGAGGTTGAAAGTGGAATAGCAAGAGTTTATTGCCCTTGTGAAGAAACTGAAGGTATGACACTAGCATTTCTACAATCAGGTGACCAATTAAGAACGGACCTTTTGTGTAGCGAAGGTGTTTGTGTTGAAGCACTTACAGATTTGTCTTTTCATAGCAATGTTAATATTGATGAGAATATTGGTTTCGATGCTGTAAACGAGTGGACTTTGCAACTTCTTAGAATAAGGCACTTAGGGAATGCAGAACAAAGATTGCAAGCTTTATTTTCAATACTAGTTAATCGTTTAGGAAGAAGATGTGGTCAATGGTGTGAGTTACCTTTTAGGCTTACTCATGAAAGGATAGGTGAATTAATTGGATCAACACGCGTAACATCAACAAGATTAATTTCGAAATTAAGATCATCTGAATTATTAATAGCCCCAATTGGCACCCAAACAGTAAGTGTTGCGCCTTCTTTTATCGAAACATAATTTTTATAGAAAAATGAATGAATCACAATCGCTAACTAACAACTTGTTAAAGGAAGTTGATTTTTTATCAAATAGACTAAGGAATATCAAGCAATCCTATAAAACTACAGAAAATAAAGCATTGAGGGGAAGATTATTTGCTGAAAACAAAAATATTTTTAAAAGAATTAATGAGATTCATAGAATAGCTGAACTCTTAAATAAAAATAATGAGAAAATTAACTTTTCGAATTTACTTTTTGAAATAACAAAAAGGACATTGAATGAAAATAAATTTGAAAGTAATTTATTTTTTCTTTAAATCACTATCTATTAGTAAAATTGCAGAAGGTTGATTAGACGCAAACTTAACTTTACCAAGTATGTTTGCAAATTCATCTTCTGATTGTGTTTGAGCCTCTATAATAGGATCTAAAAATACGTTAGTTCTTGTATCTGAAATCCTTTCTGATATGGAATAAAGTTGTTGTAGAGATGAAGTCAAATCAGCCTCCATGTTAAAAGAATAAGAAATCAGCTCCTCTATAGAATCCCATGTTTGAACGGGTGCAGGAATTTCATCTAATTTTACGTTTTGTCCTCTTGCGATTAAGTAATCTGCAAATTTCTGAGCATGTTCCATTTCGCCTTGAGATTCACTTAGAAAATGAGAGGCAAATCCATTTAAATCACGTTCTTGAAACCATAGATACATAGAAAAATATTGAACATTGGCATATCTTTCCATCGTTAGATGTTCAAAAATGTTATCCAATAAATTATTGTCTAATGGTTGAGCAACAGCTCTTCCAGATGGACCAAAATTAATTGATTTCTTTGTTTTCAAATTATTTTCATTCATATTCAACTAAGTATCTAAATAAATAATACAACATTTTGTATAAATTAGTAATTAATAAATCCTTTAAATTAAATTAAATAATATGATAATGAAAATCACTCGCAATACTATAAATGAATTTAGAGTACAGTTTTTCTGAACTGATATTAACTAAAAAAATATATAAAAATAAAAAAAAGAAATGTAAAAAGAAAAAATGCTCTAATTGGAAGGGTGGAAAGTGTAATTGCTTATAATTAAAGTTTAAATATATACCTTATGTGCACCAGGATATAAAAAATAATAGCTATTATTCCTTAAAGAAATAAAACATTTATCACCATTATTCAGAAGATTATTAATATCACTTCTAACCCTTAATATGTTTCCATTAATAGATACTTTATATATAAGAAATTCTCCAAAAAATTCTTTAGATATAACAATCGCATCACCAGATTGAGATCTTTTAATTGAAATAAATTTAGGCGAAATTGACATACTTTTGATACTTTTATTTTTCAAATACTCTGAACAATTTATTTCACCTAAACAAGAAATATATGAATTACCATTTTTTTTGAGATTAATAATATTATTGCCCAAAATAAAACTACTAACAAATATGGTCTTGGGATTATTTAGAAGGTTAATTGGTGTATCAATTTGATGTATTTTCCCATTATTCATAACGGCGACTTTATCACAAATTGACATCGCTTCTTCCGGATCATGAGTAACCATTAATCCGCTTGCATTACAACCTTTTAGAATATTAGGGAGTTCACTTCTCAATTTTAGTTTGACATGCATATCAAGACTACAAAAAGGTTCATCTAATAAAATAAAATTAGTTCCTGGAGCAAGAGCTCTCGCAATTGCGAGTCTTTGTTTTTGACCTCCAGAAAGTTCATGTGGGTACCTTCCAAGAAAACTATCAAGACCAACAACATTTAATAAATAATCAACCCTAGATCTGTCTTTTTTGTTTTTCAAACCAAAAATTACATTTTCCAAAACAGTTAAGTGAGGGAAAAGTGCATAGTCTTGAAAAACCATACCAATATTTCTTTTCTCAGGACTAAGAATTTTTTCCCTACTCGAAATTTCCCTGTCATGTAGAGAAATCCTTCCTCTAGAGGGGTATTCGAACCCCGCAATTAATCTTAAAAGAGTAGTTTTTCCGCAACCAGAAGGACCAAGCAACCCTAACAATTCGCCATTTTCAATTTTCAAGTTGATTTCGTTTAATATCCAATTTGAACATTCTCGCTTATCATATTTATGATGCAAATCATCAATTATTAACGCATCATTTTTCACTAAGTTCTTCTTATTCAAATATATTAAGTTAGCAGAAAATATTCACCTAAAATATCCTTTGTATAATTTTATACACCATTTAATTTTCAAATTCAATGAGAAAGTCTGAAAGATCAGAAATAATACGCAAGGAACTCAAAAAACTATATCCATCGCCTCCCATACCCCTTGATCATACAAATGCTTATACACTTCTAGTCGCCGTAGTTTTAAGTGCTCAATCAACAGATAAGAAAGTTAATGAATTAACAAAAAGCTTATTTAAGGTTGCAGATGATCCAGAAAAGATGATGCAGTTAGGTATTAATGGCATTTACGAATACATAAAATTTTTAGGTCTATCTAATCAAAAATCAAAGAACATCTATAACTTATCTAAATTATTGATTGAGAAGCATAATGGTAAGGTCCCAGATTCTTTCGAGAAGCTTGAATCTCTTCCAGGGGTAGGTCATAAAACAGCATCAGTGGTAATGTCTCAAGTGTTTAAAGTACCCTCATTCCCAGTAGATACTCACATACACAGGTTGGCACAAAGATGGGGTCTATCAAATGGAGATAGCGTAGTTCAAACAGAAAAAGACCTAAAAAAAGTATTTCCTATTAATGATTGGAATATCTTACATTTGCAAATAATCTTTTATGGCAGAGAATATTGCACAGCAAGAGGCTGTGATGGAACAAAATGTTATTTATGTCGCACTCTTTACCCCAAAAGAAAAAAGAAATTTATATGTAAAAAGCCTTAAGAAATTTATATAATATTTAAATTAGTTTTTAATCATGAAAATAGCAATTACTGGTGCATCGGGGAAAACAGGTTACAGAATTTCCGAAGAAGCAGTTAAAAAAGGATATAAAGTAAAGCAAATCATCAGAAAGAATTCAAAAGTCCCAGCAGGACTAAAGAGTTTAGAAACAATTAGGGTTTCACTAGACAAAAAAGGAGAACTTGATACAGCTTTAAAAGATATTGATGCTTTGATAATTGCGACTGGAGCGAGAGCATCATTTGATTTAACTGGTCCTGCAAAGGTTGATGCATTGGGTGTATACAGGCAACTAGAGAGTTGCAAAAGAGTTGGTATTAAAAGAGTTATTTTAGTTAGTTCCCTTTGTACTGGTAAATTATTTCACCCATTAAACTTATTTGGTTTAATTCTTATTTGGAAGAAATTAGGTGAAAACTTTCTACGAAATTCAAATCTCGAATGGACTATTATCAGACCTGGAGGATTAAAGGAAAATGAAGATATTAAATCAGAAAACATAAATTATTCAAAGGAGGATACTCAAATTAGTGGATCAATCCCAAGAAGATTAGTTGCGCAATGTTGTATAGATTCTTTAAAAAACAAAGAATCCATAAATAAATTAATAGAAGTTACAAGTTCGAATGATAATAAAAAGATATCTTTTAAAAAAGCTATGCAAATGATTTAAAAGATGTAAATATATAAATTAAAACTATGAAAATAAATCCCAAAATTGACGCATTACAATTAATGCTTACTGATTTAAGAACTAGAAATGAGCCAATAAGACATAAAGCTGCCTTTAAAGGCTGTCAACCAGAATTTCAAAGTCTTGTATCAAGATTAATAAAGCAGTTAGAGGAAGAATTAGTTGCGGAAAAGCTTACTAATCGTGATAGTTAAAAAATTTAGATTACTTAAATGAAATTAACTTATCCAATTTTGCTTGTTCTGAAAGTTCATCATATCCTCCAAAAAATTTATTATCCAAAAATATTTGAGGAAAAGTATTATGGCTACTTTGAGCCATTATTTTTTGAAAGCTCTCATCATTGTCTATTAAAGTAACTTCATGAGGGATAGATAAAGAATTAAGCAACCTAATTGCTCTTTTAGACCAAGGACAATCCTTTAAAATATATGCTTTTACACGTGATGCATTTTTTAATAAATCATTACTTGAGATATTAATAATTTTTTGTTCAAAAGATAGTAATAATATATCAGTACCTTTTTTTACAATACATCCCTCCTCAAGATGCCCCCCGAAGACATTACATCCCTCATCTGCAAAACTCAAATGTAAATGAACATCACCTTTATTAAAATGTCCATTTAAAGAAACTATCTCTAGATTTCCCTCGAATTTGTTTATCTCTTGATTTCCTGGGCACTGAATACAAACTGTTCTAAGATTACCAACCACTCCAGAAACATACCCGTATAAATTATTCGATAAAGAATATTCTTTAATTGAATTTATTAAATCAGATTCTGGAGATAGCTTTAGGCTATGTGGCTGCATTAGATATAAGTAATAATTTTGTAATATAAAACATCATCATTCATAAAGAGAAGTTGAGTTTATAAACTTTAGGATTCAGATTTAAATTAAATTTTAAAATCAAGCATTAAAAAACCATTTAAAATTTTTACTTAAAATTTAAGCTGGTTGAGAGTGTAATATATTTTTTATATACAAAATCTGATTTGTTATTAAGAAAAAATTTTAAAAATTTGGCATTAAATATTCCCAACTTATTGTCGATATCTCGCCTTTTCCTTATTTTTCCATTAATACTTTTTTTAGAAATTAACAGCCCTTTTTATGTCTTTATAATAATTATTATTGGATGTTTAACTGATTATTTTGACGGGTTCATTGCAAGGAAATTTAATCTTAAAACCAGATTAGGAGCCATCCTTGATCCTCTAAGCGATAAAGTTTTCTATTTAATTCCTTTAACCTACCTTTGTAAAAATAATTTTATACCCTTCTGGTCTTTGTCATTAATTTTATTTAGAGAATTAATTATCTCTAGCCTAAGGAACTCTACAAAAGACGGTTTACCAGCATCTTTGTTAGGTAAATATAAGACATTTTTCTTTTTTATTTCAGTAATTACCTTCTTTACACCATTAAAAATTAGCTTATTGAATAATTTGGCCTTAATTTTTTATTGGTTAGGATTCATCTTGACTTTTGTGACTTTATTAGGCTACTTACGAATTAAAAAGAATTTTATCTGAATTTTCATCAAACTCTACACTCTTTTTATTATTAAAATCTTTCATAAAACTATCCCTTAAACCATTAAGTAAATCAAAAGTTGGCACCCATTCTAAATCACGTTTTATCTTAGAGATATCAGTCTGATAATGATTTAATCTAATTGGAAATCCCTTTCGAGATTTGGGATCTAATTTTTGATAATCAAACGTTCTTAAAGAAATCTCATTTTGGTTTAATCCAAGAACATCCGCACAGAAATAAATTAAACCCTTTATTGTGACGCCTTTTTCACCTGAACAGTTGTAAATATTATTTTTGGAATTTTCAAAATTTATGCACCTAATCATTACATCAGTTAGATCAGAAACATGGCCTAGCTGAGTAATTAAAGACCCGTCACCAGGGATTGGGGAAGCTTTTTTAGTAAATAACCTTTCAAAAAACCAATTTTCAATTTTATTATAATTTCCTGGTCCATAAATATAAGTAGGTCTAAAACTTGTAAAAGGAATTTTTTGGTTTTTTAACCAATTTTCTGTCTCAAACTTTCCTTTGTGCCTACTATCTGGATCAATTGGATCAACTTCGGATAAGGGTAGTTCATGATTATCTTTATAAACACCTGCAGAGCTGACATATATATATCTCTGAAAAGAGTTGTCTAAATTTTCTATAAGAAGTTTGGTTTGTTCTAACTCTCGCCCAGAAATATCATAAATAACATCATACTTTTTATTTCTTAGCTTGACGATATCTTCTGAATTATTTCTATCACCCTTAATTAAATTTGTTTTTTCAGGATTACTTTTATTACCTCTTGTGAAAATATCAATACTATAATCTTTACTTAATAACTTTGCGACCAAAGACTTGCCAACAAATCTAGTGCCACCCATTACAAGAATTTTCATATTCAAAAAATATTTAACTGAAGTAGTAATCTTAAATAGAATTACATATTGAATAGTACTACTAATAAGTAATTAATGAAAAGGATGATTCTATGGACCTAATACCAGCAATTGATTTAATGAATGGTAAGTGTGTAAGGCTTTTTAAAGGCGACTTTAATAAAAGAAAAGACTTCACCAAAGAGCCTCATGAGCAAGCTAAATTTTGGGAAAGCGAAGGGGCAAAATATATACATATAGTTGATTTGGATGCTGCAAAAACAGGATCCCCAACAAACGATAAATCAATAAAAAAGATAGCAAAAACAGTTAACATCCCTATTCAAATAGGTGGGGGGATAAGGTCTCAAGAAAGGATAGAACAATTATTTTCATATGGTATTGAGAAAGTTATCATGGGAACCTCTGCAATAGAAAATAAAGAGCTAGTTAAGGACTTATCAAATAAATTTCCTGGAAGGATAATTGTTGGGATAGATGCAAAAGATGGAAAAGTTAGTACAAGGGGTTGGCTTGAGCAATCTAATATTTTTGCTGCAGACCTAGTAAAGGAGTTTTCTTCATTTAAAATTGCTAGTTTTATTGTTACGGATATAAATACTGATGGGACGTTAGAAGGGACAAATGAAGAATTCATAAAAAGCATACTTGAAATTACAGATATTCCAGTAATAGCCTCAGGAGGTGTTGGTTCAATTTCTGATTTATTATCGTTAGTAAAATTTGAAAATTCTGGACTCTTTGGAGTAATTGTAGGTAAAGCTCTATATGAAAATAAATTCACGATAAACGAAGCAAATAATGTATTGTCATCAAAGAGATTAAATGACTTTGATTTAAATAGAAATTACTACGCTTAAAAGAGTATAAAAATTGATTTAAGGCTGGTGTTTACTGTAATTGTTAGTTAATTTTGTATAAGAGATAAGAAATCTAGTCTTGGAATTAATTTCAAAAAAATCGATCTTGATTATTGCTCCAAGCTTAATAGCAGAATCTTTATCGCTTAAGTTAACATCACTAGACCAAAATTTAGACATCAATTTTAATAATGGAACAGGTGATAAAACTCCTGATTTAGTTATATGGAATGTTCTTAATTTCCAATCAGAAGATCTTATAAGGTTAGAATTATTGAAATTAAGAGAAAGATATGTTGATTCAAAGTTTCTTATAATTCTCTCTGGCGAACTTGTTTATGAAGAAAATACCACTCCATCGTTAAATGCTGAAGGTTTTCTTTTGAATCCCAGGGCAGAAAAAGTTCTTGAATCTATTGATACCATTTTGAATGGAGGAAGGGTATTTGATATTGAAAATAATTCCCGAGTTCAATTAAACCAAAAAAAACCTCTCTCTTTTAGTCAAAAAATTTTAACTTCAGGTCTAAAACAAATAGATTCTGAAATTAATTATATATTCAAATATATCAACTCTGATTCAACACCAGAATTTTATAAATTCATTTTAAAAGGAAGATTAAGAGAACTTATTACTGCAAAATCCTTTCTAATTTTCTTATGGGGAAATTCACTAGAACTTTATACAGAGGCAGTTTACACTGAAAATAAAATTAATCTTGAAAATAATAACACTGTATTCATTAAAGATAAAAACACCACAGAAATATGGAATTTAATTTTAGATAGACTTAAAGAAAGGTATAGCTCAACCAACTTGCAGGTTGAATTTAATAATTCATCAATAATTCTCTCTGGTATAAAGAAAGAATTCATTTCACGACTAATTTGCAAAATGTTAGATGAATTAGATAATTTAGTAAAAAATATTAAGGAAAACTATAAGGAGAGAGATTTTAAAGATGATCTAAATTCTCTTATAAAAGAACTTAAAGTTAATACAATTTCAAATATCACAGACAGCTATTTTCGATTAAAAAAAGGAGGCGAATCTATTTCAATAAATGATTTTATTTATAGTGAAGTAAGTTGCGAAGAGATAGATAGAGAATCACATGAATCAATAATGTTTATTGTGCCAATTATTAAAAATGAAGCTCTTGACTATGATGGAAAATTACTCCCTCTATATGAAACAGAATCGTTTTTGATACTTGAAAATATCATTTCAAATTGGACAATAAGAAACTGTAATTTATTAGCTTCTGAAATATTTAATATTTGTTCTTCTTGGCCTGAATTAAGGACTGTACTTATAAATCCTGAATTACAATCGACAAGAAATTTTGAAAGATTTAGAAATAATATTAATAATTACAATCGCTGGCATGACTATATTTATATGCCCATCTACTTGTATGAGAGTAAACGAGAATATATTGATATTATCGATAAAAAATTTACCCGATACTTTAAAAATGAAAATAGGGAGAAAGAATTAGAGAACCTAGAATGGCTACAAAAACAAGTTACATTGTTAGTTGAGATAAGAGATGCCGTAGCTCCGCAATTAGAAGTTGCTGTAAAATATATTGGTAATCTTTTCGTAACTTTTCTTACAAAGGTCGTGGGCAAAGCTATCGGTTTAGTTGGGAAAGGAATCCTTCAAGGATTAGGAAGATCAAGTTCAAAGTAAGTTTTTAAACTTTAATGAAAATAATTCAATGGATCCTAATAGCATTAATTTTTTTAAGTCCATATAAAGCAAATGCCTCTAGAGATTCTAATAGTTACGATGGCAACATCTTTCCTATATACGCAGGTAATGGGGCTATAGTTCCTCCCCAGACAACACTTCAAGAATCATTAAAAAATAAAAGAGTCGCAGTTTTATTTTTTTATCTTGACGATAGCTCAGATAGTAAAGCTATGGCTCCGATAATATCTGGTTTAGATTTGATATGGAGAAATAATATAGATATCATTGCTCTAACTACTGATGAATTACAGGATAAAGAAAAGTCTGATCTTAGAAATGAACCTAATTATTATTGGAACGGATTAATTCCACAAACCATTATTATAAATAGTGATGGTCAAGTTAAATTTGATAAAAATGGAATGATTAATATCGATGAATTAAACAAAGTCATAGGAGATCTAAAAGGAATTAATATAGAAGATACGACATTTTCTGTAGAAAGTTTTAATGAATACAACAGTACCATTTCTGAAAAAAAAATTACAACAAAAATTAATTAAAAAAAAATGATATTAATAAATATCCTCTTAGTTCTATTAATTTTTTTAATTCTTTCAGATTTATATATTAAAAACTCACCTAAATCAAAGTTAAATCTGAAACCTATAAATTACAAAATCAAAAAAAAGGATGGTTTAAAAGAATTAATTATTGATTTAAAAATAACGAATAAAAGTAAAACCAAAGAGACAATGGTATCTAATATGAATTTTGAATTAGATTTTTTTAAAAGTAAAGGTAACGAATATTGCCAAAATTTTAATTATCAAGAAGATATTTATATATATGAAAATAAAAAAATTAAGAATTTAAATAATTACTGGCCAACAACAATTATCAAGTCGAATTCAGAATTATTTGTAAGAATCATATATAAATTTAGCAATAATAATAGAAAAAAAATAAAATATCTATGGTTAAAAGTTTATTGGGAGAACTATGGACATTTTGGTATTTCAAATAATAAGGATTGTTTGTTAATTAATTTAGATGGACAAAAACAAAGGCCGAAAGATGTTATAGAAATTCAGATAAATAATAAATATAAAGCTTTTGCTATTAAAACTGATTTACTTGGTTGCTTTGATAACCCAGTTAATACTGTGATCGAATATTGCAAAGGAATTGTAGAAAAAAATGATATTTTAACAATCGGTGAGAGTCCGCTAGCGATTATGCAAAATAGATATATTTCCCCTCAAAATTTAGAATATAGTTTATTTTCGAAAGCTTTATGTTATTTTTTTCACCCCACAAGCAGTCTCGCAACAGCTTGCGGCATGCAATTATTAATAAATAGAATAGGAGTCACAAGAATAACCTTCGCACTATTTGTTGGATTTCTCTCCAAATTAGTTGGTATTAAAGGTATGTTTTATAGATTAACTGGTTCAGAATCATCCCTCATTGATGATATAAGCGGTACAGTTACACCTTACGACAAGAGTATAGTTATGGGTCCTATCAATGCGGATTTATTTTGTAAGGAGGTCTCGAACTATCTAAATATTCATGTTGCTGTTGTCGATGTTAATGATCTTGGAGGGGTGAAAGTCTTAGCTTGTTCAAATAAAAAAGTGAATAAAATACTCAAAAGAAACCTAATATCTAATCCAGCTGGCAACGGAGATGAAAAAACACCTATAGTGTTAATAAGAGAAAAAAATTAAATGAAAAAAGATACCTCTTATTCTTTTCAATCTAAAAAAGGAATGGAAGTAACTTTTGAAGAACTCCACATAAGGCACATTAATCTTTTAATAGATATTAAAAATAAGGATTTGAATAATTGGTTTTTAAAGATGGCAATTATAAATACCTTCGATGATTTAAAAATTTTTTTAAATAATCTTAAAAAAAATAAAAATAAATGCATAATTGCTATATATGGAAACGAAATTATTGGTTATTTGAATATTTTTCCTTTAAACAAAAAAGAGACTTGCTTAAAAATATCTAAGCCCAAGTTGATTAACAACAATTGTTCCTTAACAGATAAACAATTAACTTTAGGATTGATAAAAAAATCTATCTCAATAAAAGATATCAAAACTTCAAGTTGGATAATTAATTCTGATATAAATAGTGTTGACCTCATATCAACCTCAAGAGAATTAGGCTTTCAACCGTTAGGAGAGATAATCCTTTGGGATGGTTCTGATCTAAATAAATCTATAAATCAAAATAACAATGCTCATGCATTAATTAATGAATTCCAAAACATTAATAAACAAAATATATTAAAAATAGTTAATTTCATAAGATCAAATCAATCCCCCTTAATAAGAAATATTTTAGATTTTGATCAAGACGACATTCTTAAAAGAAATAACTCTAAGAGTGGTGCCCTAATATATGAAAATTCAGTTTTATGTACAATTTTAAAAGATATTAATTATCAAAATGAAGAAATTTATACTTTAACTATAAGTAGATATTGGGATAAGAGATTCAATTCTGTTTTAAAAGAATTTATAAAAAGATTTTTTGAAAAATCACCTGTTGCATATTTAAAAACCTATAAAGAAAATTCTCAATTAAATCTTTTTCTCAAGGAATGTACTCTCAAAGAAAAAAATCAAGAAATAATTCTTATCAGGAACACAATAGCTAAGAATGAAGCCAAACAAGCAAATATAATAAATCAATCTTTGGAATCAATCTTTGAAAAATTAAGTCCACAAGGTAATCCATATCCATCTCCTTTTCCATTAAAAACAAAGTGAAATTTTGCAAACCCAAACCCAAGTCAATTTTGAGTTTGGATATAGGTAAAAAAAGGATTGGATTAGCTTATTGTGATCCCCTCTGTATAACATCAAATATACTTCCAGCAGTAAAACGGTTTGAAAATAATCAAGAGATTAAAATCATTAGAAATTATATAAATGAATTCAATTTGACTGGGTTTATTGTTGGTATTCCACTAGATGATGAAGGTCAAATGACAACTCAAGCTATTGACTGTAAAAATTACGGTCAATTACTTTCAAATGAATTAAAGCTTCCATTTTCTTACGTCAACGAACATAGTTCAACTTGGGAATCTTCATATAGATTTGGAATAAAAAAAGATAAATCTGGATTGATTGATAGTTTTTCAGCAAAAATAATACTTGAACAATGGATCGAAGAAGGTCCTGAATTAGAAGAAATAGCTGGTAAACGTCAGATAAAATATTAGTATTAAGAAGGATAGATGATTTTTAAATGAAAGAAGCCAATTCAAATGATAATTATGATGCACAGACTCTTTTATTAAATGACTCAAATGGAAACGAGCTATTTTGTTATCTTGAACAATTAGTAAGTGTTGAAGGCCAAGAATATGCATTATTAACGCCAGTTGATACTCCAGTAAGTCTTTTTAAGATAAATGAAAAAGATGAACCTGAATTAATTGATAAAATAGATAAAAATGAACAAATACTAAAAAATGCTGAAGCAGTTCTTCAAGAACATGATTTAAGACTTATCAGATCAGCAGTTACATTAACAGTATCAGGAGAACTTGAAGAACCAATTTACGATGAATTAGAGGAAGAAGATTACGTCGATGATGATAGTGAGAGTTATGAATTGCTCGTTAACTTTAATCTTTTTGACCAAGAATATGGCTTATATATACCACTAGATCCTTTTTTTATTGTAGGTAAATTAAAAGACAAAGGTGTCTTATTAGTTGAAGATGATGAGTTCGATAAAATTCAACCTTTGATTGAAAATGAGCTTGAAAAAAGTAGTTCCTAAAATAAATGAGATCTATCCTAAAGGTCAATTGGGATTCAAAATTACCAATATATTATATTTCTCAATCTGAGTTGCAAAAAAAAGGAATTAATTCTTTATTGCTAGACGTGGATGGGACTCTCCTAAATAGAAAATCAAATATTATCCCAAAAGCTGTAAAAAATTGGATCATAGAATCTAAAAAACTTTTCTCTTTATATCTAATAAGTAATAATCCTTCAAAAAAAAGAATCGCAAAAATAGCTAAAGAATTAAATTTGAGGTATAAATACAATGCATCAAAACCAAGAAAAGGGGTAACTTTGTCTGCTATCAAAGAAATTGGTAGAGAGCCAAAAAATATAGCCATTATAGGCGACAGAATTTTTACAGATATTATTGTTGGGAATAGATGTGATATAAAAACAATATTAGTTAAGCGATTAAATAGAGATGGCTTGCCTATAAAATTTAATTTAACTTTGATAATAGAAAAATTGATTTCTAATTTTATAAAATGAAAACTTGGGTTATAAAAATTGGTACTAGTATTTTAAGAGGAACAGAGGGAACATCTACAGAAGAAGTTATTGAAAATCTTTCTAGATCCTTTACTAGTTTTCTTTCAAAAGGAAATAAATTAATTTTAGTGACTAGTGGTGCCGTTGGATTAGGTTGCCAGAAATTAAATATTAAAACGAGACCAAATGATTTGAGTACCCTTCAGGCTACTGCTGCAGTAGGTCAAGTTAATTTAATGTCCTTATACGATAGAGTATTTAATAGATTAGGTTATAATATTGCTCAAATTTTAATAACTAAAGCTGATTTCAATTCACGAGAATCATTTAATAACGCTTCTAAAACTTTAAAAAAATTAATCGATTTGAATGTTATTCCAATAGTAAATGAAAATGATACCGTAGCAAATGAAGAGCTTAAATATGGAGATAATGATACCCTCTCTGCTTTAGTTGCCTTAGCTATAAATGCTAACAAGCTTATTTTATTAACCGATATTGAAAATCTATACTCAAAAGATCCACGTAATAATAAAGATGCGCAACCTATTAAAGAAGTTCATAATAGTGAATTAAAAGAAATTAAAAATAAAAATATTCAAAACTCAGATAATGAATGGGGAACAGGAGGAATTTCTACAAAATTAATTTCTGCAGAAATAGCAACAAAAGGAGGAGTTGAAGTCCAACTAGTTGATGGAACTAATAAAAAAAACTTAATTGAAATTTTTAATGATAATAAAATAGGAACTTTATTTTATCCAGTAGAAAAACCTATAGGAAACAAAAAAAGTTGGCTTTCACATGCAATTCAAACAGTAGGGAAAATCACCTTAGATGATGGAGCTTCTTTTGCAATAAAACAAAAGGGGGCCTCACTTTTAGCGGTTGGTGTTAAAAATGTAGAAGGAAACTTTACGGTTAATCAAGCAGTTAAAATCGTGAATAAAAATGATAAAGAAGTTGCAAAAGGTTTAGTATCTATGGGTAGCGACAAATTAAGAAGTATCTTAAATAATAAAGAAAATAACAACTCCTCGATAATTGTCGTACACAGAGATGTTCTTGCCCTCTCTTAGAAAATAATTAAAACTGAGAAAATGCTTTTAAGTGATTTAGTCGATCTAATAAAAAAAGGAAATTCAAATTTTATTAGTGCCAATATTGTTAAAGATTTAAATATAGATGATGCTTCCTCATTAGATAATGCAATTAATCATCAAATATCTTTTTTAGAAGAAAATAATATCCTTAAAGAAAAATTAGATCAAACTAAAGCATCAGCAATAATAACTTCTAACAACAATGAAATTGTTAATACCCTAAAGAAACACAATATTTCAAACATAATCGTTAAAAATCCAAGAATTGCATTTGCAGAAGTATTGGATTGTTTATATAAATCTATAAATCTCCAACCAGGAATTCATGCTTCAGCGGTTATAGATAAAACAGCAATAATTGGAGCAGATTGTCATATTGGACCTAATGTATATATTGGAGAAAATACTGTAATTGGTGACAATAATCATATTCTTCCTGGATCATCAATTTTAGGCAATGTTCGAATAGGAAATAATAATATAATTCATCCAAATTGTGTTATTTACGAAAATACCACTCTAAAAAATAATTGTGTAATTAATTCAAATTCTGTTATTGGATCAGAGGGATTTGGTTTTATTCCTAAAAATGGTAAATGGGTAAAGATGCCTCAAAAAGGTGGTGTAAAAATAATGAGTTTTGTAGAAATTGGCACGAATTGTTGTATTGATAGGCCCGCAGTAGGATTTACTTTTATTGATGAGGGAACAAAGTTGGATAATTTAATACAAGTAGGTCATGGAGTTAAAATTGGTAAGAATTGTGCATTTGCAGCTCAAGTTGGTATCGCTGGAGGAGCAAATATTGGAGATGGTGTAATTTTGGCGGGGCAAGTAGGAGTTAATAATAGAGTAAAAGTTGGTAATAATGTCATAGCGAGTTCAAAATGCGGAATCCATTGTGACATAGAAGATGGCAAGGTCATTAGTGGTTTCCCCGCGATGGAAAATAAATCATGGCTAAGGAGTTCAAGTATTTTTAAAAAATTACCAGAATTAGCAAAAAAACTTAGACAACTAGACAAGCAATAATTTATTGTTCTATAAAATAAAAATTTAAATGAAGAAATATAAGATTGTTTTATTGTCAGGAGACGGAATTGGACCAGAGATTTCAGAAGTTTCAAAAAAAGTTTTAAAAAAGCTTTCAAAAAATCATAATTTCGATATTGAGATTATTGAAAAATTATTTGGAGGGATAGCTTATGAAAAATATGGGACTCCTGCTCCAGATGAGACATTAGATCAATGCAAAAAAAGTGATGCTGTACTTTTAGCATGTGTTGGAGATATTAAATATGACTCTCTCGCAAGAGAATTAAGGCCAGAGAGCGGGTTGCTAAAGTTAAGATCTGCTCTAAACCTTTTCGCAAATATCAGGCCTGTCAAAATAAGAAAATCTCTCTTAGATGCAAGTTCATTAAAAAAAGAAATCATTGAGAATGTAGACCTTATTGTTGTAAGAGAATTAATAGGGGGTATTTATTTTGGAAACCCAAGAGGACACATAACAAATACAAAAATCCCAAAAGCTTTCAATACAATGGTTTATGATTCGTCCGAAATAGAGAGAATAACTGAAATAGCAATAAAAATTGCTAACCAAAGAAATAAAAAAATATGCTCTGTTGATAAATCAAACGTTCTTGAGGTTAGTCAATTGTGGAGAGATACAGTTCTAAATATCGCCTCAAAAGATAAAAATATATCTCTAAGCAATATGTACGTTGACAATGCAGCAATGCAATTAGTTAGAGATCCTGGCCAATTTGATGTGATTTTAACTAGTAATTTATTTGGTGATATTTTAAGCGATTTAGCCGCAATGTTAACTGGTTCTATTGGTATGCTTCCATCTGCTTCTCTAAACAATAATGGTCCAGGAGTATTTGAGCCCGTTCATGGTTCAGCTCCTGATATAGCTGGTAAAAACATAGCAAATCCTATTGCAATGCTTTTATCCGCTTCCATGATGTTAAAAATTGGATTAAATGAAGATGAAGCCGCAGAAAATTTAGAAATTGCTATTGACAAAGTTTTATCAAACGGATTTAGAACAGCTGATTTGGCTGATGGGTCTTCTGAAGTTTTATCTTGCAGTGAAATCGGAAATAAAATAATAGATGAAATTTAAAAAAAAAAAAATTAATAAATAAAAAAATATTTTTAAGTAAAACATAAAGTTGGCATATGACCTGTCAGAATCATTAGATATTGTTTTAAAAAAATGTCAAAACGTCATCCAGTAGTTGCTGTAACAGGATCTTCAGGAGCAGGAACAAGTACAGTAAAAAGAGCCTTTGAGCATATTTTTGCCAGAGAAGATATTGTTCCAGCAGTTGTAGAAGGTGATAGTTACCACAGGTTTGAAAGAATGCCTATGAAAAAAGCTATGGCAGAGGCTCTTTCAAAAGGTGAAAATTTCTCTCATTTTGGTCCCGAGGCTAATCTTTTTGACAAATTAGAAGAACTTTTTAAAATCTATGGTGAAACTGGAGGAGGGAAAAAAAGATATTATCTACATAGTCTTGAAGAAGCAGAAGAACATAATACAAGACTTGGGACATCTCTAGAACCTGGGCAATTTACTCCATGGGAAGATATTCCTGAGGGAACAGACGTACTTTTTTATGAAGGTTTGCATGGCGGGGTAGAAGGTGATGGATACAATGTGGCATCCTATGCTGATTTACTTGTTGGCGTTGTTCCGATAACAAATTTAGAGTGGATTCAAAAAATCCATAGAGATAACGCAGAAAGAGGTTACTCAGCGGAAACCATTGTGGATACGATATTGAGAAGAATGCCTGATTATATAAATCACATCTGCCCACAATTCAGCAAAACTGATATTAATTTCCAAAGAATTCCCACAATTGACACTTCAAATCCTTTCATATGCAGAAATATACCAACTCCTGATGAGAGCTTTGTGATCATACATTTCAGAAAAGGGGCAAGAGAGAAATGGGGTATTGATTTTCAATACTTGCTTGGAATGATTAACGATTCATTCATGTCAAGTCCAACAAGTATCGTTGTAAATGGTGGAAAAATGGGATTCGCAATGGAACTAATTCTCACTCCAATAATTCATAAAATGATTGAGGAGAAAAATAAATAATAATTAATTTTCGATTATAAACTTAGATCATTATTTTTAACTTTGAGAAGTTTTTAATCTAGAAGATCTCAAATTTTTATATATCTTTCTTGATAAAAGTACCTTACTTAGATTTAAATAGAAAAAACAGGAAAAGTTGTGTCATTAATCGACTGGTTTGCCGCAAGGCGTAAAGATCAATTTGTTGGGAAAGTTTCCCAAGATACTGACGAAGGAGATGGTTTGTGGGTTAAATGTTCAGAGTGTTCGCAAGTAGCCTATAGAAAAGACCTAATTTCAAATTTCAACGTTTGTAGTAATTGTGGACACCACAATAGGATTAATAGCGATGAAAGGATAAATATAATTGCTGATAAAAATTCATTCAAAGAATTTGATAGTTCGCTAAGTCCTACAGATCCTTTGGGTTTTAAAGATAGAAGAGCGTATGCTGATCGAATTAAAGAAAGTCAAGCAGGTACAGGTTTAAGAGATGGAGTCGTAACAGGTATCTGTTCTGTAAATTCAATGCCTTTAGCATTAGCTGTTATGGATTTTAGATTTATGGGAGGATCCATGGGTTCAGTAGTTGGTGAAAAAATTACAAGGATAATTGAAAGAGCAACTTTGGAAAATTTTCCAATTCTTATTGTTTGCGCATCAGGAGGAGCAAGGATGCAAGAAGGTATGTTAAGTCTCATGCAAATGGCAAAAATATCTGGAGCACTAAAAAAACATAAAGAGAAAAATCTCCTATATATGCCCTTGTTAACTCATCCAACTACTGGAGGGGTAACAGCCAGCTTTGCGATGTTAGGTGATTTAATTTTGGCGGAACCTAAAGCACTTATTGGATTTGCTGGAAGAAGGGTTATAGAACAAACATTAAGAGAAAAATTACCCGATAATTTTCAAACAGCTGAATATCTGCTTGAGCATGGTTTTGTTGATGTAATAGTAAAAAGGAAAGATCTCAAGGATACTCTGACTAAAATTTTAAAAATTCATGGTGTAAAAGAACTTGCAGAAGCAAATATATAAAATGAGAATAATTTCTAATTTATTTTATTTTTCTTTAAGCCTTTTACTCTTTATTTTTAACTTTGCCTCCTATTCATATGCGATAGGAAATGTTGACTGGGTCCTACTAAAAGAGAATGATGATGGGAAAGAATGGCTTGATAAAGGGAGTATTAAGTCGCTCCCAAATGGTGAAATAAGTGTATTAACAAAGTTCTTTAAGAATCCAAATAATTCTGATGATGATGGAGAGTTATCACTTTATGTAATGAGAATTAATTGCAATGAAAAAAAGTTTAAAGATACATCAATAAATGGAATTCCACAATTTAATTCAAAATGGCAAACTTCTAATAATGATGAACTTATAGATGTTGTTATTGAAAATAGCTGTTTAGAGTTTATTAATAAATAAGAATGAATACTAAAAATAAAAAATTAAAAATAGCAATCGCTGGACTAGGATTTGGGAAAAAAGTTCATTTAGAGGCATTAAAAGAGTCTGATCACTTAACTCCTGTAGCAATTTATCATTACGAGAAAAAGCAAAAATCAATAATAGAAAAAGAAACAGGCTTAGATTTTTTTCATAATTGGGAAGACTTAGTTAAATCTCCAAAAATTGATGGAATTATTATTGCCACTCCTCCTGAATCAAGATTTAAGTTGGCAAAACAAGCTCTAGAGAATAATAAAAATTTGCTCCTTGAAAAACCCGTTTCAATATCCTCCTCAGAAATTGAAGAGCTTCAGAGAATATCTTTAATTAATAATTTAAGCGTATGTGTTGATTTTGAATATAGAGCAGTACCTCTTTTCCTTCAGACAAAAAAACTAATTGATGAAAATATCTTAGGAGATATATATTTAGTCAAATTAGATTGGTTAATGGGCAGTAGATCCGACCCCAAAAGATCCTGGAATTGGTATTCATTGGAAGAAAAAGGTGGAGGAGTTATTGGCGCTTTAGGTACTCATGCATTCGATATGTTGAATTGGTTTTTTGGAGAAGCAATAAACGTGTCTGGCAAGTTAGCAACATCAATAAAAAAAAGACCTTTACCTAATTCATCTGATTTAAATGATGTTACAAGTGAAGATGTATGTTTAGCCAATATAGAAGTATCAAACTACAGCTCGAATCTTTTTCCATGTCAGGTATCTTTATCATCAATTTCTAAAAATGGTAGAGGATTTAGTTTAGAAATATATGGAAGCGAAGGTTCACTAATTCTTAAAAGCGAAAACCAAAAAGATTATGTACATGGTTTTAATTTAAAATATTCAAACAACGAAAATAAAACACACAATCTAACTGCAGATTCAAGTTTTAATTTTGAAAAAACATGGACTGATGGGAGAATAGCTCCAGTTTTGAGAATTCAAAATTTATGGGCCCAGAGTATAATAAATGGAACACCTGTAATCCCAGGCTTATGTGAGGGACTTGCTAGTCATAAAGTTTGCGAAGCCATAAGAGAATCTTCCAAAAGTGGATTAAGTATCAAAATTTAAGGCTATACATTTACAAGTAGCAATTATCACCCGATAAAGTATTGGATTGATTTTATTTTTTTTTCATATTCTGGAAAAATCAATTGAACTGAATTATTTAAGAATGGCTTTAAATTATTACAAAAATGAGCTTAAAGAAAATGCTCAAATACTAGCTTCTAAAGGAAAAGGAATATTAGCGGTAGATGAATCCACTAAAACAGTAGGTAAAAGACTCGCTGGAATTGGCGTTGAGAATAGTGAAGACAATAGGAAGGCATATAGAGGAATGCTTTTTACTACAGAAGGTCTTGGTAAATATATAAGTGGAGCAATCCTCTTCGAAGAAACTCTTTATCAGAACCACCAAGATGGCGAGTCAATGGTTAAGAAACTAAATGATTTAGGTATTATTCCAGGTATAAAGGTCGATAAGGGCCTAAATCCACTTCCAGGAGGAAGAGATGTAGAAACTTTTTGCTCTGGCCTAGATGGGTTAGTTGAAAGAGCCGCAAAATATTATGAACAAGGTGCCAGATTTGCAAAGTGGAGAGCAGTTTTGCAAATTACAAATGATGGTTGTCCTTCAAAACTATCAATTCAAGAGAATGCTTGGGGATTAGCAAGGTATGCAAGATCAGTTCAAGAATCTGGGTTAGTACCAATTATTGAACCAGAAATCTTAATGGACGGCGACCATACTATTGAAAAAACTGCTGAAGTTCAAGAAGAGGTAATAAAGCAGGTTTATAGTGCCTGTCAAGCAAATGGAGTTTTTCTAGAAGGCACTCTATTAAAACCTTCTATGACTGTTAATGGAGCAGATTGTCCAACAAAGGCTGATCCTATGAAGGTTGCTGAAATGACAATTAGAACTATGGAAAGATGCGTTCCTGCATCTGTTCCTGGAATAGTTTTCTTATCGGGAGGGTTAAGCGAAGAAGCTGCTTCTGTTTATCTAAATAATATGAACACTATTTACAGGAAAGCTTTATGGAATGTTTCATTCTCCTATGGAAGAGCATTACAGCACTCATGCTTAAAGGCCTGGAAAGGAAGCGACGTTGAAGGAGGTCAAAAAGCATTAATAGCAAGGGCTCAAGCAAACTCTGAAGCTTCAAAAGGTGCCTATGTAGCAGGATCTCAACCTTCATCTGATGAACAATTGTTTGTGGCAGGCTACAATTATTAACTAAAAAAAATCCTAAAAATGTACTCTGGGTCATAAAATAAGTTTCTTTAATTTAGTATTTTGTATATCTAATAACGTGACATTTGATACCCCTTTATACTAAACTCTCGGAAACATATGCTTTATATAGCATTTAACTTATTTTAATTATGGCCCTCGTTCCACTAAGACTACTTTTAGATCACGCTGCTGAGAATGGTTACGGTATTCCAGCTTTCAATGTTAATAACCTTGAACAAGTTCAAGCAATCATGGAAGCAGCATATGAAACTGATAGTCCTGTAATCCTCCAAGCTTCAAGAGGGGCAAGAAATTATGCAGGAGAAATTTTCCTACGTCATCTAATCCTTGCTGCTACAGAAACATATCCTAATATTCCAGTGGTAATGCACCAAGACCACGGTAATGAGCCATCAACATGTTACTCAGCAGCAATAAATGGTTTCACATCAGTAATGATGGACGGTTCTCTAGAGGCAGATGCAAAAACACCCGCTAGTTACGAATATAATGTTGCAGTTACTAAAAAAGTAGTAGATTTTGCTCATTCAGTTGGAGTTAGTGTTGAAGGAGAGTTGGGTTGCTTAGGTTCATTAGAGACAGGAAAAGGTGAAGCGGAAGATGGTCATGGATTTGAAGGTGAACTTTCTACAGATATGCTTCTGACTGATCCTGAAGAAGCTGCAGATTTTGTAGCTAAAACAAAAGTCGATGCTTTAGCTATTGCTATAGGAACAAGTCATGGTGCTTATAAATTTACAAGAAAACCTACAGGTGAAGTTCTTGCAATAAGCAGAATTGCTGAAATTCATAAAGCACTTCCAAATACCCATCTTGTAATGCATGGATCTAGTTCAGTTCCTCAAGAATGGTTGGATATCATTAACAAATATGGCGGTGAAATTCCTCAAACTTATGGTGTTCCTGTTGAAGAAATTCAAGAGGGAATAAGAAATGGAGTTAGGAAAGTCAACATTGATACTGATAACAGACTTGCTTTCACTGCCGCGGTTAGAGAGGCAGCATTTGCTGATAAGGCAAACTTCGACCCAAGACATTTCAACAAGCCTGCTAGAAAATACATGAAGCAAGTTTGTCTTGATAGATATAAGCAGTTCTGGTGCGAAGGTCAAGCAAGTAAAATCAAACAAAACAGCACTAATTATTTTGCTGATCTTTACGCAAAAGGTGATTTGGATCCAAAAGTAAAAGCTACTGTTTAATATCCTCCCAAATTAAATAAAAAAAGGCCTCCTAAATTGGGGCCTTTTTTATTTCAATATTAATGATTTTAATGTAAAGAGACCATCAGTCCCACCAATTGTCTCGTCGCATGCTCGCTCTGGATGAGGCATTAAACCTAGAACATTTCCCTTCTCATTAGTTATGCCTGCGATATCGAATGAAGATCCATTGGGATTATTTTTATATCTCAAAGCGATCAATTCATTATCTATAAGTTTCTTTAAAGTATCAGAATCACAATGATATCTTCCTTCCCCATGCGCTATTGGCAATTTAATTGTTTGTTTTTCATCTACATTATTAAACCAACCTCCTTTTGAAGAAACGATGTCCAGTTCAACGTCATCACAGATAAAATTAAGATTTTTATTTGCAACAAGAGCACCAGGCAAAAATCCTGATTCAGTCAAAATTTGAAACCCATTGCAAATTCCTAAAACTCTTTTCCCGCTTTTAACAAACTCATCCAAGGCATTTATTAATGGAGAGAATCTCGCAATTGCTCCGCATCTTAAATAATCACCATAGCTAAATCCTCCAGGTAAAACTATTGCATCTACATCACTTAAATCTGAAGACTCATGCCACAAGTATTTTGTTCTTATATCTAAACAACCTTCCAATGCCCATGAAACATCACGATCACAATTAGAACCAGGAAAGACAACAACTCCTACAGTAAAATTATCCATCTTATAATTTTTCTAGTGAATACTCATAATCTTCAATAACAGTATTTGCGAATAACCTATCACACAATAAATCGATTTTTTCTCTTACTTCGTTTTCACCATTACCCTCTATATTTACCTCAATCATTTTTCCTATACGTAATGATTTTATTCCCTCGGCTCCAAGTTTTCTAGAGGCAGATTTGGTAGCTTCCCCTGCTGGATCTAAAACTGAGGGTCTTAGTCTTACAAAAACTTTTACAGCAAATTGGTCCAATTAAAAATTAATTTCTACTAGAAGATTAGTTTAAATTTTAATAAAAAGTACGATTGATTAATAAACAAATATTTTTACCTTAAGGTTTTCTGAGTTATTAGATGTTTATGTAGCCTCTACCAAAACATACTAAGCAAGTTCTTCTTGAATTTTCAGGTGTTTTAAAATTTCCTGCCCCTCCACACTTTGAACATTTTATTTTATCAATTGATGTAACTTCGTCAGAGATTATTTGTTTTAGAGCAATTTCTGGATTTTCCATCTTAGGTTGTCTACTAATTAAGTATCCCGGGAGATGATTATAATGTCAAATTGCGATTTTTGGTTCACTTAAAATCTTAAATTTCTCTTTAATTTTTCTATTGAAAGTTTTTATAGATTTTTCATCAAAGGAAATTATTACTAATTCAAGCCCAGCATTATCATATGGTCTCCAACAATTGCCTGGAGCTTCTTCAAACCAAGTATTAATTTTCTTTCCAACAATTTGTATTTGTAAGGGCAATGATTTGTTTGGTATCCAAATACGTCCTTTTATTCGAAGAATGTTTAATTGATCCAAGATTTTTGACATCTCCTTTTCAAAGTCGTTTTTTTCAAGAAAATAATTTAATTTAATTGAATCTGATACAAGTTCAACATGATTATGGTCATGTTCTTCAGTTAAAAATTCTTTATAAGTCTCTTTTTTAAAATTTAAATCAAAAAGATATTTCAAATCAATTTTGCCATTCTTGGATTTAAGGACTGGTGTAGATGAGTTTAGACTCCCTTGAATTTTATTTTTCACAAAGTCAAACTGATCATCATTTAAGATATCTGATCTAGAGACTAAAACGATATCAGAAACTTCGAGTTGCTCCTCAAAAAGTTCATCTATAGTGGCGTTATGATCAATTTTATCTGTTTCATTATATTGTTTTGTTATTTTATTTAAATCATTAATTGGTGAACCATTAAGCATTGATTCTCCATTAACAATACCAACTACAACATCAAGGTAGATGGAAGACCTAATCTCAGGCCAGTTAAGTGCTTGAATTAAGGGAATTGGTAGTGCCAAGCCACTTGTTTCGATAATTATTAATTCGATAGGAGGATTAAATTCTAGGAGAGCTTTTATTGATGGAACAAAATCATCTTGAACAGTACAACATAAACATCCATTGTTTAATTCGATTACACAGTCGTCTTCAGATTCATCACATTTATCACAACTTTTAATCAAATCACCGTCAATTCCAACATCACCAAATTCATTAATTATTAAACCAAATTTTTTATTACTCTCTTTTAATAGATATCTTAGAAAAGTTGTTTTACCTGAACCAAGAAATCCCGAAACAACTATGACTGGTATTTTTTTTTTCATCTTTGATGATTAACAACCTAAACTATATTCTGTACTCTCTCCTGTAGAACTATTTGTGCCATTAGCAATCGCACATAATTGTTTTTGTTGTGTACGACTAAGAACAGCATCAGTAAAATCTGCACCATCTATTTTTGCTCCTTCAAAATTACTCTCCATTAATAAAGCATTTGTAAAATTAACATCCGAAAGATCTGCATCTGTAAAATCTGTTGCATAAGCTAATGCATCTCTTAAATTAGCTCCATTAAACTTTGAATTTTGCAATTTACTATTATTGAACACCGCGCCTTCTAAATTACTTTCACTGAAATTAAACCCATTCAAATCAAACTTAACGTATTCGTTACCGCTTAAATCTTGACCATGCATATCTGGCTCTAAATTAAGGTCTTGCTGGTTTCTAATCTCAGGAGGTCTTTTAGCCCATGCAGAATTTACAGAATTAAAAAATAAAATCCCAACGAACAACAAAGTAATTAATGCATTTTTCAGTGAGGGGAAAACAATTGATTTAATCATAATAAGACTGTATTTTAGAACTTAAGTATTTATAGTTTGTAAGAGTATCTTAAAGGAAAATATATGGCAATGTCACTAAAGGTTATTGTTCCTCCTCATCCATTAATAAAACATTGGCTTTCAATATTGCGAGAAAAAAATACTCCAAATATTTTGTACTCAACAGGATATGAACAATTAGGGAAATGGCTTACATATGAAGCATTACGTAATTGGCTGCCATATAAAAAAGAAATAGTAAATACTGATAATGGAGACGCAGATGGATTCTTTATTAATAATGATTATCCTATAAAAGTGCTCGCAATGTTGCCCGAAGGATTATCTCTTTGGTTTGGATCTAAAGAACTAATTCCTAATTCAACCCTCTCATTAGGAGAACTTCCTAAAACTATTGAATCAAATGAAGGAGTTATATTTTATTCAGAACAAATAACGACAAAATCAGCAACATTAGAAACTTTAATTAAATTAAAAGAATTAGGTGTTGATTCAAATAGGATTCTTTTAATTACTGCTATTTGCTCAAATAAAGGGTTAAATGAAATTGCGAAATTATTCCCTAATCAGGTAATTTACACCTCTTGCATAGATGAGGAAGACGAAAAAACACCATTATTAGTTCCCGGTATTGGAAATCCTTTATCGCGTTTAAGTACTATATTTCAAGATAAGAACTAATATAGAATGTAGGAGTAAACATTTTACCAATGTCTGAATACAGAGATTCGTCTTCAAATAACCTTTTATCATTAATAAGCGGAGCTTTTATTGGAGCAGCAGGTCTAGCCTGGTGGTTAATATCCGAAGCAGACAAAAGAAAGGAGGAAAAAAAACAAAAAGCAATGATGTATTCCTCCAGAATTCAAGACGGCTCTGAAGCAATTGATTCAAATGAAAATATTAATGAAGTTGAAGGAGAGAATCTGGAGAAGAAAGTTGAGCAACTTAATTCTGCAATTGCTGATGTGAGGAAGCAACTTGAAGAGTTGGGGCAATAGAATAAAAAAGGTTCTCAAATAATATGAATAAACTCAGATCATCTGCAATAACCCAAGGTGTGCAAAGATCCCCTAACAGATCGATGTTAAGAGCTGTTGGATTTAATGATGAAGATTTTAATAAACCTATTATTGGAGTTGCAAATGGATACAGCACCATAACACCATGCAATATGGGTTTAAATAAGTTAGCTCTGAAAGCTGAAGAATCAATAAAAAGATCAGGTGGGATGCCTCAGATGTTTGGAACGATAACAGTAAGTGATGGCATATCTATGGGAACAGAGGGCATGAAATATTCCCTAGTTTCAAGAGAAGTTATTGCTGATTCAATTGAAACAGCATGCAATGCTCAAAGTATGGATGGAGTACTTGCTATAGGTGGATGTGATAAAAATATGCCCGGTGCCATGATTGCCATTGCAAGAATGAATATTCCCTCAATTTTTATTTATGGAGGGACAATAAAGCCTGGGAAATTGCATGGAGAAGATCTTACTGTTGTTAGTGCATTTGAAGCTGTTGGACAATTAACATCAGGCAAAATTAATGAAGAAAGGCTAATCCAAGTTGAGAAAAATTGTATTCCTGGTGCTGGTAGCTGTGGAGGAATGTTTACAGCTAATACAATGTCTGCGGTTATTGAAGTATTAGGGTTAAGTCTTCCTCACAGTTCCACTATGGCTGCTGAAGATCTTGAAAAAGAACTAAGTGCAGATAAAAGTGCTGAGATATTAGTCTCTGCAATAGAAAAAGATATAAGACCTCTAGACCTAATGACTAAGAAAGCATTTGAAAATGCAATATCAGTAATTATGGCAATTGGCGGATCAACAAATGCGGTATTGCACATCTTAGCCATCGCGAATACTGCAGGAATAGATATCAACATTAATGATTTTGAGAGAATCAGACAAAAAGTACCCGTTATTTGTGACCTTAAACCGAGTGGTAAATATGTGACGGTGGATCTTCATAAGGCAGGCGGAATTCCACAAGTAATGAAAATACTTTTGAATGCAGGATTAATTCATGGCGATTGCAAAAACATTGAAGGAAAAACCATCTCAGAATACTTACAAAATATTCCAGATAAGCCTCCAACAAATCAAAATGTCATAAGAGACATAGATAACCCTCTTTATAAAAAAGGACATCTAGCGATATTAAAAGGCAACTTAGCGAGCGAAGGTTCTGTAGCCAAAATTAGCGGAGTAAAAAACCCTGTATTAACAGGTCCCGCAAAGATTTTTGAAAGTGAAGAGGATTGTTTAAAATCGATATTAAATAACGATATCAAAGCTGGTGATGTTGTTGTTATTAGAAACGAAGGTCCCGTAGGAGGACCAGGTATGAGAGAGATGTTAGCTCCAACATCTGCAATTGTTGGTCAAGGGCTAGGAGAGAAGGTAGCTTTAATTACCGATGGCAGATTTAGCGGCGGTACCTATGGTCTTGTTGTGGGTCACATAGCTCCAGAGGCTGCTGTAGGAGGAAATATTGCTCTAATAAAACAAGGTGATTTAATTACAGTAGATGCTGTAAAACAACTAATTGAAGTTGATTTATCTGACGAAGAATTAGAAAAAAGAAAAAAAGATTGGGTAAAACCTATTCAAAAATAC
Organism: Prochlorococcus sp. AG-347-J20; assembly: GCA_003281485.1. Taxonomy (GTDB): domain Bacteria; phylum Cyanobacteriota; class Cyanobacteriia; order PCC-6307; family Cyanobiaceae; genus Prochlorococcus_A. Next base: position 2,241 of record QCBW01000013.1, on the reverse strand, counting down.
AAAAGAGGAATTCTTTCAAAATATTCGAGAATCGTAAGCACATCAAGTTTAGGGGCTGTTACTGATTTATAAATCAGCTCAAATTTTTTTTTCTTAATCAATAAAACTTTTTATCCTATTTGCTAAATTTTCCAATCTAGCGCTGTATTTTGGTAAATTGCATTTTTTTCCATTATTGCTATCCATCCATAATGTTTTAACTCCACACCATAATATTGGTTCATCAGGGAAGTTAAGCTTAGAGATTACTAGAACCAACTCTTTATTTGATTTAAAAAGTTCTAATTCAAGATCATAAATTTCTAATCTTTTACCTTCTTTATCTCTACATAAGATATTAACTGTTAAATCAATATCTTCATCTTCGAATTCGTATTCACCATTTATTTTTACGACAGAATGAACAAAAGGTTTATTTGTTAAATCTGCCGACTTAGCGATTAAGCTCTCTATATTTTTAGGTGGATTTTCAAATAACACTTATTGATTTAATTAAAACTTTTATTGAACCCTGTTTAAACTCATTATTAAGTAATCCATCATCACCAAACTTAGAGTGTAGTAGTTGCAATCTTTTAATTTTAGATGGCTTGAATTTAAATGGGAAACGTACTTTATTAGCTCTTACTGAAGGTTTTAGCTCACTAAAAGGAATTTGAACATTTGTTGTCCCGAATTTTTTTGTTGGAAATGATTTGATCCATCTAAGTCCACCAGGAATAAATTCGGTTAGTCCTAGTAGATCATCTTCACAAGCGACAGCAAATTTAAAAGTTCTTCCTTGTCCATCAATATTTAATTCAAAGGATGAATACTCAGATACATTTAAAGAAGGTTTATATATAGAAGATCTACAACTAACAAATCCTCCTGCTTTCTCGACAATATTACCCTTTAATATCAAACCCGAATTTGATATTTCACAAAAAGCTGAACTTGATCCGCCCATAACAGTATCATTTAACGTTTTCCAACCATCGAACTCCTTTTTCTGGAATAAAAATTTTTTCTTACTCATTAAATAATTTAAATTATTAATAGACTTTAACTAAATTTCTAATTCTTTTGCTGATTCCTGATCACAAAATATTGAAATTTGATTAATAGATTTTATTAATTTTGATGGTGTTCTATCTGGTGGCTCTTTTTCATCTAATAACCTCTCAAGAGCAATTCTTTTAGAAGCTCCACTAACTAAAAATACTATCTTTGAAGAAGCTGAAAGAACCTTTGGAGTTAATGAAATTCTTTTTAAACCTTTACCTTCATTAAAAATAACAAAATCATCTGCATTATTATTTTTTTGATAAGGGAATAGTGAGGCTGTATGACCATCATCTCCAAGACCTAATAATGTTAAATCAAAAGTTGGAGGGTTTGATCCGCATTTTTCAAATAATTTAGAAATAAATTGATTTTTAGCAGTTTCATCATCAGCGTTTAAATCATTGAAAATTTCATAGAAATAAGCTTTAGATCCAAAATTAGTTAGCAAAGAATTTCTCAACATTAACGAGTTACTTAATTCTGAATTTGGATCAACACATCTTTCATCTCCTAAAAAGACATCAACCATATCCCATTGAAGATCATTATTAGATAAGAAATGATACACAGATTTAGGAGTTGAACCTCCACTTACACAAAATTTGAATCTATCTTTCTTTTTTAAAGTATGAATAATATGGCTTTGAATAAACTTAAAAACCGCTGTTGATAGTTCTAACTTGTCTTTGTATATATTTAAGGTGTATCCATTTTTGACCTTTTCAATCATTTCATCCATTCAGTATGAAAACTACCTTCCCTATCAATTCTTTCATATGTATGAGAGCCAAAACAGTCTCTCATTGCCTGCACAAGATTCTGAGGAAGTCTATTGGTTCTATAACTATTCAAATAATCTAAAGTACTGGATAAACATGGGACTGGTATACCTGCCTTTGTGGATAGAGAAACTACCTTAGCTAAGTTATCTAATCTTGTCGCAATTTCATTATTAAACCAACCATCAAAAATTAAATTTTTTAGATCAGGATCTTTGTTATAAGCATCTTGAATTTTACTTAATAATTTTGATCTAATTATGCAACCACCTTTCCATATTTGTGCAATTGACGGCATATTCAAACCATAGTTATATACTGCAGATGCTTCTCTTAAAATATCCATACCTTGGGCATAGCTAGCAATTGTGGCAAGGACTACAGCATCAAATAAAGGTTTCATTCCATCTGATAC
>QCBW01000012.1 GCA_003281485.1 Prochlorococcus sp. AG-347-J20 | reverse complement strand
CAATATTGTTGATCACTACACTTACGTAATAATGGGTGACGGCTGTAATCAGGAGGGTATCGCATCAGAGGCCTGCTCATTAGCTGGTCATCTTAAGCTTGGAAAATTAATTGCGCTATATGACGATAATCAAATTACAATTGATGGGCGAACCGACGTTTCTTTCACAGAAGATGTTTTAAAAAGATATGAAGCTTACGGATGGCATGTACAACATGTTGAAGATGGGAATCATGATGTTAAAGGAATAACCGAAGCTATCGAAAAAGCAAAATTAGTTACAGACAAACCCTCAATTATAAAAATCTCTACAACCATAGGTTATGGTTCTCCCAATAAATCAGATACTGCTGGAATTCATGGAGCAGCTGTTGGAGAAGAAGAAGCTGTATTAACCAGAAAGTTTCTAGATTGGGAATATCCTCCATTTGAAATACCAGATGAGGTATATGCGCATTATAGAAAATCAATAAACAAAGGAGAAAATTTAGAGAAAGAATGGGATTCTAAATTTGAAGAATATCAAAAAAAATATCCCTCTGAAGGAAACGAGTTAAACAGAATGTTAAAAGGCCAATTACCTGAGGATTGGGACTCAGATCTCCCTTCATATACACCTGATGATAAAGGATTAGCCACAAGAAAGCATTCACAAATATGTTTAGGTGCTTTAGGACCTAATCTGCCTGAATTAATTGGTGGATCTGCAGATTTAACTCACTCTAACTACACAGATATCAAAGGAGAAACAGGATCATTCCAGCCTCATAGTCCTGAAAAAAGATATTTACACTTTGGTGTACGAGAGCATGCAATGGCAGCTGTACTTAATGGGATTGCTTATCACAATAGTGGTCTTATTCCTTATGGTGGAACCTTCCTTGTTTTCGCCGATTATATGAGAGGTTCAATGAGACTTTCAGCACTCAGCGAACTTGGAGTGATCTATGTTTTAACCCATGATTCAATTGGTGTAGGAGAAGACGGCCCAACACATCAACCTATTGAAACTATCCCTTCTCTTCGTGCCATGCCTAACATGCTAGTTTTCAGGCCAGGAGATGGAAATGAGACAAGTGGAGCTTATAAACTTGCTATTCAAAATCGAAAAAGACCTTCTGCCCTTTGTTTAAGTAGACAAGGTATGCCAAATCAAGAAAATACTTCGATCGATAAAGTTGCCCTTGGAGGATATGTTGTTTCCGATTGCGAAGGAACACCAGATCTAATATTTATTGGTACTGGAAGCGAACTGAATCTTTGTATTGAAGCAAGTAAGGAAATTTCAAGCTTAGGGAAAAAAATTAGAGTTGTCTCTATGCCTTGTGTAGAACTTTTCGAAGAGCAAGAAGTATCTTACAAAGAAAGTGTTTTACCAAGTAGTGTGAAAAAGAGAGTTGTAGTAGAAGCCGCCCATTCATTTGGTTGGCATAAATATGTAGGCTTTGATGGGATTTGTATTACTATGGATAGGTTTGGTGCATCAGCACCTGGTGGAGAATGTATGAAAAATTTTGGATTTACTTTAGAAAACGTAGTTAATAAAACAAAGGAAATTTTATAATTAGTATTTCAAAACTAAGCCGAAGTATTACATTCTTCAAGTTTATCTTTTAACTGATCAAGAGATTCATCCGAAATCTTTGAATTCATTGGACAATGTTTTGGGCCACACATAGAACAAAACTCGGCCTTTTTAAAGATTTCTTCAGGAAGTGTCTCATCATGGTACTGCTTTGCCTTTTCTGGATCTAATGAAAGTTCGAATTGTTTATTCCAATCAAAATTATACCTTGCATGACTAAGTTCATCATCTCGATCACGAGCCCCAGCTCTATGTCTTGCTATATCAGCAGCGTGAGCAGCTATTTTATAAGCAATTAATCCTTCGCGTACATCTTCTGCATTTGGGAGTCCTAGATGTTCTTTTGGGGTTACATAACATAACATAGAAGTTCCATACCACCCTGCCATTGCCGCACCAATAGCACTTGATATATGGTCATAACCAGGAGATATATCTGTTACTAATGGACCAAGTACATAGAATGGGGCTTCTGAACATTCTTCCATTTGCTTTCTCACATTAAACTCAATTTGGTCCATAGGTACATGACCAGGGCCCTCAACCATTACTTGAACATTATGTTTCCATGCTCTTCGAGTAAGTTCGCCTAAAGTCTTCAATTCAGCTAGCTGAGCATCATCAGAAGCATCATGCAAACATCCAGGCCTTAATGAATCTCCAAGAGAAAAAGTACAATCATATTTCTTAAAAATCTCGCAGATATCATCAAACCTTGTATAGAGAGGATTTTGCTTAAAATGATGTAACATCCATTGGGCTAAAATACCACCACCTCTACTGACAATTCCAGTAATTCTTCCCTTAACCTTTGGCAAATGCTCTATTAATAGGCCAGCATGAATAGTTTGATAATCTACTCCCTGCTGACAATGTTTTTCAATAATATGAAGAAAATCATCTTCAGTTAGTCTATCTATTGAACCATGTACACTTTCTAAAGCTTGATAAACAGGAACAGTTCCTATTGGAACAGGAGATTCTTGAATAATTGCTTGCCGCACTTCATCTAAATTTACTCCTCCTGTAGAGAGATCCATAACCGTATCAGCACCATATTTAACAGCTAGTTTGAGCTTTTCTACTTCTTCATTGATGTCGCTTGCATTAGGGGAAGCACCGATATTGGCATTAACTTTGCATCTAGAAGCAATACCTATAGACATTGGCTCAAGATTCAAATGATTAATATTAGCTGGAATAATTAGTCTTCCTCTTGCCACTTCCTCCATTATTAAAGAAGAAGGTAGATTCTCTTTTTTAGCAACAAAATCCATTTCTTCAGTGATATATCCATTTCTCGCAAAGTTCATCTGAGTTACATTATCTTTACCGAGGCGAGGCTTAATCCAAGAACTTCTCATAATTTCTTAATTTTTAAAAGTGTTATTACTAAAGTTTGATCAAATCTCGACTTCCCTGCATCAAAATTAATGATTCAGGTTCAAAGGGTATGATCTCAGCTAAGTTAAATTTCCTAGCACCCCTAGTATTAATCTTATTAATAGCTCTTTTCTAAAAAATAGTCATCTCATATTGCGTGAAAATAAATAAAGTAATTTTATTTAACTTTTTGATAAGACTTTATCTTCTTTAAAATATTTTTTCTATCCAACTGTCTGCTAATACCCCTCTCCAAAATAATTACAATTCCCATTAAGCCAATAGGTAAATAAAAAATCTTCCTTGAATTGTCCCTAAACATAAATCCGATAGCAGATATGAGGATCATGAAAGGAGCCACAAAAGATAAAACAAATCTTTTATTAATTTTCATGTACCATTTGCATTAATTTTTTCATTGTTTAATTTTACAATAGATTCTGTTATGACTTTAATTCCAACAGCAATAGCTCTTTCATCCGGGTCAAATTTAGAACTATGAAGAGGAGCACATCCATTTGAACTAGAAACGCCAAGCCTAAACATTGCTCCTGGAATATCATTTAAGAATTCAGCGAAATCCTCAGCTCCTAATGATGGTTTTTGTAATTCGATAACATTTTCTTGGCCCAAAACCTTAATTCCCGAATCTCTAAGGACCCTATTAATTTCAGAATTATTATTAACTGCCGGAGTTATTTCTCTAAATATTACTTTTGCTTCAGCTCCGCAACTATTAGCTAAAGAAGTGATATTTTCATTGAGCCAACTGCCAATATTCGTAAATACTTTACGATTAGTGCATCTAACAGTACCAATTAAAGTAACCTTTTCTGCAAGTACATTGAATGCATTGCCACCATTTATTTTTCCAAAAGTTATTACTACAGGATCTAAAGGGTCCAACTTCCGCGTTATTGATTCTTGAATTCCAGAGATAACTTTTGAGGCCACCCAAATAGCATCAACTCCTTCATGAGGTCGCGCACCATGGCCTGATTTTCCTTTAATCTCAACCTTAAGTTCACCTGCAGCAGCAGTTAAACTTCCCTCTTTAATTCCGATAGTCCCTACCAATAAATCGGGATAGACATGAACCCCTAAAATGTGGGTTAAGCCATTAGTTGCTCCATCCTTAATCATCCATCTAGCTCCACTCGCGATTTCTTCAGCGGGCTGAAAAATTATCCTAGTCCCAAAATTAAGTTCTAAATCCTTTAAGATTTTTGCTACACCTAGACCAATCGATATGTGCAAATCATGACCACATGCATGCATAACACCATCTACTTTTGAAGAAAAACTTAGTTGAGTTTCCTCAAATATTGGTAAAGCATCCATATCCACTCTGAGGCCTATTATACCTTTATCTATAGGGCCAAAATCAGCTACAACTCCAGTCCTACCTACAGACTCTGTAACATTCCAACCAATTTTTTTTAAATAACCACTTATCAAAATCGCTGTTTGATTTTCAAGCCCACTTAATTCCGGATGCGCATGGATATGTCTTCTTAAATTAATTAACTCATCATTAAACGAATCAATTTTTTTAAAAAACTGATCTCTATTCATCACTTATTTTAAAGATATAAAGTTCATTAAATCTTTTGTTGGCTTTGGAGGCCATCTTCTAACTTTAATTAACCACTCCTCATCACTATACCTAGGATCTAATTCATTTACTGCTATCCAATTACTCTCCGCCATACCAGTTTCACCCCTTGACCAATTCAAAGCTGTTAAAGCTGCCCTAGCATCTGCGAAATTTGGATAACGTCTAATTAATTTCTTTAGTTCTTTTTCAGATTCATCGAAATTCTCAAGCTGGTAATCTGCTAAAGCCATGCTAGACCTTGCCATAGCAAATCCAGGATTATATAAAGCAGCTTTTGAAAATAAATCTCTTGCTTCTTGCCATTGTGATGTGGAGCCCTCAACATTAGCCAAATTATATAATGCGGAAAAATTTTTATTATCTTTAGAAATTACAAACATATAATCTCTTTTTGCTTGGGACCATAGACCTAATGCTTCCTCTGATATTCCTCTGTTAATATAAGGATCAATTTCATTAGGATTAAGTTTTATTGCCTTATTTTGGTCATCTATTGATCCCTCTACATCTCCAACAACAAGTCTTACATTTCCTCTATTGCTTAAACCGGCAGCATCATCAGGATAGTTATCTAGATAGCGATTCCACTCTTGTAAAGCAAGATTAAATTTTCCTTTTGAGCTTAAATCCAATGCATTTTTAAAAAAAATCTCTCTAGAAGATAATGAATAACATGGTGAAATCAAAAAAATATTGACAATAACAAATATTAATAAAAAACAAATCTTTACTTTTTTAAAAGTTATCATTTTTTGAATCAATGTACTTTTTACCTAAATCAGTAAGCAACCTTCCTCTAGGAGTTCTAATGAGAAAACCTATTTGTATAAGATATGGCTCAACTACGAATTCTATCATTGAAGAATCATCGCCCAAGCCAGCGGCAATTGAATCGAGACCAGTTGGATTATTGTTATTAAGTCTTAATAAAGATAAATATTGTCTATCTAAAGAATCCAATCCTTTTTCGTCTATTTGGTAGGAATTTAAGGCTTTATTTACTAAATTTTTGGAAATAACATTTGTTTTTTTAACAACTTGAGCATAATCCCTAACTCGTCTTAAAAATCTTAAAGCAATTCTTGGAGTACCTCTCGAGATTTTAGCTAAATTATAAGATGCATCATCATCTAAATTAATATTTATCAATCGGGAAAAATTAATAATTATCTGTTTTAATTCATCATTTGTATAAAATTCAACTTTGTGAAATAACCCAAATCTATCTCTTAAAGGGGCACTAATTGAAGCTAACTTAGTCGTAGCACCAATTAAGGTGAATCTAGGAATATTTATTGTTCTGCAACGTGCTCCTCTATTAGCTCCCATAGTTAAATCCAGTCTAAAATCCTCCATTGCAGAATATAACAATTCTTCAGTTAATCTATTTAAACGATGTATTTCATCGATAAATAAAACTTCACCTTCTTTCATTCCAAGCAGCAACCCAACTATATCTCTTGGTCTTTCAATTGCTGGAGCAGTAGCTACCCTACATTTTGTATTCATTTCCTTGGCTATTAAAAAGGCAAGAGTAGTCTTACCCAAACCAGGCTGTCCATATAAAAGAGTATGCTCCAAAGATTCTTTCCTTATAGTTGAAGCATCTATAGCTATTCTTAAAGAAGACTTAAGTTTTTCTTGGCCAATAAATTCTTTTAAAGAAACTGGCCGGACTAAATTAAGATTATTTCTTTTTTCTTCAGAAATAACTTTCGAATCAACTAGCCTAAGCTCTTTTTTACGAAGAGAAAAATCATTATCGTCAATATTGGATGAAATTATTGCCATAATGAAAGGTTAATTGCAATTTTTCTGAGTAGAAATCTTTTCTAAAAATAAAATGGCAAAAAATTCAAACAAAGTACATAAAAATACTAAAAAAGAAAATCTTTTTAAACGTTTAGCTGAGAATAGATATGCAAAATTTCAATATGAAATATTTGAAACAATCGAAGCTGGAATTGAACTTTTGGGGACTGAAGTAAAGTCCATTAGAAATGGAAAAGCAAATCTAAGAGATGGATACTGTTCATTCAGAGATGGCGAGATTTTATTATTAAATGTTCACATTTCACCACACAAAAATGTAGGTTCTTTTTTTAATCATGATCCATTAAGAAATAGAAAGTTGCTACTACATAAAAAAGAAATAATAAAACTGAAATCAAATACTGAAAAGAAAGGAATGACTATCATCCCATTATCTCTTTATTTAAAAGGATCTTGGATAAAACTTAATATTGGAGTCGGTAAAGGAAAAAAATTACATGATAAGCGGCAAGCAGAAAAACAAAAAAGTATTGCAAGAGAAATCAAATCATCACTAAAAAGGTGAAAATTATTATTAAGTATTGAAATTATAAATTTAAACTTACTGAACTAGGAGGAGGAGAGGGATCTGGATCAGCGATTAACATATGCTGTAGAACGGTTTCAGGTCTCTCACTATCTCTCCAGCGAATTTTGTACGCGGGCATTTTTGTACCTCTGCTTGTAGTTTGCTCTACTGGCTCCATGACCCAACCTCTTCTTGATCGGCCTTGAGGATTTCTTTTAACTACTGCATCCGCATGCTTGAAACGGAAACCAACACGTTCACCACTCATTTAAAAAATTTCGTATTGGAATAATTTATCTATTTTACTTCATTCAAGGGTAATTTTTCATTTTTTTCCGAAGTTATTTCTGGTTTTAACAATGGAAAAGGAATTACATCTCTAATTGATGGACTATTGGTAATCAACATAATAAGTCTATCAATACCAATTCCTAATCCACCAGTAGGGGGCATGCCAATCTCTAAAGCATTCAAGAAATCTTCATCTATACAATGAGCTTCTAAATCTCCGTCATCTCTAAGAGATTGCTGCAATTCCATTCTTTCTCTTTGATCTACTGGATCTATCAACTCACTAAAGGCATTTGCCAACTCTCGACCAACGATGAATAATTCAAATCTCTGAACCATATCTTTATTTTCAGGATGAGGCCTAGCTAAAGGAGAAATTTCAACAGGATAGTCTATTACAAAAGTGGGTTCTATAAGTTTTGACTCTACTTTTTGCTCGAAGACTTCATTTAAAAGTCTTCCCATAGTATTTACTTTACTAGAAAATTCAACATTTATGTTTTTAACAACTTCTTTTGCTGTTTGAAAATCTCCACTGAAAGAATCAAAATCAATCCCTGTATATTTCTTGACTATATTTTTCATAGAGACTCTGGACCATGGTTTTGAAAAGTCAATTTCCTTATTTTGATAATTAATAACTAATGAACCACATGCATGAAATACAATATCTTTTATCAGTTCTTCCGTTAAATCCATCATATCGACATAATTAGAAAAAGCTTGATAAATTTCAACTGAAGTAAATTCAGGATTATGCTTTGTACTTACCCCCTCATTGCGAAAGATTCTTCCCAATTCATAAACCTTCTCAAAACCTCCAACAACCATTCTTTTTAAATGTAATTCTGTCGCGATTCGTAAATACAACGGGATATCTAAAGTATTGTGATGAGTAATAAATGGTCTTGCTTCAGCACCTCCAGCTTCAGATTGGAGAATTGGGGTTTCTATCTCTAAAAAATTTCTTTCTTCTAGCCACTTTCTCATAAACATTATGCATTTTGCTCTTGTCTTAAATACATTTTTGGAATGAGGATTAACTATTAAATCTAAATAACGTTGCCTATATCTTTTTTCAATATCAGTCAATCCATGCCATTTATCTGGTAAGGGCTGTAATGATTTTGACAACATTTCCCATTTTTCAACTTTAATTGAAAGCTCACCTTTGTTAGTTTTTTTAATAGTCCCATACACTCCTATCCAGTCACCAATATCTACTAGTTCCTTGATATCTTCAAAAGACAGCAATTTTTGGGTTTCTAAATTTAAATTAATAATCTTCTTATCTAAATAAAGCTGAATCTGACCATATTGATCGCTCATTGTGAAAAAGGCAATTTTGCCCATTACCCTTTTTGCCATAACTCTTCCAGCAAGAGAAACACTGAAATTTTCCTCTTGACCGTTTTCAAGATAATCAAATTTCTTAAAAAGGAATTGCGTAGAATGAGAATTCTTAAAACTTTCTGCATAAGAAGCAAATCCTTTACTAAGAAGTGAATTGGCTTTTTGTAAACGAGCTTCTCTGATTTCAGACAAAATTTGCTTTAAGTAATTTATTTAATAAACGTATCAGACGGGAGCTTAACTTGCCAAAGATGTTGCTGTTTCTCCAACTCTCTGTGATGCATAGCCAATTCCTCGAACTGTTAATATTAGTTCCGGATTTCTGGGGTCTGGCTCTAATTTACCTCTTAGTCTCGCTACATAAACGTCTACTACTCTTAAATCAGCAGCTCTCCTGGGAGGATAACCCCACAATTGTTCTAAAATTTCAGCTCGAGGAACTACTTTGCCAGGCTCGTCAAACAATAATTCTAGTAGGCTAAATTCAGTATAAGTTAGGCTAATTCTATCCCCTGCCCTAGAAACTTGTCTTCTATTAGTATCAACAACTAAACTTCCAAATTTCATAACTCCTTTACCAGATGGAACCTCTTTAGTTTCAGTAACCGATACATTTGGGCCCATTCTTCTTAAGATAGTAGCTATCCTAGCCTCTAACTCTTTTGGACTAAATGGCTTTGACAAGTAATCATCAGCTCCAAGATCCAAACCTGCAACTCTCTCTGAAATTGCCTCTAGTGCAGTTAAAAATATTATTGGAACGACGGATTCAGCTCGAATTCTTCGACAAACTGCAAATCCATCCATTTTTGGGAGCATTACATCAAGAACAATCAAGTCAGGGGAATCTCTGTGAAAAGATTCAAGAGCTTCTTCTCCATTAGTAGCCGAATAAACTTGATATCCTGCTAGTTGAAGTCTTGTAACTAATACCTTCAGAACTGCTGGTTCATCATCAACAACTAAAATTCTTGCTTTTGACATAGTTAAAAAAGATTTCCAGATACTTCAAAGCAAAGATTTATTGCATTGAATTTTTATTCTAACAATTAAATATATAACATTATGAACCCACAAAGAGATATTCCTTAGATTTCAACAAATTTCTACAGGTTAAATATCTTAAATTTTTTTTTGAAAATTTTTTACTTCTTTAGAACATTTTTTAATGTGCTTTTAGCCCCAGACAATTTAAAGACTCTCAAAATTTGGGAACAAAAAAATGGAGCGAAAAAACCAGTAAGGAATACTTCGGCCAGGATATTTTGAAGACTTGGGATAAACAAAAAAAAGTTACTATCTGCAGAGTTTTTAAACAAAATCTGTAAAAAATACAAAAAACCGCATAAACAACTGCCAAAAGAACAAATTAAACCATATCTAAAATGTCCCACAAAAATATCACTATGAAATTTAATTCTCCCAAACAAGAATCCACATAATATTAAACCTGGTATTTGGGTAAAATTACTATTAAGAGTTAAGGAGTCTAAAATTAGGCCTAAAAACAAACCAAAGATAATTCCATTTATTGATCCATTAATCATTGCCCAAGGCAACAACCAAAATAACGGCCAATATGGCTGAACTCCCAAAAAACCAAGCCAATTTGGGTGCCATAAAAAAATAACTGGTATAAAAATAAACAAAATTATAGGAAAATTTTTTTTATAAAATTTATTCATTAAATTTTTTCTTTCAAAATTTGCACCCAATCAATTACATGAGGTTTTGCTAAAAGTGATATTTTTGCGGTTTTTTTCGCTTCTAATTCCTCACTTACAGATTTAACAATACCAATAGGAATATTAGGAGGCAATAAAGTACTAGCTGGAGAAGATGACACAAAGTCTCCGACTTTTATATCGGCGTCTTTCGAATAAAGTATTAAGCCAGGATAATTATCCGCTAAACCAACCATTAGTCCATTTATTTGGGTTCTATCTACCCACACGCCTACCTTACTTTCTGGAGAGGTTAATAATGTTACCGAAGAAGTAAATAATGAAGTATTACTTATTCTTCCTAATAATCCACCGGGTCCAATAACAGCACTTCCAATTTCCACTCCATCTTTTGAACCTTTATTTAATATTATTTGTCTCCACCAACTACCTGTTTTCCTCGAAATAACTGCAGCTGAAATACTATCATTATTAGATGATTCTTGAAGATTTAAAATTTCACGCAATCTAATATTATCCCTGTTTAGAAGATTTAATTTTATAAAGGATTCTTGGTCTACGCTATTAAGAATAACTTCTTTTTGAAATTTCCCAGGCCAAAAAGGTCTTGAAACAAAATAATAAAAGTCTTTATAAAGAGATCCTTTTGATATCCTTATAAAAACAAAAAATAAGAAAATTCCAAACAATATCCAAGTTTTCTTTTTATGCCACCAACGACTATTAGAAATTCGTCGGATATCAAACATGGCATTAATCTCTTATCGCGTTCCTTATAAAGTCAGGAGTATCAACTACTCTTTTAAGTTTTTTGAAATCATCCAAAACCTCTCCACATCCGTTAACTACGCACAATAATGGATTTTCTGCTATGTGTGTAAAAATTCCTGTTTCATCACTCACCAAATCATTTATCCCTCTCACTAACGCTCCGCCACCTGCAAGCATTATCCCTCTATCAACAATATCTGCAGCAAGTTCTGGAGGGGTTCGCTCCAAAGTTCTTTTTACAGCTTCAACTATTTTGCTAAGTGGATCTGCCATAGCTTCTCTAATTTCCCCTGAGGTTAAAGTAATTGACCTAGGTAGACCAGACAAAAGATGTAATCCTCTTACTTCTAATGAAGTTTGATCAAAATCGTTATCTGGGAATGCTGATCCAATTTTTATCTTAATATCTTCTGCGGTTCTCTCTCCAACAACTAAATTATGAACTTTTTTAAGATATAGAGCAATTGATTCATTGATTTCATCGCCAGCTATTCGAACTGATTCACTTAATACGGTTCCTCCTAAACTTAATACTGCAACCTCAGTAGTGCCACCACCAATATCAACAATCATAGTCCCAATTGGCTCAGTTACAGGTAATGAAGCTCCTATTGCCGCTGCCACTGGCTCATCAATTAAGTGCACTTCTCTAGCCCCAGCTAATCCAGCTTCTCTGACTGCTCTTCGCTCAACACTAGTTACTCCACTTGGAATACCAATAACTATTCTTGGAGCTACTATACCTCTGCCTTCATTACATTTTTGAATAAATGTTTTTATCATCTGCTCCGCTGCATCAAAATCTGCAATAACTCCATCTCTCAGTGGTCTTACAGCTCTTATATTGCCAGGTGTTCTTCCAAGCATTAACTTTGCCTCTTTACCAACTGCCAATGGAACCCCTTCTTCTAAATCCATAGCCACCACAGAAGGCTCTTGTAAAACAACCCCCTTCCCTGAAACATGTATAAGGGTATTGGCCGTACCTAAATCTATGCCAATGTCTCTTGAAAATGTAAATCTGTTAAAAATCACAATAATGAATCTTTTTATAAATAATATATCTATTTTTTGTTAAGCTCTCAAAATTCTCTAATTAGGTTATGAATAGCACGTAAAACTTTGAGCAAAAACTTTAAATGAGAGTAATATAAAAAAAAAAAAATTATGGAAATTAACAGTATTAATCTAGTTGGCAGAGCTGGAAGAGAACCTGATGTCAGATATTTTGAATCTGGCAGTATTGTTGCGAATTTCACTCTAGCAGTTAACAGAAGAAGCAGAGATGAAGAGCCAGACTGGTTTAATTTAGAAATATGGGGCAAACAAGCCCAAGTAGCAGCAGATTATGTTAAAAAAGGTTCTTTAATTGGAATTACCGGAAGCTTTAAAATTGATAGTTGGAAAGATAAAACTACTGGTGAAGATAGATATAAGCCAGTTGTTAGAGTTGATAGACTAAATTTACTTAGCTCAAGAAAAGAGTCTGAAAATAACCAATTCTCAGGCAATAGTAATTCAAGTGAAATCCCTTTTTAAGCTCTATTTTTTTTTAAAAATCTTGTGAGTATTCTTATAAAAAAATATAAGAAAATTAAAATTAAAATGGGCTTTACAACAAATTTGATTTGATCTAAATAAGTTTCAATGATTGGATAATTTTCACCAAATAAATAACCTGCATAAGTGAGAAGCGCCACCCATATCAAGCTCCCAAATGTAGTCCAAATCAAAAATTTTCTTAATGGCATAAGTTCTATGCCAGCGGGAACTGAAATTAAAGTTCTTATACCTGGAACTAATCGGCCCCAAAAAACTAAAGAAACACCGTATTTGTCAAACCACATTTTACTTTTACTTAAATCATTAGATGAAATACCCAAATATTTTCCTTTTTTATCTAAAAAATTTGAAAGTCTTTTTTCATTTACTAATCTACCTAAATAATACCAAGGCAATGATCCTAAAATAGTACCAATTAATCCCCAAAAAACTAAGATATAGAAATTTAATTTTTGTTGATAAACAAAAAATCCACCTAGAGGCATTATTATTTCTGAAGGAATTGGAGGTATTATATTTTCTAAAAACATAGCCAAACAAATAGTGAGGTATGCAATTGTTGAATTCTTTTCAACAGCCAAACTGATATAGTCTGGGATTGATGTAAGAAAATGTACAAAGATTAAACTCAAACTTAGTATCTATAAAGCTCTGGCTTATAAGGTCCTTCCACAGGAACGTTGATATAATCAGCCTGTTCTTTAGTTAACTTTGTTAATTTTGCACCAATTTTATCAAGATGTAATCTAGCCACCATTTCATCTAAATGTTTTGGTAAAACATAAACCTCCTTAGCATAATTTTCTGACTTATTGAAAAGTTCAATTTGTGCTAGTACTTGATTAGTAAAAGAATTACTCATAACAAAACTTGGATGTCCAGTGGCACAGCCTAAATTAACTAATCTACCTTCAGCTAGAAGGATTATTTTATTGCCACTCGGTAAAGTTATGTGATCAACCTGCGGCTTAATATTTTCCCATGGATAATCTTTTAATGAAGCAACATCAATTTCATTATCAAAATGGCCGATATTACAGACTATGGCCTCATCTTTCATCTTGACAAGATTTTCGTTTGTTATTACTTGATAGTTCCCAGTTGCCGTAACAAATATATCAATATCTTGTACAACATCGTCTAAAGTAACAACGCTAAAACCTTCCATTGCCGCTTGAAGAGCACAGATTGGATCAACTTCAGCAACTTTTACAATTGCACCTAGTCCTCTTAGAGACTGGGCTGAACCTTTACCTACATCTCCAAAACCCATTACTAAGGCGACCTTACCAGCTATCATCACATCAGTGGCACGCTTTATACTATCAACTAGAGATTCTCGGCAGCCATATAAATTATCAAATTTACTTTTAGTTACTGAATCATTAACGTTGATCGCAGGGAAAGGTAATGCATTTTGCTTTTGCAATTGATAAAGTCTTGCAACTCCCGTTGTAGTTTCTTCAGTAACACCAATGATATTACTTTTAATTCTAGAATAAAAGTTACTATCATTTTCCAACTTGGACTTAATAGAATTGAATAAAGCAATTTCTTCTTCATTTCCGGGATTATCCAAAACAGATAAATCCTTTTCAGCTTTACTACCAAGTATCAATAAGCCAGTTGCGTCTCCTCCGTCATCAAGAATCATATTTGGAGAGTCGGAACCCCAATCAAGGATATAGTGGGTATATTGCCAATATTCATCAAGAGTCTCACCTTTTTTTGCATATACAGCAATTCCTTGATCTGCAATAGCTGCAGCCGCATGATCTTGAGTTGAAAAAATATTGCATGAAGCCCATTTCACTTCTGCACCAAGATCCACAAGAGTTTCTATCAAGACTGCCGTCTGAATAGTCATATGAAGGCTTCCAGCTATTTTCGCGCCTTTTAGTGGCTTTTCTGATTGATATTTGTCTCTAAGTGCCATTAATCCAGGCATTTCCGTTTCGGCAATTTTAATTTCTTTACGACCAAAATCTGATAGAGAAATATCAGCAATTACGTAATGAGGTGTAGAGGTTTTAACAGAATTTGCGATAACCATATCTAGAAATACTTTTTCTATTAAACTATAAATGATTTTTGTGTAATTTTGTGTTTGTTGAGAATTTAAAAGAGACTTTAAATTTAGGGGAAAAACTTTCGCAGAAATTAAATCCTAAATCAGTAGTTTTATTACAGGGTCCAATTGGGGCTGGAAAAACTTCATTTGTTAAAGGGATTGCTAAAGGTTTATCAATATCTGAGGACATTACAAGCCCTACATTTGCTTTATCGCATCACTATAACTCCGGAAAAATTCCACTAATACATCTTGATTTATACAGGTTAGAAAATATTTCTTCAGCAAAAGAAGTTTTTTTTTCAGAAGAAGAAGAGGCAATACAAAGACAAGCTATTTTGGTTATTGAATGGCCAGAATTAATAGAATCAGTTATTGATAATTTTTGGAAGATAGAAATTAGTTACGCAAAAAATAATGGAAGACACTACGAAATAAGAGATCCCAAAAATTTATTAACCTTCTCATAATATGGCTGTTGCTCGATGGCCCCTTCACCAAGACAAGTTAATAATCCACAAACACTTGCGAAATTAATGCAATCTTCTATCTCTTGTTGATTTGAAGGATAGCCAGAAGAAATTAATATTGAAATTAAGCCAGCTAGAAAAGCATCGCCTGCGCCAGTTGTATCAACAATTTCTTGTGAAGTAGGGGTTTCGGTAATTCCTTGGAATCCATTGATATACCAGGCAACAGGATTTTTTCCATCAGTTATTATGACATCTGGTCTATTAGACAATTGTTGAGATATTAGCAAGGGATTTTCTTCCTGAAAAAACAAAGTTGCTTCTTCCTTAGCAAGTTTTAAAACATTTGCATGATTTAAAAAATTTTTGATTAAATTAATTCTCGCGGCTTGACTTATTTCTGAAGAAAAACTTGAATGATCCCAAAAAACCTCTCTCCAATTCAAATCAATAATTATTTTTACTTCAAATTTTTTAGCCTCTTCTAGAAGAAAAAAAATAGTCTCTGAAGAAATTGGAGATGATAGTAAAATTGTACCAGTAACCAAATATTTGGATTCTATGAAAAATTTCTGCAAATCTGGAATTTTTTTTTCAATTAATTTTTTACTTAGAACTTCGTCAGCAAAGCATGAATGAGAGCTATCTTCAAATCCTAAAAAAAAACGATCTCCAAATTGATTTCTATCCACATTGACTACACGAGTTGATGAAACATTATCTAATTGCAAGAAATCTAAATTAACCTCCAATTCATTAAATTTCGAAATAAATTTTTTTCCAAATGCATCATTTCCTAAACGGCCAATAAATATTGAATTTATTTTTAATTTTCTTAATGCACAAGCAACATTAGCCGGTGCGCCACCCAAAAAGTCAGTGAATCCATTATTTGACTTATTTCTAATCCTATCTATTAAAGCTTCTCCGATACATACGACCTTAGTCTTTTTCATAAAGTGAACTCTTTTTCTTTTCTAAGAATAATTAATCAAAAACAAATTTTTTTTTTTTGAATTAAAGTTTAATCAATAACAAGTTAATAGTGACTTTTAACAAATCTGAAATTTGGAAATGGAAAAATTGGGAAATTTCTTGGTCTTTATCAAAAAAATCTAATTGCGAAAATAATATAAATATTTTACTAATACATGGATTTGGGGCATCAAAAAACCACTGGAGACATAATCAAAATTTTCTTGGTAAAAATTTTAATTGCTTCGCAATTGATTTACTAGGATTCGGAGAAAGCAGCCAGCCTAATGCTTTATTGAATTACGAACCTTTTAAAGAAAACTCAATTAAATATACATTTGACTTATGGAGTAATCAAATATCAACATTTTGTTCAGAAGTAATTAAATCCCCTGTTTACATAGTAGGGAATTCAATTGGAGGTATTATTGCGTTAAGAGCTGCTGAAATGCTCAAGGATGATTGTAAAGGCATCATTTTGATTGATTGTGCTCAAAGAACAATGGATGATAAACGTTTAAAAAAAAATAATGTTTTAATGAATTTCTTCAGGCCTGTTTTAAAGACTTTTGTAAGACAAAGAATAATAAGTAATACACTTTTTAAAAGAGCTGCTAATCCGAAAGTAATAAGAAAAATACTTGAACAAGCTTACCCCTCGGGAAAAAATATCGATGAAGAATTAATTCAAATACTTTATCAACCTTCAAAAAGGGAAAACTCTAAAGAGGCATTTCGTGGCTTTATTAACTTATTTGATGACTATCTTGCTACAGATCTTTTTGGAAAGATTGAGAATCCAATACAATTGATTTGGGGAGAGAAAGATCCCTGGGAGTCACTAAGTGAAGCAAAAGATTGGAAAAAAGCATTCAGGAATATCAAAAGATTAGACATTATTAAGGGTGCAGGTCATTGCCCTCACGATGAAGAGCCAGAAAAGACTAACAAGTTAATATGCGAATTTATTCAAGAAATAAAATAAGCTTCTACATTATCACTAAGTCTTCTCAAGCCCCTTAATCCGTCTCTCTCTAAGTTTCTTACTCGATCTCTACTTATACCAAGCACTCTACCAATACCAGTTAGAGACATTGGCTCGTCACCATCCATTCCATATCTCATTCTTAAAACTCTGCACTGCAAATCTGGTAATTGATGCAAAAGAGAATGAAGATCACCTCTCATGCAATCCATTTCTATTTGCTCATCAGGCAAATCCTCACCTCCTGCAAGCAAGTCTAACAAAACAGTATCTTCACCATCTCCAACTTTTGTTTCAAGACTTACTGGCTGACCAGCTTTACACATTAAATCTTTAACATCTTCCTCAGGAAGTTCTACATATTTAGCAAGTTCACTTACGGTGGGAGTTCTAGACATTTCTTGACTTAACTCTCTTTGACCTTTTTTTAACTTATTTAACATTTCAGTTATATGAATTGGTAGCCTTATCGCCCTGCTTTTTTCAGCTATTGCTCTTGTGATACCCTGTCTAATCCACCAGTAAGCGTAGGTTGAAAACTTATAACCTCTTGCTGGATCAAATTTTTCTACTCCTCTTACCAGTCCAATAGTACCCTCTTGTATTAAATCCAATAATTCCATATTTCTTTTGGTATATTTTTTAGCAACACTTACTACTAATCTTAAGTTTGCTGCAACCATTCTTTCTTTAGCCCTCTGTCCAGCTCTTAACCTCTTTTTAATTGTAGTAGTAGATAGATTCAGTTTATTGGATAATTCTTCAGTACTTGGCTTATCTCCCGTTAATTCAATAATTTCCAATTCTGCTCTTTCAACTTGCATGTATTCTTGTACTTGCCTGCCTAAAGTAATTTCTTGTTCATGCGATAAAAGTGGAACTCTACCAATATCTCTTAAGTAAGACCTAACAAGGTCAACATCGTTACTAGCCTTTAAACTTGATATTGTTGCCAATTTATTCTCATTTAATGTTTCAGAAGACATAAAGTTGAATGCGTTTTGTAAACAATACCATTAAGAAATGTAAAGTTAAACAAAATAATCCACATTTTTACAAAAATGAGAATAAATACCTATTAGATTTAAACCAATTGAGAGCTTAATAACCATTTTGCAGTACTTAAGTAAATAAATACGCCTGCAATATCAGTAACAGTTGTTATGAAAGGGGAGGACATTAAAGCTGGGTCCAATCTCATTCTGTCAAACAACAAAGGCAGAATGGCACCAGTTGTGGCAGCTAGAGTAGTAATAGAAATTAAACTTATTCCCACAGCAGAAGCAATTAAAGGACCTTCACCTTGCCACCACGCAAAAGGAAATACAACAAGCATCATCAAAACCCCTAAAAGAGCTCCAGTTATAGCCTCCTTCAATACTGTTTTTATAGCACCTATAGATTTTAATTTTTGAGTACTTAAACCTCTAATAACTACGGTTGAACTTTGAGCTCCAACATTACCTCCTGTACCTATAAGAAGAGGAATAAATGCAGCAAGTAAAACTATTTCTTTTAGTATTTGATCATTCATTGCTATAACTTTTGTCGTCAAACCATTAGCCAAAACTAAAATTAACAACCATAGAATTCTCCTTCGAGCTATTGTAAATAAACTACTTTGAAAATAATCATCTTCATCTCCAGGTTGAACTGCCCCGGCTGCATAAATATCTCTCGTCGCCTCTTGCTCAATGACATCAATTAAGTCGTCTACAGTTACTATACCAACAAGTCGTTTTTCTTTATCAACAACTGGAAGCGCCAGAAAATCATATCTTTGTATTGCTCGTGCAACCTCTTCTTGATTAGTATTAGTAGAAATATTGACGACATCTTTTGTCATTACATCTCCTATTGGCTTAGAAGGATCAGCAGTTACTAAATCTCTCAAAGAGAGAATACCAGTTAAATGTCTCTCTTTATCAGTAACATATAAACTATAAATAGTTTCTGTAAATGGAGCCCTTTTTCTAACTAAAGATAATGCCTCAGATGCTGTCTGCATCTCTTTTAGATCAATAAATTCAGTAGTCATTAATCGTCCAGCAGTTTCAGGTTCATATCCAAGTAATTCAGCTGTTACTTTCCTTTCACCAGGACTTAGAGCAGACAAAAATTTTCGTACAACTTTTGCAGGTAATTCATCAAAGAGTTGGACTCTATCATCAGGAGACATCTTCTCAACAATTTCTAAGACTTCTCCGGAACGAAGTCTGTCTAATAAAGTTTGTTGCACTATTGGATCTAAATATTCATAAACCTCAATTGCCTCATTTTTTTTTAATAATCGAAATGCCAATGCCTGCAATATTAAAGGAAGGCTTCCAATAGCATCTGCAATATCAACAGGTTGGGAAGGTTCTAATAGTAATTTTGCCTCATCGTAATTACCTGCTACGAGCAATTCTTCAAGTTTAATAGTAATATTTTCGCGGTTATTAAAATCTGAAGATAAAGATGTAACCGCTTCAAGATTATTTTCATGCATTTATATAATTCCTTTTCAAAGTAACAACACTATTATATGAAATCTAAGTAATTTTTCTACTTATCCAAAACCCAAAATACATTGTAAATAGATTTAAAATTGTAATAAAATTTAGCCAAAATATAACATTTAGGAAGCCTTCTTCATTAAAAATTTTGTACAAAAAATAAATATATCCGCTAAAAGATGTAAAACATGAAAAAAAACCACTTAATAAAATTTCTTTTTTTGCAAAATTTAATCTTTTTGAAATTACACACCCAAAAAAAAATGATCCAATTATTGACACAATTAGATTATTATTTATAGCAATTCTTAAAAAAAGAGCTACAAAACACGTTAGAAGAATATAAATTAAATATTTTATTTTCAATTAATAAGCCTTATCAAATAAAAACCTACATAAAAGCAAAGAAAAGCAATTATTATTACTTCAATATAGTGAAAAAATAAAAGCAAGTATTTTCTCTTTTGAAATAAAACAAATAATTGGTATATAAAAGAAGAAAATGTACTAAAGCAGCCTAAAAAACCCGTATAAAATAAAAATAAGATTTTGTTATTTGTGAAATTTAATGCTACTAAAATTCCTAAAAAAAAAGATGCTATAAAATTCACTATTGAAATATTTCGGATATTAAATCCTATGTTAATTTTTAAATTGTTTTGTATTAACATCCTTAGTAATAATCCAATCGCACTGCCAAATAAGACAAAACTAATTGAGTAAATATCCAAAATTTACATTTTTATCCAGCCTTTTTTTGTCTTATTAGGATCATCTAGTAATTTATTAGAAGCTAATTCAACTCTAACCCAAATTTCACTTTCGCTAACCTTCCAATTGCGTAAAACTGATAGAGTTGTACCTACATCAAGAACTAATAATTTAGTAGCGTAAATTTTAGGGAAAGAATAAAGAGAAGTATTAGCACTTAATACAATTTCTTTTGCATTTTTAAAGTACTTATTTTGATTTAAACTTTTTTGAATTCCACCAGCTGGCAATGTAATTGGAGCAATTAATGCAAAAGTAATTAAGCAAAAATTCTTAAGAAGATTATTAATCATATATCCAAAGTTGCCATATCTAAATTACTGCTATGTGTTTCAATAAATTCTCTTCTTGGTGCAACTTTATCTCCCATTAATATATTAAATATTCTGTCAGCTTCAAGAGCATCTTCAATTTCGACCCTTTTCATCATTCTAGTTTGAGGATTCATAGTTGTATCCCACAATTGTTTTGGCATCATCTCACCCAATCCCTTAAATCTCTGGATATTATAATTTGCATTTTCTCCAAATCCCTTAATTGTATCCTTTAATTGATTTTCGTTATAACAATATTTATGATTTTTACCTCTTTCAACTTTATATAAAGGAGGACAAGCAATATATATATAACCTCTTTCGACAAGTTCTCTCTGATATCTATAAAAAAATGTCAATAATAAAGTTCTTATATGAGCACCATCAACATCGGCATCAGTCATAATTACGACCCTGTGATATCTCAAAGAGCTGACTTCAAACTCCTCTCCTTTAATTCCTAATCCTAAAGCAGTAATTAATGACTGAATTTCTGTATTTTTATATATTTTGGTATCATCAGTTTTTTCTATGTTAAGGATTTTACCTCTAAGAGGCAAAATAGCCTGAAAATTTCTATCTCTTCCTTGTTTTGCAGAACCTCCAGCTGAATCTCCCTCAACGATATAAATTTCTGATTCTGAGGGATCTCTGGAGCTACAATCAGCTAACTTACCAGGCAAAGTAGAACTTTCAAGAACACTTTTTCTTCTAACGAGTTCTCTGGCTCTCCTCGCAGCTTCTGCTGCATTAAACGATTGAATTGCTTTTTCAAGAATCAAATCCAAAATTGCAGGATTAAATTCCATATATTTTGTAAGAGCCTCACCGATGAGAGAATCAACAATTCCTCTTACTTCAGTATTTCCTAATTTTGTTTTTGTTTGTCCTTCAAATTCGGGATCTGGAACTTTAACTGATAAAACTACAGTTAGACCCTCTCTGATATTTTCGCCAGCTAAATTTTTATCAATATCTTTTCTTTTACCTCTCTTTTTTGCGAGATTATTGAATGTTCTGGTCAAGACTGTCTTTAATCCTTCAATATGAGTACCTCCATCAATAGTTCTAATGTTATTAGCAAAGCCTAGAATATTATCTGAATATACATCTGAACACCATTGCAGAGCTGCTTCTACATAAACATTTTCTTTCTCTGAGTCAACATAAATTATCTCAGGATGGATAGACTCCTTTTCCGCATTCATATACTTAACATATTCTTTAATACCTCCTTGATATAAGTAAATTTCTTCTTTAAAAGAACCATCTGACAACTCATTTCTTTCATCTCTAAAGACAATTTTTACACCACCATTAAGATAAGCTAATTCTCTTAACCTGGATGAAAGAATATTATATTCAAATTCAATGCCTCCAGAAAAAATCGTTTTATCAGGTTTAAAACAAATAGTTGTTCCTTTTTTATGAGGTTTTATAGATTGCTTTCGAGCTTGCAAATCACCTTTCGATACACCTTTTTCAAATCTTTGCTGAAATTCTCTGCCATCTCTATAAACAGTAACATTAACCCATTCGCTTAAAGCATTTACAACAGATATTCCTACTCCGTGTAAGCCACCTGAAACTTTATAACCACCAGTCCCGAATTTTCCTCCTGCATGCAGAACAGTCAGTACAGTCTCTAAGGCACTTTTCCCTGTCCTTGGATGAATATCTGTTGGTATTCCTCGTCCATTATCAGAAATCAAAGCTGATCCATCTGCTCGAAGCACTATTTCTATATGATCACAATGTCCTGCCAGTGCTTCATCAACGGAATTATCAACAACTTCATAAACAAGATGATGTAAACCTCTTGGACCTGTAGAACCTATGTACATGCCAGGACGTTTGCGAACTGGCTCTAAACCCTCTAAAACCTGAATCTGTTCTGCACCGTAGTCATTTGAGATTTTATTAGATCTTTTGTCCTCACTCATTTAATATAAAAAAAAATATTAAACTCTTAAAAATGTTATTTTTAAAAGTTCTTTCATTAAACTTACCACTGCTATAAAAGAAAGGCTCGAAGTCTATGAAAAATTTAATTACTTTAATTATATAGCCATTAAATTTTAATTCCAAAATTGGTATGTCTTCTCATCAACCTAATGTAATAGTTTTAATTGGAGCCACGGCAAGTGGCAAAACAGAATTAGCTATTGAAATTGCGGAATATTTTAAAACTCGTATACATAATATTGATTCAAGACAAATTTATAAGCATATGAATATTGGAACTGCCAAACCATCTATTAATCAACTAAAAAAAATAAAGCATTTTTTAGTAGATATTGAAGAACCTATAAATCACATGAATGTAAAACAATTTCAAGATATTGCTCAAAAATCAATAAAAAAAGAACTTAGTAAAAATAATATACCTTTTCTTGTTGGAGGGAGTGGCTTGTATATGAACTCAATCACAAAAGGGCTTTTCGTGCCAGATGTTCCTCCGCAAAATAATTTAAGAAACCAATTAACAGAACTTGGGCAGAGAGAATGTTGGGAGCTTTTAAAAAATTGTGATCCAATATCGACCAAAATAATCAATTTTGCTGATCAAATAAGAACAATAAGAGCTCTAGAAGTCTTTTACGTAACAGGTAAACCTTTGTCAGCTCAAAAAATTCAAAAGCCTCCTAAATGGAAAATACTTGAACTTGGATTAGATAGAGATAATTTGAAGGAAAGAATTTTACAAAGAACAAAAAACATGTTTTTATCTGGAATTATTGATGAGACAAAATCTCTTATGGCTAAATATGGGTCTGATTTGCCGATGTTAGAAACTATTGGTTACCGAGAAGCTAAGGATGTTTTAAAAAGAAATTTAACTATTGATAAGGCGATTGAGTTAACTGCCACAAAAACGATCCAATTTGCCAAAAGACAAAAAACATGGTTTCGTAATAAAAATAACCCTATTTGGCTTAATAACAAAAACCTTCTAAAAGATGCAATAATTAAAATAGAGTCCTTTTTAGGATAAATTTATAAATAGTAGATTTGTTCATCATCTAATCAATTTCTAAACTCAACTGAATGCCACCACGTCCACGCTTTGACCGAAGAGCTCCTGTTAGAGAGCTCCCAAATATTAATGAAAGAATAAAATATCCTCAATTGAGAGTTGTTGATTCAGATGGGAAGCAATTAGGTGTTATAGATAGATTGAAAGCATTAGAAATAGCCTCTGAGAGAGAACTGGATTTAGTTTTAGTAAGCGAAAAAGCTAACCCTCCTGTTTGTCGAATCATGGACTATGGAAAATATAAATTTGAACAAGAGAAGAAAGCAAAAGAAGCAAGAAAAAAATCGCACCAAACAGAAGTTAAAGAGGTAAAAATGAGGTACAAAATTGATAAACATGATTATGATGTCCGAATTGGTCAAGCTACTAAATTCTTAAAATCCGGCGATAAAGTAAAGTGCACTGTAATTTTTAGGGGTAGAGAAATTCAACACTCAAATCTAGCCGAAACACTTCTTTTAAAGATGGCTAGTGATTTAGAAGAGCAATCAGAGGTACAACAAAAACCCAAAAGAGAAGGGAGAAACATGATAATGTTTTTAAGCCCTAGAAAAACTCCTCTAATAAAAAAGGATGAAGAGTAAAATTTATTATCGAAAAACTATGACAAATGTTAAAGTGTCACTACTGATAAAAATTAAGAATTAGGGATTTTTCTAAAGTGAGATTTCATATTCAACAAGAAAGTGATATACCTGCATCGACACAACTATATAACCAAATTTGCTTTGCAATAGCAGCAAGACATTATCCTCCGGGTCATCGGCTGCCCAGCACTAGGCAACTTGCAATGCAAACTGGCCTTCATCGCAATACTATAAGCAAAGTTTACAGGCAACTCGAAATTGATGGGGTTGTAGAAGCAATAGCTGGATCGGGTATTTATGTAAGAGATAATGTCAACAAAAGAGAATTTAAAAAATCATTTTTCTCTAATAACAAAATAAGTAAACCCCCAGATCAAGAGGCAAAGAAAGCTATTGATAAATTTATAAATCTAGGCTGTTCCTTACAAGAAACAAGAGAAATATTAACCAACGAAATTGATTGGCGTATTAAATGCGGAGCAAGAATTATAGTTAGTACTCCCAGAGAAGATATAGGGGCATCTATGCTTATAGCAGAAGACCTCTCCCCAAAAATTAATGTGCCAGTAGAAGTTGTGCCTATGGAAGAACTTGAAAAAGTAATGAGTAATTCAGAAAATGGTACTATTGTCACAAGTAGATATTTTTTACAACCTTTAGAAAAAGTTGCTAAACAACATGGGGTTCGAGCTATTGCAGTTGACTTGAGCGACTTTCAGAAGGAATTAAAAATCCTTAAAGAATTAACTTCAGGAAGTTGTGTAGGTATAGTAAGTATAAGTTCTGGTTTATTAAGAGCGGCGGAAGTTATCATACACAGCATGCGCGGTAGTGAATTAATTCTTATGACAGCAATCTCAGATAACAGCAGCAGATTACTATCACTTTTAAAAGCTTCAAGCCATATAGTATGCGATGGACCAAGTTTATCAGTCGTAGAAAATACTTTATTAAAAAATAGGTCTCAACTTATGAGATTACCTCAAATAATATGTGCTAAAAATTATTTAAGTATCGAAACAATAAATCAATTAAAAAAAGAAATTGGAGTAATAAATTAAAACATGATCTTAAGAACTTTCAAATCAGATATAGAAATTATCAAAGAAAGAGATCCTGCTGCTAGAGGTATATTTGAGATTTTTCTTTGCTACCCAGGCTTTCAATCCATAGTTCTCCATCGATTTACTAACAAATTATGGCGATTAAAAATTCCCTTAGTTCCCCGCTTGTTAAGTCATTTCAACAGATTAGTAACAGGCATAGAAATCCATCCAGGAGCCAAAATTGGCAAAAGGGTTTTTATAGATCATGGAATGGGAGTTGTCATTGGTGAAACTGCTGAGATAGGAAATAACTGTCTACTTTATCAGGGAGTAACATTAGGAGGTACCGGTAAAAGTCATGGGAAAAGACACCCAACTTTAATGGAAAATGTTGTTGTTGGAGCCGGTGCAAAAGTATTGGGGTCAATCACAGTTGGATCTAATACACGTATAGGTGCTGGTTCTGTAGTTGTTCGCAATGTAGAGAGTAATAGTACTGTAGTTGGAGTTCCTGGCAGAGTAGTGCATCAAAGTGGGGTAAAAGTTAATCCTCTAGCTCACTCAGCCTTACCAGATGCAGAGGCAAATGTTATCAAAAATTTAATGGACAGAATTGACTTACTTGAAAATGAAATTCTTAAATTGCAAAAAACTTTACAATGTATAGTTAACTCAGAATCTATTGATATTTCTAAACTTGGTGATGCACAAAATCTTAAAGACAAAGAAATTATTGAATTTCTTGGAGATGATTAAATCTTGATTTAATTTTTGCCATCAGTTTCAGTTTTAGGTTGAAACATAAACATCGAATAAATAACATTCCTCCTCATATTTGTCATCATCTCCAGAAACATGTCATATCCTTCATTTTTATATTCAATTAAAGGATCTTTTTGGCCATAACCTCGCAATCCGACTGATTCCCTTAAGGAATCCATAGATTGTAAATGTTCTCGCCATAAATTATCAATTTGCTGCAAAATAAAAAATCTTTCAGCTTCTCTCATTAATCCTAGACGAATCTTTTCAATTTGTGATTCTTTTAAATCATAAGCTATTCTCAATTGCTCTTGAAGATAGTTTTTTAATTCATCTATAGATAGTAAATTAATATCATCAGCTTTAAGATCATCTAATAAATATATAAATTCTTTTACTTTAGAAATTAATTGCTCAATATTCCATTCTTCAGGAGGAAGATCAGGATTAATATATGCCTCTACAATTTCACTCATTGTTCTTTCTCCATATCCTATTACTTGTCTCTTTAAATCAATTCCTTGCAAGACTCTTAGTCTTTCGCTGTAAACTGCTTTTCGTTGATTATTCATTACCTCATCATATTCAAAAACTTGTTTTCTTATATCGTAATAATATGTCTCAACTTTCTTTTGTGCACTTTCCAAAGACCTAGTAAGCATTCCTGACTCGATAGGCATATCTTCATCAACCCTAAATGCATTCATTAAATTAGCTACCCTATCGCCTCCAAAAATTCTTAATAGATTATCTTCCAAAGATAAAAAGAATCTTGTACTTCCAAGATCACCTTGTCTGCCTGCTCTACCTCTAAGTTGATTATCCACTCTTCTTGATTCATGTCTCTCAGTGCCAATTACATGTAACCCGCCAGCATCTCTTACTTTTTGTTCTTCATGAATCAAAACTTTTTCATATTCTTCTTTTACTTTTGACAAGGATTCTCTTAAAAGCTTTATCAAATTATCATTAGTTGGAGCTTTTTCTGCAGCTGTAGCTATCCTATCGTCTAGCTCCAAGACAGAAAGTTGTCTATCTCCCCAACTTTCAACAAGTTTCTTGGATAAAAGAGAAAGTTGATTTTCAATTCCTTCATCTAATTTGCAAGGGAAAAGGCTTGTTGAATTATCTGAAATATTCTTTTTCGAATTTGAGACCCCAGTTGAAGAAAAGCCACTCTTGGCTTTTGAACTTCTTTGTTTAGGAATTGGAGGCTTATGCTCATTATCTGGCTTTACTAATAATGGAACTAAGATCTCTTTTAATTTAAGCCTTGCCATATAATCACTATTGCCCCCAAGAATAATATCTGTTCCCCTCCCTGCCATATTAGTTGCAATAGTAACAGCTCCTGCTCTGCCTGCTTGAGCAACAATTTCTGCCTCGCGTTCAACGTTCTCTGGCTTTGCGTTTAACAAATTATGAGGGATATTTTCATTGTATAAAAGTGAACTTAATAATTCACTTTTTTCAACACTTGTTGTTCCAACTAAAACAGGTCTACCCTCTTTATGAATTTCTGCAGTTTCTCTCGCAACAGCTTTCCATTTACCAAGCTCTGTCTTGAATACTTGATCAGCCAAATCTTGTCTCTTCCTGATTTGATTTGTCGGTACAACAGTTGATTCTAATTTATAAGTTTTTTCAAATTCAACCTCTTCAGTTTTTGCAGTTCCTGTCATTCCTGCTAAACCAGGATATAGAAGGAAAAAATTTTGATAAGTAATGGATGCTAGTGTTTGAGTTTCAGGCTGAATTTTAAGACCCTCTTTTGCTTCAATCGCTTGATGCTGTCCATCACTCCAACGCCTCCCTGGCATTACCCTACCTGTAAATTCATCAACTATTACAGCCTCATCGTTCTTAATAATGTAATTTATATCTCTAATAAACAATTCTTTGGCCTTTAGAGCATTAGTTATATAATGCGCCCAAGGATCTTGAGGATTATATAAATCGCTAACTCCTAAATATTCTTCACATTTAGCAAAACCCTGATCAGTTAATATACAACTCCTCTGCTTTTCATCAACCTCATAATCACCTTCTGGATCAATTCCATCTTTACTTAATTCTTTTGCTTTGATTAATGCCAAAGATAATTCTGAGGCTTTTTGATATTTTTCTTGAGGTCTTTCAACTTGCCCAGAAATAATTAAAGGTGTTCTAGCTTCATCAATTAATATTGAATCAACCTCATCAATAACACAGTAATTGAATTTTCTTTGCACTACCTCATTAATGTCAGTAGACATATTATCTCTTAAATAATCAAATCCTAATTCAGAATTAGTGGCATAAGTTATATCACATTCATAATTTTTCTTCCTCTCTAATGGATTCATATCTTGTTGAATTAAACCAACAGATAAACCTAAAAAACGATGAACTTGTCCCATCCACTCAGCATCTCTTCTGGCTAAATAATCATTTACGGTAACAACATGAACCCCTTTCCCTGTTAAAGCATTTAAATAACAAGGTAGAGTTGCTACAAGAGTTTTTCCTTCTCCAGTCTTCATTTCAGCAATTTGACACTCATGTAATACCATTCCGCCTACTAACTGGACATCAAAATGTCTCATATCAAGAACACGCTTACTTGCCTCTCTAACAATTGCAAAAGCTTTAGGAAGGAATTCTTCTAATAGTTCCTTTTGTTTTTTTGTATTTAATTCTGATGAGATCTTTGACTTAAGATTATATGTTTCTCCTCTCAACTCATCATCAGTTAGTTTAGAAATTTCTTCTTCTAAAAAATTTATCTCTTCCACTATTGGTTGATAGCGCTTTAACTTTCGTGTATTCGGGTCTCCCAACAAAAGTTTTAGCATAAGTAACAGTCCTTAAAAAATTAATTTTATTACAAACATTATAAATTAGTGCGTTACAACAGAATGCAGAAAAACTATATCTCTTTATTTAATATAAATGATCGACTAAGGTATTTAGACTGGAGTCACAAAAATTACCTAGCTGACATCACTTTTCAAAAATCTCTTTAATAAATGAAAGAAATATTTCTAATCAAACATGCCAAAGGAGCTCTAGGGTTAAGGTTTTTTGGATTAGGACCTAATCTTAGACCTACTAGGGGATTAATTAAGCTACAAAAATTATTAAACACCAATACTTTCTGGGCAAAAAATAGAACAATTAATGATCTAAAAAAATGTCTTGCTAACAGTGATGTTGTAATAAGTCTTTGGGTTGGGAAGGAAATAGTTGGTTTTGGTAGAGCTTTAACCGATGGGATTTACCGCGGGGTTCTTTGGGATATTGTTATAGATCAAAATCACCAAGGCAAAGGTTTTGGCACATTAATTGTAAATAATCTCTTATCTTCTAAAAAAATTAAAAATACAAAAAAATTATATTTAATGACAACAAATAAAAAATTATTTTATTCTCAATTTGATTTTAAAGAAGTTTCTTCTCAAAATTTATTAATTCGTGAAATATAAAGCACTCTGTTGCTAAAGAAAACAAAATCAAGATACAAATTTACTATAGAGCCATCTTATAAAAGGTCCTAAAATAGGAACTGGTCCAAAAGTTGGGCCGCAAAAATCAAAGTAATCTCTATGCTCTTTTATTAATCCATTTTCACCAAATAATAAACGAGTCGTTCCAGGATAAATAAATTCTTTACCCATAATTTTTAAACCCATTGTCCATTCCACAAATCCACAATCCCCATTTATGGAAATTGCATGAGTTTCTAAAAAAACATCATCACACCTTTTAATTAACTTTTCTTGAGCTTTAACATAAGAATCTAAGCCCTCTGTTTCTTGCGTTGGGTCTGTAAAAATAACATTCTCATTATAAAATTCAGCCCATTTTTGTTTTGTTGGTGCATCTGCACCATAAGGTTTGGTAAATAATCCCTTTAAATCTTCAATAGAAATTACTCTTGTCATTACAAATAAATATTAGTTCCAGTTTAGAAGATATAAACATTAAAGGAGGATACAGAGATATTAATTCTCGATATATTTTCTGCAAATAAAAAGCCCTGTCATAGCAGGGACTTTAAGGAAGCGGATGAAGAGATTCGAACTCTCGACATTCTCCTTGGCAAGGAGATGCTCTACCACTGAGCTACATCCGCATAACTTTTTTATTTTATCTCAAAGAAGGGATCAATGATAGAAATAATTAATTTTTTTCAATTAATTTAAATTTTTAATTAAGGATCCCATCTCAATTGCTTGTAAAGCATAATTCCAGCCAAGATTATTTTTGATACCTGCTCTTTCTAGAGCTTGCTGCATAGTATCAGTAGTTAAAACTCCAAAAATAATTGGAACATTATTTTCATTTGAAACTTGTGAAATACCTTTGCTAGCCTCGGATATGACCACATCAAAGTGGGAAGTTTCACCACGGATTACAGCCCCAAGAGCAATTACTACGTCATAACTCCTTTTTTTCATAAGAGTTTTTGCTGCAATTGGCAATTCGAATGAACCAGGCACCCAAACTATATCTACTTGATTGCTTAATTCAGATGTATCTAAACCATGTCTTTTTAAACAATCAAGACAACCAGCTAG
Source organism: Prochlorococcus sp. AG-347-J20 (assembly GCA_003281485.1). GTDB lineage: Bacteria > Cyanobacteriota > Cyanobacteriia > PCC-6307 > Cyanobiaceae > Prochlorococcus_A. Next base: position 17,173 of record QCBW01000012.1, on the reverse strand, counting down.
AATTTTATTTGTGATTAAATCATTAAATCTTGCTATTACAATCCCAACTTTTAAAGAAGATGCATTAGTAAAAGATCCCTCAAAAATAGCCATTAAATTTTACTTCGGTATATTAATAGACTCTCACGAAAAGGTATTAAGTTCAAACTAATGAAGAAACTATACCTGTAACAAAAACTAAAACAACCCAAACAGCAGCAATAGAATAAATTTTTCTCCTGCTTTCTCGTTGTCCTTCCTCAGTAGAAGGTTGAGTGACATATAAAACGGGTACTCCAACTACCGCAATTAAAGAAGCAAATAATAGAGCATTTACAAAGAAAAAGTTAACAGCCTGCATAATTCAGTCCTAGGTTTCCAATTATTATAAATACTATAATCTCATGAAAATGATAATTTTTAGAGAAAATTTACATACTTTAGCCACTTTAAATGCAAAAAAATAATTTCTACCTAATATCTATTTAGGATTTAAAATTGTATGCAAGAAGATACGATAATTCAAAAGAATTTATTTGCGATTGGTAATGAAAATAATGAGCAAAAAGAAATAACAAAAAATCCAGAAGATTTATCTTGTGAAGATTTAAAAAAAGAATCGCAAAAAAGACCTAGACAAAGAAAAAATTCAACTAATTTAGTAAATCAATTCAAGACAGATTTAATTTCAAATAACAAAAATGTTTATATCAATGAGGAATCTTATAGCTACAAAACAGTTTCAAAACTGAAACTAACTCCTGTAATGAAGCATTATGTAACTCTAAAAGAGGAAAATAAAGATAGGTTATTACTTTATAGATTAGGAGATTTTTTTGAATGTTTTTTTGAGGATGCTGTATTAATATCAAACCTTTTGGAAATTACACTTACCAGCAAAGATGCTGGCAAAGAAATTGGTAAGGTCCCTATGGCAGGGGTTCCTTATCATGCAATGGAAAGATACTGTGCTGATTTAATTAAAAAAAATTATTCTGTGGTTATTTGCGACCAATTAGAAAAAAGTTCTAGCAATTATGGGACTCCTATTAAAAGAGGGATAACAAGAATCATTACTCCTGGAACTGTCATTGAAGAGGGAATGTTGATCGCAAAAAAAAATAATTGGATTACTGCTATTTACTTATCAGAAGAAACCTTAAATGAATCTTATGAATGGGGTATATCAAAAGCTGATGTAAGCACAGGAGAATTAATAACTTTAGAGGGCCAATCTCTGTCAAAACTATTTGATGAAATTATCAAATTAGATTCTTCAGAAATTGTTGTAGGGAGCAATGAAGTAAGAAATTTATTAATTAAAGGAAATAGTCAAATTACATATACTGTTTCTCAAGAGACTAGTTTTGGCATTAATGAAGCAAATTATCAAATAAAAAAATACTTCCAAATTGCAAGCCTTGAAGGAATAGGACTTAAAAATTTAAACAATGCAACTAGATCACTTGGAGGTTTATTAAATTATTTAGAAAAAATTAATCCTTCAAATTTAGATCAAGATTCTTCTGTAAAAATCTCATTAGACTTTCCGCAAATTCAATTTGGTCAAAACAAATTAATTATTGATTATCAAACTCAAAAAAACTTAGAAATCAAAAATACACAACGAGAAAACAATTATGTGGGTTCACTACTATGGAGTATTGATAGAACTTATACTTGTATGGGTGCAAGGTGTTTGAGAAGGTGGATAGATGCACCACTTTTAAACATTAATGAAATTTATAAAAGACAAAATATACTTTCAAACTTTATTGAATCTAAACAACTACGTATAGATACCCAAAATTTACTTAGGGCAATGGGGGATTTAGAAAGACTTGCAGGTAGAGCTTGTGCAGGTCATGCAAGTCCTAGAGACTTAATTGCAATAGCGGAAGGTCTAAAAAAATTACCTAGACTAAAATCCATAATTGAATTATTTAAATATGATCTCCCAGATTGGACTGATCAATTAAAAAATATTGATGAAGGACTCTTAGAATTAGCCGATACTATAAGTTTTAAACTGATAGAAAATCCTCCTCTCAATATAAGTGAAGGAGGAATAATCCATGATGGTGTTGACAATTTATTAGATGGTTTACGTAATTTAATGGATGATTATTCTGAGTGGTTAAATAAAGAGGAATTAAAAGAAAGAAAAATTAGCAAAATTTCAAACCTAAAAATTCAATTTCACAAAAATTTTGGATACTACATTTCTATAAATAAGTCAAAAGTTAATTTAGCTCCTCAACATTGGATCAAAAGGCAAACACTTACTAATGAAGAAAGGTATATCACTTCGGAAATAAAAAATAAAGAAAATAAGATTTTTCAAATAAAAAATAGAGCTTCATCAAGAGAATATGAAATTTTCTGCGAAATAAGAAATATTGTGGCTGAAAAAACAAAAAAAATAAGATCTATTTCAAAATCCATAGCATCTCTTGATGCATTGCTTGGTTTATCAATTACTTCAGTAGAAAACAATTTTATAAAACCTTCATTAATACCAATAAATGATTCAATGACAAAAAACAGTACAAAAATTATTGCAGGAAGAAACCCGATAGTAGAACAATTGTTAAATGATAAAAAGTTTATAGCGAATGATATTTATTTTGATGATAATCAGAAATTGATTATATTAACTGGTCCCAATGCTAGCGGAAAAAGTTGCTTTATAAGACAAATTGGTTTAATACAAATTCTTGCACAAATTGGTAGCTTTGTTCCTGCTAATAGTGCTGAAATCAAGATTTCAGATCGGATTTTTACAAGAATTGGGGCGGTTGATGATCAATCATCTGGACAATCAACATTTATGGTAGAAATGTCTGAAACTGCATCAATTCTAAATCAGGCAACTTCAAGCTCACTAGTCTTACTTGATGAGATAGGAAGAGGGACATCTACTTTTGATGGCCTTTCGATAGCTTGGTCAGTAAGTGAATATCTTGCAAAAAAAATTAAATGTAATACTATTTTTGCTACACACTATCATGAACTGAATTATTTAAAAACTTCAAATAAGAATATACAAAACTTTCAAGTATTAGTAGAACAAAATAATAATAAGCTAATTTTTAGTCACAGAATTGTAAAAGGGGGATCAAACAAAAGTTATGGTATAGAAGCAGCTAAATTAGCAGGAGTTCCAAAAGAAGTTATAGAAAAAGCAAAATCAGTATTAAATTCTTTAGAAAAAAATAATAAATTAAATTTTGATGATGAGTAGATTTTTGACATTTTTATAAGATAAATTCTTCTTAAATAGTTTCCCTCAACAAGGCATTAACCGCAGCAGCTGCCATGGCAGCACCTCCTCTAGTTGAATTCAAAACAATTCTAGGAAGATCTGTGGAAATAAGTTTGTTTTTACTTTTTTCTACTCCTATAAATCCAACGGGCATGCCAATAATTAAACTAGGTAAATCTTTTGTATTCTCTAAAATATCAATTAAATTCGATAAAGCTGTAGGCGAACTACCAATAACTACAATAGGTGATTTGCTTCCAGAATTCATAGCGGACAACTCCTTCCAACCTTCACTTAAGCCATATGCAGTTTTAGTTAATTTTGTGTGATTATTTTCTCCAAACCACATTCTTGCCGTGAACACTTTATTTCTAGTGGTATTTTCTGCCATAGATTTTATTGCTGCTGCAGCCATATCGGTATCAGTTAAAATCGGAGCACCATTTTTAAGAGCCTGAAGTCCTTTTTCGCAAGCACCTTGACTAAAATTTAAAAGATTTTGAACTGAAAAATCTCCTGAAGTGTGGACTAATCTTTCTAAAACTTTGTTTTCCAAATAATTTAGATTATTTGTTCCCAAATGGGATCTTATAAATCTGATACTTTCCAAAAAAATTGGATGATCTATTACCATTAAATTTAATTTGTGTTAGAAGTAATCATAGTTAATATATGGTTTTTGTTGAGCGATTATGCCAATACAAATATTATGGGGTAATGATCTAAATGCTCAAAATACATTTATTCAAAAATTGATTGATAAGGAAGTATCCAAAGAATGGAAAGAAATAAACGTAACTAATTTAAATGGAGATGATGATGAACAAGTCAAAAAAGCTTTTGATGAAGTTCTTACACCTCCTTTTGGAGATGGATACAGAATAGTTACATTAAAAAATAATCCAATTTTTACTGCAAAAAATGAAGATCTAAGAACTAAATTTGAAAAAATTCATGTCAATATACCTCACAATACTTACTTCATTTTACAAAATACAAAAAAACCAGACTCAAGACTAAAGAGTACTAAATTTTTACAAAAACTTATCAAAAATAATTTAGCCAATGAAAAATCATTTACTTTGCCAGAAATCTGGGACTATGAGGGACAAAAAAGATTTTTAGAAGATACGGCAAATGAAATGAATATAAAAATTGATAAAAATGCAGCTGAACTAATTATAGATTCTGTTGGAAATGATAGCTTTAAACTAATAAATGAATTAGTTAAAGCAAAAACATACCTTTCAGCAGCATCAAGTGATTCGAATTCACAACTTTTTCTTAAAAGTATTGATGTAGAAAAAATATTTAGTGATCATCAATCCAACATTTTCAAAATCATTGATCTTCTCTTACAAAAAAATATTAATGAAAGCCTCATTGAAATAAATTATTCCTTACAGAAAGGAGAACCTGCTTTAAGACTAAATGCAGGTTTAATTAGTCAAATTAGAATTCATGCCATTATAAAATTAGCAGTTAATTCAGGTAACGATAATGCAGAAAAGATTTGTAACCTTGCAGGCATTTCTAATCCAAAAAGAATTTTTTTTATTCGAAAAAAAGTCAAAAATGTATCTCAAGAATATTTAATAAATTTAATGAGCCACTTAATAGAAATTGAATCATTACTAAAACAAGGTAATAATCCTATAAATGTTTTTACAGAAAAGTTAATTAATTTAAGTTAACCAAATTATAAATTTTAGAATTTACATTATTATTTATATATGGCTCTACTAGTAAAAAAATTTGGCGGTACTTCTGTCGGTGATATTAAAAAAATTAAAAATATTGCAAATAGTATTTGTAAGAGCAAAGAAGCAGGAAATGAAATTGTTGTAGTTGTCTCTGCAATGGGGAAAACTACAGATGATTTAAATTGTTTAGCGGAATCAATAAGTAAAAATCCTAATCGTAGAGAATTAGATATGCTTCTTTCAACAGGAGAGCAAGTAACCATAGCCCTTCTCTCAATGGCATTAAACGAATACGGAATACCTGCACTTTCAATGACAGGGAGTCAAGTCGGAATTATTACTGAATCAATACATGGGAAAGCAAGAATTCTAGATATTAAAACAGAGAGAATCCAAAATTATATAAATCAAGGTTTTGTTGTTGTAGTCGCTGGATTTCAAGGCACAACACTAAGCCACACTGGATCAATGGAAATTACAACTTTGGGTAGAGGTGGTTCAGATACATCCGCGGTAGCTTTATCAACAGCTTTAGGAGCTGAAACTTGTGAAATTTACACAGACGTACCAGGGGTTCTTACTACTGATCCAAGAATTGTTCCTAATGCAAAACTCTTAGATAAAATTAGCTGTGAGGAAATGCTTGAACTTGCGAGCGTCGGTGCTTCAGTTCTGCATCCAAGAGCAGTAGAAATTGCTCGCAATTATGGAATTAAATTGTGCGTCAAATCAAGCCAAAGTGACTCAAGTGGCACTCTCCTAGAAAGCCAAATCAAACCTCTCCCACTAAAAAGAGGAAGCTTAGAGTTGACAAAAACGGTCAATAGTCTTGAAGTATTAGAAAACCAAGTAGTATTTAGTCTCTCAAATATTCCTGATAGGCCTGGGATTGCTGCGCAAATATTTGAAAAACTATCAGAAGCAAGTATTAATGTAGATTTAATCATACAAGCGACAAATGATGGAAATAATAACGATATTACATTTACTGTTAGTGAATTAGAAGTTAAAAAGACTGCAGAACAATGTGAACTTATAACTAGTCAATTAGGAGGAAAATATAATCTCAAAACAAACATGACTAAATTAAGTATTCAAGGAGCAGGCATTATGGGTAGACCAAGTGTTTCAGCTGATTTATTTGATACTTTATCTCAAGCGAATATAAATGTCAGGTTAATAGCTACTAGTGAAATTAAAGTCAGCTGCGTAATTGAAATTAATAATATACCAAAAGCTATTAGATTTGTTGCTGAGAAATTTAAGTTATCCGATACACAAATATTTGTTAATCCAATCAACGAACAACAAGATCAACCTGAAGTCAGAGGAATTGCATTAGATAAAAACCAAGTTCAAGTAAGTTTTCGAAAACTGCCTGATCGTCCAGGTGTAGCTGCATCGATATGTTTAGCATTAGCTGAAAATAATTTACTTTTCGATACTATTGTTCAATCTGAAAGAATTTCCTCTTTAAAAACTAAGGATATTAGTCTAACAATGAATAAACAAGATAGAAAAAAAGCTAACTTAGTTTTTGAGGCCCTAACAAAAAAATTACCCGGCTTATACATTGAAGATGGTCCAGCTATAGCCAAAGTAAGTACTGTAGGAGCTGGAATGGCATTTAAAGTTGGAACTGCTGGAAAAATATTTAGAGCATTGGCTGACCAAAATATCAATATTGAAATGATTGCCACTAGTGAAATTAGGACTTCTTGTATTGTCTTAGAAAAAGATTGTGACAAGGCAGTTAATGCAATTCATAATCATTTCGAATTAGAAAAATAAGTTTTTTTAATTATTTCTTGCCAATTTTTGTCTTAATTTTTTGATTCTATCCCTCAAATTAGCTGCTTCTTCAAAATTTAACTCCTTTGCAGCATCTTTCATTTTAATTTCTAACTTTTCTATTAGATCAGGCAATTCTTCAAGCAAACATTGATTATCACTGGAACTGAGAATTGCGTCAGTTTTGTTATTAACTATATTGATTAAATCTTTAGATAAACCACCAGCATCTAATTTTCTAGAAAGTTCTAGAAAAGATAATATTGAATTTTCTATTTTTTTACCTGCAGGTTTTGGTGTAATACCATTAACCTGGTTATATTTTTTTTGAATAGTTCTTCTTCTCTCAGTTTCAGATATTGCTCTTTTCATTGAATCTGTGAAGTTATCTGCATAAAGCAAGGCAACACCTTCCACATGTCTTGCAGCTCTTCCTATTGTTTGAATCAATGACCTTTCTGCTCTCAGAAAACCTTCTTTATCAGCATCTAAAATTGCGACTAACGATACTTCAGGAAGATCTAGTCCCTCTCTTAATAAATTTACTCCCACCAAAACATCATATTCACCCATTCTAAGGTCTTGAATAATTTCAATTCTTTCAATTGAATGGATTTCGGAATGCAAATATCTTACTCTTACTTTATTTTCAGATAAAAAATCAGTTAGATCTTCAGCCATTCTTTTAGTCAGTGTTGTCACTAGCACTCTTTGATTCTTTTCGGCTCTAATTCTTATTTCAGATAAAAGATCTTCTATTTGACCCTCACTAGGTCTTACATCAATGACAGGGTCTAATACCCCAGTTGGTCTTATAACTTGCTCAATAAATTCACCTTCACATTGATCTAATTCCCATTGACCAGGAGTTGCACTTATGAATAATGTCTGTTTTGATTTTTCCCAAAATTCTTCACATTTTAAAGGTCTATTATCTGCAGCACTTGGCAATCTAAAACCATGATCTATTAAAACTTTTTTTCTAGATTGATCACCGTTGTACATCGCATGAAGCTGAGGACATGTAACATGACTTTCATCAACTACCAACAACCAATCTTTAGGGAAGTAATCTATTAAGCATTCTGGAGGTGAACCTTCCTCCCTTCCTGATAAATGACGCGCATAATTCTCGACTCCATTGCAATAACCAACCTCTTTAAGCATTTCTAAATCATATTTTGTGCGTTGTTCTAGACGTTGAGCCTCTAATAATTTTCCTTCGTAAGTAAATTTATCGAGTTGAGTTTTTAATTCACTTCTAATTGCACTTATTGCACTCTCAAGTCTTTCTTTTGGAGTAACAAAATGCTTCGCTGGGTAAACGCTAACTCGTTCCAAACTTTCAAGTATTTCTCCGGTAGTAGGGTCAACATATCTAATAGCCTCAACTTCATCACCAAATAATTCGATTCTTATTAATCTATCTTCATAGGCTGGACCAATTTCTAAAACATCACCTTTAATTCTAAATCTACCTCTATTAATTTCAATATCATTTCTAGTATATTGATTTTCAACAAGAGACCTTAAAGAAGAACGTAGATTTATTGATTTCCCAACTTCAAATTTCACTGCAGCTTTTAAATACTCACTCGGTATACCAAGACCATAAATACAACTTATTGAAGCTACAACAATTACATCATTTCTCTCAAATAATGAGCGTGTTGCAGAATGCCTAAGCATATCTATTTCTTCATTAATTGAAGCAGTTTTAGCTATGTAAGTATCACTGACGGGTACATAAGCTTCTGGTTGATAATAATCGTAGTAAGAAATGAAGTACTCAACAGCATTTTTTGGGAAAAACTCCCTTAATTCATTACATAGTTGTGCAGCTAACGTTTTGTTATGGGCTAATACAAGAGCTGGTCTTCCTGTTTGTTGAATTACATTCGCGATCGTAAATGTTTTTCCAGTTCCAGTAGCTCCTAAAAGAGTCTGAAACTCTTTACCACTATTAACTCCTTTGACTAATTTTTTAATAGCTTCTGGTTGATCTCCATTTGGTTCATAAGGAGCTTGAAGCTTATAGTTGTTCATCAAGCTAGCAGCTAAGGGATATTGCTATATTAAGAAATTTTTTCTCCAATTATTGAATTTTTCAAAGATTCTTTTAAGCCCCTAACAACGGCAATCATTGATATCAAATCATCTAATTTATTTACTACAGATCCAACGCCAACTGCTGAAGCTCCAGAAGAAATTGCTAGTGGACAAGTTACTTGGCTTAATCCAGAGGCACTCATGATTGGTATATTCAGAGATTGTTTTTTAAATTCTTGATGAATAGCATAGGTAGCTGCAAGAGTTGGTACTGATTTTTCAAAAAAGCCTTGAATTCCTGGAGAGTAAGGATTTGAACTGGTGCCACCTTCTGTTTGAATAATATCAACACCCTCTTTCACTAGCTTTAGAGTAAGATCAACTTGTTTATCAATAGGCATAGTATGAGGAACAGTTACTGATAAAGGAACATTAGGCAATAAATCCCTCGTCTCTTTTGTAATGTTTAAAACTTTTTCATCCGAAAAATTAATGCCTTTTTCGTAAAAAGTATCGTAGTTTCCTATCTCAATTAATGTAGCTCCTGCCTTAACAGAATCTAAAAAAGATTTTGGCTCCACTGAACTCACACATACAGGTAATGAAGAATTGTTAAGAGCTAAATCAACTAGTTCAGGTTGACAAGCAATATCAACAAGATCTGCACCACCTAATGAAGAGGCTTCAACAATTGTTTTAACAGATTTAGCATCAAAATTATTTAATCCTGAAATAACTTTGAGTAAAGATTTACTTCTTAACTCTTCTTTAATTTTTTGTGGCAAAAGATTAATCAGACTCATTTATTTAATGAATTTATTACCCGATTGTGACATTGTTTTAGTAAAACAGTGCATTTTTTAAAAAATATTATCTGAGCAACACAAAATGTCTGATAAAAATTTAACACAAAAAAAATGGTCATCTTGGCATCATCTTCTTCATAAGGAGATTCTGAACAAAAAAACATTAATCCCTCAAGGATCAAATATTTTAATAAGTGTTTCGGGGGGACAAGACTCAATGGCCTTATTAACACTAATTTATGACCTAAAAAAACTTCACAATTGGAAAATTAGTGTTTGGCATGGTGATCATCAGTGGCACAAAAAATCCTCATCATATGCTCTTGAGTTAAAAAGTTATTGCGAAGGTAAAAATATTTCATTCTATTTTGATAAAGCAAATAAAGAAAATATCTTTTCAGAAGAAAAAGCGCGAGAATGGAGATATAAAAAATTATGTGAAAGAGCCAAAACTTTTTTAAACAAGAACCAGCAAAAAAAAAATATTTATTTGTTAACTGGTCACACTAGTAGTGATAACGCTGAGACATTTATCCTAAATTTATCTAGAGGAAGCAATTTTGCCGGTCTCAGTAAAATTGAGAGCAAAAGGTTAATTGAACGCCAAATTTTTTTAATAAGGCCAATATTAATTTTTAGTAGAGAAGATACAAAAAAATTCTGTAATGAAATGAATATCCCAGTATGGGAAGATCCGACAAATTCAGATCTTAAACTAAAAAGAAATTTAGTAAGAAAGAAAATTATCCCTACCTTGGAGGTTATCTATCCTGGTTGTTCTGAGAGAATAAATAATTTTTCTCGAAAAATGAGCAACTACAATAATGAACGCAATGATCTTAGTGAACTAGCGTACCAATACTGTAAGGACGTACAAGGTATCAATAGGAATCTTCTAAATAATATGTGTGTTGAAGCTCGGTGCACAATTTTAAATAGATTTTTAAGAGAAATATCCACAAAACAATGTAATTCAAAAAATCTGGAAAAATTAGCCACTTCAATATACGAAAAAAACGAAGGTCAAGTAAGCTTGCCAGAGTTTTTAAAAATTGTTTGGAATAAAGACTATATCAATATTGAAAAAATTAAGATTTAATTGCAGATCTTCTTCTTCTTGTTCTGCCTTCAAATGAATCTTCAGTTATAGAATCAGCTGATGGATTCTCTAAAACTTTGGAATTTCTTTGTATATTTTGCTGATTTTTGGAAATATTTTGATGATTATTGTTTGATTTTTTTTGGAAATTATTATTATTTCTACTCCTGCTAGAGTGATCTTCGGTAATCTTAGGGATATATGCACGGGTTCCACTTGGTGCAGGTTGAACTAAACACAAAATAAGTGGTTCAACTTGCAATTCTCTTCTCATTCTTCTAGATAAACCATTTTCTATTTCTCTTTGAACACCAATCCAATCTACTTCAAAATTATTAGGTCCAGTCTGCCTAGATAATTGTTTCCATCTATTTTCTAAGACCCAGCTTATTTCTCGTTCTGTCCACATAGACATTTTTCTTGGTTCTGCAGTAGTGACAACTCCTCTTAAATTAACTCTAGGAGGTGCAACCATTTTTCCATCAGTACTTATAGGTGCTAAAACAGTTACAACACCATCGCCAGCTAATTGCTGCCTTTCCTTTAATACTCGAGCGTCAACAATACCATTACGAGAATTATCAAGTAACTCTACTCCAGCTTTTACAGGATCTCCTTTTTTAATAGAATCAGGAGTCAATTCAACAACATCTCCATTTTCAATAATTAAAATATTTTCTTTTGGAACACCCATGATCTGAGCACTTCTACTGTGGCAAACAAGCATTCTATGTTCTCCGTGGACAGGAACAAAAAACTTTGGTTTGGCTAAAGCCAACATTAATTTTTGATCTTCTTGGAAACCATGACCGGAAACATGAATATTCTCACCCTTTCCATAAACAACCTTAGCTCCCATTTTCATTAATCTATCTATTGTATTGACTACACCTATAGTGTTTCCTGGAATTGGGCTTGCAGAGAATATAACAGTGTCAGTAGTCTTAAGACGTACATGTTGATGATCCCCACGAGAAATTCTGCTTAAAGCAGCTAAGGGTTCTCCTTGACTACCAGTCATCAACAATAAAGTTTCTCTATCCGGTAAATCTCTAATTTGTTTGATAGGAACAAACAAATCATCTGGGCATTTCATGTAACCAATATCCCTGGCTTTAGCAATAACATTAATCATAGATCTACCTAACAAACCGACCTTTCTTCCATGTTTCATTGCCAACTCTAAGATCATTGTGACTCTATGGACAGAACTAGCAAAAGTGGTAAGAATAACTCGTTCTTTTGCCTCAGCAATATGTTTTTCTAAAGAGGGATAGATAGTCTTCTCTGAGGGACAAAAACCAGGAACTTCGGCATTTGTAGAATCACTGAACATACATAATACGCCCTTCTCTCCATAATGCACCATTCTTTCAATATCAAATTGCTCTCCATCTACTGGCATATGATCAAACTTAAAATCTCCCGTAAAAATAATAGTGCCAACAGGTGTTGTAACTGCTAAAGAAAAACTATCGCAAATAGAATGGGTATTTCGAATAAATTCAACGGAAAAATGTTGTCCAACTTTTACAACGTCTCTTGGATTTACTGTCTGTATAGTTGTTCTATCTGATACCCCTGCTTCCTCCATTTTTCCTCTAAGCATTGACATTGCTAATCTTGGGCCATAAATAATCGGAATATTGAAATGCTTAAGATGATGAGAAATACCTCCAATATGATCTTCATGACCGTGCGTGACTATCATGCCTTTTATTCTTCTTTGATTTTCTCTCAAAAAAGTTGTATCTGGCATAACAACATTCACACCATGCATACCATCTGAAGGGAAAGCTAAGCCAGCATCAACTAGCATTAATTCATCTCCGTATTCAAATACACAAGTATTCTTTCCTATTTCATGTAAGCCACCTAAAGGTATTACTCTTAGAGCGTGGCTATTACTACTTTTAGATCCTGATGAGTTATTTGAAGATCTATTAACAGTTGAATTTGATCTAGATTGCATAATTTAGAGTTTTATAAAGTCTTGCTTGTAATCAAACTAATTTTATTTAAATTTAATTATCAAGTTAAATAGAATCCTTAATGTAAGGATTCGAGGATAATTGAAAGTTGTTTTCTCATGTCCATTGGAAGTGGAGATAAAGGATTTCTAGGACTACCTACACTCCATCCCGATAGTTCTAAAGCAGCCTTAATTGGGATTGGATTAGTGGTCATAAAAAGTGCTTTAAAAAGAGGCTGCAGTTTTTCATGAATTGCAAGCGCTTTGGAAACTTTTCCAATTTGAAAAGATTCAATCATCTCTTTCAATTGCAAACCAACCAAATGACTTGCAACACTTACTACTCCTACAGCACCAACAGATAACATTGGAAGCAACAATGAATCATCGCCACTATATACAGAGAGTTTGGAGCCACAAATAGCTCTTAATTCTGTTACTTCTTCTATTCTACCGCTTGCCGCTTTAATACTGAGAATATTTGAGAAATCCATAAGTTTCTTCACAGTATCAGGTAATAAATTACAGCCTGTCCTTCCAGGTATGTTATAAAGCATTAAAGGCAAATCCTTCGCAGAATTAGCAATGGAACTGAAATGTCTATAAAGACCTTCTTGAGGCGGTTTGTTGTAATAAGGAACAACAACCAGAGCACCGTCAGCACCAGAGTCGTAGGCTTTTTTTGTAGCCTCTACAGCCTCGCTTGTCGAATTACTACCAGTACCAACTATTATTTTGCAGCTTGAATCCAAAGATCCTTTTACTGCAATTAATAAATCATGCTGTTCCACCCATGAAAGAGTAGGTGATTCTCCAGTAGTACCACATAACACAATGCCATCAGAACCATTCTTAAAAAGATGATTTGCAAGTTTTATAGCGAGTTCATAATCTACATCTCCATTTTCAGTAAATGGAGTAACCATCGCAGTCAATATTCTTCCAAATAATGGGTTAGTAAACTCAATTTTATTTGTAATCATTTTTTTGGAATTAATAACTCAGCTATTTGAACAGCGTTAAGTGCTGCTCCTTTTCTTATTTGATCTCCACATAACCATAATTCTAATCCATTAGGCTGACTTATATCAGTTCTCAACCTGCCAACAGCAATATTGTCCATTCCCATAACGTCATTTGGCATGGGAAATCTATTATTTTTATAGTCCTGAATAATTTTAATCCCTGGAGATTTTTTTAATTCATTAAGAGCCTCTTCAGGTTCAACTTCGCCAGCAAATTCAATATTGATAGATTCAGAATGTGCTCGTAGTACAGGCACCCTAACACATGTCGCAGAGAGCTTTAAATCGGTAATATTTAGTATTTTTCTTGTCTCATTAATCATTTTCATCTCTTCTTCACAATAATTGTTTGCAAGCATAGGTGAATTATGTAGAAATAAATTAAAAGCTAGAGAGTATGGCAAAACTTCACTTTTTTGAGGATTACCCTGAAGATATTGTTCTGTTAATAGTTTTAGTTCCTCCATCGCTAATTGGCCTGCACCACTGACAGATTGATATGTTGAGACAACAACTCTTTGAATAGTCGAAAGTTTATTTAACGGAGCTAAAACTAATGTCAATAGAATAGTAGTGCAGTTTGGATTCGCTATTACCCCATCATGATTAAGAGCATCACTAGCATTAACTTCAGGAACTATTAGAGGAACGTTCTTATCTAACCTGAAAGCACTAGAATTATCTATCAGTAAGGAATCTTGATCCATAATGGTAGAAAACCATTTTTTTGAAATACTTCCACCGGCTGAAGCTAAAACTAAATCAAGATTCCGAAATTCGTCCTTAGTGGTTTTTTTTGTGACTAATTCTTCACCTTTCCAAATAATTTTTTTTCCTTCTGATCGCTCTGATGAAAGCAAGACCAATTCTGATATTGGGAAATCACGTTCTTCAAGAATTTTGAGTAATTCAGATCCCACAGCACCTGAAGATCCTAAAACAGCAACTTTTAATGGCCTATTAGGCAAAAACGGGGATTGTCTCACACTTTAAAATGATTTTTATAAATAGTATTGACTATTTTTTTACTTTATCAAAAAATTAACTTTCAAGGAAATCACATAATGTGAAATAATTAAGTTTCGGCTTATAGTAGTAATTACAAAAAACATGGCTAAAGAAGCATTAATAGTCAAAACAACTCCTCTTCCTCAAAGTAGAATTTCATTTGAATTAGAAATACCATCTGAGACGTGCAAATCGTTTGTAAATGAGACAATTAGTACAATTAGTCGCTCAGCGAAAATTCCTGGATTTAGACTTGGCAAAATTCCAAAACAAGTCCTAATTCAAAGAATCGGAATAACACAATTACATGCTTCCGCTCTAGAAAAAATCATTGATAATTCATGGCAAGAAGCATTAAAAATAAAATCTATAGAACCACTAAGTGAGCCAGAATTGGTAGATGGATTTGAATCATTACTTGCAAAATTTAGTCCTGAAAAATCACTTAAGGTTACTCTTCAAACTGATGTTGCCCCTGAATTAAAACTAAAAAAATCAAAAGGACTTAGTGTTGAAATCTCAAAAAATAAGTTTGATCCTAAGTCGGTAGATGAAGCGCTTGAAAAATCAAGAAGTCAATTTGCAAATATCATTCCAGTAACCAATAGAGCAGCAAAATTAGGTGATATTGCTGTAGTTAGTTTCAAGGGGAAATATAAAGGTTCTGGTAAAGAGATTGTTGGTGGGACAAGTGAATCAATGGATCTAGAGTTAGAAAAGAACAAGATGATTCCTGGGTTCGTTGAGGGAATCGTAAAAATGAAAATTGGTGATACTAAAACACTTAACCTTAAATTTCCTGAAGATTATTCTCATGAGGATTCAAGAGGTAAAGAGGCAATCTTTGAAGTAAATCTTAAGGATTTGAAAGAAAAAGAACTTCCTGCACTTAATGACGATTTTGCAAAACAGTCTGGGAATAAAGAATCATTAAAAGAGTTAAAGAAAGATATAGAAAAGCAACTTAAGGATAATTTTGAAAAAACTCAAAAAGATATCAAAATTGAAGCTTTATTAGAAGCATTAACAAACGAATTGGTTGCTGAAATTCCAAAATCTATGATTGATATAGAAGTGAGGAATAATATCGAACAAACAGCGCAAAGATTTGCTCAACAAGGTCTTGATGTTAAATCAACTTTCACTCCAGAATTAGTTAAGTCATTAGCAGAGTCAACAAGGCCTCAGGCTGAAAAAAATGTTCAAAGAAATTTAGCTCTTAAAGCATTAGCAGAAAAAGAAAAAATAACAGTTGAAAAAGATGAAATTGATCTAAAAATGAAAGAATATGAAGATGCAATTTCTAAATCTGCAAAACAAATAGATATCAAAAAATTAACAGAAGTAATAAGTAACGATTTACTTAAAGAAAAATTAATAACTTGGCTTGAAGAAAATTGCGAAGTATCAGAAAAAACTACAAAAACTTCAAAAGCCACCAAAACTGCAGCAAAAACAACAAAAACTGCCGCAAAAACAAAAAATAAAACAAAAGCTCAAAATAAAAAAGAAAAAAATTAATTTATGAAATTTCTTACTAATTAACCAAAAACCTCTTAGATTACTTATAAGTATTAAACATTTTTGTGAATTCAGAAAAAAAACATTTAATCCAAAGCTCAATAAGTTCTAACCAAAGCACTAATAAAACTATTGCAACAGTTCCTACAGTGGTTGAACAATCTGGTAGAGGAGAAAGAGCTTTCGATATTTATTCAAGACTATTAAGGGAGAGAATAATTTTTTTAGGTACAGGAATTAATGATCAAGTTTCTGACTCTCTTGTTGCGCAATTATTATTTCTTGAAGCTGAAGATCCTGAAAAAGACATACAAATATATATTAATTCTCCTGGAGGCTCAGTAACTGCAGGAATGGCTATATACGATACTATGCAACAAATATCCCCTGATGTAGTGACAATATGCTTTGGAGTAGCTGCAAGTATGGGGGCATTTCTACTTTCTGGAGGAGCAAAAGGGAAAAGATTAGCTTTACCTAATTCTAGGATTATGATTCATCAGCCTCTTGGAGGTGCACAAGGTCAAGCAGTCGAGATTGAAATACAAGCTAAAGAAATACTTTTTCTTAAGAAAACATTAAATTCGCTTTTAGCCGAGCATACTGGTCAGCCTTTAGAAAAAATTAATGAAGATACAGAAAGAGATTACTTTTTATCCCCCTTAGAAGCAGTAGAGTATGGATTAATTGATAAAGTTATCAAAAAGTGACAAGGGATACTTATTTTTTAAGAATATGATGACGAATCGTTATTTATAAGCAATCCTAGTGAATAGGGAATACTAAACACCTTTCACATTAAAATTAATAATCGATGGCTAAATTCGACGCCCATCTTAAGTGTTCATTTTGCGGGAAATCACAAGACCAAGTAAGAAAGCTTATAGCTGGTCCAGGGGTTTATATCTGTGATGAGTGCATAGATCTTTGTAACGAAATTCTCGATGAAGAACTT
>QCBW01000011.1 GCA_003281485.1 Prochlorococcus sp. AG-347-J20 | reverse complement strand
AAGTATTTCTAGTGAATAATCTGGAAAATAAACCAAAGCAATATTTTTTTTATGATTAATCCACTTAACGAATATGATTTTATAAAAAGTTTTTTTTTCATTTTTAAAAAATAATGTTAAATACTTAAAATTATTATTTTTAAATATATTATTATTCTCTGATTGTCTATTTTTTGAATAATCAATAATCTTAGATACTGAATCTTTACTTAGAACTTCGTAATTATTAATTTTATTATAGACTTGCCTTTGTATAATTAAATCAAGATATCTTCTCAATGGAGATGTACATTGTACATACATTTTAAGGCCCAATGATTCATGGATTCCTGGCTTAGTAGTTATATAACTTCTTCCCATATATTGCTTTAATATTATATATTTAATATCACTATCATTATACCTATTAAGTATTTCAGATGGATTGCAGTTTAATTTTTGAATCCTAAATGCAGCAGCTAAATTATATTTATCTATAAATAAACTTGTTACATAACCCATTAATATCATTGATTCTGCAACCATAATTTGTGATATTGTTTTCTCTAATTTAGTTAGTATAATCTTATTATCACATAATTTAATTTTACTATTAGGACTTTCAAAAATAATTGCTCCTTGTTTCTTTCTGAATGTAATACTTTTTTCTAATAAATTTTTAATCTCAATTAATTCTGTTTCTTCTTTAGGTTCTATTTCTAATATTTCATTCGCATCTTCATATGTTAATTGATATTTTGGTTTTATTATTGCTTCAGTTATTTCATATTTATTTATTGATCCATCGTTATTGAACTCTATTGCTGCACTAATAGTTTCTGAAACTTTATTTTGAGCTAAATTTGCCTTTTCAATAATATTTTTAGGTAGCATTGGGACATATTGATCAATTAAATATAAACTGCTATTTCTCTTTCTTGCATTTAAATCGACATCAGAGTCATGCAAAAAGAGTTTGCATGGATTACTAATATGTATCCATAATTTTTTTTTATTTCCTTCTTTTATTTCTAATGAAATAGCGTCATCAACCTCATGTGGATCATCAGAGTCAATAATATATGTTTTTAAATTAGTTAAATCTTTCAAATATTTGAAATATTAATTATAGTGCCAACTATATTCAATATGAAATTATCCTTCAGGATTTACGAAAGGTAAAAGAGCTACAATTCTGGCTCTCTTTACAGCTAATGTAAGATCTCTTTGTTGCTTAGAGGTTAAACCTGTCATCCTTCTTGGTAGGATTTTACCCCTCTCAGTTATGAATTTTTTTAGTAGTTCTACATCCTTATAGTCAATAGGATCTCCAGGTTTGATTGGTGATAATTGTTTTTTAAAAATTGAATTAGGCATGATTTAATTTGATTACTTAATTTCTTTGTGAATTGTCATTCTGTTTAAATGAGGATTAAACTTTTTTAGTTCTAATCTTTCAGTTGTATTTCTACGATTCTTTTCAGTAGTATATCTTGAGACACCATTTGATCTCTTAGGATCTGTGCTTGTCCTAGCTTCAGTACATTCAAGGGTCACTACAACTCTTGTCCCTTTTTTTGCCATTTTAATTAATACTTTATTGTATAATTTTCTATTGTACATCTTCAACAAACTTTTTTGAAGATATACTTATTTCTTTTATCATCATTGATTAAAAAATATATATGAAAGTTTCTCAAAATTGGTTGAAAAATTTAGTAAAAATTACTTCTACTCCTGAAGATCTCTCTGAGAAATTGTCTATTGGTGGATTTGAGGTTGAATCATTAGAAGATTGTTCAGAAAATGTAAATGGTGTTGTTTTAGGTAAGGTATTATCTGTTTTAAAACACGAAGGCTCTGACAAACTTTCAATTTGCCAAGTCGATATTGGTAATTCAAAGAATTTGCAAATCATCTGTGGTGCTCGCAATATTAAACCAAATATTTATGTTTATGTTGCTACTGTCGGTGCGAAATTAAATGCAGTTGATTTAACTATCAAAAGAAGTGAAATTAGAGGTGTCATCAGTGAAGGAATGATATGTTCACTGCAGGAACTGGGTTTAGAGGACTCTAGCGAAGGGATAGAGATCATTGATAAAGATTTGGCTTTAAAACATGAATTGGGCACTCCAGGCTCTGATTTGCTTCAATTAAATGATTTTATATATGATCTAGCCATTACCGCTAATAGACCTGACGGAATGTCTGTTATAGGTATAGCCCGCGAAATTTCTGCCCTTTTAGAATCCACCTTGAATTTTCCAGAATTAGACCATAAATACAATATTCATTTACTTAAGGGAATTAAACTTTGTCCAGAGGCTATTGATCATAATTGCATTTATACAATAAGTTGCATTGATGGAGTAAATGGAGATAATTTATCGCCAAATTGGCTTAAAGACCGTATAGAAAAATCAGGTATAAAATCTATTAATCTTATAGTTGATTTGACAAATTATATTCTTTTAGAACAAGGTCAACCTTTGCATGCATTTGATAAAGATAAACTATCAGACTTAATTGGTAAGGAAGTTTCTCCAGAAGATTTCTCTGTAAGAAAAGGCAAGGATAATGAAAGCCTTATTTGCTTAGATGGTAAAAAATATGACTTAAATGACAATATCACAGTTATTACTTGTTGTGATAAACCTGTAGCTATTGCAGGGGTGATAGGCGGTTTAGAGACTTCTGTAACTAATACTACCTCATCTATTTACCTTGAAGGCGCTGTTTTTAATCCAGTTACTATAAGAAAATCTTCAAAGGCAGTTGGCATAAGAACAGAATCTAGTAGCAGGTATGAAAAAGGGATTTCATCAAAAAATACAATAAGTGCAGTAACAAGGGCAATTAATCTTTTAGAAGAATATTTTTCTATTAATTCACCAATCATCAATACTTCCAATTTAATAAGTAATGAGGATATATTTATTAAACTACGGAGAAATCGAATACATAAAATTCTTGGTCCATTAATAATTAACGATCAATTTGAAAAAAGAAATTTATCTGATAATGAAATAGTTGATAAATTAACACTCATAGGTTGTACTTTAAAGAATAAAGAATATGGCTGGGATGTAGCAGTAATTCCAAATAGATCACATGATTTAATAAGAGAAATAGATTTAATTGAAGAAATAGCGAGATTAATAGGGTATGACAGATTCGACTTAAACCTTCCAAATCCAATTAAGCCTGGAAAATTGTCATCAAAACAGTTGGCATTGAGAAGAGTAAAAAATGGTTTTATAGAAAATGGTTTTAACGAAGTACTAAGCTACTCTCTTGTTCCTGAAGATAATGAAAAACTTATAAAGATTTCTAATCCTTTGTTATTAGAAACAAGCTGTCTTAGAGATAATATCTGGAAAGAACATTTGGAGATAGTGAACCGTAATATAAAAGCTGGACAAGCAAGTTGTTATATATTTGAAATTGGAAATGTTTTTCAAAAGAAAACTGAGTTCATTCAAGAAGAAGTTCTGAATGGTGCGATTTATGGAAATAAAAAATTTGGAAAATGGATAAATTCGGGGAAGGATAACGATCTTGATTATTACCAGGCCAGAGGAAAGTTAAAGGAGGCTTTATCATCTTTGAACATAAAAATTGAGGATAAACCTACTGATTCAATTGATTTTCTTCATCCAGGAAGAACAGCGAAATTAGTTATTGAAGGCAAAGATGCAGGTTTTTTTGGCGAAATACATCCCAAACTAATATTAGAAAAGAAGTCAATAAAAAAAGTTTATTTATTTAACATAAATGTTTCTGATCTCTTGGGAGCTAGTACAAGAAAAAATAAATGGATTCCAATATATAAGCAATACCCAATTGTTCCGAAAATGGAAAGGGATATAAATTTTGTTTTCAGTAAGAAATTTTTAATTAGCGAAATAACATCACAGATAAGAAAAACAGGTAAAAATCTCTTAGAGGATGTAAATTTACTTGATGTTTTTGAAGATACTAAATTTGGAGATGATCATATAAGTTATACATTTAGATTATCTTATAGAGATAAAGATAAAACATTACTGGACTCGGACATTACATCAATACATTCAAATATCATTTCTAATGTCGAGAAATGCTTTAACACTAAATTGAGGAATTAAATGTATTGTTAATCTTATATGAGACTAAAAACTAGTCTATGTATAATTCTTATATAAGATAAGTAATAATCCTACAAAACTATTTAATGTTGTATGATAAAGCTCATGATAAATCTACTATCTCTACTTCTTTCTTCAGTGCTGTGGGTACAAATCCCTCAGTGGTCAGATGATTGGTCAAAATGTGCTGTAGACATACCAGATGCTTCATGTCATTGGTATGTAGCTGCACCAGATAATACTTTTGGGGAAGGATTTGATTGGGCTAGCGCCCCTTGGTTTGATGCTAACGGATTAAGTGATGTCCCTAGTATTGATAGACAAACTGCCATTGAAAAGCTTCAATCAAAGTAGTACTGTCTTTAAGGCAGTACGGAGGCACATAAAAAGCCATTATAGCAATGCTTTCTAGCCCTTATTAATTTCTTGGACATTTAAAGGACATAATTTATTGATTTAATATTCAATTTTTAATTTTTCCCAGGCATAAAGCAGTTTGGACATGATTCATTCAAATCGATTAATTTATTTATCTTACTTATCTATTTTGAGACTATATAATAGACTAATAATAAGTCTTATTTAAGAATTGCTATACAATGAAATTTTTAATTTTTAAAAGAAATTTTATCTTAATTTCATTAATACATATTTTTTGCTTACATAAATTTGAATAAAAATAATTGAATAAAATTAGAAATTTTTAGCTTAACAGCTATCTTATATGAGACTATTAATTAGACTTGTAATTAGTCTTATATGGGAATTACTATACTAGTCTCTATATAGATTTTTTAGCAATTGATACGCTTCATTTAATTTTCTCATTTGATCTGTTGATCCTCCAGCATCTGGATGTGTCTCTAAGGCTATTGATTTATAGGCCTCCCTAATTTTACGGAATGTATGAGCTGATCCTGCTGATGTTGATAAATTCAATAATTTAAGTGCTCCATGTACTGTCATTGTTGAGTCCAAAGTTTCAAATGAATTTGATCTATTATTTCGCTTAAATCTACTTACAAACCTTCTCATAAGTGTTGGTATTCTATTTATCAGATCTGATGTTGCAAAAGGGTCTTCTAAAACGCCAATCATTAATAAAACAATTTCAAGAGATGGATTTTTCTTTATCCAAAATGGGCATAATTCTGACATTAATTTATTGGCTGCACTCCAAGTAAAGGGTAGATTTTCAGTCCCATCAAGATTTGGCCATATATCCCTTTCAAACCAATCCATTGAAGCTTCTACTACATGGTCATTAGGAACTGATCCATATAGTGTTTTCCAATGACTAATTAACTCAATTCGACATTTTATTAATTCAGTTTCTTTGATTGTATTAATTTGAATATCATTAATATTCTCCTTTAATTTTTCACTATTAATACTTCTTCTTAGATTCTTTACTTTTTTTTCAACGAAATTGGGAAGGCTTATATTTGAGTTGGCTGTTTCTTTATATTGATTGTTATTTGTAGATCTTTTATTTAAAGATATCTCATTAACTTCTTTTTTTACGTCTGATTTAATTAATACCAATGCAGTATCTTCATCAATATTTAAATTTTCATTAGTATTCTTATCGTTAAAGTCTATTTCTTGCTGTTGGTTTTTAGGTAGTAAATCATCTTCTTGAAGAAGTTCTTTAAGTATCTTTTCTATTACAGGTCCTCTTGCTCTAAATCCCCACTCTTTTCGTAATTGATCAAACCTGGAAATTAGTTCCTCAGGTAAATCAATTGAAATTCTTTTTGTATTTGAATTTTCAGGACTATTCAATAATATTTTCTTGAAGAGTATGGAATTTATTTAATTTTATTCAAAAAATATTGAAAGTCCATAAGGAATATTGTTTTTAAATTAAAACCAATTTATTTTTTCTGTCACAAGTCGATTAAGCATCTTTTTATAATAAAAATAAAAAAATGTTTAATTGTTATTTCAAGTCATCTAAAGAAAAAAAGAGTTTTTATCAACACAAGAAATTAGAAATGCTCAACTATATTAAGGATTCACTTGAACGTAAAATTGCATCAGTAACAGCATCTATAGAAGTTCTAGAAAGCCAAATAAGCAGGGATAAGGAAGTTGAGGTAACTAATTAGTATTCAAACAAAACTTTCTAGAAGTTTTTCAGGGCCAAATTTCTTTAAATAATTAATATTTGAATTTTCAGTTACTAGTAGATATCCTGCAAATCCTAAACCGTTAATACTGAAACCATGAATATGATCATTTTTTCTTTTTATAATAGCGATCCATTTATTAGTTATTAAAATATTGTAGGGACATATCGGTTTCTTATCACTAATAGGATCCCCAAGTCCCAATTTCTTGCATAATTCTAAGTAAAACTCAAAAAGACATGATGGATTTTCTAAAAAATCAAATTTGGATACAATAATATTTTTTTTAAGCTTACTATCTAGATCTTGATATGAGTTCATCTCTAAAAACCACTTTTCTCTAGGGCATGATATCTCACCTTTAGATCTACGCAGAAGTTGAAAATGCCTGTGAGGTTGACTTGCTCCCGCAATTGGAGAACTATTGAAAAACCATAATCCACTAGTATCATTATTAACTTGTTGGATCGCTCTCCAATCTTTTATATCTAACCATCCATTTTGAGGTTTCCATTTATTTGTAATAAGTAAAATATGACCTTTTTGTACAGGGTACTTATTTAATATTAGTTGATGATTATCACCAATTTTATCAATTTCTAGTATCTTTTCCCAAGGACAAAACGGATTTTGCTTAGGACCATAAATTTTTTTTTTAATAAATTTTGAAGCATCGAGTTTCCTAATTATGAAGTCGTCTTTTTCATATAAATCTCTTGTAATAATATCAGTTTTGAGAGGATATAAAGATTCATCATCAATTGATAATCGAGTTTGTTCTAATGCTTTTTTCCAATATATTTCTAAACTCATTAAAAAAAATTTATCATAACCATTTTAAAAAAAAAAATAAACTTGTAATTACTTTTTATTAAATTGATATTCTTTCAATTTTTCAAGAGGTACTGATTCTAAGACTACAATATTAGTTGATTCTAATATGACTTTTGGTGCAAGACCGTCTAATAATGCTTGCTTCCACCTATCAAGACAAATACACCAATGATCACCATCCTTTAGTCCTGGGAAGGAATAAATAGGCATAGGAGTAATTAAATCATTACCTTGTGATTTACTATATTTCAGGAAATTATCATCCATCACACAACATATGGAATGATTCCCTCCATCATTCTTGTCATAGTTGCAAAATCCATCCCTGAACCACCCTGTCATAGGTGCGCAACTACAAATCTCAATTTTTTTTCCAAGGACATTTAACTGATTTTGATTATTTATGTTCATAGATTTTTTTAATAATAATAAAACACCAACATTTCTTTAAAAAAGGTTGACGAGTATGGGGGGGTAAGGAGGTAATAATTCTAATAAGGTTTTTTTCATTATGGATTGGGACTTTACTGAAAACATAGCATTTAAAGCTCTTTATGAAGCTTTTAAAGATAGTGATGAAACTTCCGCATTAGAATTTTTATCTAGTGATGGCGCTTCATATTATCTTGAGTTAACACAGGACGCGGCGGGTGAGGGACTTGATTTAGGTGATAATGAAACGGTGGAAGAACTTCAAGAAGAAATTATTGAATATTTAGAAAACAACTAAAGATTTAGATTAAGCGCTGAAATATTTAGCTTTTGAGTGCAGTGAAATGATAGCTGTAGTACTTTGTTCTGGATGAAGTTGTTCAGATTCATCCATGGTCAAGCTTATTCTTTTTGCATCCAACAATGATAATTGTATGTTTGAATCAGATACTTTTGGACATGCAGGATAACCAAATGAATATCTAGCTCCTCTATATTTTTGAGCTAGTATTTCTCTATTTTTGTCTGGTTCTTCAGTCCTAAAACCACATTCAATACGAATTAATGCATGGACATACTCAGCTAGAGCTTCTGCTAATTGCACTGTAAGTCCATGGAATAATAAATAATCGCTATATTTATCTTCTTTAAATAATTTTTGAGAATATTCACTGGCAATATCGCCCATCGTTACTGCCTGCATAGGAAATATATCTATCGGTTTATCCTTTTTCAAATCACAATAAAAATCAGCTATGCATAAATTATTCCCAGATTTTTGTCTTGGGAAATTAAATTCGGAAATTTTATTTAATGATTTATCATCAAATAAGAAAATACTATTATCTTTTCTACCGCATCTGAAATATCCATAAACTGCTTTGGGTGAAATAAGTTTTTTTTCTACAATTGTCTCTAACCATCTATCTAGCAATGGTTTAGCATATGAATCCAAATAGTTATTGTATTCATCTACGCTTTGGTTTTTTCCTTTTTTTATTTGCCATTGTCCGCTAAATAGAGCTTTTGTATCTAAATAAAAAATTAACTTATTTAAATCTATATCAATCTCGTTCAAGACTTTCGTTCCCAAGAAAGGAGCTTGAATTGGTTCTTCTTCATTTATAAATTTAGATCTTATAAAATTTTCTTTTAAACTTAATTTAGAAGTCCCTATATCTATAGATATTGATTTTTTAACAGCTTGAGAGTTGGACTTTGATGAGGCTAAATTAATATCTATTCCCTCATTGTTGATGAATCCCTCTGTATTTGACCAATTACCCTTTTTTTTATTGTCCATATATTCATTCATGAATTTAAGATCAGTGAACGCATCTTTTCCGTATAAAATTTTCCCTTTATATATTTTGCTGCAGTCCTCATTTACAAATTTTGGGGTCAAGGCTGCACCTCCTAATATTACTGGTACACTAATATCTTCATTGTTAAAAGCTTCTAAATTATCTTTCATAAAAGCAGTTGATTTAACAAGTAATCCGCTCATAGCGATGCAATCTGCATTGTGCTTTTTTTGTGCATCTATAATTGCTGAAACATCTTGCTTTATTCCAAGATTTATTACGTCATAACCATTATTTGTAAGTATTATGTCAACCAAATTTTTTCCTATATCATGAACATCGCCTTTGACTGTTGCAATTAAGAGTTTTCCATTTGATATGTTTTCTTCCACAGTTTCCATATGTGGTTCTAAAATTGAAACGGCAAATTTCATTGTTTCGGCGGATTGGAGTACAAATGGCAATTGCATTTGACCTGAGCCAAATAAATCACCTACAACTTTCATCCCATCTAGTAGAAAGGTATTAATTATTTCTAGAGGTTTATATTTTTTTAAAGCTTTATTTAGTTGATCCTCTAAACCTATTTTTTCTCCATCAATAATATGATTTTTTAGGCTTTCTTCCAGAGTTAGGTTTTTATTTTCTGAAGATGCTTTTTTGAAATCTTGAATAGATAAATCTTGAAAAGCTTTTGTTAATTCTACTAATGGATCATAAATACAAATATCATCTTCAAATTTTCTTTTGTCATATATCAAATCTAAGCAAAGCTTTTTGGTTTCTTCAGAAATTTTTGATAATGGCAAAATTTTGTTTGGTGCGATGATAGCAGAATCCAATCCTGCTTTAATGCATTCATCTAAAAATATTGAATTTAGATTAATTCTGGATAATGGTGAAAGACCAAAACTAATGTTTGATATCCCAAGTATGATGTGAATCTCAGGAAAATTTTCACGAATTTTTGATATAGCAGTAATTGTTTCTTTAGCATTTAATCTATCTTCTTCTATCCCAGTAGATATTGGAAGAGCCAATGGATCAAAAAAGAGCTCATAATCAGACAAACCGCATTCCCTGGTTCTATTAATTGCTCGTTTAGCAATGTCATATTTTTTATCTGCATTCCTTGCCATTCCATCTTCATCAATAGTTCCTACAACAAGACCTGAACCATACCCCAAGGCTAAATTTAGAACTTGATCAAACCTTTCATTACCGTCTTCGTAATTGGTTGAATTTATAATACATTTACCACCAGCTGACTTTAATCCACTTTCCATTTTGTCAGCATCTGTAGAGTCAATCATTAATGGCAAATTTATATTGGTAACTAGTCTTGATGTTATTTCTTTCATATCTTTCACTCCGTCTCTCCCTACATAATCAACATTCACATCAAGAACGTGTGCATTTTCTTTTTGTTGTTGCTTGGCAATTGATACTAGTCCATCCCAATCATCGTTATTTAACAACTCCCTTACCTTTTTAGATCCACTTGCATTTAATCTTTCGCCTACAATCAAAATAGAATTGTCTTGTTTGTACGGTACAGAATTATATATTGATGATGCAGAAGGAATATAGCCACTTAAATTGTTCTTACCATTTTTATTTGGCATTTCGTTATCAATAATTTCATCGATTATTGAAGAAAGATATTTAATATGTTCGGGTGTTGTCCCACAACATCCACCTATTAATTGAACATTAAAGTCATATATAAAATTCATTAACTGCATCTTTAATTCTATTGGCTTTAATCTGTAGTGAGCAACACCGCCAATATTTTCAGGAAGTCCTGCGTTGGGAATACAGCTTATAGCGAAGGGAGAATTTTCAGACAAATATTTAATATGTTCTTTCATTTGTTCTGGACCAGTAGCACAATTTAGTCCAAGGATATCTATATTAAACGGCTCTAATATTGTTAATGCAGAGGCAATGTCAGATCCAACAAGCATAGTACCTGTTGTTTCCATTGTTATAGATACCATTATAGGTATATCTATATTTTTACTATAAAGTACTTCTTTAGAAGCTAATAAGGCAGATTTTATTTGCAATACATCTTGACAAGTTTCAATTAAAAGTAGATCAACTCCTCCATCCGTAAGACCATATATCTGTTCTTTATATGATTCCTTTAATTCATCAAAATTTATATGTCCTAATGTGGGTAATTTAGTGGTTGGTCCAATTGAACCAGCAACAAACCTTGGCTTATCAACTGATGCATATTTTGCAGCAGCTTTTTTTGCTATTAGTGCAGCATTTTTATTTATCTCATATGCCTTATTCTTAATATCATATTCATCAAGAACTATTGATGAGGCACCAAAAGTATTAGTTTCTATAACATGACAACCTGCTTCTAAGAATGAATTATGGACCTTTTCAACTATCTTTGGTGAGGATAAAACAAGGTTTTCATTACAACCCTCTAATTCTTTTCCTCCAAAGTCGTCTGCTGTAAGATTTAAGTTCTGAAATGATGTTCCAGTACCTCCGTCAAAAATTATTAATGGCTTTTCATCTCTATTTAGATAGGTTCTGAAAGATTCCATTTTTAGGTGAAAATTATTTTAGAGAAATTCTTGTTACCCAATTATCATAGTCTTGAGAACGACCTTCTGTTATTTCTATAAGCTTACTTTTTAATTTATTCATTATTGGTCTGTCACCATTTAATTCACTTGATTCAATTTTTTTAACTGGTGTAATTTTTGCTGCTGTACCAGTTAGAAAAACTTCATCTGCTATTAATAATTCTGTTTTATCAACAGGCCTTTCAATTACATTTATTCCAAATGATTTTGCTAATTCAATTACACTAGCTCTAGTAATACCCTCAAGGATATCTTGATCAACACCAGGAGTGATTAAGTCTCCATTCCTTACAATAAATAAATTCATACCACTAGCTTCGCTTACCTTACCACTTGAATTTAATAGCAGGGCTTCATCAAAACCCGATAAACTTGCTTCTGTTTTAGCTAATGAACTAGTAATATAAGCTCCACTTATTTTTCCTCTCAATGGGAGAGATCTATCTTCTTGTCTAGTCCAACTACTCATTCTACATGAAACCCCATCTGGGGATAGATAATCTCCTAGTTCAATACAATACATAAAGAAATCTGTTTCAATATTGTGTAACCTTGGAGCTATACCTAAATCGCTTGTATATACGAATGGTCTAATATAAATAGGTTTTTGTGGCTTATTTCTTTTTATAACTTCCTCTAAGGCTTTAAAAATATATTCTTCAGATATATCAGTTAAGAGTAATTTTGCACTTTGAGATAATCTTTTTATGTGTTTATCAGTTCTAAATAAAAGGAATTCTTCTTTATTTGTAGGGTTAGGTATCGCTCGCATTCCTCCAAATGCAGCAGTACCATAATGTAGTGCATGAGTAGCTATTGATATTTTTGCTTCTTTAAATGGAATACATTTACCTTCGAACCAGGCGTATGGAAGAAATTCATGCATATTCAATTTATTTAATTAAGGTAAACTTGTTTTATCCTACTTACGTATTCTAAACCTTATTTATATATAAAAATGCACAGGATATTAAATGTAGCAGGAAATGAAAAGAATAATGATGATTTAATTGAGCAACCAGCGGCAGATTTTATTTTTATAACAAGTGTAAAAGCTGATTTAAATCTCATATCAAACTTATTATTAGAAAAAGAATTTGCTTCATTAAAAAATAATATAAGAGCTTTAGAAATTTCTAATTTAAATTCCTCAGCTAAAATAGATAATTATTTATTAAAAACAATTAATTATGCAAAAGTTGTCATACTAAGAATTTTTGGCGATAAAGGTACATGGAACTATGGAATTGAACAACTTTTAAATTGGCAAGCAGTCAATAAAAAAAGGAAGTTAGTAATCCTATCAGGTACCGTTGATCAGGAAGTTTCCTTAAGTGAAATAAGTAGTATAGATAAAAATATTGCATTAAATATTTCTAGATTACTAAGATCGGGAGGAATGGAGAATTATAGAAAATTTCTTAATTGTTTAAATTATCTAAAGGTAAATGAAACATTAATTCCTGATGAGTTTTTGAATATTAGTTTTTATCCAGATCCTTATTTATATGATTGGAAAATTGAAAAAGGAGAAAAGATTGGAATAATATCCTATAAATCACTTTTTTTGGCTAATGAAATTGAAGTAAACGAAAAACTTAACTTGCAGTTACGAAGATGCGGACTATCGCCTAAAACGTTATTTATTTCAACACTAAAAGATCATATTATTCAAAAGAAATTAATAGAAATTTTTAAAAAGGAAGATATTAAATTAATAATTACCACAACTTCATTTTCTTCATCTCAAATCAAAAATAACGAATTAATTGAAAATTCTACAAATATTTTTACTTCTCTTAAAATTCCAATTTTACAGCTTCTCTCTTCAAATAGATCAAGAAAAAATTGGTTAAATTCATCCATTGGAATGAATTCATCTGATTTATTGATGCAAATAATTATTCCTGAATTTGATGGAAGGATTACTACCTGTCCTTCAGCATTTAAAGAAATAATTTCTAAAAAAAATACACTCTACAGTGAAATAACGAGTTACAAAGCTGATCAAGTAGGTATTAAATGGATTTCAAAATTTGCAACAAATTATGTGAAACTTCAAAAACTTAATAATTTTGATAAAAAAATTTGTTTAATAATAAGTAATTATCCAGTAAAGAATGGAAGAATCGGTAATGGTGTTGGTCTTAATACACCATCTTCGATAATAAATATTCTTAACTGGTTAGAAGAAGAAGGTTATGATCTTGGATCTTGTAATTATCCTCAAGATTCTTCGGAATTAATGTCAATACTTATAAAAACTAGAACTAATGATATTGAATCTCAAAATAATAAACCATTAGATTATTTACCACTTAGTGAATATTTAAAATATTGGAATTATTTAGAACTTGAACCAAAAAATATTATTATTAACCGTTGGGGCAAACCATCAGAATCGATCGATCTTGATAATGAAGGCTTCTCAATAAATGGTATTAGATTTGGAAAAATAACATTATTGATTCAACCTCAACGTGGTTATGACGCTTTCACTGATAGAGATATTCATTCTCCCGATCTTCCACCTCCCCATAGATATTTAGCACAATATTTTTGGATTGAAAAAGTTTTTAACGCAAATGCTATTTGCCATATTGGTAAACATGGTACTGTTGAATGGTTACCTGGCAAATCTATAGGTCTCAGTAATAAATGTTTTCCAAATATTATTTGTCCAGCAATACCAAACATATATCCTTTTATCGTAAATGATCCTGGGGAAGGATCCCAAGCTAAAAGAAGAACTGCTGCAACAATTATTGATCATTTAACCCCTCCTTTGGATAGGTCAGAATTATATGGAAAATATTCAATATTAGAAAATTATTTAGACGAATATTTTGAAGCAAAATTATTAAATTCTAATCGGATTGAAATTATAGAAAAATCCATTTTTGAATTAATTAAAAAAGATTTTAACGAAATCACTTTAAATAATAAAAATAATCAAATTGAAGAGATTGATTCTTTTCTTTGCAAAATTAAAGAATCTCAAATTAGGACAGGTTTGCATATTTTTGGTAATAGGCAGAATGACATTAATGAAATAAATTTATTCTTGTGTGTCGCTAGAGTGCCAAATGACAATAGAATTGGGATTGTTCAATATATAGCAAAACATTTAAAACTAGATTTGGATCCTTGGACAAATATATATGATCAAAAGTTAAGTGAAAAGGATAAAAAAATATTATTGACTTTTTCCAACAAAAATATTTTAAACTTTAGAATGGCTATTGATTTTTTGGAACAACAAGCAAAGTATTTAATATATTTGTTTTTTTACAAAAAGAATACCAATATAAAAAATCTTGAAAAATATAAAAATCAGAAAATAATAGACTATTTCTTTAATGAAAAAAAACATAATAAGTATTTTTTATTATTAAAAAAAGAGATTCTATATCCAATCATTAATTCTTCATATAATGAGAAATTATCATTTATTAATTCGTTAAATGGACAATATGTAAAAAGTGGTCCATCTGGAGCCCCTACGAGAGGTAAAACTGAAGCTTTACCCACTGGTAAAAATTTCTTTTCAGTTGATTCGAGAGGACTGCCAACTGAATCAGCATGGAGTGTTGGTTGTCAATCCGCCTCACAAATACTTGATTTATTCAAACAAGATAATGGAGAAGATTTAAAAAATATAGCAATATCTGTATGGGCAACATCCACAATGAGAAATGGTGGTGAAGACATTTGTCAAATACTATATTTATTAGGAGTACAGCCTATTTGGGATGGACCCTCAAGAAGAGTAGTAGATCTAGAAATCATTCCTTTATCTGTTCTCGAAAGACCAAGGGTTGATGTTACTTTAAGGATTTCAGGAATGTTTAGAGATGCATTTCCACAGTTAGTTAAATTAACTTCTAAAGCAATAAATCTTGTTTCTAATCTTAATGAGGATGATAAATTTAACCCTCTTGCTGGGGCATCAAGGGATGGTGATTCAATTAATCGTATATTTGGGTCAGCGCCAGGTTCATATGGAGCCGGACTACAAGAACTAATTTCTAATTCTAATTGGGAAAATATTGATGATTTTGGAGAATCTTTTCTTAATTGGAGTAAGTGGATTTACAGTGATAATCTTGAATCTATAGAGGATAAAAAATCATTAGAAAATGCTCTTAAAAATGTTCAGTTAGTTGTTCATAACCAAGATAATAAGGAACATGATATTTTAGATTCTGATGATTATTATCAGTTTCAGGGTGGCTTATCTTCAGCAGTAAAAAAATTGAGCGGTAAATTTCCTGAAATGTATCATGGTGATTTATCAAAATTTGGATTATCCAAAATTTCAAAATTACAAGATGAAATTAATAAAGTTGTTATATCAAGAATACTTAACCCTAAATGGATAAATGGAATGAAGGATAATGGTTATAAAGGAGCGTTTGAATTTTCAGCTACACTAGATTACTTATATGCTTTTGATGCTTCTACTGAAGTAGTCTCAGATTGGTGTTATGAGGAAGTTTATAAATCATGGTTATGTGATCTGGATCTTAGGAATTTCTTTCTAGAGAATAATCCATGGGCTTTAAGAGATATTGCACAAAGATTTCTTGAAATTGTAAATAGAAAAATGTGGGATAATTGTTCATCAGATGTCATTGAAAATTTAAAGAACATAATTATTAATACTGATTCAATAATTGAAAAAAATGAATTCTAAATTATCTACCTAATAGCGAAAGTCCATGACTATCTGTTCCGCATGTTTTTAGCATTGAATATTTATCTGCTAATTTATCTATTTCTGAACATACAAATAAACTAGGATTCCATACTTCATTAAGTTCATAATCGTACCAAACCTCTATTCCATCAATACCTTGTATTTTGGCCTCTGGAATTAATTTATAAAAGGGAATCCTGTATCTCGCTGGATGTGCAAGAAATGATAAACCACCAGCTAAATTTATTGCTTTTATAACTGATTTAATATTTAAATCATTACCTATTGGAGACTCTCCAAGGATGTAGGGATTTAGGTATTTACTTTTTATATCTATTCCCAATCCAATTACATGTACTAAACATCCTAAAATCAAACAATTAATTTCTATTCCCGAAATTAATGTAAAGGAATCTTTAGGATAATTTTTGAGTATATTATTTTTTTTTATATATTCATGAGCTTTAATTGTATGATGATCGGTTATTGATAAAAATTTCAAGTTATTTTTATAAGCTTGATCTAAAAGTTCATATGGTTCTAAACTTCCATCACTAAATTTTGTATGACAGTGAAAATTAATATTATTAGGACAACTATTTTTATTAATATTGGAAGTTAATTTTACTAAGTCTTCCCTATTCATTACTTAATGAATTCTCATTTTTCTTTCTAATCTTTGCATATAATTGAATTGAAGCCAACATGAAAATAATTATTCCAACTACGCTCCATGTAGCAATACTAGTTGGAAAATTATTTTTAAAAATAACTAAAAGTACAATTATAAATAATAATAAAGTAGGCAATTCATTTAATAATCTAAGGTTTTTTGCTGAAATGGTTGAAGTACCATTTTGTAATGCATACATTATTTTATAACAATAAGAATGATAAATTACTAATCCTAAAACAAAAGAAATTTTAATTTGCAACCACTTCTCACTTAACCAACTTGGTTGCATAATAACCATGCATATAGCCATACTTAAAGCTAATATCATCCCAGGTGTTGTGATTATATTCGCCAGCCTTTTTTCCATCAAGGTGTATTGTTTATTAAAGGCAATTTTTAATTCATTATCCATATTTTTAGATTCTTCATGATATATAAAAAGTCTTACTAAATAAAAAAGTCCCGCAAACCAAACGATTACACCAATAATGTGAAGTGATTTAAACCAGAGATATGCTTCAGCTGCCAAATTACTAGATTAATTTAAAAATATATATTTTTAATATAGTTATATTTAACAATATCAAGAAATCTATTTTTCAAAAATTAATTAATATTTATAACTCGTTAAAATATTCATATATATCATTTACTGAATTTTTTCCAAGTCCTTTAACTTTTGATAAATCCTCTTTACTAGCTATTCTTATTGCGTCTATTGATTTAAAATGCTCCAGCAATTCTCTTATTCTTGATGGTCCTAATCCACTGATTTGTGACAATTGAGATCTATTCATTCTTTTGGATCTTTTGTCTCTATGAAAAGATAATGCAAATCTATGTGCTTCATCTCTTACCCTTCTTAATAGAAGAACTCCTTTTTGATTTTCATCAGTATCAAGAGACTTAGTAAAGCCTGGAATAAATATTTCTTCATTTTTTTTTGCTAATGAACATATAGTTACTTCTTCCTGAAGATTTAATTCTTTTAATGCTTTAATAGCTGCATTTAACTGTCCTTTTCCTCCATCAATCATTATTAAATCAGGCCAATCTGATAGAAGTTCATTGTCTAATTTACTATTCGTTTTATCATTTAGTATTGAAAAATCCCCTCCGCTTTTTTTAAATCTTGCCCATTTTTTAAACCTTCTATGTATTACTTCATATATCGAAGCAAAATCATCACTATGTCCTACAAAAACGTTGGGATCTTTAATTTTATATTTCCTATAATGCTGTTTAGAAGGAATACCATCAATAAAAACGACTTGTGATGCTACAGGGTCACTTCCTTGAATATGGCTTATATCATAACCCTCAATTCTTTTAGGTTGTTCGCTTAATTCAAGTATTTGGGTAAGATCTTCAATTGATGATTCATTATCTTGTATCCCATTTAATATTCTATCTAATTCCAGTTTCGCATTTTTTAAAACCATTTCTACAGTTTCATGTTTTTTATTTCTTTTTGGGATTATGATTTTTACTTTCTTTTTTCTTAACTCCGTTAACCAATCCACTATAGTTGCTTGTTTTGGAAGGTTATATTGAATAAGAATTTCTGATGGTATTTCTACAGCTTCAACATTCATATAATGCTCTTCCAATATCTTTTGTAGAATAAGATTTTCATCTTCATTATTTAATTTTTGAGTATAGCCAATTCTCCCAATGAGCTTACCAGATCTCATTTGGAAAATTTGTATACTAGCTACATTTTTTTCTGAAACTATTCCAAAGATATCTCTATTAATTGAAGAATCTGGTATTGATATTTTTTGTGATTCAGTTAATAATTTTAAACCTGAGATTTGGTCCCTTATTTTTGCTGCATTCTCATAATCTAAATCGTTTGAAAATTGCAGCATTTTTTTTTGTAAAAATATTTCTAAGTCATCATTTCTTCCCTGAAATATCATAGAGACTTGTTTCATTGTTTTTTTATAATCTTCAGATGATATAACTTCTTGGCAAACACCTGGACATCTTCCTATTGAGTAATTCAAACAAGTTCTATCTTTATATACTGGCCTTGGTCTTTGTCTAAGTGGAAATATTTTTTTTATCGTAAATAATGTTCTCCTTAATAATCCGACATCAACATAAGGTCCATAATATCTATCTAAATTATTTCTATTTCTTCTTCTTCTTGTAATAAATATTCGAGGATATTTTTCACTCCAAGTTATACAAAGATATGGATATTTCTTATCATCCTTTAAAAGAATATTAAAGTATGGTTTGTTTGTTTTAATTAAATTTGACTCTAAATTTAATGCTTCATATTCGCTATCTGTGATTATTATTTCTATTTCAGTTATTTGACGAACCATCAAACTTAATCGGGGAGTTAAATCTGAATAATTATTGAAATAACTACTTACTCTACTGCGTAGTTTTTTAGATTTACCGATATAAAGTAAGTTATTATCAATATCTTTAAAAAGATAACAACCAGATGAATTTGGAATTTCGGATAATCTTGATTTTAATAACTCCTTATTATTAATTAATTTATATTCAATTTTAAAATTATATTTGTTATCTATTTTTTCGATAGAGGAATTACTCATTTATAATGTTTACCCTCCATAATTCCAGCCAGTTGAAGATAAATTTAGTGAGTCAACATCATTATTCAGATAAGCAGATTGAACCTCTCCTACAAAAACGGTATGGTCTCCATGCATAACACTTCCAACAACATTACATTCAACTCCACCAACACTATCAACTAAAATAGGCAATCCAAGCTCACCTAAATTAAATTCAACAGATTCAAATCTACCTCCTAATGCCTTTTGAGGTTTAAAGAAAACAGCTGCTAGATCCTTTTGATCACTTTTGAGCACATTTAATGAGAACTTATTGGTGGACTTTATTATTTCATGACTAGAACCCTCTGCTCTAACAGCCATTACAACTAATGGTGGGGTGAAGGAACCTTGAGTCACCCAACTTGCAGTAAATCCATTCACTTCATTTTTATCCTCGTCTCTAACGCCACAAATAAATAATCCGTGAGGTATTTTTCTTAATAAGATTTTTTTTGCTTCTAGATTTAATGTCATAATTGATTTATCTAATAATATTATTTTAACTAAATTTCTTATTTGATCATAATAAATTCATGAAAATTCTTTATCCAGGTACATTTGATCCTTTGACAAACGGGCATCTTGATTTAATAGAAAGGGCTGAAAAAATATTTGGCAATCTAGTAGTTGCTGTTTTAGAAAATACTTCTAAAAAACCTACATTTAATCTTGAAAGAAGAATAATACAAATAAAAAATTCTCTTTCTCATTTACCTAATATTGAAGTTATTTCTTATTCTGGTCTAACTGTTGATTGCGCAAATGATCTAAAAGCTAATCTTATTCTCAGAGGCTTAAGAGCAATGAGTGATTTTGAGTATGAACTTCAGATTGCTCATACAAATAAATCTCTTAATAATGAAATTGAAACTATATTTTTATCTACAAATACAAATTATAGTTTTCTGAGTAGTTCTTTAGTAAAAGAAGTTGCTAAATTTGGTGGTGAAATTAATCACATGGTACCTCCTTCTGTTGAGAGGGATTTAAAAGAATATTTTAAATAATTTATTTATTAACAAGATTTCAAGTAATAAAGATCACGTAATAATTTAAAAGCTTTTTCTTTATCAATTTTATTCGAATTTTGGATAATGCTTATAATTATTGGCTTTTCATTTTTATATAAAAAGCCAGATAATGCAAAGACATTTGAAAGAGTCCCAGTTTTGCCAAAAAACTTTCCAGATAATTCACTATTTACGAATCTTTTAGCTAATGTTCCTCTTACTCCCGTAATTGAAAGTGTAGATTGATATGCTTTAAAATTATTAAAATATCTCATTTTATCTAAAAACAATACAACTAACTTTGTTGTAATTTTATTTTTTCGAGACAATCCACTAGCATCTGCAAAGTATGTATTAGATACTGGGAGGCCTTTATTTTCAAGCCATCTTTTCAATTTTATATAGTCATTTTCGTTCCATGTATTTGAGGCATTTTTAAAGAGAGATTCAGCTGTAAAATTATGGCTTTCAGAATTTGTAAGAGTTAATAATGAAAGAATTGGAGTTGAATATATTTTATTTATCTCTTTAATATTGTTTAAATAAAAAGTTTTTTCTGAATCAAAAAAATCTATATATATTTTTGAATTTGGAAATTTATTTTTTAAATAATTTTTAATAAAATTTTTTAATGCATTAATATCATCATATTTATTGTGATTACTTTCTATTGCAAGAGATGTAATTGGAGATCCATATTCGTAAAGTTTATCGGTATTTGTCCAACCATTAGGCCAATAAAATTTTGAATCAATTTCAACAATATTAAAGTTAATAATTTTATTTTCTTTAACATTAGAAATTAGTTCGATTATATGTTCATAATTAAGATCTGGATCACCTTGACCGTGTAAATAATAATCGTTTTTATTTTTAAATAAGGAAGTTTCTAAATTATTATTTAATTTATATTTACTTAAAACATAAGCTGATGAGAATAATTTTTGATTAGATGCTGGCAACCTTGGAACATCCTCATTGTAGGAACTTATTATTTCCCCTTTGTTATTAATAATTGATACACTAAAAGAATTATCAAGCGTTTGATTCAATAAAGCATCATAAGTAGGACATATTTTGTTTTTAGTAATTATTCCCGGGAAATTAAAATAAATACTATTTAATATAGTTATTTTCTGATTTGCTAGTAAATATCTTATTAAGAAAGGAGATGTTACTAATACAAGAACAATTAAGAAAAATGAATAAATTTTTTTTATCACATTCAATCTACAAATTTACGAAAATAGATTCATTGTCGGGTTTAATTTCAAATTCTTTTTTAAAAAAATATCTTTTATTTTCTTCTTTGAAAAGCAACCAGTTATTTGGATAAATATGCATGAGAGCAGATTTATTTAAAGGCTGAAGAAAATAAATATTTTTCCATGTTCTGACAAAGTTTTTACGTCTCTCTCTAATAACACTTCCTATACCAATATTGGCATCTTCAAATTTTGGATTTAATGAATAATGGGTACCTTGATAATTATCAGACATTGGTTCAAATGAATCGAAATCATATGGCTGAGGTAGTATCGATATCATTGCACTATCAATATTATTTATATTATTTGATTCATTAAATGATTTAAAAGTAAAGATTTTATCTTTAATATCTGGATAGTCTCTTTGAGCCAAAGCTACAGCACCTTGATCAGCAAATGTTATAAATACATTATTATTTTTAGACAATATCTTGTAGATAGTTATTCCAATTCTGTTAAACTTCAACCCTTCAAAATTAAATTCTATAGTAAATCTTTTATTTGAATCTAATAAACTTGGAATAATTGCATCTTCCATATTCTTAAGAGATTCATTTAAATCTTTAGGTAGTCTGTAATTTGTTTCCATTAAAATTTGTCAATACATATTTGAATAAGTTCTAAAAATTTATCTATTTCTGACTTATTGTTTATTGAACCTAAACTAACACGAATATTTGAATATAGTTCATCATCTTTTAAACCAATATTTTTAAGTGTTGAGCTAGGTTTCCCAGATGAGCTTGAACAAGCACTTCCACTACTTATGGCTATTTTATTTTCTGACATGAAATTAACAATCTTATAGGCCCTTATAGGCTCAAATAATTTATTTAATAGTAGAAACGAAATATGATTGGGAAGTCTATGGTTAATACTACCAGTAATTTTTATATGATTATTATCCTTAATTTTTTGAAAAAAATAGTTTTTAAGTTTATTTATATTATTAGAAGGAAATTCAGTTATGTAATCATATAATTTTATTTTTCCTTTAATATTTTTTAATGATTCATACATTCCAGCGATTAATGGCAAAGCTTGTGTACCTTGTCTAATTGAGAATTCCTGAGTAAGTGATATGTCTTTATTTTTTAAAATTTGCCTAGACTTTTCTTTTGTTAAAAGAATACCGATACCTTTTGGACCTCCAAATTTATGGGCAGATAAACTTAAAAAATCACATTTAAGATCTTTCCAACTGAATATCCCATTACTTAATATTTGTGTTCCATCTAAATGAAACATTATATTTAATTCTTCACATTTTGAACCTATAAATTGAACAGGTTGTATTGTCCCAATTTCACTTTGTCCCCAAATAATTGATACAATCTTAGTCTTATTCGTTAAAATTTCATCGATATTAGAAATATTTAAGATTCCATCATTATTTACCGTCCATTCGCAAATATCCCAATTTTGTTTTCTTAGTTTATTAGCACAAATAGTTGTTGCTTGATGTTCAACATTAGAAATAACAACCCTACCATTTTTAAAGTTCTCATGAATATTATTAAATACAATATTTGTTGATTCCGAAGAACCAGATGTAAAAATTATATCCTCTGGATCTGCTTCAAATATATAAGCAATTTTAGATCTAATTTTTTCAAGATATGTAGAGCATTTTATCCCTAGCTCATATGTAGATGAAGGGTTATGCCAATAATTCCTATAAGTTGAATTAATAATATTTAAAACATTCTCAGATAACGGAGTTGTGGATGCATTATCTAAATAGATAAAATTATTTTCCATTAATTTAATATTATTGATCCTGAGAAAACCTTTTTAGCATTACCGGTCATCATTACTTCACAATCGTCTTTTGACCAATCAATTTTAAGATTACCTCCTGGTAAGGTTACTATGGTTTGCGAATTACAAAGGCCTAATTTATAAGCTGCCACATGGATAGCACAGGCACCTGTTCCACAAGCTAAGGTTGGTCCTGCACCCCTTTCCCATACTTTTACTTTGATATTATCTTTATTTAGGATTTGACAAAAATGCACATTAGTTTTTTCAGGAAATAATTCATTTTTTTCAAATATAGGACCAAGTCTGGAAAGAACAATTGACTCTATGTCTTTTACAAAGAATATTAAATGAGGATTTCCCATTCCTACGGCATAACCCATATTATTAAAATCTTTTTCAATAAATTCGTGTGAAGGAATTGAATTTATTTTTTTTTCAATTGTTGTTGGAATGTTTTGACATTCTAAAATTGGAACTCCCATTTTTACTGTAATTTCATCATTTATATATTTTGCAATTTTTAAACCTGCTTTAGTCTCAATTTTATATTCTATATTTTTATTATTCATTGAATCATTTACGTGGAGATACTCAACTAAACACCTAATTCCGTTTCCACACATTTGTGCTTCAGAACCATCAGAATTAAAAATTATCATTTTTGCATAATTATCTTCATTAGGTTCTTCTATAAAAATCACACCATCTGCTCCAACACCAAATTGCCTGTTGCAAATTTTTTTTATATCAAATATTTTATTTGTCTTGTAATTTTTATATAATTCACTTCCTCTAGAATCTATTATGACGAAATCATTTCCGTTACCTTGATATTTTTCAAAAGTTATATTTTTCATTTGTAATTCATATATCTTAAATTTTAATTATAAATTATTCCTTTTAACAATCTATTTCTATTTTATACAATGGATATTAAAATAATAATTTAACAAATAAAAATTAAGTGATTTCTCCCGATAAACAATATGAGGCTGATACCAATTTATATAATCCATCTGAAATAGAAAAAAAATGGCAGTCAATATGGACAGAAAACAATTTATACAAAACCGATGAATTAACTGAGAATAGCGATAAATTTTATGCCTTATCAATGTTTCCCTATCCTTCAGGTAATCTTCATATGGGACATGTTAGGAATTATGTTATTACAGACTTAATAGCTCGATTCCAAAGGTTTAAGGGTAAATCTGTCTTACATCCAATGGGTTGGGATGCTTTTGGTTTGCCTGCTGAAAATGCTGCGATTGAAAGAGGAATTAGTCCAAGTGTCTGGACTAAAAAAAATATTTCTCATATGAAGTCACAATTAAAGCTTTTGGGACTATCAGTTGATTGGGATAGGGAATTTTCAACATGTGATGAAAATTATTATATTTGGACTCAATATCTATTTTTAGAGTTATACAAGGCAGGTCTTGTATATCAAAAGGAATCAGAAGTTAATTGGGATCCTATTGATAATACAGTCCTAGCGAATGAACAAGTTGACTCAGAGGGTAAATCTTGGAGATCTGGGGCAGTAGTTGAAAAAAAATTATTAAAGCAATGGTTTTTAAGAATTACTAATTATGCGGATGAGTTATTGAAGGATTTAGAAAAATTAGATAACTGGCCAGAAAGAGTAAAAATTATGCAAGATAATTGGATTGGAAAGTCAATTGGTGCAAATATTAATTTCAATATCAATACCAATCCAGAAAAGAAAATAACTGTATTTACAACAAGGCCAGATACTTTATTTGGAGTTACTTATTTAGCAATTTCTGTCAATCATTCATTAATTAAAAAAATTACTGATCAAGAAACCATTCAAGATATAGAAAATCTTAAACAATATTTGAAAAATAATAAAAATAATGAACTTGAAAAAATTGGAATAAAAACCAGCTTAATAGCAATAAATCCAGTTAATTCTGAACCTATACCTATTTGGGTGGCTAGTTATGTTCTTGATGAATACGGTACAGGCGCTGTTATGGGCGTACCTGCTCATGATTTAAGAGATTTTGAGTTTGCCAAGAAAAACAATATAGATATTAAACAGGTAATAGTAAAGGACATAAGTGAACAAAGTAAGGAGCTTGATAATGCTTATGTAGAATATGGATATCTAATTAATTCAAATCAATACAATGGTATAGCAAATACTATTGCTAAATTAAAAATTGCAGAGGAGGGAGTAAATAATGGATGGGCCGAAAATAAAATTCAATATCGTTTGAGAGATTGGTTAATATCTAGACAAAGATATTGGGGATGTCCGATACCCATCGTTAATTGCAAAAAATGTGGAGCTGTTCCTTTAAACCAATCGGATTTGCCTGTTTCATTACCAAAAGATATAGAAATCTCCGCTAACAAGATTAATGCTTTAGGTAATAATAATAATTGGATAAATACAACATGTCCAAAATGTGGAATAGCGGCAAGAAAAGAAACTGATACTATGGACACTTTCATGTGTTCATCTTGGTATTTTTTAAGATACCCATCTTCAAAATGTTCAACTAAGCCATTTGAAAAGAATGAAATTAATAAGTGGTTACCTGTAGATCAATATGTTGGAGGAGTAGAGCATGCAATATTGCATTTGTTATATGCAAGATTTTTCACTAAAGCTTTGCGAGATAATGAACTATTTGATATTGATGAACCTTTCAAAAAACTATTAACGCAAGGAATGGTTCAGGCCGCAGCCTATAAAAACAATAAAACTGGTAAATATGTTTCTCCTTCCGATATTACTGACTTATCAAATCCTACAGATCCAATTGACAATTCTAAACTCGAAGTTCTTTTCGAGAAGATGTCTAAGTCTAAATATAATGGAATAGACCCTGAATCAGTAATTAAAAAATATGGAGCAGATACAGCAAGAATGTTTATATTATTTAAAGCACCACCAGAAAAAGATTTGGAATGGGGAGATACAGATGTTGAAGGACAATTTAGATTTTTAAGTAGGATTTGGAAGCTTTATATAAATTGTTCAAAAGATATAAATAGTAAATCTATTTCCTATCCAGATAAAGAAAAAAATTTAATAAAGTCAATGAATATTGCTATAAAAGAAATTTCAAATGACATATTAAATAACCAATTTAATACTGCGATTTCAGAACTGATGAAGTTTTATAATTCATTATCAAATTCCATTAATGAGATAAACAATAATTTAAAAATTGATGCTTTAAAAACATTTTGTATTTTGTTGGCTCCATTTGCACCACATATTGCAGAAGAAATATGGCAACTTATAGGATTTAAAAAATCTGTACATTTAGAACACTGGCCTTCCTTTAATGCCGAGGCACTAAAGGAAGATTCATATGAACTAGTAATACAGGTGAATGGAAAAGTTAGAGACAAAGTAAATATTAATAATGATATGAGTGAAGATCAAATTAAAGAATTGA
This sequence comes from Prochlorococcus sp. AG-347-J20, assembly GCA_003281485.1. Taxonomy (GTDB): domain Bacteria; phylum Cyanobacteriota; class Cyanobacteriia; order PCC-6307; family Cyanobiaceae; genus Prochlorococcus_A. The sequence goes on along the minus strand of QCBW01000011.1, from coordinate 23,628 downwards.
CTCTTAAAAGATCTAACATATTAAAATGGACTCAAAATAAGGAAATAAGAAAAATAATTATTGTTAAAGGAAAAATAATGAATATTGTTGTTTAAGAATTTATTTTTTGAATAATTATTGAATTTGGATTTGACCAATCGCCCTTAACTAAATAATTATCATTACCGAAACACATTTCACGGAGTATAAAAAATATAGGTTCACTAACTGAATTATCAAAAAATGATGTTATGTCATTTATAGAATATTCTCCACCTTCATCTAATAAATTACTTACTTTTTGTTGATACTCAATAATATTTGCAGCTGCTTTCTTTCCAGCTTCAACTCCAGGTTGATCATATGCATTTATATTTACCAATTCAGCGTAGAAGGATACAGCTCTCTCAAATAAAGCTATTAAGGCACCTAGTGAAAAACAATTTAACTTTTCTAACGTAATAGTGATACTTTGTCTGTTTTCACTAGAGAGTGCTGATCTGGTTCCTTGCAAAAAACCAGAAAGATATTCTTTAGGATTTTCTTTTTCATCAAATATATTAGTAGATGGAGAATCTAATAATTCAATAAAAATACAAAAGAAATTATCAATACCATCTCTCAGTTGCTGAACATAAGCATGCTGATCTGTAGATCCTTTATTACCAAAAACGGAAATACCTTGATTAACTACTTGACCATTCCTATTGAATTTCTTTCCTAATGATTCCATTACTAATTGCTGAAGATATTTACTAAAAACTTGTAACCTATCTCTATAAGGTAATACGACCATATCTCTCTTTCCAATACCATCACCAGTTAAATACCATGCGGATGATAATAGTGCTGCTGGATTATTTTTAAAATCACTTATTCGTGTGGCTTCATCCATTAATGATGCACCTCTGATAAATTCAGAGATATTTTCATTAATAAGAGCTAATGGAAGTAATCCCACAGAGCTTGTAATACTAGTTCTTCCACCAACCCAATCTTGCAAATTAAATATTTTTAACCAATTTTCAGAAGTAGCTTTTTTAAATAACTTACTACCTTTCATAGTTATAGCTATAGCATTAGAATTCCATTCAAGGGAATTGTTTTCGCAGTGACTTTTAATAATTTCCATAGCAATTCTAGGTTCAGGCGTACCACCTGATTTGCTTACTACTACAAATAATGTTGTTGATAATTTTTCAGATAACTCTTCTAACTTTTCGCTAATTAAAAAAGGATCAACATTATCGATATAAGAAAAATTTAAGCCTTTAGAACACTTCTGCAGTGACTCTGTAATAAGTAATGGTCCTAATCCACTTCCACCAATTCCTATCCATAGAACATCAGTATACTGCTGATTATTCTTATTCTTAATATCCCCATTTAAAATTTGTTTTCCAAATTCAGAGATTGAATTAATATCTGCTCTAATTTCTTCTCCTATTTTTGAAGAGGGTGAAATTGATGGATTTCTAAGCCAATAATGTCCAACTTGTCTATTTTCATCAATATTTGATATTGCACCATTTTCTAATTCTTTTATTGATGAAAAAACATCTTTAAATTTATCTTCTAAAATTTTTATCTCTTTACTTGTGAAATTAATTTTGCTTATGTCTAACCAAATATTTAATTTTTTATCAAACCAAAGATAATTACAAAATTTATCCCAAGAGTTTAAATCTCCATTCATTTTATATATTTGTTTCTTTTATTTATTATTCAATTATATCTATACGAATAGTACATAGATTTGAATCATTTAAATTTGTTTAAATTATTATCTTCAAATAAATATGTTTTTGAATATAAACAATTAAAATTGAGGGTTTTTTTTATTTCATATGAATTTATCATTGGATAAAATAACAAAATTTTGGATAGATCATTTAATTACATAATTTCACCTGAGATATCTGAATTTAGAAGATTTTCCCCTAAATTAAAAATTGGTGTACTTGCTTCTGGGAAAGGAACAAACTTTCAGGAATTAATTAATCTCTCAGAAAAAGGAGAATTAGATATAGATATAAAAGTTCTAATAACTAACAAAGATGATGCAGGATGTATAAAGAGAGCTGAAAGTAAAAAAATACCTCACAAAATTATAAGAGGCAAAGACTTTCTGCAAAAGGAGGCATTTGAATTAGAAATTGTAAATACTTTAATTCATTACGATGTTGAACTTGTGGTTATGGCAGGCTGGATGAAAATTGTTACTCCATTTTTTATCAATAAATTTAAGAATAAGATAATAAATATTCACCCTTCATTACTTCCAGCATATAAAGGTGGTTCTGCGATAAAGGACTGTATATTAAATGGTTCAAAAATAACTGGTTGTTCCGTACATTTTGTTGAAGAGGAGGTAGATAGTGGATCATTGATAATGCAAGCTGCTTTGTCTATTAGAAATGATGATGATATTGAATCACTTTCCAAAAGAATACAAATGCTTGAGCATAAAATTTTACCTCACTCAATCTCACTTGCTGGTTTTTTGATAAGAAGTAATTTTATGGAAAATTATTAGTTAAATCAAGACCTTCATCCATTGAAAATCCACTCATAATATTTAAATTTTGAATTGCTTGCCCAGTCTGACCTTTTAACAAATTATCAATTACAGATAAAATTATTATTCTTCCATTTCGATTATCAACTTTAACAGAAAGTAAAATTTGATTTGTATTTTTAACCCATTTTGTTGATGGGAATGTATCTACAGGTAAGACTTTAATATTTTTAAAATTTCTATAATAATTATCCAGAAGAATTCTGCAGTCATCAGATGTTAATCCAGGATCTCTTAATCTCCCATATATAGTCGAATGCATACCCCTTGATATTGGGACTAAATGAGGTGTAAAAAGCAGTTCAATTTTATTTCCAGAAATTAAAGATGCCACTTGCTCGATCTCTGAGGTATGTCTATGGTTTATCAATCCATATGCTGAAAGACCTTCTCCACATTCTGATAAGAGTAGCTTTTGATTTGGTTCTCGACCTCCTCCAGAGGTTCCGCTTTTAGAATCAATTACTATTCCTTCATTTTCAATAATTCCTTGAGATAGATAAGGAACTAAAGGAATAAGAGCAGATGTTGGATAACATCCTGGACAGGCAATTAATCTTCCTTTTGAAATGGCTTCCTTATTAATTTCGGGAAGACCGTAGACTGCCTCTTTACATAAATCGTCATCATTCCTTTTATAAATAGCAGCTTCTTTTGAATATACATTTTTCCATTCATTTAAAGACTTATATCTGTAATCAGCAGATAAATCAATAACTTTAAGTCCTCGATCTAATAATTTCCTTGTCAACGTTGAAGATAGGCCATTTGGTAAGCAAAGCAAAGCTACATCTGCATTTTTTGAAATATTATCTACGGAAATTTCTTCTATATAGGGATCATTATCTAGATAAATAAAAGGAAAATTATCATTCCACTTTGATCCAGATGTTTTATTACCTCCTAGAAATGAAATTTTGTATTTTTTTATTTTCTTTAAAAGATTTACCGCTTGAATACCGCCGTAACCAGTAGCACCTACTATTGCAACATTCATTTCTTTGAATTGGCAGACTTTGAGATAGGATTATAAAGTGTTGAATTTAAGGTAACTAAAACACTATTTTTCTATATTGATAGGAATAATGAAAGAAACAAGTCCCAAATCAAATAATGGAACAATTTTGGATATAAATGAATCTTTTAAAATTGAATTTGATCCTATCAGCGATGCTTTGGCTGCCATAAGAAATGGTGAATGCATAATTGTTGTAGATGATGAAAGAAGAGAAAATGAAGGGGATCTAATTTGTGCGGCTCAGTTTGCTACTCCACAGCAAATTAATTTTATGGCAACTGAGGGACGTGGACTTATATGCCTAGCAATGCAAGGCGAAAAACTTGATTCTTTAGATTTGCCATTAATGGTAGATAGAAATACAGATGAAAATCAAACCGCTTTTACGATATCAATTGATGCTGGACCTGAAAATAATGTTACTACTGGAATTTCAGCTGAAGACAGGGCAAAGACAATTCAAGTTGCTATAAACCCAAGTACAAAACCAGATGATTTGAGAAGGCCAGGACATATTTTTCCATTAAGAGCTAAGAAAGGTGGAGTATTAAAAAGAGCAGGTCATACTGAAGCGGCAGTAGATATTGCGGCGATGTCAGGTCTTTATCCCGCTGGAGTTATTTGTGAAATACAAAATCCTGATGGTTCCATGTCAAGACTTCCACAACTTAAAGAGTATGCAAAACAGTGGGGAATGAAATTAATATCCATAGCTGATTTAATCAGTTATCGTTTCCAAACTGAGAGATTTGTATTTAGAAAATCTGATGCGGTACTTCCAAGTATTTTTGGTAATTTCAAAGCTTATGGATATGTTAATGAACTTGATGGTTCAGAGCACGTTGCATTGGTTAAACAAAAATCATCCAAATTAAGCGAACCTGTGCTAGTTAGGATGCATTCAGAGTGTTTAACTGGCGATGCTTTTGGTTCATTACGTTGTGATTGTAGACCTCAGTTAGAGGCTGCTTTATCAAGGATAGAAAAGGAGGAAGAGGGAGTTGTTGTTTACTTAAGACAAGAAGGTAGAGGTATTGGACTAATAAATAAATTAAAAGCTTACAGTTTACAGGATGGTGGATTAGACACTGTAGAAGCTAATGAAAAATTAGGTTTTCCAGCAGATCTAAGAAATTATGGTGTTGGAGCACAAATATTAACTGATTTAGGGATAAAAAAGTTAAAATTATTAACCAATAATCCCAGGAAGATTGCTGGATTAGGTGGTTATGGAATAGAAGTTATTGAGAGAGTTCCTTTAGTGATTTGTCCAAACGATAATAATGCAGAATATTTGAGTGTAAAAAAAACAAAGTTAGGTCACATGATTGACGAAGAAAATTCTAATTCCAGGAATATTGATCCATTTATGTCAATTTTTCTTGATGGAAAATATAAATCTATTGATCTAGTTCCTATTAAAAATAAAGTTATTAAATTCTGTAGTGATCAAAACATTAATATTAAACTGGAGAGTATTCCAAGATTATTGGCTTTTTGGAATCGGCCAAAATTAGTATGGCGAATTTTACACGATCAGAATAGAACCAATTCCAACATTACTGATGAGGAAATAAAGAATATAGAATTATTTATTCAGTTTTTATCCAAACATGAAAATAGTACAAAAATTGGAATTATTGTCTCTAGAAATATTGAACAAGCGTTACATCCAAAAAGTAGCATCAAACTGATTAAAACTAAATTTACTATTAATAATGAAATCTTATATTCCTCTACAAGAAAATTTAATCTAGATAAAGAGACCTTTAGTATTGTTTTTGAAAACTAACTTGCTACTTTAATGTTGCCTTAATAATTTTAGAACCATTAGTAAGCTTTAGAACGACATCCATATCATCTGTCTTACCAAAAACAGTGTGAACCCCATCAAGATGAGGCTGTGGTTCATAAACTATGAAAAACTGGCTACCACCTGTATCCTTTCCTGCATGAGCCATAGAAAGTGAACCTTTAAGATGTTTATTGGAATTAATTTCACATTTAATATTATATCCAGGACCTCCAGTTCCAGGCATACCAGAAGCCCCATCACGCGTATTTGGACATCCACCTTGAGCCATGAATCCTGGAATAACTCTATGAAATGCTAAGCCATCATAAAAACCATCGCTTATCAACTTGGTGAAGTTGTTAACGGTATTAGGGGCGTCATCTGAGAAAAACTGAATATTAATATTGCCAACTTCAGTCTCAAATAATGCTTTTGTCATGTTTTATATGTTTGTTATTGTATTGATATTTTAATAGCTAAAGCAACTTTTCAAGGTTTTCTTTAATGGTATTTATATCAATGTTATCTTTATTATTATTTTTGTCTTCCTCCCAATTTTGAACTTCCAGGTTTTTCTGAGGTGGTGAAATTAATAACCTATCTTCTGCAGTTTTAGGTACAAAATTTTTTTCTACTAATTTACATTCATAATCTAATTTATTGCAGAAATCTTTTATTTCCTCAATGTTGATCATTTCAACTGTTGGTAAAGGGAAATCTTGAGCTTCCAGTAGACCACAATATCTTGTTGCATCATCCTCATCTTCAAACATAAGAACTATGGTCCTTCCTTTAAGTTCTATTGAATGAATTCCTTCCTTATCTGTTCCTGAATTGTATAAAAGAACAAATATGTTCATAAGCATCGATTTTTCTGTCTATATAATATTTGATTAAGAATCAGAAAGTGATAATTCTTGTAATCTTGTATATAATGCGATTTCTTCATCATTAATATCAGCAGGTATCACTACCAATATTTCAACATATTGATCACCTGTATTATCTTCGAATGTTAAACCTCTACCTTTCAAACGTAACATTCTTCCGGTAGATGATTTTGGAGGAACTTGAAGTGTGACATTTCCATCTAGGGTCGGAACCTCTACTGCACAACCAAGAAGCGCATCATGAGGAAATAACTCTAATTTATAAAGAACTCTTAAGCCATCAATTCTTAGACCACTTTCCGTTTGAACTTTTAACTGTAGATAATGATCTTTACCTCCCCTTGCAATATTTTCAAGTCTTAAACGCCATCCATCTCCAGCGAAAGGAGGTGTGTCAACTTCTACCACGGTCTCATCTTCAAGCTCTATTAAAATTGAAGCTCCATTTAAAGCCTCATCAGGAGTTAAATCTATAATTGTTTCAATATCTTGGTGGAGTTTTACTGGTGGCGGCTCTTCTGGTGAGGTTGTAGGGTATTCATAATTAGTAAATTCATCATTATCTGTATTTATGGATTCATCTTCAAATGGTTCATCATTGTATTCGTCATAATTTTTTGCGGGGTATTCATATCCAAATAATGAATCAAGATAATCCTGAAAATCTGGAAATCCTGTCTTAAAATTACTTTTGTAATCATCTTGGATATTTTCATCAGTACTATTTTTCCTCTTATTGGGATCCCGTAGATATTCGTATGCTTCATTAATTAATTTAAATCTTTCTTCTGCATTTAGATCATTTTTATTTAAATCAGGATGCCATTTTCTTGCTTCTCTTCGGAAGGCTTTTTTAAGTTCTTTATCATCGAAATTATGGGATAGTCCCAAAATCGACAAGTAGTCTTTTTTAGAGGAAATAGTCATTGTCCCATGGATCATCATCCCTAGAATTACCATACCGCGAATTTCTATAATTTCTATTCATTTCGTTATCCCAGGGATCATCATCCCAATAGTCATCGGAGAAAAGTTCATCCTTTAATGATCCAAATGTATTTTTAATACTCTGTAATGGATTATTCTCAGTTTTTCTCTCTGCTGCAAATTTTCTATTTAAACCAAATAATGCTTCTTGGAGGGCACTTACTGAAATTTCTAATTCTTGAGGGTCATTATCATCTAAGTAATCTTCGACATCTTGGATAGCAAGTTCAACAGCTCTTTGTTGCCTTTCAGCTCCATAAGGTCCAAATTCCAAAGAAGCATCTCTAAGTCTTCTCTCGGCTTGAGCAATAAGAGTTAAAGCACTATTTTTTCTATCAATGACAGATCTTTTCATTCTATCCTCATTAGCTTTTGATTTTGCTTCTTCAAGTATCGAGGAAATTTCCTGTTCATTTAAATTTGATCCTCCAGAAATCGTAACTGTTTGCTTTCTTCCAGTGGTTCTATCAGTTGCACTTACTTCTAAAAGACCATTTGCATCAATATCAAATGCTACCTGAACTTGTGGTATTCCTCTGGGTGCTGGTGGTATTCCTGACAACCTGAATTTACCAAGTGATTTATTTTCAGAAGCCAATGGTCTTTCACCTTGCCTTACTTGGACAACTACGGAAGATTGATTAGCTTCAGATGTACTAAATACATCAGATTGTCTTACTGGTATTGGTGTATTGCGAGGAATAAGTACCTTCATAAGACCGCCGATAGTTTCTAGACCTAAAGATAAAGGTGTTACATCATTTAATAGTAAATCTTGTAAATCACCACTAATTATTCCTGATTGTATCGCTGCACCAATAGCCACTACTTCATCTGGATTAACAGATTGACAAGGATCATTTGGAACAAGAGTCTTTACTAATTGTTGAACCATTGGGATTCTTGTGCTTCCCCCTACAAGAACAACCTCATCAATATCCTCTGCATTCCATCCAGAGTCATCCAAAGCTATTTGCACAGGCTCTAATAATCTGTCTAATAGATCTTGAGATAATGATTCAAATATTTTTCTATCTAAAGTCTCTTCAATATGTAATGGTCCTTCTTTACTTGTGGTAATAAAAGGTAAAGATATTTTTGTTTTTTGCAATCCTGATAATTCACATTTAGCCTTCTCTGCAGCTTCAGTTAATCTCTGTAAAGCTTGTCTATCTCTTCTTAAATCAATTTTATATTTTGCAAGAAAATTTTCAGCTAGCCAATCTACAATCTTAGAATCAAAATTGTTCCCCCCTAATTGGGTATCACCACAAGTGGCTTTAACATCAAATACACCGTTAGAAATTTTTAATAACGAAACATCAAATGTTCCTCCTCCCAAATCAAAAACCAAAACATTATTAGAAGAACTTTTTTCAAAACCATAAGCCAGAGCTGCTGCAGTAGGTTCATTTAGGATTCTATCTACTTTGATTCCTGCCAGTATTGCAGAATCTTTAGTAGCTTGTCTTTGAGATTCATTAAAGTAGGCAGGAACTGTAATAACAGCAGATTCAACAGTATCTCCAAGGTATGTTTCGGCATCATTTATTAATTTTCTTATTAATGAGCTAACTAACTCTTCTGGTGCGTACTCTCTTTCTGTATTTGGACTAAGAACCCTAACACTTCCTGTATTATTTGCTTTAACATTGTAAGGAACAGAAATACTATTCTCATCTAGCTCATCCCAGTCGCTACCAATAAATCTTTTTAGGTTATAAAAAGTATTTTTTGGATTTAAAACCAATTGTCTTCTTGCTTGATCTCCTATTACTATTTCTTTATCTTTTGTAAAACCAACAATTGAGGGTGTAGTTCTGGACCCTTCAGAATTTGCAATAACAATTGGTCGTCCAGCCTCTATAACTCCAACAACAGAGTTAGTAGTTCCTAAATCAATTCCAACTATTTGCCCCATGTTCTTAGATAGCTAAATTAAAGCAAAATTTACTAATAATTTAAATAATTTTTATCTTAGATATCTACATATAATAGTAAAAATCAAATATTTTCAACTTAATTTATATAAATAAAATTATATGAGGCATATAATGATTACCTAATATATATTTTAAAAAAATTCTATATAGCAAATATTCTTGATGTAATTAACCAATATCAACTATTATTAAACGGAGAGAGAGGGATTCGAACCCTCGATAAAGTTGCCCCTATACAGCATTTCCAGTGCTGCGCCTTCAACCACTCGGCCACCTCTCCCAAGATCACCATTTTAACTCTTGATCATCCCATTTTAGAGGAAAGTTATTTGAAAAAGACTTTCACAGTCACGATTAAAAATAAGGAAACCGGAAAGGTCTACCAAGAGCTTGTTAATAGTGATGATTACATACTTAAGGAATTTGAAAAGAAAGGTTTCAAACTTGCATTTTCATGTAGAAATGGTTGCTGTACAAGTTGTGCAGTTAAAATTAAATCTGGGACCTTACAACAACCTGAAGCCATGGGTGTATCGCAGGCTTTAAAAGACAAAGGTTATGCACTTCTTTGTGTCGCTAAAGCAACTTCAGACCTTGAGGTAGAAACTACATATGAAGATGAAGTTTACGATTTACAATTTGGACAATATTTTGGAAGGGGAAATACAAGAGTTGCGCCACCTTGGGAATTTGAGGAAGATTAACTATCATGTTTGAATTAAGTGAAATAGAGGAACTTTCAAATCAAGTAAACTTATCCATTTTGTATGAAATAGCCAAGAATTCCGCTCAAATTGGTAATGAAATTTTAAAAGTTAATTACAATAAAATTCAGAAAATATCATCAAAGGGTAGGAAGGGTGATTTAGTTACCAATGTAGATTTGGAAGTTGAAAATAAAATAAAAGAATATTTATTAGAAGAGACACCAAACATATCTATAAATGCAGAGGAATCGGGTAAATTAACCAAATCTTCGGATTTAACATGGTGTATAGACCCATTAGACGGTACAACAAATTATTCCCATGGATATCCTTTTTTTGGGACTTCTATTGGTCTTGTATATAAAAATAAGCCAATAATAGGCGCTATATCAGTACCTTATTTAAATGAGCTATATTCAGCCTGTATAGGTTTAGGCTCATTTTGCAATGATGGTGAACTTAAAGTATCGAATCCCACTAATCTTTCAGATAGTCTACTTGTAACTGGTTTCTCTTATGACAGATTTGACACAGAGGATAATAATTATGCTGAGTTTTGTTACTTAACACATAAAACTAGAGGTGTTAGAAGAGGAGGTGCAGCAGCAGTTGATCTAGCATTTGTTGCGGCAGGTAAGGTAGATGGATATTGGGAAAGAGGATTGGAAGTATGGGACTTAGCGGCTGGTGCTATTATTGTTAAAGAGGCTGGTGGTATTATTTCTGATTATCCATCAGGCGAATTTAATTTAAGTTCAGGAAGAATTTTAGCTTGTTCTCCCAGCCTTGAGAATGAATTAAAAAATGAACTAGATAAAGTCTCTCCATTTAAAAAAAATCTCTATACCTAAAATTAGTTAAATATCAAAATGACCGATATAAAGGAAATTAAATTAGTCGATGTAAAAAATAACTCGAACATTATAAATAATTTAAATAGTATTTATAAACTATGGGGATATGAAGAGGTTTCACCCTCATTTATAAATACTTTAGAAACTATAAAAGGCCGAGGCATTATTGACGAAAATCATGTTGTAGGAATAGTAAGTAATAATTCATTATGTCTTAGGCCAGAAATGACAACATCAATTGTTAAATTGACATCTACTAGATTAATAAATAAGAAAAGACCTATAAGATTATTCACTAATGGCATGGTTTTTGATAAAAAACAAAATAATAATAATTCACTTAAGTTACAGGAAAAATTGCAGAGTGGAATTGAATTAATTGGATATGATACAAAATACCCAGAAATTGAAGTTATTAATATTTTGTTTAATTCAATCGATAATCTTAATTTGAAGGATGGTTGTAATTTATTTCTACTAGTAAGCACCACAAAAATAATGGACTTGATACTGAACAAATATAAAAATAATAATTTTGAAGAAATTAAGAAAAGTCTGGTTAATTTTGATCAAGATAATTTATCTAAACTAGGAATAGATGAAGATGATAAATATATTCTTAAAGATCTTTTATTCACTCGAGGAGAGCCAATTGCAATATTAAACAAATTAAAAACTATATATGGCACTAGTAAAACATTAGATGACTTAAATTTTTTATTTGAAACATTATCAAAAATATCAAATAGATATGGTGTTAAATTACAACTTGATCCCACTTTTCAACCTCACTTGAATTTATATGAAGGAATAGTTTTTCAACTAATAGGGGTTAATGGTAAAAATAAAAGCATCATCGCAAAAGGCGGAAGATATGATGAGTTAGTAAGATCATTTAGTCCTAATGAGAAAATATTTAATGGGATTGGATTTACAATTTCAGTAGACATTTTAAGAAATTTAATTAAGGAAGAAAAGACAGATAAAAAAAAGATTTTATTGATGTTTAAAGACTCTTATTTGTTAGAAAAAGGTATGAATGAACAAAAAGTGCAACAGAATAAAGGAAATATTGCTGTCTTACATTTAAATCCATGTGATGACTTGGAAAAAGCCAATCAAATTATGAAAGAAAACAATTGTAGTGAGATTTTTTGGGTTAAATAAAGCCTTTTTTAAAATTTATTTAACAGTTAAATTCATATATTGTTCGGACAATACTCCTAATTAAACTTGATTAACTAGTTTTTAGGAAATAGGATTTGTATGTTTGATTTTTTTTAAATGGAAAAAGGCGAAATTCGTATTAATACCGAAAATATTTTCCCTATTATCAAGAAGGCAGTATATTCTGACCATGAAATCTTTTTAAGAGAACTTGTTAGTAATGGTGTTGACGCAATTAGTAAAAGAAGAATGGCCTCTATGGCAGGTGATTGCGAAAATACTGAGGAGGCTCAAGTAAAAATAACAATTAACCGTGAAGAAAATACGTTAACAATTTCCGATAATGGAATTGGAATGAATGATGAAGAAATTAAGAAGTACATAAATCAAGTTGCATTTTCTAGTGCTGAAGAATTCCTAACAAAATACAAAAAAGATAATGATGAATTCATAGGTCATTTTGGACTAGGTTTTTATTCAAGTTTCATGGTGGCAGATAGAGTTGATATATTAACTAAGTCTGCAATTGGGGAATCAAAAGCTTTCAAATGGTCTTGTGATGGATCGCCAAATTTCACTTTAGAGGAATCAGAAAGAGAGACAATTGGTACAGATGTTATTCTTCACCTACTTGAAGAAGAAAAAGAGTTTATCGAGCCTGAAAGGATTAAATCTCTAATAAAAAAATATTGTGATTTTATGCCAATAGATGTCTTATTAGAAGGAGAGAATATTAATAAGAAAAATCCTCCTTGGAGAAAACAACCTAGTGAATTAAAAGATGAAGATTATATTGAGTTATATAAATACCTTTATCCTTTCCAGGGAGATCCACTGTTATGGATTCACCTAAATACAGATTATCCATATGACATACAAGGAATATTGTATTTTCCAAAGTTGTCAGGTAGGGCTGATTGGGAAAAGGGAGAAATAAAATTATTTTGCAATCAAGTATTCGTAAGCGATTCAATTAAAGAGATAGTACCAAAGTATCTTTTACCTTTAAGAGGAGTTATTGACTCTACAGATATTCCTTTAAATGTTAGTAGAAGTGCATTACAAACAGATAGAAAAGTAAGATCTATATCATCATTTATCTCAAAAAAAATCGCTAATAAACTGAAGGATTTGATTAAAAATTCTCCAGAATTTTATGCTGAAATTTGGGATTCTATCTCTGCTTTTATTAAAATTGGTGCTATCGAAGATGATAAATTTGCTGATTTAGTCGATAAAAGTATAATTTTTGAAACAATAATTAATTCAGAGAAAGACTTAACTAAAGATATTGAAAATAAATCCCTTATAAAGTCCAATGATAAGTATTTCACAACTCTAGCAAATTACAAAGAAAGAAATAAGTTAACTGATTCTAAAAAAATAATTTACTGTTCAGATTTGATTGCACAGTCAAGTGCATTAAATATATGTTTATCCGATAATAAGGAAATTATTAAATCAGATCCTCTAATTGACGCACAATTTCTCCCATGGTTGGAAAGTAAAAATGAAGATTATCAATTTCAAAGAGTAGATTCAGAAATAAATGAACTAGAAGATAAAGATTCTAAAGAAATTGTAGATAAAGATGGCAAATCAAGTACAGATAATCTAAGAGATACGATAGTTAAGGCCCTTAATAATGAGAAAGTAACAGTTAAAGTGCAGTCTATTTTAAGCAAAGATGCACCACCTGCGATGATTTTACTTCCAGAACAAATGAGAAGAATTAATGATATGGGCGCTTATATGGAACAAAAGATGCCTGGCTTACCTGAATATCATGTGCTCTTAGTTAACAAAGAACATTCACTTATTGTTGGTCTTAATAAAATTACAGGCAACAAAATAATTATTGATAAAAAAGATCCTATTGAAAATCCATTAGCATTTAAAATTGCTAATCATATTTACGATATGGCTAAGCTTTCCGTTGGTGGATTAGATCAGGAACAGATAATTAATTTACAAAATAATAATGCCGAATTAATTTCAGAATTACTCAATTCAACAAATTGAGTCATGTGTTAAAATTTTTAAAGATATAACTCAAAAAATATGTCAAGAGTTTGCGAACTGACTGGTGCAAAAGCTAATAACGGGATGGCAGTGAGTCACTCACATATTCGTACAAAAAAATTGCAGCAAGTTAATCTCCAAAAAAGGAGACTATGGTGGGAAGAGGGTAAAAAATGGGTGAATATAAAAATAAGTACCAAAGCACTAAAATCCATACAAAAAGTAGGTTTAGATAAATTTGCTAAATCGAATGGAGTTGATTTAAAAAAATTCTAAATTTAATGAGAAATTTAGTTGTATGTTTATTAATACCATTTATTCTTTTTTTTAATAGTAATGCAGCCCTCCCCTTTGATTTTGCTCCTGAAGTTGGAGATATTGCTCCAAATTTTGAGTTAGAAGGTTTTAATAAAAATATAAAAACAAAAACAACCTGGGAATTAAGTGATTTTCAAGGAAAGTGGCTTGTTATGTATTTTTACCCTAAAGACTTTACAGCAGGATGCACTCTTGAAGCTAAAGGTTTTTCAGAATTAAAAAAAGATTTTTCAAAAAATAATGCCGAAATTGTTGGTATTAGCGCTGATAATCAAGATTCTCATGAAAGTTTTTGTAGCGAAAAATCCATAAACTACACTTTATTATCTGATCCTGAAGGAATTATTAGTAATAAATATGGTTCTTGGATTCCTCCATTCTCAGATAGGAATACCTTTTTGATTTCTCCTGATGGGAAAATTTCTTATAGATGGATAAGTGTTATACCTATAAATCATGCTAAAGAAGTGTTCAACGTTTTAAAGAAAAAAATATAAATTTTGCACGAATTATCATTAGGAACCTGGTTAATACATATCTCATCAGTAGTAGAGTGGATTTTTGCCATATTTGTTATTAACAAAATTTCTACATATAAAAAATATAATTTATTTTTTTGGTTAAGCCTCGCTATGGTCCCAAACTTAATAGGTGCGATGTGTGCTATCACTTGGCATATCTATGACAATCAGGAAAATCTTTACGGCCTAGTATCACTTCAAGGAATATTTACATTAATAGGAAATTCAACATTAGCCTTTGCTTCGATAAAGATTTTCAGAGGAAAAGAGACATATGAATAATTTATTTTTAAAAATTATAGAAAAATTAGGTTCAATAGATAACACATTGTTGTTCGCAGTATCAATAGTTCCATATGCAATATTTTTGTTTTACTTATATAAAATCAAATCTGTTAATAATTTTGTAAAAACAGGATTCTCTTTAACTGTTTTATTTGTATTGATAACTATATTGATATCCATCTTCACCATAAATTACTATGACAAAACTCTTGTTGAGGTTGACTTCCTGCATGGTTTAGCAGAATCCTTCTTAACTCTAAGTGATTTTGTTATTTTATTTGGATTTTTAAAGTTGTTAAATAACTTAGAAGTAAAAAACTCTTAAGACCTTTTACAATTTTGTGTTTTTTAGGTAAAAGTATTAGAGAATATATGAAAATAACGATTTTTTATGTTTACTACATTATTTGCAGCTGCAGATCCAGCAACTTTTTCTTGGTCTCCAAAGTGTGCCGTCGTAATGATTGCATGTAATGTTTTTGCTTATGCAATTGCTAAAGCAACAATAAGAAAACCTAATGAAGGTTTTGAAATACCTAATTCAAAATTCTATGGTGGTTTAAGTCACGCATCAGTTGTTGGAGCTAATTGCCTAGGTCATATTTTCGGAATTGGAGCAATCTTAGGATTAGCTTCACGAGGTGTTTTATAAATATTTATTTATTAAATATTTATTTTTAAAATTTTAATTAACTAACTTAAATTTCTTAACAATTTTATCTGCCATCTGATCAGGCATAAGTCCTAGTTTTTCTTTGCTCTGATCAGGTGAAGCATGATCTACTAAAACATCAGGTATACCTATTCTGTATACAGGAATGTTTAGTTCATTATCGTTAAATAATTCAACTATTGCGGAACCAAATCCACCTATTAAGGTTCCTTCTTCCATGGTTACAACTTTTTGAATCCTACTTGCTAAAGGCATAATAAGATTTTTATCGAGAGGTTTAACAAATCTTGCATTAACAATGCATGCATTAATATTCATATTTTTTAAGATATTTGCTGTTTCGATTGCTGAGGCGACCATTGAACCATAAGCAATAATTAGAATATCTTCTCCTTCTTCAAGCATTTCAGCTTCGCCTATATTCAAAGGTTCCCAACCCTCATCCATTACAGCCACTCCTAATCCAGAGCCTCTTGGTATTCGTAGAGCTGTAGGACCATTATAGTTTATTGAAGTTATTAACATTCTCTGTAATTCAGACTCATCCTTTGGAGCCATCAATACAAAATTAGGTATGGATCTCATATAACTGATATCGTACTGACCTTGGTGAGTAGGACCGTCAGCTCCAACTATCCCAGCTCTATCGAGTACAAATGATACAGGTAAATTTTGTATCCCTACATCATGAATTAATTGGTCGAAAGCACGTTGAAGAAAAGTACTGTAGATTGCTACAACAGGTTTAAGACCATCACAAGACATTCCTGCCGCAAGAGTAACTGCATGTTGTTCTGCTATTCCTACATCGATATATTGATCAGGAATATTTTTTTGCAATATATCTAAACCAGTACCTGTAGCCATTGCAGCTGTAATACCTACGACTTTACTATCTTGCTCACATATTTTTAATAAGGTTTGACCAAATATTTTACTATAACTAACAGGTTTAGGTTTCTTTGATGGAATAGATTTCCCGGTTGTAAGATCAAATGCTGACTGTGCATGATATCCAACCTGATCGGCTTCTGCATATGGGTAACCCTTCCCTTTTGTTGTGACAACATGAACAAGTACAGGTCTTTTAAGTTTATGGGCAGCGTTAAAAGTCTTAACTAAGTTACTAATATCATGACCATCAATTGGACCCATATATGTAAATCCAAGTTCTTCAAAAACAGCTCCAACCTTAGGCACAGATAGTCGTCTAACGCTTCCTTTAATATTTTTGAATTCTTCTGGGATATCCTTACCTATTAAGGGAATATTTTTTACACTTTCTTGAACACTATCGGACAAAAATTGCAATGGTGGACTTACTCTTACCTTATTTAAGTAAGATGAAAGGGCTCCAACCGGAGGTGAAATAGACATGTCATTATCGTTTAATACTACAACTAAAGGGGTATTAGGTAAGTGACCTGCATGATTTATAGCTTCTAATGCCATTCCTCCAGTAAGTGCTCCATCTCCAATAACAGCGACACATTTATAATTTTCACCTTTTCTATCTCTTGCTATTGCCATTCCTAAAGCAGCAGAAATAGAAGTACTTGCATGTCCAGCCCCAAAATGATCAAATTTACTTTCGCTTCTTTTTAGATATCCAGCTACTCCATTTTGTTGCCTTAGAGAATCAAATTGACTGTAACGTCCTGTAATTAACTTATGAGGATAACCTTGATGCCCCACATCCCAAACAACCTTATCAAAATCAAGATCAAGAGTTTGATATAAAGCCAATGTCAACTCAACTACACCTAATCCAGGACCAAGATGTCCTCCACTAGTAGATACTACCTGAAGATGTCTTTCTCTAATTTGACAAGCAATTTCCTCTAATTGTGAAACTGTTAAGCCATGAAGTTGATTTGGATGACTTAACTCACTTAAAAGCATTTAACAAAAATTGGTATCTATATAATCTAAAACGCCGAGGTGCAAAATGAGTACTTTTTTTGAAATAGATCATGTAATGTTTTATTAGATTAATAATTAATGCTAAAAATATATATATGAATAATTATTTTGAAAAAATACTTCAAGCTGAAGTCTATGAAGTTGCAAAAAAAACTCCACTAGAAAAAGCTCATAATTTAAGTAATACACTTAATAATGAAATTTTTCTAAAAAGAGAAGATCTTCAGGATGTATTTTCATTCAAAATAAGAGGTGCATATAACAAAATGAGTAAGCTCACTAATTCACAGCTTGCTCAGGGAGTAATTACTTCTAGTGCTGGTAATCATGCTCAAGGGGTTGCTCTTAGTGCCCTTAAGTTAAATTGCCAAGCAACCATATTAATGCCCATTACCACACCTCTAGTAAAAGTTAATGCAGTAAAAAATTTAAAAGCAAAAGTTATATTATATGGCGATAACTATGATGAAACATACAAAGAGGCAATAAGGATTAGTCAAGAAAGAAATTTATGCTTTATTCATCCCTTTGATGATCCAGAAGTAATAGCAGGACAAGGGACTATAGCTATAGAACTTGAACAGCAGCTTAAGGAAAAACCTTATGCAATTTATATTGCTGTAGGTGGTGGTGGATTAATATCAGGAATATCTTTATACGTTAAAAAAATATGGCCTGAAGTAAAAATAATTGGTGTAGAACCAGAAGATGCTGACGCTATGACGAAATCTTTGGAAGAAGAAAAAATTGTAGAACTATCTTCTGTAGGTCAATTTGCAGATGGAGTGGCGGTTAAAAAAATTGGTAAAAATACTTTTGATATTGGTAGAAAATATATAGATAAGATGATTAGGGTTAATACTGACGAAATCTGTGCTGCTATTAAAGATGTTTTTGAGGATACTAGGTCAATACTAGAGCCCGCTGGTGCCTTATCAATAGCGGGAATGAAAAAAGATATTTTATATTCAAATCATTCAAATAGAAAAATGGTTGCGATTGCATGTGGTGCAAATATGAATTTTGAGAGACTTAGATTTGTAGCAGAAAGAGCAGAACTTGGAGAGTGTAAAGAAGTAATGATGGCTGTTGAAATTCCTGAACGTGCTGGTAGTCTAATTGATTTTTGTAAGTTACTTGATAATAGAAATTTAACTGAATTTAGTTATAGGATGTCTAATTCTAAAAATGCACAGATTTTTGTAGGGGTTCAAGTCTATGGTTTAAATGATAAAAAAAATCTATTAAATGTATTTAGAAATTCTGAATACTCATTTATTGACATAAGTGATGATGAATTATCTAAAAATCATCTCAGACATATGGTAGGGGGAAGATTACCAAGGGATTTTAAAGAGATGGCATATAAAAACTTTATTGAACTTTTATACAGATTTGAGTTTCCTGAAAGGCCTGGCGCATTAATAAACTTCTTAAATAATATGAAATCTAATTGGTCTATAAGCGTATTTCACTACAGGAATTATGGGGCTGATGTAGGTAAAATTGTTATTGGAGTTTTGATCGATAAAAATGAGATTTCAGAGTGGAATAAATTTGTAAGAATTCTAGGCTATAAATTCTGGGACGAAACTCAAAACAATACATATAAATTATTCCTTGGTGCATCAGATTAAATTTAAGGTATCTTAGGAAAGATTTCGGTAATTATAATCAATCAACCTGATCTAAATACCACGCCAAAATCTGATATAGATCTAGTTACTAAAGTTGAAGCTGTTCTATATTTGAAAGGCAGACCAATAACAAAAAAGGATCTTTCAGAAATTACCAATTCTGATATAAACTCAATTAATGATGCAATTAAAGATCTAAAAAATAAATACTCTAATCCTAACTCAGCTATTGAATTAAATGGAGTTAATAACAGCTTTTCTCTCGAACTAAAATCAAGTCTTAATGAATTCGTCGATGATTTACTTCCCTCTGATTTGAAAACATCAGAATTAAGGACATTGGCAACTATTGCAATCAAAAAAAAGATCCTGCAATCTGATCTTATACTTCTTCGAGGTTCAGGAGCTTATGATCATATTAAAGAATTATTAGATAAGAAATTTATTGTCAAACGGAAGCAAAAAGATGGTAGATCATATTGGTTATCATTATCAGAAAAGTTTTTTCAAACTTTTGCTGTAAGTAATGAATATCTCTCAAATATAGGAAGTAGTAATAATAAGCAGCAATAATAAGTAAATGTTAGGATATATTAAATTACGAAAAGATAATGTTATCTGAGATTTTTGCAGTTCTGGGCCAAACTTTATCAATTTATTCTTTCATATTGATAATAAGAATTTTACTTACATGGTTTCCAGGTATTGATTGGAGTAACGGTGTTTTATCAGCATTAACTTCAATCACAGATCCTTATTTAAACATTTTTAGGGGTATTATCCCTCCAATAGGTGGATTTGATATCTCATCTTTATTAGCTTTTTTACTTTTAAATGTTATTCAGAACTTAATTACAAATCTCCAGTATGCAAGCTTAGGATATAGTTGAACTTATCTATCGTCCCCAGATCCACTTATCTTTCCTTTAGCAGCTCTTATTTTTAATTTTTCTAGGTTTTGTAATGCGACATCCTCTAAGTTAAAATTTAATTCTGTACAAAGATTTGATATGTACCACAATACATCTCCTAACTCTTTTTTAATCCCTAATTTTGATTCGTTATCAAATATTCCATTTTTATCTCTTATGACTTTTTTTACTTTTTCTGCTACTTCACCAGCCTCTCCAACCAAACCAAGAGTTGGATAAATATTATTTGATCCTAAATTTGGATATTGTGCTGTTTCCCTGGCTTTTTTCTGATAAGTTTTAAAATCCATGAATTAAATAACTAACTTTGGGTATGGTAAATTTATCTATATCTAGCAATATTATGTATATATGTCGAATATTGATTTAAAAAGAAGAACAAAGATAGTAGCAACTATTGGTCCTGCAACTCAATCTGATGAGATAATTACAGAATTAATTAAGGCTGGAGTAACTACATTCAGATTAAATTTCTCACATGGAGATCATAATGATCATGCTGAAAGAATAAAAACTATAAGAGAGGTATCAAAAAAGTTAGAGATAGATATTGGTATATTACAAGATCTTCAAGGCCCAAAAATACGATTAGGGCGCTTTAAAGATGGTCCGGTAAAAGTTAAAAAAGGTGATAAATTTACACTTACATCGAATGAAGTCGAATGTACTAATACTATTGCAAATGTAACCTACGACAAACTTTCTCAAGAAGTTAGCGAAGGAAAAAGAATACTATTGGATGATGGAAAAATAGAAATGATTGTAGAAAAAGTAGATGTAAAAGCTAATCTTTTAGAGTGCCTAGTAACTGTAGGTGGGGTTCTTTCAAATAATAAAGGTGTTAATTTCCCAGATGTTAAATTATCAGTAAAAGCATTAACTGATAAAGATAAAGAGGATTTAAAATTCGGTTTATCTGAAGGAGTTGATTGGATAGCCTTAAGTTTTGTAAGAAATCCATCCGACATAAACGAGATTAAAGATTTAATAAACAAATTTGGGCATTCAACTCCTGTAGTCGCAAAAATAGAAAAATTTGAAGCAATTGATCAAATTGATACTGTATTACCATTATGTGATGGGGTTATGGTGGCAAGAGGCGATTTGGGAGTAGAGATGCCTGCGGAAGAGGTTCCTCTTTTACAAAAGGAATTAATAAGAAAAGCTAATACACTAGGGATCCCAATAATTACAGCGACTCAAATGCTTGATTCTATGGCTTCGAATCCAAGACCAACTCGGGCCGAGGTTAGTGACGTTGCCAATGCAATATTAGATGGCACAGATGCAGTAATGCTTTCAAACGAAACTGCAGTTGGCGATTATCCTGTAGAGGCTGTAGAAACCATGGCAACTATAGCGAGAAGAATTGAAAGGGATTATCCACTTAAAGCAATTGATAGCCACTTACCTAGTACTATTCCAAATGCTATTAGTGCAGCAGTAAGTAATATAGCCAGACAACTTGATGCTGGAGCTATAATCCCTTTAACAAAATCAGGTTCTACCGCTCGAAATGTAAGTAAATTCAGACCGCCAACCCCTATCTTGGCAACTACTTCAGAGAGGAGTGTAGCGAGAAGATTGCAACTTGTTTGGGGAGTTACTCCTATAGTAGTTAAAAATGATGAAAGAACAGCAAAAACTTTTAGTTTAGCTATGCAAATTGCACAAGAGATGGGGATTCTAAATCAAGGAGATTTAGTAGTTCAAACTGCAGGCACATTAACTGGAATTAGTGGCTCTACAGATTTAATAAAAGTCGGTTTAGTAAGAAAGATTGTTTCAAGGGGAATTTCAATAGGGGAAATCGGTGTTACAGGTAAGGCAAGAATAATAAAAAATAATCAAGATATGTCTTTAATTTGTCCAGGAGAAATATTATTTATTCCGAAAGAATTAATGAAAAATATTCCACTTAGTAAAAATATTGCAGGCATTGTTACGAACCAAAATGTTAATGATGTTTATGCTTTGTTTAACAAAAATAATAAAAAGATTTCTACAATTTGTAATTTAGAAAATATCCATGATCAAGAAATTAGTAATGGCGACCTTATTACACTGCAACTAAATGAGGGTGTTGTTTACATGGGTCAAATTGAAGATGATGATGCAATAGATAAATATAAATATGTCTAGGAATATCTCAATAAAAGAAGCCTTAGGAATGGCCACAAAAACGTTAGTTTCGAACAAATTGAGAAGTTCGTTAACAATGCTGGGGATAATTATAGGAAATGCATCGGTTATTACACTTGTTGGGCTTGGAAGAGGAGCTCAAACATTAGCAAAAAACCAATTAAGTAATTTAGGGGCAAATGTTTTATTTATTGTTCCTGGAAATAATGACACAAGAAGAAGAGGTATTTCATTTCCTAAAAACCTAGTTTTAGAAGACGCAATAGCAATAAGCAATCAAGTACCAACAGTTAAAAAAGTTGCTCCTCAAATTTCTGCTAACGAAATAGTGCAATCAAATTCTAAAAGCCTTAACATTTCAATTGCAGGAGTAACACCTGAATTTCTTGAGGTAAGAAGCTTTGAAGTAGATAAGGGAAGATTTATATCAAAAAATGATGTTAATAGTGCAAGAAGTTATGTGGTTATAGGTCCTGATCTTAAAGATGAATTTTTCAATGATAAATCTACATCACTTGGAAATAAAATTAGAATTAAAGATCATACCTATGAAATCATCGGAATATTAAAACCAAAAGGTGCTGTATTCGGAAGTAATCAAGATAAAAATGCATATATTCCATTAACCACTATGGTAAATAGGATTACTGGGAAGGACCCTACCTATGGCGTAAGTTTAAGTTTCATTAGTGTTGAAGCCATAAATAAAAATGCAACTAGTGCCGCTAAATTTCAGATTACTAATTTATTAAGGCAAAGACATAAAATAATTAGAGATGATGACTTTGCTGTTAGATCACAAGAAGATGCATTGAATATAGTAACCAATATTACAAGTGGACTAACTTTTTTATTGGCAGGTATTGGGGCAGTATCTTTGGTAGTTGGCGGAATAGGAATAATGAATATTATGCTCGTTTCTGTTAGCGAAAGGACTGAAGAGATTGGACTCAGAAAAGCAATAGGAGCTAAACAGTCAGATATATTAATTCAATTTTTAATTGAGGCATTGATTTTATCTACAATTGGAGGATTAATAGGAACAACAACTGGATTATCAGGTGTTTTTCTTTTATCTTTGATAACCCCACTTCCTGCTTCAGTAGGAATTACTACAACTTTTTCTACCATGATCATTTCAGGATCAATAGGCCTAATTTTTGGTGTTTTGCCTGCAAAAAGAGCTTCTAAATTAGATCCAATTGTTGCATTGAGAAGTTTATAAATAGAATTTATAAGTATGCTCAATTTTTATAA
>QCBW01000010.1 GCA_003281485.1 Prochlorococcus sp. AG-347-J20 | reverse complement strand
ATCAATTGATGTGATACCTGTTTGCATTGGTTCATGTACTGATCTTCTCTTGATAATTCCAGGAGCCATTTCTTCAATCAACCTAGTATCACTTGTAGGAATTTCCCCTTTCCCATCTATTGGTTGTCCGAGAGGGTTAACAACTCTCCCCTGCATTGCTTCACCAACTGGAACAGATGCGATTTTACCTGTGGACTTAACATTACTTCCTTCTTGGACACCAAGTGCCTCTCCCATTAAAACGGCTCCAACATTATCATCTTCAAGATTTAAAGCTATACCTTCGGTACCATCCTCAAATTCCAACAACTCACCTGCCATGACCTGATCTAAGCCATATATTCTTGCAATGCCATCACCGATTTGCAGAACAGTTCCTACATTGCTAACACTTACAGATTGGTCATAATCAGTTATTTGTTGTTTTAAGATTGAACTGATTTCATCAGGGCGTATAGATACCATGGATTTAAGAATTTAAGGTTGATTTAAAAGTTACTTGGAAAGAGTTAAGCCAAGTTTTCTAATTTGTGAAGCAAGAGAAGCATCAATTACTTTTGATCCTACACTGGCGACGAAACCACCAATAAGGGATGGGTCGATTTTAGTTACAAGTTCTAATTTTTCTGTTCCAGCAATATTGATGATCTTTTTGGTAATTAAACCTTTTTGTTCATCAGTAAGCTCGACTGCAGAAGTAACAGTTGCCAAAGCAATATTACTATTTTCTCGGTAAATCTCTAAAAACCTATCAAGAATTGAAGTAAGAATTCCAATTCTTTGCCTATCGGCCAATAATTTTAAGAAATTCAGTAAAGAAGAATTAACCTTATTTGAAAAAATTTCAATAATGATTTTCTTCTTTGCATCTGTCTCTAAAATGGGAGAGGATAGTGTCTTCTCTAATTCAGGGGAATCATTTATTAATTCCAATAGTTGTTTAACCTCAGAAACCATCTCTTCAGTTTGCGAATTCTCATTCACAACTTGAAGCAATGCCTCTGCGTATGGTGTAGTAACTGAATTCAAAAGTGGCATTAGTTCACCTCAATATTATTAATTGATTGAGTTACCAAATTTTCTTGGGTTGTTTTATCAAGTCGATTTGGAAGAGAATCTAAAGCTTTCTTAATTGCCAGTTCGACAGCTTCTTTTCGAAGTTGAGAAATTGCTCTGGTTGCTTCAGAGCTCTCATCAGAGATTGCACTTTGTTTAATTCGTGCCATCTCCTCTATCGCTTTTTTCTCACTTTCCATTCTGATTGATTCAGATCTTTTAAGGGAATCTGCTTTTATTTGAGAAGCTTTATCTTCAGCTGAAGATAAATCTTTCTTCGCCTTTTCTAAAGCTTGAGTTGCATTTAGGAGTCGTTCTTCAGCATCTTTTAATTCAAGAAGGATTCCTTCTCTCCTTTTTTGAAGCATTTTACCTAAGAAACCAGGCAAAAATTTATAAAGACCGAAAACTACTACAGCCCAATTAAGGACATTAGTTTCGAATAAATTGAAATTCAATCCAAAACCTTCTGTAGCTAAAAGAGTTAAATTCATTTTTCTAGAATCAATCTATTAACAATAAGTTCGCTTAGATCATCAGCCTGTTTAGAAAGTTGATCACGAGCAGCAGATGTCTGACTTTCAATTTCTAGTCTTGCTTTTTCTTTTGAAGCATTTGCTTCATTGTTAGCAAGTTCTAGTGCTTCTTTATAAAGCTTGTCAGACTCAGCCTCAGCTTCGTTCACAATTCTTTGAGCTTCTGTACGAGCAGTTTGAAGCTGAGTTAATAAATCAGCTTCTAATTTTTTAACCTCAGATAGTTTATTTTTGGCCTCAATAATATTATTACTTACAAATTTTTCTCTTTTTTCTACAACATTGCCTACAGGCTTAAAAAAAAGAGAATTTAATATGTAAGTAAGCGCAACTACTTGTATCGCCATTAGTGGCAAAGTGGCATTTATATCAAATAATCCACCTTCTGTAGCACCAAAAAAATTAAAGGCCAACATATGATTCAGTTGAAGTTAAAAAATTAAATTTAAATATTGCTAATAAAGATTAGAAGCAATATTAACTTTTAGGAAAAAGGATTCGCAAAAAGTAGTACCAAAGCCACAACTAATCCGTAAATTGTTAATGACTCCATGAAAGCGAAAGATAAAAGAAGAGTTCCTCTGATTTTACCTTCGGCTTCTGGTTGACGGGCAATACCCTCAACAGCACCTTGAGCTGCGTTACCTTGTCCAAGACCTGGGCCAATAGCACCTAGACCAACTGCTAAACCAGCAGCTACAACTGATGCAGCGGAAGTAATCGAATCCATAATTTTGAAATAAAGAGCTTAATACTTGTGATAATCTTTGTTGTCATACACGCTTGGACATCCTTTCTTTTAAGAATGGGTCTGATATTTTCAGACCTACGCGATTAGATATTTTGCCAGATTACAGACCCTTTGTAAAAGTGTCTGAGTGTATTAGAAGAAAGCTAATGATGTTCTTCAACAGCCTCTCCAATGTAGTAGGCCGCTAAAGTTGCGAAAATCAATGCCTGAATTGCACTAGTAAATAATCCTAGGAACATAACAGGTATTGGAAGAATTAGAGGAACTAAAAAGACTAGAACTCCAACAACAAGTTCATCAGCTAAAATATTTCCAAATAGCCTGAAAGAGAGTGATAAAGGTTTCGTAAAGTCCTCTAGAATTTTGAAAGGAAGCATTATAGGAGTTGGGTGAACATAATATTCGAAGTATCTCCAACCCTTATTGCTTAAACCTGCATAGAAATAAGAAAGTGAAACCAATAAAGCCAAGGCTATAGTTGTATTAATATCTGCAGTAGGTGCTCCTAATTCTCCGCTTGGTAATTTAATCAATCTCCAAGGAATTAAAGCTCCTCCCCAATTACTAACAAAGACGAATAAAAATAAAGTACCTATAAATGGCATCCAATCTCTGTATACTTTTTCACCTATTTGCGTCCTAGCAAGATCTCTTATGTAATCCCAGAGGAACTCAAGCAAGTTTTGAAGGCCTTTAGGATCATTTTCCATTTTTTTAGTTCCTAAAGAAATAAAAACTAATAACGCTCCTAATAAAATCCAAGATGTTAAAAATACCTGCCCATGAAGTCTTATATTTCCAATTTGCCAATAAAGATGTTGACCAACTTCTAATGCTGCAAAATTTGTTAGCAAGGAATTAAAAAACATTTGTTTTGAATAAAAAAATTTACTTAAGAACGTGAAAAATAAAGAATGAGTGAAGGCTTATAAATGAAAAAACCTATCATCGCAGGAAAAATATCCAAAGATCCTAGCTTACTTGCAAAAATAAAGAGGCAAACTGGAACTAATAGTTGCAATTTTGATACACCTGATGATTCTCTACCAAGTTTCCCTATACTTTTGGCAAGCAAACGTAGGTAAAAAATGCCGGCAATTGCACCTATAAAAATACTAAAACCAAAAGTAAAACCCAGAAAAATTCCTGTTATTGATGCTAATAAGATAGAAATGATAAAAGTAATTCCAAAAATTGTTAATTGCAATTTTGTGAACTCATCATTTTGGGAAAGCAAATGATCTATTTGATTGGCAATGCCAGATTTACTTTCTTTGATGATCGAATTATTCAGGGAATGAGGAAATTGAACATTCTCATTAGAAGGATGTTCAAGTTTTTTTCTATTTGAGTCCACTGATGTGAACATAGTTTAGAAACCCCTCTTAATGGTTTTAAGTAAGTATATAAACTCACGGAATCTATCACGGAGAGGTACCTTTTAGCTAGTTTTTTTTTATAAAAAATTAATTCTTAAGATTTATGATGAATCCGTAGGCCATTTTTTACTTTATTCTTCAAAAATAAAATTTATGAAAAGTCATCTTATTCATAGCCTTAACACTTTAAAACGTTAATAAAAGACTTGGCAAAATCTCAATTAAACGTCTCAATAGTAAATATACATATAAAAAATTGGAGATAAGTCAAGAAAAAATAAAATATAAAAGAATTTCTAAAAGAAAAAAAACCTTTAGTTCTAATTACAAAAAAAAATTCAGTAATTTAACAGGGTCTATATTTCCCTTACCTTGGGCGATATGGCCTTATGAAGCAAAAATCCTCATTGTCATCATTGGAATTTGGTCAATATTAGGAATATGCATACTAGGATCATCAAGTTGGTGGGTGGCTAGTAGGGAAATGGGAAATTGGGCTTACTTCTTAAAAAAACAAATAATTTGGACAATTCCAGGAATTTGTTTATTTTATTTCGTACTTAATACAAACATTAGAAATCTTTTAAAGTTTTCAAGAATTATTTTTTATATTTTATTCTTTTTGATTTTCCTTACCAATCTTACTGGAATTACAGTTAATGGATCTTCAAGATGGCTAGTGCTTGGCAATTTACGTCTGCAGCCATCTGAATTAATTAAACCGTTTCTAATTCTAGAAGCTTCTAATCTTTTCGCACATTGGAATCTAGTAAAGAATGATAAAAAATTAATTTCAATTATAACCTTTGGTTTATTAATTTTATTAATACTTAAACAGCCCAATTTAAGTACTGCATCATTAACTGGAATTCTTCTTTGGGTAATGGGTTTATGTGGAGGGGTAAAACTTAGCTCTCTTTGCTCATTTGCTTCAATAGGATTAATTACTGGATGTATCAGCATCCTTAATAACGAATATCAAAAACTGAGAGTTACTTCATTTATAAATCCTTGGAAAGATCAACAAGAAAATGGATTTCAATTGGTTCAAAGTTTATTAGCTATAGGTTCAGGTGGTCTATTTGGCCAAGGTTTTGGACTGTCGATACAAAAATTACAGTATCTGCCCTTCATGTATACAGATTTTATTTTTGCCATTTTTGCGGAAGAATTTGGTTTATTGGGGTGTACTTTATTCTTAGGATTTTTAGCAGTATTCTCTTATATAAGCGTAAGAATTAGTCTTAAGTGCAGGAACAACTATACAAAATTAGTTGCTATCGGATGTGGTGTGTTGTTGACAGGTCAATCAATAATGCATATTGCTGTAACAACAGGTTCAATGCCTACTACAGGGTTACCACTACCTTTCATTAGTTATGGTGGCAATTCTTTAATAGCGTCTTTTTTTATTGCAGGGATGTTAGTTAGATGTTCATTAGAGTCAACAGGATTCATCGGTATGATAAGTACACGAAAGACTCTTAATTAGTTAGAATTTAAAGGATCATATTTAAGCTATCGAATCATTTAATTTAGTTATTTCAGAATTATCTCAAAAGGGTAATCTGCTTATGCAGAATGGTCTTAATAGTCCTGGTCCATTTACTATATTTTTGGTTTTCAGCGCAGGACTTTTAACAAGTCTTGGGCCATGTTCATTATCATTACTTCCAGTGACAATTGCTTATATAGGCGGTTCAGAGAAAAATAAATTTAAACTTATTAGTTTTTCAGGAGGTGTAGTTTTTTCGCTTGTTGTACTGGGGGCTGTGAGTGGATTTTTAGGTAAAATATATGGGCAAATTCCATCTTATTACACTTCAGTTGTTGCCCTAATAGCAATAATAATGGGTTTAAATTTATTAGGGATTCTAAAGTTTCAGTTTCCGAATGGACCTGATATAAAAATAATTGAAGATAAAATACCAACATTTATAACTCCTTTTGCCATAGGGACAACTTTTGGACTAGCTTCATCACCTTGCATTACTCCAGTTTTAGCAACTCTTTTGGCTTGGGTATCGCAAGCTAAAAACCCTATAATATCTATCATTTTTTTATTTTTCTTTGGGATAGGCCAAGTAACCCCATTAATCATTGCAGGAGCTACTGCAGAAAACTTAAAGCAATTTTTAGCTCTTAGAAAATTTAGTCAAATAATTCCGACTTTAAGTGGGATATTTTTAGTTTCCCTAGGATTATTAAATTTATTTTCAAATTGGATTTAAATGATTATTTTTAAGAATCTAATTTTAAAAATATCAAGTTTAAGATTCGCTATATCGCTGATAATCTTTATTGCTATTACCAGTGGAATAGGTACTTTTATACCTCAAGGTAGTAATAATAAATTCTATATTGATAATTTCGATAGAGCTCCCATTTTTGGATTTTTAGATGGAGAAAAAGTCTTAAAACTTCAATTGGATCATATTTATACAAGCTTTTGGTTTTTATTTACATTAATTCTACTTTGCATTTCTTTGGCAGCTTGTAGTTTCAGGAGGCAAATTCCTTCATTAAAAGCTTCATTACAATGGATTGAATATAAGAACGAAAAAAAATTTAGCCAACTGCAACTAACCACAAGTCATCCAATCAATCAAAATGGAGAACATATATCAAAAGTAGATTTATTGCTTAAAAAAAAAGGATGGAAAACATGCAAATTTAATAGTCATATTTCTGCAAGAAAGGGGTTAATTGGAAAAATCGGTCCTTTAGTTGTACATATCGGATTAATAGTCTTACTTATAGGTTCAGCATATGGAAGTTTTACAAGTCAATCAAAAGAACAATATTTACTGCCTGGAGAAACTTTAGATCTCGTAAATGAGAGCACAAACTCAAAAGCCAATGTGGAATTAGTCGATTTTTCTATAGAACGTGAAAGTGATGGTGTGCCCAAACAGTTTATTTCAAAATTAAATTTTTCTTCTGAAGATCTAAATTTAAATGAAATAAAAACAACCAAAGTAAATCACCCAATCAGGTTTAAAGGATTAACTATTTATCAAGCAGATTGGGCAATATCAAATGTTGTTTTAGAAATAGATAATATCCTTTATCAATTACAATTAAAGGAGATTCCAGAAATCGGTAATCAAGTGTGGGGAGTTTTAGTTGAATTAGGATCGGAGACTAAAAAAAATTTCCTTTTAACAATAGATAATGAAAATGGTCCACTTAAAATTTCGAATGTAGAAAATTTTTCCGGGAATAATCTCTATATCAATGATGGTCCTCTAGAAGTTAATTCTTCAAAAGTATCTCTGAAAAAAATAATCCCAAGCAGTGGATTAATAATTAAAAATGATCCGTCTATACCATTTATTTACTTTTCTTTTATCTTAATAATTTTTGGAACAATAATAAGTCTGGTACCAACTAACCAGTTATGGATTCTGGTAAATAAAGAATCACAAAAGTTATCTATTGGAGGCCTTAGTAATAAAAATCTAGTTGGTTTTAAAAAAGAATTTTTTAAATTATCAGACGAAATAAAAAATTTTTAATTTCTTTTCTGCCCACTAAAAATATCTAACTGCATAGAAACATTCCCTCTGGGGTTAAATGCAGCATTTAAATGTATCCAGTGAGGTGAACCTTCATTAACTAAATCATCCATAATTCTATTTACAACTTCCTCATGTGATATTTTTATATCCCTAAAATTATTAATATAAAGCTTTAGAGACTTCAACTCATAGACTCTCAAATTAGGTTGATAAATAATATTTAGTTTTGCAAAATCTGGATAACCAGAAAAGGGGCATTTACATGTGAATTCAGGCAATTGAATAGAAATTTCATATATTCTTTTCTTATTTGGATTGTCGAAACAAATTATCTTTGATTCTTCAATAATTCTCTCACCATAAAGTGGTCTTTCTGTCGAATCATCCAACTTAGCAGTACTCATTTTTATTTGAACTTATTTATTAAACCTATATAAAAAGATCAAAATTCGCAAAAATTACAAAAAGCTAAAGTATTACAATTGACTAAGTCGAAACCTAGAAATTTTTATTTTGTATCATCTATAACATTCATAATGTCGTTCCAAAGGGTTAGATGTGTTTAGTTAAAAAAAAATGATGGACATTTGCTTGGTAACTATCGATAACAATTCAAATAAATCTCTTCAACCACAAAGTGCAATAGGAATGTTATGGCTTCAAACACATTTTGAGAATGATCAATGGGAAGCATTGTCTAATAGTACAGTAATAATTTCTGAGCAAAACTCCAAATTATTAATTGAAGATGCCACCAATGCAGGTCTTAACATTAAATGTTTTTCTGATATTTCAATGCTGGATGTTTTCCCAAAAAACAATTAAAATAATTAAGTTCAATATCTAATCATGAAGAAAATAGAGGCAATCATTCGCCCATTTAAGCTAGAGGATGTAAAAATTGCATTAGTAAACTCTGGAATTGTTGGAATGACAGTCAGTGAAGTCAGAGGTTTCGGGAGACAAAAAGGACAGGTTGAAAGATATAGGGGTTCAGAATTTACTGTTGAATTCCTCCAGAAACTAAAAGTAGAAGTTGTCGTAGATGATGAAAAAGTTAATTCAGTAATAGAGGCAATTGCTGAAGCAGCGAAAACTGGAGAAATAGGTGATGGTAAAATATTCATTACATCAATTGATTCTGTTGTAAGAATAAGAACTGGCGACAAAGACGAAGAAGCTCTTTAAATTCAAATAGTTTCATTTACTAAATTTTTTATATATTCATTATTAATCATAGGATTTGATTCACTTCTTAAGCACATCCAAGCTAGGTATTCATGATTTCCTGCAGGTCCTACTAGAGGAGAGGCAATTAAATTCTTTATATTCCATTGAAAATTATTAGCAGCATTTATAACTGACTCTATAGCTTCAACATGGAATTTAGGATTACGCACTACGCCACCTCTGCTGACTTTATCTCTACCTACCTCAAATTGAGGTTTAATTAAAAATATTCCCTCTATACAATCGCCTACTACTAAATTACTTATAGATTTAAAAACTAACTTTAATGAAATAAAAGACAAATCCGCAACTACAAAATTTGGTAATTCATCACTTTTAGATAAAAGATCACTGGCTTTTAATTTTCGAATATTTGTTCTTTCAAAAAGTATGACTTTTGGATTTTTTCTAATCTTCCACGCGGTTTGTCCATATCCAACATCTATTCCATAAACTAACTTTGCTCCTTGCTGCAATAAGCAATCAGTAAATCCGCCAGTTGAGATTCCTGCGTCAATACATATTTTATCTTTTACTTTAATTTCAAGTTTTTTAAATGCCTCCAATAATTTCTCCCCTCCCCTTGAAACAAACATAGGCTCGGAATCAATGAAAAATTCAGATCCAATTAATACTTGTTGTCCAGGTTTATCCAATACTTTTCCATTTATATCTCTTACCTTTCCCGCAAGAATTAAACCCTGGGCTTTTTGACGAGTTTCACATAAACCAATATTTAAAAGATAAAGGTCTAATCTACTTTTTTTAATCATCTATTAATCAATAAAAAAAGACTGAATAATGATCATCTACAAGATTAAGATCCAAATTCTTTTATACCTTTTAATTTTAAATTAGAACTAAAAAATTACCCATTAAGGAATAAATTCAAACATTTTTATATTTAAACTTTCTTAATTAGCCAGAAAAATGTTACATAAGAAAATAATAATCGGGCAAATATGTTCAATGTCAAGTACATCTTTAAGGTATAGAGCAATAATCCCATTTTGGTTATAAAGTTTAAAATGATAATTAATAAAAATTGTGATCGAGCGTTATACATTACCCGAAATGGGGAAGATCTGGACTGAAAGCGCAAAATTCCAGAGTTGGCTTAAGGTTGAAATAGCTGCATGTGAAGCAAATTTTTCCCTCGGGAAAATTCCTGAGAATGCTATGAAAGATATTCGTTCAAATGCAAAGTTTGATGCATCTAGAATTACAGAAATTGAGAAGGAAGTTAAACATGATGTCATAGCATTTCTAACAAGCGTTAATGAATTTGTAGGAGATTCTGGAAGATACATACATGTTGGTATGACGAGTAGTGATGTACTTGATACTGGCTTATCTCTTCAGTTAAAAGACTCTTGCGAATTATTATTAGAAGAAATTGAGAAATTAGAAAATGAAGTCAGATTATTGGCAAGGCAGCATAAAAATACATTAATGATTGGCAGATCACATGCGATTCATGGGGAGCCAATTTCCTTCGGTTTTAAACTTGCCGGATGGTTAGCAGAAATAATAAGGAACAAAAAAAGATTGTCAACACTTAAAGAATCTGTAGCAATTGGACAAATAAGTGGTGCAATGGGAACTTATGCTAATACAAATCCCAAAGTAGAACAAATAACTTGTGATTTACTAGGATTAAAACCAGATACAGCAAGTACGCAGGTCATATCGAGAGACAGACATGCAGAATATGTGCAAACTATTGCACTAGTCGGCGCTTCTTTAGATAGATTCGCAACTGAAATAAGAAATTTACAAAGAACTGATGTTTTAGAAGTTGAGGAGGGCTTTACAAAAGGGCAAAAAGGAAGTTCTGCCATGCCTCATAAAAGAAATCCTATTCGAAGTGAAAGAGTAAGCGGCTTAGCAAGAATTTTGAGGAGTTATGTCTTAACGGCACTGGAAAATGTACCACTTTGGCACGAAAGAGATATAAGCCATAGTTCAAATGAACGTATCATGTTACCTGACGTATCAATCTGCCTGCATTTTATGCTAAGGGAAATGAAAGATATAGTAAGCAATTTGGAAGTTTATCCAAAAAATATGCTCAAAAATTTAAATATATATGGTGGTGTAATCTTTAGTCAGAAAGTTTTACTTTTGCTTGTAGAGAAGGGCTTGTCTAGAGAAAAGGCTTATAGCTTAGTACAAAAAAATGCCCATCGGGCCTGGAATACTCAGAATGGTAATTTCAAACAAAATATAGAGAGAGATAATGAAATAATGGATTTTATTGATCAAAGTGACTTAGAAGAATGTTTTAACCCTTCAATTCATCTCAATAATTTAAGTGTAATATGGGAGAAGTTAGGTATCTAGGAATACTGAAAACCTTATCTAAATTAAACCAGTGTTTTCAGAGGAATAATGACAAAAAAATTTAGGATTGAAAAAGACAGCATGGGGAAAATTGAAGTCCCCATCGAAGCATTGTGGGGTGCTCAAACACAAAGATCGATAATAAATTTTTCTATTGGAGAAGAATTAATTCCAATTGAGTTAATTTATTCACTCACGCTCATAAAAAAAGCCGCTTCAATTGCGAATTTCAATTTAGGTTTAATAGATAAAAGAAAAAAAGATTTGATTGTAGATGCATGTACGGAAATTCTTGATGGGCTCCACGATTCACAGTTTCCCTTAAAGGTTTGGCAAACAGGTAGTGGTACGCAAACAAATATGAATGTTAATGAGGTAATTTCAAATATTGCAGCTTTAAAAACTAATTCAGAGCTTGGTAGTCATCAACCAATTCATCCGAATGATGATGTAAATAAATCTCAGTCAACAAATGACACTTTTCCTGCTGCTATTCAAATATCTGTTGTTAGTGAAATAATCAAAAATTTAGTCCCAACGATCAGAGAACTTACTAAGATCCTTGATAAAAAAAGTGAAGAATGGAAAGACCTTATAAAGATAGGAAGAACCCATTTTCAAGATGCAGTTCCCCTTACTTTTGGACAAGAAATATCAGGATGGTCAGAGCAACTTAAAGATGCTGAGAATGCAATTATCATGAGTCTGAATGAATTGTATTTCTTACCTCTGGGAGGAACAGCAGTTGGTACAGGGATTAATTGTCCAAAAGGATTTTGTGAAGAGTCTATAAAATCTATTTCCGATGAAACTAATCTAATTTTTTATAAATCAAAAAATAATTTTTCTATCATGGCCTCGCATGATCGTCTAGCTCAAGTAATGAGTCAGATAAAAATATTAGCAGGTGCATTATTTAAAATTTCAAATGATATAAAGATTCTATCTTCCGGTCCCAGATCAGGAATATATGAACTAATTATTCCTCCAAATGAACCTGGAAGTTCTATTATGCCGGGCAAAGTGAATCCAACTCAATGCGAAGCCTTATCAATGGTTTGCACTCAGATAATGGGTCTTGAATATGCAGTTTCAATGGCAAATTCTAGCGGTACTTTACAGATGAATGAATATAAGCCTCTAATTGGATTTAATATTCTCACAAGTTTAAAATTACTTAAAAATGTAATAGAAAACTTCAGAATAAAATTAGTTGAAGGGATGGAACCTAATCAAAAAAAAATGAAGTTAAATTTAGAAAATTCACTAATGTTGGTTACAGCCATAGTGCCAAAAGTTGGTTATGAAAAAGCAGCTGAAATTGCAAACCTTGCCTTTAAAGAATCATTAAATTTAAAAGAGGCAACACTTAAATTAGGTTATTTAAACGAAGATGAATTTGACGAAGCAATTAATATCAATTCAATGATTTGATTAAAAAAAATTTAAGAATTATTGTCAATTCTTTTTGTCGCAGGATTAATATCTTCAGAGAATTTTATAAGATCATTAGATTCAGAAACAGGAAAACGATTAATAGCTTTTAATGCTAACTTCGCTTTACTTTTTAATTTATTACTAACACCAATACAGTATTGCACTTGAGAAAGGACATCAATTGATCTTCTAATAATCCTCACTACATCACCTTCGTCTAGTGAAGTATTAAAAACCAAATCTTTCCATTTCTTTCCTCTTGCCCATTCAGTAATAATTCCCGTCAACTCTGTTTCTAAATAGATAGGAATTTCAATATGAAACTTATTTTGTTGAAAAGAGAGTAATTTTCTTAAACCATCTAATTCATTAAAAACATCTATTACCTTTAAAGAAGGCTTAAAATCACACCAAAGATTAGGCCTTCTTACATCAACACATATAGCTTGAATAATTGCAGCTAACTCAGGAGGTTCTAAATCGTCTAAATAACCGCTAACTAAAACAAGACCAATCCATAATTCATTTTCACTTCTTATTGCACCAACTGTTTGTCCAACTTCTGTCAATTCCAAATCATTCAAACAACCAAAATGATTCAAAATTTTAATCAAATCGGTAAAAGTTTTCCAGTTGTGATTTTCTTTATCCTCAAGAAGTTTTTTTCTAATATTTATTTCTTGCTCAATATCAACAATTTTTTTTCTATATTTTTTTAATTTCTTGGAGTCTCCAAATCTATGTGCAGGATGATTAGTAACTGTTTCTTCTAAATTATTAATTTGTTGCTGTTGTGCCAAAACTTCCGTTGTCAAATCATATTGTGGAGTTTGTAAATCATTTTTTTTAGAAACTTCTAAAATTCGATCCGCATAACACTGAGACATATCATCTCCCCTAAATACCTCTCCAGAAAAATACATTTTTGGTACTTCAAGTTCTAAGACATCAATTGCATCCAAATCATTAAAAATACTTACTATGTATGAGGGTTTTATAAGAATAAATAAATTATCAATTGTCAAACACAATAAACTCTTAATTTTTTGGGATTCATATATTTTCTTACAAATTAATCCTGGAACAATTTTTCTTTTAATTTGAGGAGCTTTGATTGAAATTAAGCTTCCATCTTTAATATATGGGAGTGCATTAGTTATCTCTTCTGATAATTTTTGTGCTGATTGTTTTTCTAAAATTTTCAAGAGTCTTCTCTCTTCTTTTAGACGATTTTTTAACTTTTCGTATGCATCAAAATCTTTCCATGAAACGTTAGATGTAATTTTTTTTAATTCAATTAAATCCTTATCTAAATTTTCAAGAATTATATTCTCACCTGATGATTCACCTAAATATAAAAAACTACCAAAGCTTCTTTTAATTAATTCTTTAGACTTTTCTAAAGTATAACTTTGTAAAAGATTAAGTACCATTCCATAGCTAGGAGTGAATTGACTTTCTAAAGAGTTTGGTTTGCTAATAGCCAGTGTACTTGCTTCTTTGGCACCTTCAAATCTTGTTTGTAATGTCACAACATATCCCTGGGTATCTTTTCCTCTTCTTCCTGCTCTTCCTGACATTTGCAAAAATTCACTGCTAAATAATAATCTATGTCCATCTTCTGTTCTTTTTGATAAAGAAGAAATAACAGTTGTTCTTGCGGGCATATTTATTCCTGCAGCGAGAGTTTCAGTTGCAAAAACAACTTTTATTAAACCTTGTTGAAATAATTCCTCAACCAATTCTTTCCATGCAGGTAATAATCCAGCATGATGAGATGCAATACCGCGTTTTAATGCCTCGCATTGAGATTTATCTTTAATTGCTTCCTGATTATTTTTAAGATAGACATCTAATTTTTGGGATATCATACTTGCCTCTGAATAACTTACTAAAGTTAAATCTTTTATATTCTCAATAGCCTTGTCACATCCTCTTCTACTAAAAATAAAATAAATAGCTGGCAGCATATTTCGTTCAGCTAGTTTCGAGATCACAAAGCCAATTGAGGGAGACTTAGGTTGCATTATCCTGCCCACTTTCCCTCTTATTTTCTGCCCTTTAGGAGCTCTCCAAATCTTACAATTTGGATGAATTCCATTACCCTTATTATTTAAAAGTGGATGGAGGCCTTTAACACTACAAAAAATAAAATCAAGTGGGACTGGTCTCTTATCACTATTAATTAGTACTGTGGGCCCATGAACTTTTTCAATCCAATTTTGTAATTGATCTGCATTGGCTATTGTTGCTGATAAAGCTATTATTTGAGTTCTGGTAGGGCAATGGATTATAGTTTCTTCCCAAACTGTGCCTCTTTGGGGGTCATTCATATAATGACATTCATCAAGAATCACAGATTCTAAATTTTCTAAGGGATCATCAAATTCATCAAACTCGCCATAAAGCATATTTCTAAAAATCTCAGTCGTCATGACTAAGATTGGTGCTTCTCTATTTATACTTATATCTCCAGTTAAAAGACCAACTTTATTCTCACCATATTGATTAGCAAAATCTCTAAACTTTTGGTTTGATAAAGCTTTTAAAGGTGTTGTATAAAAAACTCTGCTGTCATGAGACAAGCCTCTATATATAGCAAATTCACCTATCAATGTTTTACCCGACCCTGTTGGTGCCGTTAAAACAACAGAATTTCCGCTATTAATAGCTCGTATTGCTTCTAATTGGAAATCATCTAGCGGAAAGGGGAAATATTCCTCTAAATTAAGCAATAATTGTGATTGAAGAGAGGATGAGTTAACTTCTTAATATATGATCTATATAGATATTAATAAACAAAAAATAGCTTGCAAACTTTAATAGTAAATCTAAATCTTTTTAATTAAATCCACTACATTTATAATACTAAGATGAAAAAAGTAAAAATTCCAAAAAATAGACTCCGTAAATTAAAAACATTTTCTTTAGGTAAAAAATCATTCGAACTTTTAAGTTTAAACTCGCAAAAGAAAAAACTTATAGACTTATGCAGTAATGATTATTTTGGATTAAGTAGGGACAAGGATTTAATAAAAGCTGCTTACGAAATAAGCTTGTTAGAAGGTATTGGTTCAGGAAGCTCTAGATTTATTACAGGTTCAAGACCAATACATAAATTGTTAGAAACAGAACTTGCCAAGTGGCTTGATCAAGAGAAAGTATTACTTTTCCCAAGTGGATTTCAAGCAAATATAGCGGCTATCCAGACTTTAGCAAACAGAAATAGTATCGTAATAGCCGATAAATTGATCCATAACTCTTTATTGGTTGGAGTCAAAGCTGCTCAAGCAAAACTGGTTAGATTTTCACACAATAATTTAAAAGATTTAGAAGATAAAATTATTAAATCTAACCCCATAAAAAATTCCATCCTAGTTGTTGTTGAATCTCTTTATAGCATGGAGGGTTCAATTGCTCCGCTCAGAGAAATAACGGAAATTTGCAAAAAAAATAGTGTTCAATTATTAGTTGATGAAGCTCATGCAATTGGGATCTTGGGCCCTGAAGGAAGGGGTTTAAGTTTTAATTGTCGTTCAGATATAACAATGATTACGGGAACTTTTGGAAAAGCGTTTGGAAGCGGTGGAGCTTTCATAGCTTCCAATTCAGAAATTGGAGAATATCTTATTCAAACAAGTGGTGCATTTAGATATACAACCGCACTTGCACCATCTTTAGCTGCTGGGGCGCTAGAAGGTTTAAAAAAAATTTTAGAGAATAAAGAGTGGGGCAATGATTTGTTATCTTCTGCGAATGTATGGAAAGATGAAATTATTAAAAATTTTAGTTTTCCAGTTAAGGGAGATTCTCACATTTTATCAATTATTGTTGGCCAAGAAGAGAAGGCCATTCATCTACAAAAATATCTTGAAGAAAATGGGTTTTTAGCAATTGCAATAAGACCTCCGACTGTTCCAGTGGGGCAATCAAGAATCAGAATAACAATACGAAGAAACTTGGATTTTAATCTGCTAAAGAACTTCATTGCAGTATTAAAAGAGTTTAAATGAAACAAATTATTACTCAACATGGGTGGGGACTAAATAAATATTTCTGGGATGATTATAAAGTTGATTTTTTAAATAATAATTGGCATTGGCAAGATAATGAAAGGGGCTATTTTTCGACAAATAATTATCAGGCAAAATGGATTAAAAGCGAATCTAAAAAAGAAATCAGGATGACTTTATGCCATTCATTTGGTTTTCATTTAATGCAAAAAAAAATTTTAAAAGAAGCAACTCATATTGTTCTTATAAATTCTTTTAATAATTTTCTTCCTTTAAGTAGTAAGAGAAAATTGATTTTGAGGTCTCTAAAAAG
This sequence comes from Prochlorococcus sp. AG-347-J20, assembly GCA_003281485.1. GTDB lineage: Bacteria > Cyanobacteriota > Cyanobacteriia > PCC-6307 > Cyanobiaceae > Prochlorococcus_A. The sequence goes on along the minus strand of QCBW01000010.1, from coordinate 37,988 downwards.
AATGGAAACAAAAATCATAAAAGATGAACCTAAGGATATGTTGAAAGAATTTATTCATAGATCATTTATGCCAAATCATATGAATAATAGTTTTAAAAATATCTTTTATAAAAGTCTAGAGAGTTTAAATAAAACTCTTCTTTTAAATGATTTAAAACAACTTTACACCAACAGAGATTTCCCAGTATCTTTAAAAAAAGATTGCAAAATTATTTTTATAAAATCAGAAAATGATTTAATTCTTGATAACGAATCAAACAATAACTTTTTAGATACCTTAAATAAAACACTTGATAGGAAGCCAATTTTAATTAAATTAGCTCAACAAGGTCATTGCTTGAATAATTTAAGTTTATACGAGATCTTACTTAATAGACTTAATGATTGAAATGGATAGTAAAAAGTGGAATGAGAAAATAAAAAATAATTTCAATGATGCTGCATATCGGTATTTAGAGCATTCAAATATTCAGAAATTTTTTGCAAAAAAGATTGTTCAATTTATTAAAGAATTAAATCCCCAAAAAAAAGGTGAATGGATAGATCTTGGATCAGGACCAGGACTATTAGCAGATGAAATAGAAAAAAAATTTTATCTCCAAAAAGTATCAAGAATTGATTTCAGCGAAAAAATGCTTCTTGAGAATAAATTATCTAGAAAAAAAATTTTGTGGGATTTGAATAATGATTTACCCCCTGAAATAAATAACTGTTCTCTGTTAACATCTAACTTTTGTATACATTGGTTAAACAACCCGGAAAAGATAATAAAAAATTGGTTTAGCAAATTAATGCCTGGAGGTTTCTTAATCATTTCATATCCAACAAAAGATTGTTTTCCTGAATGGAAAGATACTTGTAAAAAAATTGATATTGAATATAGTGGTCTTAATTTCCTTTGCTCTAGAGAATTATTAAAAGATTTCAAATCAACTGAAATGCATTATTCAGAACAGTTTAATTATCTTGAAAACTTTGAAGATGTATATAAGCTTTTTAGAAGCATTAAAAATGTAGGAGCACAATCAACAAATTGTAAACTCAAAACAGTGAAAGAGTTAAAGGAAATTCAAAAGTTTTGGCCAAAGAATTACAATAATACAGTGAACCTTTCATGGCAAATTGAGATTCAAATCATAAAGAAATTATGAGAAGTGATAATAATATTTTCAAATTTATAATTTGTGGGACGGACACTGATATTGGGAAAACTTTAATAAGCTCTTTTTTCGTTAAGGGATTAAATTCCTTTTATTGGAAGCCTATTCAAAGTGGTATTGAATCGTCGACTGATAGTCAAACTGTTGAAAAACTTGCACAAGTAAGTAAAGAGAAAATAGTCAAAGAAGCTTATGTCTTTAAAAACCCTTTATCTCCTCATTGGGCTGCCGAAATAGATCAAAAAACTATTAACTTTGACAAATTAAGATTACCAAAAGTGAGAGGCTCACTAATTGTAGAAACTGCAGGCGGATTAATGGTTCCAATAACACGCAATTTTTTGCAAATAGATCAAATAAAACGATGGAATCTTCCGGTAATACTTGTATGTAAGAGCTCACTTGGCACTCTTAACCATACCCTGCTTAGTATTGAAGCCTTAAAACGAAGAAATATTGAGATTCTAGGTTTAGTAGTCAATGGCGAAAAACACCTAGATAATCCAAAAACTTTAGTTGATTTTAGTGGTATTCCTTTAATTGCTGAATTTCCTTACATAAAAAAAATAGACTCAAGTAATTTAGATATACTATGGAAAGAACTAGATATAAAGAATAAGTTGATCTCACTATTAAACTCAAAAATAAGATAAATGAAATCTTTGGATTCAAAAACTCCAAATCAAGGTTGGCACCCAAATATTTGGCCACCTTTTACACAAATCAATAACAGCAAACCGCAAATAGAAGTAACTCATGGTAAAGATGCCCTCCTATTTACTAAAGATGCTGAAAACGAGCTAATAGATGCAATTAGTAGTTGGTGGGTAACTCTTCATGGTCATAGTAACGAATATATTGCGAATGCCATTTATGATCAATCAAAAAAACTTGAGCAAGTTATATTTGCTGATTTCTTACATCCACAGGCAAAAAAATTAGCGGAAAGACTTAGTGAATTAACAAAACTAGAGAGATTATTCTTTTCTGATAACGGTTCTACTGCGGTGGAAGTCGCTTTAAAAATCGCCTTCCAATCATGGCAAAATAGAGGAGAGACAAGAACTCAAATAGTAGCTTTTGATGGCGCCTATCATGGTGATACATTTGGAGCAATGGCTTTAGGTGAAAGAAATATTTTTAATGAGAATTTCGATAATCTTATGTTCCCAGTTAGAAGAGTCCCATGGCCTTCAACTTGGATGAACGATGAAGAAGTAGAAAATAAAGAAAATAAGGCGATCCAAAAATTAGAAACTATACTTAAAACTCCCACAGTTGCAGTAATCATTGAGCCACTTGTTCAAGGAGCAGGGGGTATGAATATGGTTAGGCCTCAGTTCATAAAAAAAGTTTCAGAAATTATAAAAAATAATAATTCTTTGTTAATTGCCGATGAAGTATTGACTGGGTTTGGAAGATGTGGAAGCCTTTTTGCGTTTCAAAAGGCAAAAATCATTCCTGATTTAATAAGTATTTCAAAAGGTTTAACTGGTGGATTTTTACCGATGGGAATAACTTTATGTAATGAAAAAATTTTTCGATCCTTTATTGATGATTCCCCAAGAAAAACTTTTTGGCATGGACATAGTTTTACTGCTAATCCTTTAGGTTGTGCTGCGGCAAACGCTAGCCTTGATTTATTAGAAAAAGAACCACAAAAATATCTTTCAATCGAAGAAAAACATTTATCTCATTTAATTAAATTTAAAAACTTACCTAATATAAAAAAGATGAGGGTATCGGGCACAATTGCTGCATTCGATTTAGATATTGGGAACAAAAAAGGTTATTTCAATAATATTGGGAAAGAAATAAAGAGTCTTGCAATGGAGCAAGGTTTATTTATTAGGCCCCTCGGAAATGTTATTTACCTCTTGCCACCTCTATGTATAACTGATGATCAATTAGAAAAAAGTTACTGGATAATCAGGCAAATCTTAGACAATATTTAGATAGAAATTTAAGGTCCCTGCAGTATTGCATTTTCCACATCTTCTCTTTTAATGCAATAGGAAAATAATCTTTTAGTTTCTATTCCTTCACTTTCCCATATAACACTTAAATCTTCTTGTTCAAAAAGAATAGTTGCATTCCAATTAGAAAGTAAAAGGTACCATTTAGATGGATTATTAACATCTTTCACAGCACCTAAATCAGTTAGCCACAACTCCAATGATTGAAGCGAATATTCGTTAATAGGTTTTGTAGAAAGATTCACAGACTTTTTTAAAGTATCACTTTACTAACCAGATAGGTATTGTATCTAATTCTTTGCCAGTAAAAGAGGCTATAAAAACTGAACAAATTAAACTAATAGAAATGATAATAAATAAAAGAAATAACGAAAATAATTCCCCATTTGAAAAAGGTCTTCTATTCCCTACTAAATTTTGATTATTTGAGTCAACTATTAAATTATTTAAAACTTTAGTATTATTTTTACTTCTAGTTTTTTTCTTTAGCTTATCATCATATATTTTCCTCAAATTACTATTATTCAAATTTTCATATGCTTCCAAAACTTCTTGAAATTTACTTTTAGCATCGTCTATTTCTAAAGAAGTTGTATCAGGATGCAGCTCAATGGAAAGTTTACAAAATGCCTTTCTTAATTCATATTTTGAGGCATTTTCATCTACACCTAAAATTTTGTAATAAGAAATTTTTCCTTTCAAAATAATCTTTATTAATAATGCAATTCTAATAAATTTTTACTAAATAGAATGTATTTAATGAAAAGTAAAAATTTATATATCTAACGAAATGAAAAAACAAAACATTCCCGAAGAAATTTTTGACTTAATAACTGAAGAGGAGATAATTATGTTTCAAGAATTACAAATTAAAATTAAAGAATTAAATAATAAAACAAACTTAACGAGATTAATTAATGGTGATGATTATTGGGTATCTCAAGTTTTTGACAGCATTTGGCCCTTTAAAACTTTCCCGAACATAAACTTTGATAATAAAAAATTTTTAGATATTGGATCCGGCTGTGGCTTCCCGGGGTTAGCTTATGCCATAACTCATCCTTCTTCAGAAATATACCTTGTTGATTCTTCAAAAAAGAAAACAGATGCTCTAAAAGTCTTAATTACAGAGATCAATTTCAAAAACAATATTCATGTAATTAATGATCGTATTGAGAACTTAGCCCATCAATCGTCAATGAGAAATAGTTTCAATGTAGCTACTACTAGAGCAGTGAGTAATCCATCAACAGTTTCAGAATACATAATACCAATGCTAAAAAAAGAAGGGTTAGGGGTTTTATATTGTGGCAAATGGACTGATAAAGAAAGTAAAAATCTAGATAAAACTTTAGAAATATTAAAAGGAAGATTTAAAGAGAAAAAGAAGATATTGTTACCAAGCAATAAAGGTACCAGAAATATTATTCTGATTCAACCAAAAAATATTTGCCCTAAAATCTATCCAAGAAAAGTTGGCAAACCTGAGAAAAATCCATTATGAAATTATTTTTTTGATAATCTTTTAGCAACGTTATCCCCAAACTTTTCTTTTAAAGTTCTCAATTTTTTTATAACTTTTTTTGGATTTATATGACCTTCCAATGCTTTCAATAATTGAACTTCAGAAACATCCTTATCTAACAAATTAGAGTTATTTCCTGGGAACCAATGACCTCCATTACCAAGCAATTGATATCTAGCTTTTGCAAACCCTTCCATATCCAACCAATCAATTAAATTTGCAAGCCAAAGCAGAACGGGAATATTAATATTTCCTGGCGTATATTCCCAACTCGGCAAATTTCTATTCCAATTTTGATGCCAATCTAAACCCAAAGAATTAATTGATTCCTGCCTTAATCTGTTTATTATCTTCGGAACATACTTCTCAGAGTCTGATAACAAAGAGACAGCTTCTAAATGCAAATCAAAATCCGCCTCTTTCGCAATACCCACACTAAGAGTATGGACATTTTGATTTCTTAAGCAAAAAAGATCGTTAAAAACTATAGGATGAAGTGGCTTACAAAGTTCCAACATTTTGTCTGATGGAGTATGAAGATGTCCCCCTTTATCAGTGGGACTTATTATAAAAACCCCAAGATCATACTTATTTGCCAAATTTATAACGTTTGTATTTTCTTGATTGATGAAATACCAGTGCAAATTTACATAATCAAAAAAGTTTGTTGATATAGCTTTTTCAATGAGTGAAGATTTTCCGTGAGTTGAAAATCCAATAGAGCCAATTAAATTTTCTTTTTGCAAATTTCTTAAAATGTCAATACAACCCCCATCTTTAACAGCATGATGTAAATGTTCATCTGTATTAATGCCATGTATTGCTAACAAATCAATTCTTTTAACTTTTAATTTTTCAATACTTGCCATAGTGTCTCTCTTAAAAATTTCAGGATCACTATTTGGAGGGATCTTAGTTTGAATAATACTTGGAATTTTTTCTATATTTTTAAAACCCATTCCTAATTGCACCTCAGAAGTTCCATAATACTTTGCAGTTTCGACATGACTTAAGCCATATTTATTTGCCAGTTTTAAAATATTTTCTACTTTATTTTGTTCTTCATTTGAAACCTCAGAAAAATCTAATTGTTCCCAACTTTTTTGAAATCTCATACCACCTAGAGATAAAATAGGGATCTTCAGATTAGTTCTACCAAATCTCCGATATTGCATCTTTTAAAAAATCAATGCTTATTCATTCTTGGTGGTTTTCCAAATGATTGAAACATGTCCCTATCCAGGCTATTCTCTAAATCATTTAATTCTTCAAACTTGACCCAATGAATACAATCAACAGGGCAAGTATCTATTGCCTCTTGTATAGTATCAACACTATCACCATCTTGTCTGATTGCACGACTCCTACCATGAAATTGGTCAACTAAGAAAGTGTTTGAAGCTACGTGTACACAGTATTGACAACCAATGCATTTAGCTTCATCAACCCAAACAGCTTTTTCGGCTAATTGACCACCTAAAACTGGCTCAAAGCCTGAAATTTCAATATTTTCTCCAAGATTATCGAATGGATCGGTTAAATCCATAATATGAGATTAATTATCCCACTTGGTTAAAACCAATTCAATAGAGCCGTCATTTTGGTTTTTTTGTTCTACTATTTGGTAACCATCCTCTTTTGTTTTGGAAATAATCGTTTCGTAGGCATACATTTGAGTAACCTTAGAGATAAATCTTTCTATTGGAAGCTCAAATTTCCACAGATCTAGATCAGTCACCAACTCATATGAATTTGAAGTATTATCCCATTTAAATCCAACTTTAGTCTCTCCTGGAAGATTCATGCTTATATCAACAGCTGTAAATTTACCTCTATAGCCTTTAATAAACTTTTCTTCTTGGTTAATCATGTAACCAAGGTTATTTAAAGCTTTAATTAATGGCTCTGCATCTTTGAGCTGAGTTTTTATCGTACTAAAGTGTGACATTAGATTCGTGGTTGAATTGTTTTAATTTTTCATTTTGATTAGAGATGAAAGCATCAGAAGTTTTATTTTTAACTGTTACTTTACCAAGAGCATCTTCAAGATTTTTTGTGGCCTCATTGCATGAGTTACCAATAAAACCTTCTAATGTCTCTTCAACTCTTCCATCTTGATAAATTTTGAATCTCAATGTTTTTTGAGGCATTAAATTCAAGTACTAAGTACTTTTTACTTTATATACAATAACGAAAATTTTTTGTTTCAGTTGGTACAAGTTAAATAATTTTAATTTTTATATTGAATATCTAATAAATAAAATATTTCAGTCGTGTACTTATCAAAAAAATTAAGAAATTTAGTTATAAAAACCCTGCATCCCCATTGAATCCAAGGCAGTTTTTGCTTCTTCCATAACAGAAGGTTCTTTATCGAAAAGAGCAATCTTAGTGCATTCATCAATAAAACCTTCTTGAGATGTATTGTTTATTTTTTCGTATAACCTGCACAATGACCAAATACAATTACTTCTCACACCTGATTCATTATCAATTTTTAAACTTATTAAAAGTTGTTCTGCTGCTAATTGAGCGTTTTCCGGAGAGACATTTCCAATTTCAGCTAAAGAACTAGATGACCATAACCTTACTGCAGCTACATCATTCTTCAAAGCTTTTATTAATGGCTCTAAAACAATTTTGTTATCGTAATTAGCTAAGCTCCATGCAGTCGCTCTTCTAACATAAGCATTATCATCAGTCTCCAAAAGGTTTACAAGTTTTTGAACTGCTTTAGGACATGGATTACGTCCTAAAGCATATACAGCACTCATTCTCTCAACAGGACAAGGTTTATCAAGTAATGGTAACAAGAGGGGTAACGCTCTCTGATCTCTATATTCACAGAATATTCTTAAGCCCTGTATTCTTTCTTCTCTATTACCTTCTAGCATTTTTAAAGCTTCATTACACTCTTGAGTTATATTTAAACCTTTTGAAAAAGCATCTTCATCAATTTGTTCTAGAGGATCAATTTCAATCTCTAAAGCCAATTCTTGGGCCAGAACATCTGGATCAACAGCGATTTCAGCTAAGCTTTCTTTTTTAGGATCCTTATTTTTTGTCATTTTACAAAAACTAAAATACTAATTCATAGGAGCAGGCGACATCATATCTCCAGGCAACCAAATTCTCGCACTAACTGCAAAGAAGGCAATCCCAAAAAGTGCGACGATAGCGAAAGGTAAAATTTTTGTCTTAATAAAACCCAAAGATCCAAAATTAATTAACACAATAATAACCTGTTTAATAGACTTTTAAAAAATTTTTACTTGATAACATTAATTATTTCTTGCATTTTGTCTTAGCTGACCACAGGCAGCATTTTTATCAAGGCCTCTGCTTTGTCTCAAGCTAACTGCAATTCCATTACTAGAGAGTCTGGATTGAAATAAATGAAGATTTTCGAGAGAAGCTCTTTTAAATTCAACCTTATCAATTTGGTTGTACTGTATTAAATTTACATGGCATTGAAAACCCCTTAACAACTTACTTAATTCATTCGCGTGTTCTAATTTATCATTAACACCACTTAGCATTAAATATTCAAAACTTATCCTCCGACCAGTATCTCTTACATATTTCTTACAGTCTTCAATTATATTTTTGATCTCATAGTTTTTTGCACTTGGTATTATCATTTCCCTTGTTTTTTGATTTGAAGCATGTAGGCTTATTGCTAACGTGAACTGGCAATTACCTAAAATTTTAAAAGATTTTTCAGAAAGTTTGTTTATCATTTTTGGTACGGCAACGGTGCTTACTGTAATTCTTCTCTGACTAATATTAAAATCATCGTTTATAGATCTAATTGAAAAAAGTAAGTCATCAATATTCAATAAAGGCTCTCCCATACCCATAAAAACGATATTAGTGACTTTTCTATTCATTTCATTTTCAATAAATAAAATTTGATCTAATATTTCACTTGTTTTTAAAGATCTCTTTAAACCCTCCTTGCCAGTTGCGCAGAATTTGCAGTCCATGGGACATCCAACTTGACTGGAAAGACATGCAGTAAGTCTTTTCTCAGTAGGTATGCCAACGCACTCAATGTTTTCATTGTCACTAGTAGAAAGTAACAATTTCATGGTGCCATCTTTAGCTAGATTTTTCTCTTGAAAACTAAGTTCACTTACTTTAAAACCATCATCTTGTAGCTTTACTCTAAAATTTAGTGGTAAAACATCAATATGATTAATATTTTTGTTCTTATTCCTAAAGTTATAAATCCAGTTATAAATCTGCCTACCTCTAAAAGTAGCCTCTCCATAATCTAAAGCTAAATTTTCTAAATCTTTTAAACTGCTTCCTAGAAGATTTTTCAAATTAATTAGTCTTTAGTACAAAGTTATTTTCACCATAACAGCAAACCATGTTTTAAAAAGAATTCTGTAAGAATAAGCGCAATAAACCCTATCATTGCCATCCTTCCATTAAGTCTCTCATTATAAGTATGGAACCCATAACGAGGTAATTTTCTTTTGGGAACAATCTCAGGCTTAATCATTACTTAAAATTTAAAAAATCTATTCTAGTTGCTAAAAATGATATTGGATAATATTTACTCATCAGAAAGAAGCCCCTCCTCTTGTAACCCCTCTAAAGCAGCGGGATCAGGTAATTGATCTTCAGAGAATTGATTTTCAGCGCTGGGTCTTGCAAAGGCTGCAAAATTGCTAGAAGAGGGATCGATTCCATGTCGGTTTCGTGTAGTTTCCAAATCTTCGTCGCTAGGATCATCAAGTATTGCAGCAGAGCTGACGGCAGGTGCTTGTGGCATTTCAACTGTATAGTCTGGCCTTAAGTTCTGTGCTCTTCTATATCCACCCGATTCTTCAGCAAGAATGTCAGGATGAGGACCAGCCTCTGAGGCTAATTCTTCTACAAAACCACTAAAACCAGTACCTGCAGGAATTAATCTACCGATAATAACATTTTCTTTTAAACCCCTTAACCAGTCAGATTTGCCTTCAATTGCTGCTTCAGTGAGAACCCTTGTAGTTTCCTGGAAAGAAGCTGCTGATATAAAGCTATCTGTATTGAGAGATGCTTTTGTTATACCTAACAAAACAGGAGTAAATTCTGCTGGGGCCCCTCCTGTGATTGCCATTGCCTGGTTAGTGTCTTCCACTTGCCTTAACTCTACAAGTTCGCCAGGTAAGAGAGTCGTATCTCCAGCATCTTCTATGCGAACTTTACTTGTCATTTGTCTAACAATAACTTCAATATGTTTATCGTCTATTGCGACACCTTGTGACTTATAGACGTTTTGAACTTCATTTACCATACTTCTTTGAAGTTTTGAGACGGATTCTCTAGCAGCATCTATTAAGGGTTTTTGATCTCTTAAATCATTGAAGTAACAATCTAATAATTCATGCGGATTAATTGGACCATCAGTTAGAACTTCTCCACCTTTAACTTGTTGCCCATCACTGACCATTATATTTTTTCCAATTAATAATTGATATTCATTCACCAAATCATCTTTTTCTATAACTGATAAGGAAACTGATTCTTCATCATTACCTTTTTTAATCTGAACAATTCCAGATTTCTTACACAAAATTGCAGAATCTCTAGGTCTCCTAGCTTCTAATAACTCTTCAATTCGAGGCAATCCTTGAACGATATCTCCAGTTTTCTGTCTCTCAAAAACGAGCAACGCTAATCCATCTCCTCTAAGCACTAAATCTCCGTCTTTAACGTGCAAAACTGAATCAGGAGAAACCATATAAGGCCTGCCAAGTCTCAAAGTTACAGAACTCTTAGAAACTTCTTCTATTTCTCCACAAGAAGTAGACTTTTCAGATTCACTAATAGGATCACCATCAACTACACGATCACCGACTTTAACGACTGCTTTTTTACTAATCTTAATTTTAATTTTGTCCTCTTCTCTTTCAACAATTAACCTTCTTATAGGCTCATCTTCAATAACTTTAGGTAATTGGACTAATCCCTCCTCTTTACAAAGAATTTGAGTGGTGGCTATTACATCTCCTGCTTTAACTAATTGATTATCGTTGACTTGCAATTCTGTATGTGTTGAGCCATGACTAGAATCGGATATAGTATCTCTTCTTACAAGAATTGACTCCAATATAACTAAACTCAATCTATTGATAGATGCATCATTTTTATCTTGAATCGACTCAACATCAATTGTCATTTGAGGAGTAGCATCAAAGCTTTCAACACTTAAATGTGTTCTAAGCAATTCAACACCTTCAACTGATTTTATCAATTCACCGTCTTTGTAAGTAAGTCTTTGAATAGCTTTTAGACCTAAATGTGGTCCTTTATCCTGCTTAATATGAGACAATTGTGGTAATTCAGCTTCATCAGGAATAGAAAATTCTTCTACAGTTCTTAAAAGTAAACCTCGGCATTTAGTATTTTCTATTCTCTGAACAAATAGTATTTCTTTATTATCAATACCATCAATAATCTTTTCCCCTGGATTAACAAGATTTCCTTCTTCTGTAAATCTATTCAAAACTTCTTCATCCTCACATTCATGAAAAGTTCCATTTCTTACAGTTATTTCACGAAGAATATCATTTTTCTGAGTCACCGTTACAATTCCCGATGTTTGACTAAAAATATCTTTTACAACTTCTGTTCCTGCTTCAATCCATTTCATATCTTCAATCATTAGAAGAGATATATCCTTATTTATTTCATGTGTCTCTTGAGGAATCCAAAGCAATGTCCCTCCTTGACTAACTTCAAAACCATTTTTAGATGATCTTGCTTTTTTTACGCTTAAACCAGGTGCGTATTTTACTAACCCGCCAGTTTTTGTACGGAATCTTTCATCGGTTAATTCAGCTATAACCTCACCATTACTGATCTTACTACCAGGAGAAGTGTTTAAACGATAAGATATTCCATCACTAGATTCCAAATTATATATTTGACCCGAGTGAGATGATTCTTCAATTAATTTAAAATTATTTAAAGACATTGAAGTAGTAACTATTTGAACTTCTCTTGAATCTCCTATTGAATCTCTTAATCTAACTTGTCCTCCAAATTCACTTGCTTGGCTTGCCTCCGCTAAAACTGTCCCTTTATCTACATATTTTCCAGATAAAACCACTGGTCTTGCATTAGGTGGTAAGTTATAAACATCTCCGGCCAAAACCCATAACCTGCCTAATCTTTGAGCTTTTAAGGTAATATTTCCCTGTCTATCTGTAACCTCCTTGGGTTGAATAACTTTATCGTACCTTACTTGACCAGCTAAATCACAAATGACATCCTTTGTTGCTTTTTCAACGCTCTTTTTAACCGCTCCTGCAGTGATCTGAGCTACGGTTATATCAGAATTAATTTCTTCACCATCATCTACGAATAAGAGTGATCCACTGGAAACTTCAATTTTTTGAGCTTTACTAGAATTATTTCCTTGAGGAACTATTTTTAATAGGAAATCAACCTCAGCTTGTTTAGCTTCCACGCCGTGTGGGGTTCTATAACCTCTAACCTTTGCTTTTGAACTAAATTCAACTTTACCAGAAACCTTTGATCTTACAACTCCACTTTCTGCGGTTGATACACCTCCAGTATGGAAAGTTCTCATTGTTAGTTGAGTGCCTGGTTCTCCAATAGATTGAGCAGCAATAATTCCTACTGCCTCACCTAAGTCAACAAGATGATTATGAGCCAAAGCCCATCCGTAACATCTCCTACAAACTGATCTATTTGCTTCACATGTTAATGGGGATCTTATTTTTACCTTTGTTATGGATGCCGTCTCAATTTTTCTTGATAATGCAGGATCAATTGCAGTATTTTGAGGGATAATTAAATTTTCTTCAGAATCTAAAATATCCTCTGCTGTAAGTCTGCCAAGAAGTCTTGTTCCAAATCTACCATCTTCTGCTTCAACAACAATTGATCTTTCTGTTCCACAATCTTCTTCTCTAACAATTACGTCTTGGGCAACATCAACTAATCTTCGAGTCAAATAACCAGAATCGGCAGTTCTTAAGGCGGTATCAACCAAACCTTTTCTAGCTCCATAAGAAGAAATTACATACTCAGTAACAGTTAGTCCTTCTCTAAAGTTTGTTCTTATTGGAAGGTCAATTATTTCTCCCTGAGGATTAGCCATTAATCCTCTCATCCCAACAAGTTGTCTCACCTGAGACATATTACCCCTTGCCCCTGAATTTGCCATCATCCAAACAGAATTTAAAGGGTCATTTTGATTGAAATTATTTTTAACAGCATCAACTAATCTCTCATTAGTTTCAGTCCAGGTATCGATAACTTTTGTATGTCTTTCAACTTCTGTAATTTCACCAAGTCTATAACATTCTTCAGTAGCAGTTATTTGCTCTTCAGCTTGTCCTATCAAATCTTGTTTAGCTTCAGGAACTTTTAAGTCATCTACTGAAATAGAGACAGCAGCTTGTGTGGCATATTTAAATCCCAAGTCCTTTAGGTTATCAGCCATAGCTGCAGTTATTGCAGTACCATGGGTTTTATAAGCCCAAGAAACTAAATTCTTTAGGGCTCTCTTATCAACTACCTTATTCTTGAATGAAGGTGGGGTTTTAGCTAAAGCAGGCATAAAAACAGGATTATTTTTTTTAGAGTTTTTTGAAGTTTTACGAGCTTTGGAAGTTTTTTTAGATTTAGATGATGTCATAGTTTTTAAAGTTAATGAAAAATAGTTTTAAAAGAATTACGTTTTAGATACAGAATCAATGATGGTAAAGTTCATCACTACTCTCCCAACAGTAGTTAAGACAAATCTACTTATTAAGTTATTCTGCGAGTCAAATCTGTCCCTTCTTAAATTCCAGATTTCTAATCTTGAGCCATCTTCTAACTTTTCTGTTTTTTGAGGTTGATTAAATTCGTCTTCATCTTCAACTTCTCCATTAAATCTAACCCATACCCATTCATGTAAATTAAGCCTTTTATCTTCATAGGCAAAAATAACATCCTCCAGTGAAGCGAAAGTAATATTATCATCACCAAATTTTGGTTTTTGATAATCCGGTTGTATGGCTGTCAGATAATAAGATCCCAAAACCATATCTTGTGAAGGAGTAACAATTGGTTCCCCAGTAGCAGGAGAAAGAATATTATTACTAGCTAACATCAGCATGCGGGCTTCAGTCTGTGACTCTAAAGCTAATGGAACATGAACTGCCATTTGATCTCCATCAAAGTCAGCATTAAATGCAGGACAAACTAAAGGATGAAGTTGTATTGCTCTACCTCCGACTAGTTTTGGTTCAAAAGCTTGAATTCCTAGTCTATGGAGTGTAGGTGCTCTATTTAAAAGAATTGGGTGTCCTTCAATAACTTCTTGAAGTACCTGCATAACTTCATCATCAGCTTTTTGAATTAATTTTTTTGCGGCTTTAATATTGTTCACAATATTTTGGCGTATCAATCTATGAATAACAAAAGGTTGGAAGAGCTCAAGCGCCATTTCCTTTGGGAGACCACACTGATGCATTTTTAATTTTGGGCCCACAACTATTACAGATCTTCCTGAGTAGTCAACGCGCTTACCAAGAAGGTTTTGTCTAAATCTTCCTTGTTTTCCCTCAATGATGTCACTAAGAGACTTTAGCGCTCTATTATTTGCTCCAACAACAGTCCTTCCCCTCCTACCATTATCTATAAGAGCGTCAACTGCCTCCTGAAGCATTCTTTTTTCATTTCTGACGATAATTTCAGGTGCTAATATTTCTTGAAGTCTTGCTAATCTATTATTTCTATTTATTACCCTTCTATAAAGATCATTTAAATCAGAAGTTGCGAATCGCCCCCCATCAAGTTGAACCATGGGTCTAAGATCTGGAGGAATAACAGGTATTGCATCTAAGACCATCCATTCTGGTTTCGCATTAGTTGCGATGAAATTATCTATAACCCTAATCCTTTTAATGAGTTTAGCCCTTTTCTGCCCTTTACTGTTCGTAATTTCTTCTCTGAGCTCCTCAGCAACCTGATTTAAATCAAGATCTTCAAGTAATTGTTTAAGGGCTTCAGCACCAATACCAACATAAGGTTCATTTTCAATTGTTGAATCTTCAGCGTAAATTTCATCTTCGATTTCCAGCCATTCATCTTCAGTGAGTAACTGTTTATATTTAAGTTCTTTATGATCTCCTGGGTCTAAAACAACATAACAATTAAAATAAACTATTTGCTCCACATCTCTAAGTGGAATATCCAAAAGAATAGCTACGTAACTAGGAATACCTTTCAAATACCAAACATGGGAAACTGGCGCGGCTAGTTTGATATATCCCATCCTATGTCTTCTAACTCTACTTTCAGTAACTTCTACTCCACATCTTTCACAAACAATACCTCTATGTCTAACTCTTTTGTACTTACCACAATGGCATTCCCAATCTTTAGAGGGTCCAAAAATCTTTTCGCAGAACAATCCATCCATTTCTGGTTTAAGTGTCCTGTAATTAATAGTTTCTGGTTTTGTAACTTCACCGACCACTTGTCCATTAGGTAATGTCCTTTGTCCCCAGTCCATAATTCTTTGTGGAGAAGCTATTGAAATTTTGACGTAATCAAAGTGATTTTCAGTTCTAAGGTTGCTGTTGGTCATTATTTTGGTAATTTAAAATTTTAAGTTTTTGTTGAGTATTTAATCTTCCTCATATTCAGAGGTTCCTAGGGACTCGTAAGTAGGCCTCGATGGAGTATTTCTTCTCGGATTTATGTCTTGCATTAAATCCACCTCTTTTCCTTCATCTGTATAAACACCAATATCTAAACCGAGAGATTGTAATTCTCTCATGAGAACTTTAAATGACTCAGGAGTACCAGGCCTAGGAATGGGTTTACCTTTTACGATTGCATTAAGCGCTTCATTTCTTCCTTGCATATCATCAGATTTTACTGTTAATAGCTCTTGAAGGGTATATGCTGCTCCGTAAGCTTCAAGAGCCCATACTTCCATTTCGCCAAGTCTTTGTCCACCTTGCTGAGCTTTACCGCCCAATGGTTGTTGAGTCACCAAAGAGTAAGGACCAGTAGATCTGGCATGAATTTTGTCATCCACCAAATGCACTAGTTTAAGAAAGTGAGAATATCCAACGGCAACTGGTTGATCAAAAGGTTCGCCAGTTCTACCATCTTTCAGTAATAACTTTCCAGGATCTTTTGGATTATAAACCCATGCTTTACCGGGCTGTTTAGCAGCCTCCTCTAGGAATGCTTGAACAGTCTGATGTGATTTTTCAGCTCCATACATTTCATCGAATGGAACAACTTTAACCCTACAATTTAAATTTGAGGCAGCCCAACCCATCAATAATTCAAAAACTTGACCTACGTTCATCCTACTTGGAACTCCTAGTGGATTAAGGACTATATCTACAGGCGTTCCATCGGGCAAATAAGGCATATCTTCTCTGGGTAATATTCTGCTAATAATGCCTTTATTGCCATGCCTACCGGCCATTTTGTCACCTACTTGGATTTTTCTTCTTTGTGCGACATAAACTCTAACAACCATATTAGCCCCAGGAGGTAACTCATCGCCTTGTTCTCTAGTATAAATTCGAACATCTAAAACCCTTCCTTTTTCAGTCTTAGGGACACGGAGAGAGTTATCTCTAACGTCTCGAGCTTTTTCACCAAAAATAGCTCTCAAAAGTTTTTCTTCAGGTGGTTGATCTGATTCTCCTTTTGGAGTAACTTTTCCCACGAGAATATCCCCACTCTCTACAAAAGCACCAATCCTAATAATTCCCATTTCGTCAAGATTGTTTAAGCTTTCTTCGGAGATGTTAGGAATCTCTCTTGTAATTTCTTCAGGTCCTAACTTTGTTTGTCTTGCCTCAATTTCATATTTTTCAATATGAACAGATGTATATAAATCATCAGTCACCATTCTCTCGCTAACAAGAATTGCATCTTCGTAGTTGTATCCCTCCCATGGCATATATGCAATTAAAACATTCTGGCCTAGGGCTATTTCTCCTCCTTCGCATGCCGATCCATCTGCTAAGACTTGTCCAGAAATAACCTGATCACCAATTTTTACAATAGGTCTTTGGTTTAGGCATGTATCTTGATTTGATCTTTGATATTTTTGAAGATAATGAAAATGTTCATTACCATCTTCATCCTTAACAACAATTTCATTAGCATCTACATAAGATACAGTTCCATTAACTTTTGTTATGGGAACCATTCCTGAATCTCTAGCAACTTGCGATTCTAAGCCTGTACCAACCAAAGGACGTTCTGGCCTCAGCAATGGAACAGCTTGGCGTTGCATGTTTGATCCCATGAGAGCTCTATTTGCATCATCATGTTCCAAGAAAGGAATTAGTGAGGTTGCGACTGAAATAACTTGGACCGGAGAAAGCTGAACATAATCAACTTGATGCGGAGGAACTTTTTCAAAATCCTGTCTGTATCTTACAGGTATTAGATTTGCAAGTATATTTCCATCTTTATCAGTTGCGACATCTCCTGGAGCAACCCTACACTCATCCTCTAAATCAGCAGAAAGATAAACAGGTGATCCCTCTTTATTTACTTTACCGTTATCAACTTCCCAAAAAGGAGTTTCAATAAAACCATACTCATTGACTCTCGCGTGAGTAGCTAAAGAGTTTATGAGTCCTGCATTAGGACCCTCAGGAGTCTCAATTGGACATAATCTTCCATAATGCGAAGGATGAATATCTCTTACCGCAAAGCCTGCTCTTTCTCGAGTAAGGCCACCAGGGCCTAAAGCAGAGATTCTTCTCTTATGAGTTAATTCAGCCAAAGGATTTGTTTGATCCATAAATTGGCTTAACTGACTAGAGCCAAAAAACTCCTTTATAGCTGCAACTAAAGGCTTAGGATTGACTAATTGAGCAGGAGTAAGAGAGTCTGTTTCTCCTACAGTCATTCTTTCCTTAATAATCCTCTCCAAACGGTTTAGCCCAACCCTAACTTGGTTTTGGAGAAGTTCTCCTACAGATCTAACTCTTCTATTACCAAGGTGGTCGATATCATCTAAACTTGCTCCCCCTATGTCCAATTCTAGGTTTATTAGATAATCAATAGTTGATAGAACATCTTCATGTGTAAGGGTTCTTACATCATCAGGTACAGTAAGTCGCAATTTTTTATTTATTTTATATCTGCCGACTCTACCTAAATCGTATCTTTTAGGATCAAAAAATCTACTGTATAATAGCTGTTGTCCTCCAGAAACAGAAGGTGGTTCACCTGGACGCAGCTTCTTGTAGAGCTCAAGTAAGGCTTGATCTTCGGAATTTATACCTTCGTCATTGGCTGATTCGATGGAGTTTTGATAAAACTCAGGGTGTCTAAGTTTATCAATTACATCATTATCAGAAAGGCCCATTGCTCGCATTAGAACATGAGCATTAATTTTTCTTGTTTTATCAACACGTACATAAAGTAAATTATTTTTGTCAGTCTCGAATTTTAACCAAGCACCTCTATTAGGAATTACGCTTGCGTTGTAAGTTCTTCGTCCGTTTTTATCCTGCTCATCTTTAAAATACACTCCTGGGCTTCTAACAATTTGATTAACAATCACTCTCTCTGCCCCATTTATTATGAAAGTTCCTCTTTCAGTCATCAATGGTAATTCACCTATAAATACTTCTTGTTCCTTTATTTCCCCGGTTTCTTTATTAACTAATCTACAAGTTACATACATTTGAGAAGCAAATGTTGCGTCTCTTCTTTTTGCTTCCTCAACATCATGTCTAGGTCTTTTTAGCCTATATTCTTCACCAATAAAATGTAATTCTAATTTACCTGTGTAATCAGAAATGGGTGAAAAGTTCTGTAATTCCTCTATTAAACCCTTTTCCAAAAACCATTTAAAGCTTGCTCTTTGTACTTCAACTAAATCTGGTAAATAAGTAGCTGTTTTTGCTACCTGTAATGCGCTACTGCTCATCCAAGAAAACCTTCGATTATGTGAGATATACTATTTACTTGAAATCTACTCAAAAATTAGTTTTTTAACTTTTCTTTTGATGTGAAATCAAAAATAAAATCTCGATTTCAACAAAAAATCTACTCAATAAAAATCTAAAGGTTTGTTGTTAAGGGCGACAAAACCTTTAACTTAGAAAGTTAAAACTAAAAATTAAGAAAAATTTCCAGTAATTCCTTATATTAGCAGCTTCTATGTCAAATTAACAAGTCAAATTTAAACAAATCTTCAGCATTCTTCGATGATTCTTTGGCAATTGTAATTAATTCCGAAGATCTTAAATTTGCCATGAAATTTGCCACGTTTTCAACAAATGCAGGTTCATTTCTTTTACCCCTGTGAGGAACAGGGGCTAAAAATGGTGAGTCAGTTTCAATAAGATATTTATCCTTGGGGACTATTTTGGCACATTCTTGAATTTCATGTGCTTTTGGGAAAGTTACTATTCCACTAAAACTAATATAAAATCCTAAATCCAAAAATTGCTTCATTTCTTTCGGAGTTCCTGTCCAACAATGGAGTACACCTTGAGGACATTTACTTTTTTTTGCAAGTTCATTACATATATCGATCATTTCATTTGCAGCCTCTCTGCAATGAATAATTACAGGCAAATTAAGTTCGTGTGCTAACTCCATTTGTGGGACAAGAGCGTTAATTTGTTGCGTTTTATTTGTACTTTTAAAGAAATCAAGGCCTAATTCCCCAATAGCTACAACTCTTTTATCTTCTTTTGCCGCCCTCTCTAAGACAGATGTGGAACTTGGTTCCCATTTATCTGCCTCTAGGGGATGTAAACCTACTGAATAGAAAATTTCATTAAATTCATGGGATATTTTTTTTAACTTAGGAATTTCTGAAAATTCACAACAAGCATGAACTAATTTTTTTACACCTCTTGACCTTAATCTTATAACTACGTTTTCAAGATCTTTTTCAAAATTTTCGAATATTAAGTGACAATGAGAATCTATGAGTTCAATTTCGCTCATAACTTTGTCTATATTTTATTACTAAGAGGATAAAGTAGATTTTACAAAACTGTTAATCTTTGACTTTTTGTTGGACCCATTATTCTTGTGAAGAATATTTTTTTTAACTGCTTTATCGATTAAGCTAAAAGCCTTATTAAGGCTCTTAACCACTAAATTTTTATTATCTTCACTAGGATCTTTCTTAAATGTTTCGCAATTTTGTAAGGTTTTTTTGGTTAAAGTCCTAATTGTAGATTTATATGATTTATTGATTAAACGATTTCTTTCTGCAATTTTTATTCTTTTTTTTGCTGATTTGTTATTGGCCACAGAGGATAAGTTTTATATTTAAAGTATAATCATAACAAACTAATCGACTTGTAATCAATAATATATAATTTGAACATATCCCTAAGTTGTGTCTTGAGCCTTTAAATTTGAAAAAAAAAGAATATGAAGATCATAAATAATAAAAAAGAAGCTATCCAAGAATTAAAAAGGATTTCCACCCGAACAAACTCAGAAAACAATGATAAGATTAATTCAATTGTCGCGGAAATTCTTCAAGAAGTTAAAAATAAGGGCGATAAAGCTGTAGAAAAATATACAAAAAAGCTTGATGGTTTCAACCCTAACCCAATGCAAGTTAGTTCAAATGATTTAAAGGATGCATGGAATGAAATTGATAGTAATTTGAAACGCTCACTTGAAGTAGCACATGCAAGAATTAAACAATTTCATGAAAAAGAAATTCCATCATCTTTCACCATAAAAGGTGAACATGGGGATAGAGTCCAGAGGGTATGGAGACCAGTGAAAAAGGCAGGTATCTATATCCCAGGAGGGAGAGCCGCATATCCAAGTACTGTACTTATGAACGCGATTCCAGCATCAGTAGCAGGAGTTAGAGAAATTATAATGGTATCCCCTGGTAATAAAGAAGGGAAGATAAACAAAACTGTTTTAGCTGCAGCTCACTTATCTGGAATAAATAAAGTGTTTAGGATTGGAGGAGCTCAAGCAATTGGCGCCTTAGCATTTGGGACAAATCAAATAGATAGAGTAGATGTTATTTCAGGCCCAGGCAATATTTACGTCACTACTGCTAAAAAACTAATTTATGGCTCAACTGGAATTGATTCTTTAGCTGGTCCAAGTGAAATTTTAATTATTGCAGATGAAACGGCTCAAAGTACACACATAGCATCTGATTTGTTAGCTCAAGCAGAACATGATCCTTTAGCTTCTTCAATATTGCTTACTACATCGAAGAAACAGGCTAAAGAAGTTTTAGAGGAACTCTATAAAAAAATAGATAATCATCCAAGAAAAGAAATTTGCATGCAATCAATAAAAAGTTGGGGATTAATTGTTATTTGCGAGAATTATGAATCATGCATTGAACTAAGTAATAACTTTGCTCCAGAGCACTTAGAAATTTTAACTTTTGATCCAAAAGAAATTCTGAAAGGTATAGATAATGCAGGCGCAATATTTTTAGGAAAATGGACTCCCGAAGCAGTGGGAGATTACCTTGCTGGACCAAATCATACTTTACCAACTTCAGGCAACTCCAGATTTAGCGGTTCTTTGGGAGTTGAAACTTTTATGAAAAATACTTCAATAATTGAATTTAATGAAGAAAGTTTAAAAGTTAATAGCCTTGATATTATTAATCTTGCTAAAAGTGAGGGCTTACATAGTCACGCTAATTCAGTACAAATAAGATTTAGAGATTAATTAATTTTGGAGGGAGAGTAAACAACTGGGATATTATTTTCAATCTTACCAACCAGAACTTTGTCTGTAAGATCAACAAATAATCCGTTTTCTAATACTCCTGGAATATTATTAATACTCATCTCAATTTCTTTTGGATTCTTAATACCGTCATTAAAGGTAATATCCAAGATCAAGTTGCCTTGGTCAGTAACAACTGGACCAGCTTTTTTGGTAGCCATTCTTAAAGTTGAATACCCATTCATTTCTGCAATCACTTCCTTTACTTGCTTCCAAGCATTTGGAAGGACCTCTACAGGCAAAGGAAAAGCTTTATTTAAATTTTGTACTAATTTTGTTTCATCAACAACTATTAACAATTTATCAGCTTTAGAAGCCACTAGTTTTTCTCTTACATGGCATGCTCCTCCTCCCTTTATTAGTTGGAATCCTGGATCAACTTCATCTGCACCATCAATAGCTAAATCAATTTCTGAAACTGAAGCCAAGTCAATAAGCGGTATATTAAGTTCTAACGCCAAAACCTCTGACTGAAATGAAGTTGCTACACCTACTATATTTTGTAATTCCCCAGAACGAATATTATCAGCAAGGCTTTTGATCGTAAGCGCGGCAGTGGATCCAGATCCCAATCCTAGTATCATGTCACTCTCAACCTCTTTAATTGCTGCATCAGCGACTATCTGCTTCATCTGAGTTTGTGAATCCAAAATCTTAAAACTATATGTATAGATTATTAAATTTCAATGGGGGACTTATGTCAAACCTGGGAGAGGTTCTGGTTTTATATTAATTTGTATTTCTTTATTATTCCTTAAAACATTCAATAAAAAAACTTTCCCTATCTGAGCCTTTTCTACTTCATCTAGTAATGCTTTGGGTTCATTTATTGAAATATTTTCAGCCGCAATTACTAAGTCGCCTCTTCGTAAGCCAGCTTTTTCAGCAGGACTATTAGGAATAACTGATTGAATTAAAGCTCCATTTCTTTCAGGTAATTGAACTAGTGAATTAGGATCTTTATTATGTTCTTTGGCAATTTTAGGACTTAAAGAGATCAATTGAACTCCTAAATAAGGATGGACAACTTCACCATTTTTAAGAAGTTGATCAGATACATTTTTAGCTAAATTAATAGGAATTGCGAAACCTAAACCAGCGCCAGGACCGCTTCTTACTAAAGTATTGATTCCTATTACTTCACCATTTGAATTAATAAGTGGTCCTCCAGAATTTCCCGGATTTATTGCTGCGTCAGTCTGAATTAAATCAAGCCTTTTATCTGAAAATCCTAAGCTATTAATATCCCTATGCAAGCTACTTACTATCCCTAAAGTAACTGTTTTTTCTAAACCATAGGGTGTACCAAGAGCTATTGCCCAATCTCCAACTTCAAGGTCTTCGGAATTTCCAAGAGGCGCAAAATTAGAATAAGTAGATTCATTAATCTTTACTAAAGCAATATCAGTGATTGAATCAGTTCCCAAAACTTGACCATCACAAATAGTTCCATCGGCCAAAGTAACTGAAACATCATCTACCCTATCTACAACATGTGCATTTGTAAGGATTAAACCATCTCCATCAATAATAACGCCAGAACCTTGGCCCCTTTCTCTATCAGGGATAGTTCCAGGTTCACCAAGCAAATCCCTTAGTAAGGGATCTAGCAATGTAGGATCAAATTGCTGTCTCTCTACTAATCTCTCTGTGTCAATTTTAACAACTGCTGGGCCTACATTTTTAACTGCAGAAGATACAAAATTATGATTTATATTGGAATCTAATGCAAAAACTTCAGTCGTTAAAGCGAAGTTAACTATACAAAAACAAGCAAAAGTTAAAATTTGGATTAAATTTACAAATTTAATCTTTGGATAACCGATTATATTCAAAGGAAGATCAAATTTTATTTAAATCTAATTGAAGAAATAGATTATTGTTGTTAATTTGTTTACATCCATAAAATAAAAATTTTTTATTTTCATACATAAATTTTTTTATGTGACAATAATTCCATAAGATTAATTAATTAAAATTGAATAAAGAAAGCAAAAGTATACTTGAAGTTTTATTAAAAAAAGTCGCCACTAAATGTGATCTTGAAATCTGCGATTTAAATATACAAACTAATAAAAATCCAATTGTTATTAAAGTCACTATAAAAAAAATGAATAATGATGACATCTCATTGGATGATTGTGCTCTTTTTAATACTCCAGCATCTAACGAAATAGAAAAATCAAATCTTTTAAATTGTTCCTATGTGTTAGAAATTAGTAGTCAAGGGGTCAGTGATGAATTAACCTCAGAAAGAGACTTCATAACTTTTAAGGGTTTTCCAGTTAATGTTGAATTAAACCAAAAGAATTCAAAAATAAAATTTCTGAATGGTTTACTCTATGAAAAGTCTAAAGATTATTTAGCCATTAACATTAAAGGGAAAATAAAAAAGATCCCTTTTAATGAAGTACTAAGAATTAGTCTTTGCACATTAAAAGATTAATTATTTTTCAACCATTATTCAATCTCCCCATCATAGATGGCATTAGTTATTCTCCCAGGTTTAAACAATCTCATTGAGGACATTAGTGAGGAAAAAAAATTACCTCCTAATATCGTAGAAGCTGCCTTGCGCGAAGCTTTATTAAAAGGATACGAAAAATATAGAAGAACTTTTTATATTGGAATTAACGAAGATCCATTTGATGAGGAATATTTTAGTAATTTCGATGTTGGATTAGACTTAGATGAAGAAGGTTACAGGATATTATCTAGCAAAATAATTGTTGATGAAGTTGAAAGCGAGGATCATCAAATTTCCCTCTTAGAAGTTAAACAAGTTGCTGAAGATGCTCAAATTGGAGACACCGTAGTTTTAGACGTTACGCCAGAAAAAGAGGATTTTGGACGAATGGCCGCCTCAACAACAAAGCAAGTTTTAGCTCAAAAATTACGAGATCAACAACGTAAAATGATCCAAGAAGAATTTGCAGATTTGGAAGATCCTGTTCTAACTGCAAGGGTTATAAGATTCGAAAGACAATCAGTCATTATGGGGGTTAGTTCAGGAATTGGCAGACCTGAAGTAGAAGCTGAGCTACCCAAAAGAGATCAATTACCTAATGATAATTACAGAGCAAATGCAACCTTCAAAGTATTTTTGAAAGAAGTTAGCGAAATAGCTAGAAAAGGACCACAACTCTTCGTGAGTAGAGCTAATGCTGGTTTAGTAGTATATTTATTTGAGAATGAAGTACCAGAAATTCAAGAAGGTACTGTAAAAATTGTCGCTGTCTCAAGGGAAGCAAACCCTCCTTCAAGAGCTGTTGGTCCAAGAACAAAAGTTGCTGTTGATAGTATAGAGAAAGAAGTTGATGCTGTTGGTGCTTGTATTGGGGCAAGAGGAGCACGAATTCAACAAGTAGTTAATGAATTAAGAGGAGAAAAAATTGATGTTATTAAGTGGTCATCAGATCCAATACAATATATTTTAAATTCTTTAAGTCCAGCAAAAGTTGATCAAGTAAGACTTGTGGATCCAGAAGGTCAACATGCGCACGTATTAGTTCCTCCTGATCAATTAAGCCTCGCGATTGGGAGAGAAGGTCAGAATGTAAGACTTGCTGCAAGATTAACTGGTTGGAAAATTGATGTTAAAAACTCACATGAATACGATCAAGAAGCAGAAGATGCAGCTGTCTCTGAATTAATTATTCAAAGAGAAGATGAAGAAAATCTCCAAAGAGAAGCTGATTTAAGATTAGAAGCAGAACAAGCTGAGCGAGCTGCAGAAGATGCAAGATTAAGAGAGCTTTATCCTCTACCTGAAGATGATCAAGAATATGGTGAAGAACAATATGAAGGAGAATCCTTATCAGTTAATGATCAATCAGAGAATATTCAAAATAATGAAATATCTGCCGAAGAGGAGAGAAAACGGTGACACAACAAATCCCTGTTATGCGTGTTTGCGTGTCATGTAGAAAAACATATGACAGGAAAAATCTTTTAAAGATTACTAAAGACCACAAACAAGGCATCATGTTTCAAAAGGGGATGGGGCGTTCTGCCTACATTTGTAATTCAAGAAAATGTTATTTAGATTCTAAAATCAAAAAAAAACTTCAAAAAGCTTTAAAAACATTTTTAGAACCTGAATTTATTGATATTTTTAAAAAAGAAATTGCATCCTTTAATGACTATCCCAATAAGGGAATATAATTAAATTAAATTCTATCTACTTTAGAAGATTAAAATCAGACTAAATGACCATCAGCGATAAAATCAGAATTTACGAACTTTCTAGAGATTTAAATCTGGAAAATAAAGATATATTGGATGCTGCTCAAAAACTTTCTATTTCGGTAAAAAGCCACAGCAGTTCTATTTCCGCAGAAGATGCAAGAAAAATTAAAAATCTAATAAATAAAAAGAATTCAGACAAAACAATTTTGTCAATTAATAAACCTTCAAACAATAAAGAAACTTTTAAAAAAAACAAAGAAGATAATTCTCCTATTATTTCTTCATCACAAAGTAAAACGAACAAAGATAATTCAAACAAAAAACCGTTATTAGCAAAACCTCTTAACAAACCCGAGAGTCCCAAAATCATATCAAATCAAACAAAAAACCCCAAAAAACCCAATATTATTGGCAGTTCACAATCTCAAGCAAATCTTCAAAATCAGAACCTTAACAACGGTTCTGCTCAGAATTTAAACCAAGATAAAAAAACATTCCTTAATAACAAAACATTTCCCATCAAAAGTCCCGCGAAACGTCCTATTCAACTTATTGAAAAGCCAAAAAATATAACGAATAGTGTTAAATCTAATGATTTTGCTAAAAACATCCACCAGTCAGGAGAAAGAAGGCAAATATCAAATAAATCTAATCAAACAACCAACAAACCTCAAACAAAAAACTCAAATAATAGACCTAATACTCCTGAGCTAGTGGGAGCTCCTATCAGAAGAGATGATCCTAAGATAAATCCAAATAAACAAAATAATTCTTTTAAGCAACCTAACATCAACAAATCTGCTTCTCCTAAAAGACCTGGAATGCCCAACAGACCTGGAATGCCCAACAGACCTGGGATGCCCAACAGACCTGGAATGCCCAACAGAGCTGAGATGCCCAATAGGCCTAGCATGCCCAACAGACCTGGATTAAGGAATAAACAAGCAGATCAAAGAAGACCGGGCCCAATTAATAGACAAGCGAATCCTAATAAAGTTGGAAATCCCAACAGTCCTCGTGGAAATTTCAGACAAGGAAGTTCAGTAAGCCAGGGAGACTTAAATAGATATGGTTCTAGATTCAATAACCCAAAATCCTCTGGTATTAGGAAACCAGTTTCACCCAATGAACTTTTACAACTCCAAAAAACTAATAAATCGGAAAAAGACAAACCAAGTATTAATAACTATCAAAAGAAAAATGGTGAGTCGCCAAAAGAAAAGGTAAAAGCTCCTAGTGAACGTCCAAATAATGTACCGAGTTCAAAAAAACCACCGCATAGAACATTTTCAAATTCCTCGAAAAAACCTGCTAAAACAGATTGGGATGATAGTGCGAAACTTGAAGCGCTGAGAAATAAAAATCCACAGAAACAAAGGCAGAAAGTTCATATTATAGGTGAAAATGATGATTCATTAACATCTGAGACAAGTGGATATTCAGGCGAAAAAATTTCAATTCTATCTGCAAGTTTAGCGCGCCCCAAGAAAGCAAAATCTGAGGAAGCTAAATCTCAAAAATCCATAAAACAATTTAAAAAGAAGAAAAAAGAGACTACGCGACAAAGGCAGAAAAGAAGAGCTTTAGAATTAAAGGCTGCCAAAGAGGCAAAACAAGTAAGACCTGAAATGATTATAGTTCCCGAGGATAATTTAACGGTTCAGGAATTAGCTGATAAATTAAGTCTTGAAAGTTCTGAAATAATTAAATCACTCTTTTTTAAAGGAATCACAGCAACTGTAACTCAATCACTTGACTTAGCAACTATAGAGACAGTCGCAGAAGAATTTGGCGTACCCGTTTTGCAAGATGATGTCCAAGAAGCTGCTGAGAAAACAGTAGATATGATTGAATCTGATGATATTGATAGTCTAATAAAAAGGCCACCTGTTATCACAGTAATGGGGCATGTAGATCATGGTAAAACAAGTCTTTTAGATTCTATAAGAGAATCAAGAGTAGCCTCTGGAGAAGCAGGAGGTATAACTCAGCATATAGGAGCTTATCAAGTTGAATTTAAACATGAAAATAAAAAGAAAAAATTAACTTTTCTCGATACCCCTGGTCATGAAGCCTTTACTGCAATGAGAGCAAGAGGTACAAAAGTGACCGATGTAGCTGTTCTTGTAGTAGCTGCAGATGATGGTTGCAGACCTCAAACACTTGAGGCTATTAGCCATGCCAGAGCTGCGAAAGTACCAATTGTTGTTGCAATAAATAAAATTGATAAAGAAGGAGCATCTCCAGAAAGAGTTAAGCAAGAGCTTTCAGAAAAAGATCTAATTGCTGAAGATTGGGGAGGAGATACTGTAATGGTCCCAGTAAGTGCAATCAAAAAGCAGAATATTGATAAATTGCTTGAAATGATTTTATTAGTTTCAGAAGTTGAAGATCTACAAGCTAACCCTAATAGATCAGCAAAAGGCACTGTAATTGAAGCCCACCTCGATAAAGCCAAAGGTCCTGTAGCTACTTTATTAGTACAAAATGGCACCTTAAGATCTGGGGATGTTTTAGCCGCAGGTTCAGTACTTGGAAAGATTAGAGCGATGGTTGATGAACATGGCAATAGAATCAAGGAAGCAGGGCCATCTTTCCCAGTAGAAGCACTAGGATTTAGTGAAGTACCTACAGCGGGAGATGAATTTGAAGTATACCCCGACGAGAAAAGTGCCCGAGCAATCGTTGGAGATAGAGCTACAGATGCCAGAGCTACAAAATTAGCTCAGCAAATGGCCTCCAGAAGAGTAAGCTTGTCATCCTTATCTACTCAAGCGAATGATGGGGAATTAAAAGAGTTAAACTTAATTCTCAAAGCTGATGTTCAAGGTAGTGTTGAAGCGATATTAGGTTCATTAGAACAATTACCAAAAAATGAAGTTCAAGTTAGAGTTCTACTTTCTGCTCCAGGAGAAATAACTGAAACAGATATAGATCTTGCAGCGGCATCAGGTTCAGTGATCATTGGTTTTAACACCTCATTAGCTTCAGGAGCAAAGAGAGCAGCTGATGCTAATGATGTTGACATTAGAGAATATGAAGTAATCTACAAACTCTTAGAAGATATTCAGATGGCTATGGAAGGTCTCCTTGAACCAGATCTTGTTGAAGAATCATTAGGTAAAGCCGAAGTAAGAGCAACTTTCGCAGTTGGAAAGGGAGCTATCGCAGGCTGTTATATACAAACTGGAAAATTGCAACGTAATTGTTCTCTGAGAGTTTTAAGATCTGACAAAGTAATTTTTGAAGGTAATTTAGACTCTCTTAAAAGGTCTAAAGATGATGTAAAAGAAGTAAATACAGGGTTCGAATGTGGAGTTGGTTGTGATAAATTCTCTTCTTGGATTGAAGGAGACATAATCGAAGCATTTAAATTTGTTACTAAAAAGAGAAAATTAACCAAATAATTAAATTTTCAACCTAACACTATTTGTTTCTGTCAAGGAACAACAAAGCAGGAAATAGTACACAAGCACCCAATTGTATGAGAAGGTTATTTTGCTGAAACTCATTTCCACTTAAAATTCTTGAGAGCATTATTAAAAGACCTAAGAATGCTGAACCACTAAATGCTATCCATAATATTCTCCTCAACCCTTTAAAAGGGGCTTGGGATTCCTTTAATAATCTCTTTTTTAATTCAGGATCTATTTTTGACATAAATTTTTGAAATCATAGAATTAAGTTTATATTAAAGTCTCAAAATTTTAATCTTGCCGGTATAGCTCAGCGGTAGAGCAACTGTTTCGTAAACAGTAGGTCGTTGGTTCAATTCCAATTATCGGCACTTTAAAGTAAATTTGAAAACAAGAACAATTGAAATTTTAAATTCTGAAAATCTTTTTAAGCTAATTTATTAAACCATCTTTTACTTTAAGCAAAAAAGTAAAATAGCTTTTTATAAGAGATTTTGTATCCTACAAGCCCAATATACTAGTGATTTTAAGCTTCACAAAGTACGCCGTACTTATATTATTTCTTACATAAGAATAGAAAAATTAACGTAGATTTTTATTTTAAAGATTTTAAATTTTTCCAAATTAGGAATAAAGTAGTTAGATTCTAATAAATAAAAGTAGATTCATCAGATTTTCATGGCATGAATTTAGAGTCCAAAAGATTAAAAAAAAATAATTTCCAAAAAGTTCATTACGGAAAAATTCTGACTGTAAGGCTTCCATGTAATCCAATATTTCCAATAGGGCCTATATATCTGGCAGATCATATTCATAAATGTTATCCAGATATAGAGCAGCAATTCATTGATCTAGCAATAATTCCATCTAATAAAGTTTCCAAATATTTATCTAGAAAAATTGATCAATTTAGACCACATCTAATCATTTTTTCATGGAGAGATATACAAATTTATGCACCTGTTGATGGCAGAAGTGGAAATCCACTGCAGAACTCTTTTGAAGTTTTCTACTCAAAAAACATTTTTAAAAAAATACGAGGTTCATGGGGGGGATTAAAATTAATTGCATCTCATTATGGAGAAATATATAGAAATACTTCTTTAGTAAAAATGGGACTAAAAAGAGCACAAAAATACAACAAAAATGTAAAAGTAATCTTAGGAGGTGGAGCTGTTAGTGTTTTCTATGAACAATTGGGTAATCTACTCCCAAAAGGAACTGTTATTTCAGTTGGAGAAGGAGAAAATCTCATAGAAAAAATCATTAGAGGAGATTCAATAGAGGAAGAAAGATGTTATATTGCTGGACAAAAACCTCGGAACAAATTAATACATGAACAACCTTTAGGCACTGTAAAAACTGCCTGCAATTATAAATATATAAAATCGATATGGCCTGAATTCAATTGGTATATTGAAGGAGGAGACTACTACGTAGGGGTACAAACAAAAAGAGGATGTCCTCATAATTGTTGTTTCTGTGTTTATACAGTTGTGGAGGGCAAGCAGGTTCGCGTTAATCCTGTTAACGAAGTAATCAAAGAAATGAAGCAATTATATGATCTTGGAGTAAGGGGATTTTGGTTCACAGATGCCCAGTTTATTCCAGCCAAAAAACATATTGAAGATGCAAAAACACTTTTGAAAGCAATTAAAGATCAAGGCTGGGACGATATTAATTGGGCTGCATACATCAGAGCAGATAATATTGATGCTGAGTTAGCCCAGCTTATGGTTGATACGGGTATGAGCTATTTTGAAATAGGTATTACGTCGGGATCTCAAGAACTTGTTAGAAAAATGAGATTAGCATATGACCTTGAAACTGTATTGAATAATTGCAGAATGCTAGTCAAATCAGGTTTTAAGAATCATGTTTCAGTCAATTATTCATTTAATGTTTTTGATGAAACGCCCAGCACCATAAGACAAACAATCGCTTACCATAGAGAATTAGAAAATATTTTTGGTAAAGGCTTAGTTGATCCAGCCATATTCTTCATAGGTTTGCAACCTCACACCCTACTTGAGAAGTATGCCCTGGAACATAAAATTTTGAAGCCAAACTATAATCCAATGAGCATGATGCCGTGGACAGCGAGAAAGCTGCTTTGGAATCCAGGCTCGCTAGGAAAAAAACTTGGTCAGGTTTGTTTAGAAGCTTTTGATAATCCAGAAGATGAATTTGGGAAAACAGTTATCAACATTCTTGAGAGAGAATACGGCAAGTCCTCATTAAAAGAATCTTTAAAAGTCCGTCCCTTATCAGAAAGGAAATTAGCTCATTCTAAATAATAAATTCAACCGTTATTAATCCTCTTTCTCAATTGAACTAGAAATTCCTTTAGACTTTAATGATTCTGAGTAGAATTCTGCAGGCTCTAAATCACAAATAATTACTAAACCAACTCCCGTGTTATGAGCCTCCAGCATTATGGAAATAGCATCCTGCTCACTTAATTGCGGCACAACTTCTCGAAGTGAAATAGTTACATACTCCATAGAATTAACTGGGTCATTATGAAGCAAGACCTTATATTTAGGAGATTTATTTTTTAATTCAGCAGGTTTCTTTTCAATTACTGCTGAATTATTACTTACACTTTGTTCTAACTTTATGGATAGCATTAAAATTTTTTAGAGTATAAATTGTATTAACAATTATATATTAATTATTCTTTCCATTGCATCAATGACGTTTGATCGTGAGTTAAATGCTGACAAACGAAAATAACCTTCTCCTGACAAACCAAATCCGCTCCCAGGTGTTCCAACTACACTGACTTTCTGCAAAAGGAAATCAAAAAAGTCCCAGGATGTCATTTGATCAGGAACTTTAATCCAGATATAAGGAGCATTGTCTCCACCATAAACTTTATATCCTGCAGTCTGAAGTTTATTTTTCATGATTTTTGCATTTTCCATATAAAAATCAATTAATCCTTTCACCTGTTGCTTCCCTTCAAGAGAATAAACAGCCTCTGCTCCTCTCTGAACCACATAACTTACTCCATTGAACTTTGTAGATTGTCGCCTATTCCAAAGAGGCCATAAATCTATTTCCTCATTTGTGGAGCTCAAACCTTTGAGATTTTTTGGTATTACTGTAAGAGCACATCTAACTCCAGTGAATCCTGCATTCTTTGAGAAAGATCTAAATTCAATAGCACAATCCTTCGCTCCCTCAATCTCATAGATTGAATGTGGAATATCATTATCTTGAATAAACGCTTCATAAGCGGCATCAAAAAGTATCAGAGATTTGTTTTGAAGAGCATAGTCAACCCACTTTTTCAATTCTTTTTTAGTTATAGTCGCTCCAGTCGGATTATTAGGAAAACATAAATATAAAATATCAACTTTTTTTTCAGGTAGTTTTGGTAGAAAGTTGTTCCCCTCATTTATTGAAAGATAGGTTAATCCTTGATAAGTACCATTTTCAAGAGCATCTCCAGTTCTGCCTGTCATGACGTTACTATCTACATAAACAGGGTAAACAGGATCTGTTACAGCAATTGAATTATCTTTGCCAAGAATATCTAAAATATTGCTACTATCGCATTTAGAACCATCTGAAACAAAGATTTCTTCAGGTGAAATTTGACAGCCTCTCGAAATATAATCATGCTGAGATATTTTTTCTCTCAGCCAAGAATAACCTTGTTCTGGTCCATAACCTCTAAAACCATCACTTGTACCCATTTCATCCAAAGCTTTACCCATAGCCTCTATGCATGCTCTAGGTAATGGTTCTGTAACATCTCCAATACCAAGCTTAATAATTTCAGCACTTTTATTTGATTGAGAATATATTTTTACCCTTTTTGCAATTTCAGGGAATAAATAGCCTGCTTTGAGTTTTAAATAATTTTCGTTTACTTGAACCACTGTAGATAAAAAAATTCACCAATATTAGAATAATGTATTAACGTGCTTTAATGGTGATTAGATGTTAAAATTATTTTAGTTATGGTTAATCAAAGAAATAACCATATCTGTGAAATCAATTTCAATTAGTTTGAAACTCGTTTAAAGCTTTATAAATTGCAGAATTCAATCACTATTAACTTTATTAATTTTTAAAGAGTAAACAATAATAGGTTATAAAATTGCTCTATTAAAAAATAAAATCTAGCTCTTTAATTTAGACGATTTTCAAAATCCAAATCATTTAGAATCAACTATATGTCTCAGCAAATTATCATCGCTGAGGAGGCTCGAATAGCAGCACTACTCACGGATGATCGAGTTGATGAATTAATCGTCGCACAAGGTCAATATCAAATTGGCGATATTTTTTTAGGAACAGTTGAAAATGTTCTCCCTGGCATTGATGCAGCTTTTATAAATATCGGTGAAAGTGAGAAAAATGGATTCATCCATGTTTCGGATTTAGGTCCACTTAGACTTAAAAAAGGGACATTTGGAATAACCGAATTACTAGAACCAAAACAAAAAGTTCTTGTACAAGTAATGAAAGAACCTACTGGATCAAAGGGACCTAGACTTACCGGTAGTATTTCAATACCTGGAAAATATTTGATATTGCAGCCATATGGTCAAGGAGTAAATATTTCCAGAAAGATAAATACAGAAACTGAGAGAAACCGTTTAAAAGCTCTTGGGGTTTTAATAAAACCCCCTAGCACAGGTTTATTGTTTAGAACAGAGGCCGAAAAAATAAAAGAAGAATTACTAATTGAAGATCTAGAAAACTTAATTCAACAATGGGAAAATATTTTAAAAGTTTCTGAAACTTCTAATCCACCAAATTTGATAAAAAGAGATGAAGATTTCTCTCTTAAGATTTTGAGAGATCATATTAAATTATCTACTAAAAGAATAATTATCGATAGTCAATTTTCTGTTGAAAGGGCAAAAGATTTTTTAGTAAATTATGAATCTAATATAGATATTGATTTTTACGATGACAAACTAGACCAACACATTTTAGAAAAGTATGAAATCAAGAAAACTATTCAAAAATCTCTTCAACCAAGAGTAGATCTTCCTTCTGGAGGTTACATAATTATTGAACCAACTGAAGCTCTTACAGTGATTGATGTTAACTCAGGATCATTTACAAGATCTGCGAACTCAAGGCAAACTGTTTTGTGGACAAATTGTGAGGCAGCAGTTGAAATCTCAAGACAAATGAAATTAAGAAATATTGGAGGAGTTATCGTGGTAGATTTTATTGACATGGAATCCAGAAGAGATCAATTCCAGTTACTAGAGCATTTTACCGCAGCAATAAAAGATGATTCTGCAAGGCCTCAAATAGCTCAGCTAACTGAATTAGGCTTAGTTGAGTTAACCAGAAAAAGGCAAGGTCAAAATATATATGAATTATTTGGCAAAAAATGTAATAACTGCAATGGGACAGGCCATGTAGAAAATGAATTGAATTTTAATCTACAAATTAAAAATTTTGAAGAAAAACCTGATAAATCAAAAGATATAAATTTTGAAGATAGTGATCATACACAATCAACTAATAAGCATGAAAAAGTAATTGAAAATGAATTCCTCACCCCCACCAAGAACCTTGATAAGGAATATCTTTCTGACAGAAAAGAAAATGATAATGATTTGAATATATCTAATTCAAAAGAAAAAAAGATAATAACTGTTGATCTTACTAATGATGAAAAAATTGTTTTCAGTCAATTAGGTATAAATCCACTAATAAAGTTAGGTAAAGAATATCTCACTAGCAATAATTTTGTGCTCCTAAAGGACAATATTGAGAACAAAGAATTCTCTTTAGATAATAAAAAAACAAAAGCAAAAAAAGCAAAAACAATAGCAAAATCTAAAAAAGCAGAGGCTATTGAGATTGAGGATAATTCTAATTCCATAGATAAATCAACAAAAAAAACAAGCGATAATAAAGAAATCATTTCACAAGATCAGAAGGATGAAATGGAATTTAATGATGAAATTAATAATGCAAGAAAAAAAAGAAGAAGATCTTCAGCAAGTATTGAATAAAGTATCCCAAGTTGGAATAGATGAAGTTGGAAGGGGATCAGTTTTTGGTCCAGTTTTTTCCGCAGTTGTTGTATTAACTAAAAAGAATAGGATTACTTTAAAAAAATTAGGTGTGACAGATAGTAAAAAATTAACGCAAAAAAAAAGACAAATACTTTTTCCAAAAATTTTATTACTTTCTTCAGATTATGGAATTGGGCAATCTTCATCAAGAGAAATAGATAAGTTCGGCATCAGATATGCAACTGAACTTTCTATGATTAGGGCTTTAAAAAAATTAAAGGAGAAACCATCTGAAATAATAGTTGATGGTCCATTATTATTGAGGCCATGGGATGGAATTCAGAAAAATATTATTTCTGGGGACTCGAAGTTTATTGCGATATCTTCAGCAAGCATAATTGCCAAAGTATCCAGGGATAATCTTATGGAGAGGTTAGAAAAGAAATTTCCTGGATACTTATTATCTAAAAATAAAGGGTATGGGACCAGAGAACATCTCGCAATTATTAAAAAAAATGGAATTACAAATCTTCATAGAAAAAGCTTTTTAAGAAAATCAAATCTTATTTAATTCACACCAATCCAAGAAATCTCTAACCAATTGCTGTTGAACTCGCGACTTGATACCCAATAAAATCCCGTTTAACACAGAATGTCCAGTAGACTCCAAAATTTTCTTTGGAACAAGTTTCAATAAAGGAGGTTGACTCACAGAAACACCTAAAAGCGCCTCACCTTCTAATCCAATATTAGTAGCTTCCAAATTAGCTTTTAGAATAAGATTAAAATCATCTATAATTCCCAGACCATCTAATGTACTTTCAAGTGCACTCATTCTTAAAATTCCATCTTTATTCTCTACCCCAATTGAAACAACAGGGTTAATATCTAATTGGAAAACCTTAAAACTTGTTACTGTATACTTGAACCTACCTTCCCCTTCAGGTTCTAACTTTTTGGAGTCTAGCATTGCTCCAACAACTCTTTCTTCTTCCAAAAGATACTTAGAAAGATACTCTTTATTTCGTGTTACTGAAAGCTTTAGTTTCTGCTTTGCATCAAAAGACAATAGCATTCTCTATATCCCTCCAATGCTTATTTGATCTCTTTTTTTCTTACAATTAATCATGCGCAAACAAGTTGCATATTTAGGTCCAAAAGGAACATACGCAGAAAAAGCAGCTCATATATTATCAGAGCTTGCTAATTTTCAGACACCTATATTTGTACCATGTAATGGGTTACATTCGGTTATTAAATCAATTGCCTACAACAATTGTGATGCTGCTATTGTTCCTATTGAAAATTCTGTTGAAGGAGGAGTTACAGCTACCCTAGATGCACTTTGGAAATTTCCGGATATTTTCATCAATAAAGCAATCGTTTTACCAATAAAACATGCATTAATTAGTGAAGGAGAACTTTCAATCATTTCAGAAGTTTTATCTCATCCTCAAGCATTAGCCCAATGTTCAGAATGGTTATCTGAAAACCTACCAAATGCAATTCCTCTTCCAACAAATTCAACATCAGAAGCTGTCAATATGGTAAAGGGGAGTAAATTCAGAGCTGCTATAGGCTCAAAATCATTAATTCATATTGAAGGACTTAAACAATTAGCATTTCCTATTAATGATGTTCCTGGGAATTGTACTAGATTTGTATTATTGAGCAAAGAATCAAATTCACATAAAGCAAATATTGCTAGTTTTGCTTTTTCACTAATTTCAAATAAACCTGGCGCTTTACTTAAAACACTTAACTACATTGCAGATTATGGATTTAACATGAGCAAAATAGAATCTAGACCTTCCAAAAGAGAGTTAGGAGAATATATAATTTATATAGATTTAGAAATAAATAATCTCAACAATATAGACAATTTTCTTGATTTAAAAAAGAATTTAATACCTCTATGCAAGAACTTTGTAGATTTTGGGTATTATCTTTCTGAGAATGTTGAATTAGATTAATTTATCCCCTACATTTATAAACTCCAAACTCCATTAAACCTTTTCTAAATGCCCAATTCATGAGAAGAATTGTTGGAATTTCTCTAATAGACTTTACTAACGCCAAAGGGCCAAGAGATAAAATAGCAAAGGGTCTTCGAATACCCTCAATTATCGAGTCGTACCATGAGGGATTTGTAAAACAATTCCAATTCTCAAAGGATACCCTTCCTGCACTATTTTTATTTGTTTTAAGAATATCAGCAAATTCATCAATGCTAATAAAGTTAGGGTGTACCCACTGTTCAAGTAACTGTTTAAGAACTAATTTCTCAAGAAAAGAGGGCGGATATGCTCTGAGATCTCTTGAGTTCCAGTCAGCCAATGCGAAATAACCACCAGGTCTCAAAGTTCTTAGCATTTCATCTGCAAACTTGTTTTTATCATTCATATGTGCGCCAGCTTCAACGCTCCAGACTGCGTCAAATGATCCATCTTCAAATTTCAAATCCAATGCATCCATAACTTGAAAGTTGCAGTTAAGTCCTAGAGGAGTAAGTTCTCTTGCTCTTTTTACTTGAGCAGGACTAATTGTAATTCCAGTAACATTAAAACCATAGTATTTTGCAAGAATCCTAGAACTTCCTCCTATTCCGCAGCCTACATCCAGAATTCTGGAACCTTTTGGCAATTTATCTAAACCACTCCACTTGACTAACTCATGAACGAACTGGATTTTAGCCTTTCTAAAATCAATATTTAAATTTCCTGTAGGATAATAACCTAAATGTATATGTTCACCCCACATTCTTTCGAGTAACTTATCTTGAGTCCAAGCATCATATGCAGATGCCACTGTCCCAGAAGAGGTATATTTTCTCGCATTAATACTCCAAATAATAGATAGAGCTAAAAGAAATAAAAAAAATAACAAAAAAGCCATTATTAATTGAATATTTAATTTTCTTGTATATCAGGAAAACTTTCTTTTAAAGCAGTTCTTGCAGCAAGCTGCTTTCT
>QCBW01000009.1 GCA_003281485.1 Prochlorococcus sp. AG-347-J20 | reverse complement strand
CTTGCAGATCCAGATGAATTAAGATCTGAAAATGAAAAGGAGTTTTGGGGGAAAAGAGATCCCATTAAAAAATTAGCTAAAGAAATTATTGATGGTAAATTTGCAACAGAAGAAGAATTAAAAAGTATCGAGAACAAAATAGATAAAGAGATAACACAGTCTGTTAAAAATGCTTTAGAAGCTCCAGAACCACCAACAGAAGAATTGACTAAATATATTTGGGCCGAGGACTAGATTAAATACCACTAGGTAATTTTCTGGTTAAATTTCTTAGTTTTCTTAATGCCTTAAGTTCAACTTGTCTAACTCTTTCCCTAGATACTTCTAGCAATCTTCCTATTTCAGCAAGTGTATGTCTTTCATTCCCATCAAGTCCAAACCTCAATTTGAGAACATGTTGTTCTTGCTCGCTTAGATGACTTAACCACTTTCCAAGTTGCTCTTGATGCATTTTTTGCTCAACTTGATCCAAAGGCTCTTCATTATTACTATCTGCAATTAAGTCGCCTAGAAAGCTCCTACCATCATCACCATTAACTGGAGCATCTAAACTACTTGTTGATAAAGCTTGTCTTAAAACAGAATCCAACTCTTCTACATCAATTTCCATTTCCTCTGCAATTTCAATTCTACTTGGCATAGCACCGAGTTTATGCGCTAGTTCCCTGCTTACTTTTCTTATGGACGCTAATCTCTCACTTAAATGTACAGGTAAACGAATTGTTCTAGATTGACAAGCAATAGCTCTAGTCATACTTTGTCGAATCCACCAAAAAGCGTAAGTAGAAAATTTATATCCTCTTGTTGGGTCGAATTTTTCAACAGCCCTCTCTAAACCAAGAGAACCTTCCTGAACTAAATCAAGGAGTTCAAGTCCCTTGCCCTGATATTTTTTTGCCACACTAACAACTAACCTTAAATTAGCTTTCATCATTCTTTCTTTGGCCCTTCTACCGATTTTTATTGTCCTTTTTTGTGGAGTTGTAAAATCTTTGTTTTTTTCATTAAGTTGACCATCCTCTGTAAGAATCATCATTTTCTGAACTTGATTACCCAATTCAATCTCTTCAGCAGGAGTTAAAAGCGGGACTCTACCTATATTCTGCAAATACCAACTTATTGGATCATTACCTCTTCTTTTTTTTGGTTCTGCTTGGGTTGGTATTGATGAGACCATTTTGGACCTAATAAGGTAATAAAACTCTCCTACATTTTTTTAGAAATTGCCAAATATTTAATATGCGCTTCAGATTTCACGTAACATTTGTATATTTATGTGTTTAAAACTTAAAATAACTCTCTTAAATTGTTTCTTTCAAGATATTTGTCTCATTTTCCTATTTCTTATTAATTTTGATAATTCATCACCAATTGCTGCAGCATTTGACCCCTTTTTACACTTTGATGCAGCGAATGAATGTAAAAGTACGTATTTTGCAAAATAATCAGTAGTAATACTTTTACAATAAGTCAAATCAATAGCAGAACTACCAGCTACAAATCCAGATAAAAGATCACCTAATCCAGCTCTCGCTGTTTGAGGATCAGTGCCAAAAAGTTGCCAAGCTTCTTTATTGTCAGCAACCACACTGTTAGCTCCTTTCAACAAAATACTAATATTAAATTTTTTTGCTGCATCAAGAGCTAATCCTAAATTGGTATCAGATTTAATATTGGGGAATAACCTTCGAAATTCTTTACTATGTGGTGTGATCCATGTTTTAAATTTTCTCTCTAAAAAGAAATTTGACCCAAACTTAGATTCCGAAATTCTATTAAGTGCATCTGCATCCAAGATCAATAATCCTCCATAAGATATAAGAAAGTCTTTTGATTTTTGCCAATCATCAATATCAATTCCTATCCCTGGACCGACAGCTAATGAATCAAATGCACTTAAATCAATATTCTTTAATGCACTAAATAAAGATGCATTTCCATTTTGGTTCGATTGCATAGTTTCTTTTAAAACTATTTCTGGGGCAACTTGCCAAATAGATTCAGCAACTATCCCAGGCAGTACCGCAGAGATAAAGCCTGCTCCACTTGATATAGCCCCTTTTAATGCTAAGTATGCGGCACCAGGATATTTTTCACTTCCTGCTATTAGTAATGTTCTACCTCTTTTATATTTGTTGGAATTTTTTGGCAAAGAAGGTAAATCAATATTTTTTATATCTTTGTAAGTAACCTTAAAAATCTTTTTATCAACTTTGGACAGCTTACTAATAGGCACCCCAACATCTATATGGTGCAATTCTCCAATAAAAGGCAAAGCAGAATCTTGGGTCAATCCAATTTTATGAAGACCAATGGCCAAGGTATAATTTGCCTTTACTGCGTTATCTAAAAAAGGTTCTCCTTTATCAGGACATAATCCTGTTGGAATATCAATACTTATTACCTTGCCATATTTGTTATGGAATTTTTGATTGAATAGTTTAATTAATTTATTATCAGATTTTCTTGTTTGATTATTACCAAAAACTGCATCAATCCAGAGCTCTTTCCTATTAACATCAGGTGGTTCTACTAATTTTTTGACCCCAATAGATGTAAGATAATTAAGGTGGTCATTTGTTAGTGTTCTTTTAATAGGGAATGGGCACCATACCTGGACTAAAAAACCCTTCAAAAAAAGCTCTCTAGCTACTACTGCACCATCCCCACCATTATGTCCAGGACCTATAAAAACCGTTATTCCATGTTTAAGAAGAGGTTTCCTTTTTAAGAGCCATCTACTAATTTGGATACCAGCTTTTTCCATCAATGCTTCTTGTGGCATTCCATCAGAAAACATTTCTTTCTCTAATATCAACATTTGCTTTGAATCAACAATTAAATGTTCAGAGTCAATTGTTGGCCATATAATTTCTTTCATAATGAGTACAAAACAATTGAAGTACTGTTCAAAAATTTAAACTTCCATGTTAAAGACACAAAAGGATAAAAAAATAGAGAACTTTTTTTCTTCTAATAATAAAACTAAAAAGAAGAAAAATATTATTGTAGGTCTTTCTGGTGGCGTAGATAGTTCCCTTTCAGCTGCTCTTCTTGTAGAAAGAGGCTGGAATGTTGAGGGACTAACTCTTTGGCTCATGAAAGGTCAAGGCTCTTGTTGTTCTGAAGGATTAGTAGATGCTGCTGGCCTCTGTGAAGATTTAGGAATTAATCATAAAATCATAGATTCTAGAGATATTTTCAAAAGAGAAGTTATTAAAAAAACTACTGAAAGCTATGAAAAAGGATTAACTCCTCTTCCATGTTCGATGTGCAACAAGAATGTGAAGTTTGAAGAGATGCTTAAATACGCATTAAACAAAAAAGAGTTTACATATATTGCAACTGGACATTACGCAAGAATTAAAAAGTTATCTTCTATTGAAATTCTTGATTGCAAGATTCATAAATTTAAGGAATTTCTACTTATTAGAGGTGCTGATAAGAACAAAGACCAAAGTTACTTTCTTTATTGTCTTACACAAGAGGTATTAAGCAGATTAGAATTCCCTCTCGGCGAGATGAAAAAAGAAGAAACAAGAAAGGAGGCCCAAAGACTAGGGCTGAGAACTGCTCAAAAACCAGAGAGTCAAGATCTATGCTTAGTTGAGCATTACGGATCAATGCAGAGTTTTATCGATAAACACATTGAACCCAAAGAAGGGAAAATCATACATGTAAATGGAGAAACTCTTGGAACTCATAATGGTATTCAGCACTTTACTGTAGGCCAAAGAAAGGGTTTAGGTATCGCTTGGTCAGAACCACTATATGTAAAAAGTTTAGACAGAGAAAAAAACATTGTCTTCGTAGCAGATAAAAGTGACCTTTTTAAAAAAGAAGTAATTATAAATAAGATTAACTGGGTTTCTATCGAGGAACCTTTGCAAGAGATTGAAGTTGAAGCTCAAATAAGATACCGAAGTAATCCAGTAAAAGGAACTTTAATTCCTTTAAAAAATTCAGATAACACAGCTAAATCATTTAAATTAATTTTTGAAGAAAGCCAAAGTTCTGTTACTCCAGGACAAGCTGCAGTTTTTTATAAGGGAGAAATTTTATTAGGAGGTGGATTAATTAATTAATTTTCCAAAAGATATTTAATCCCATAAAAAATATAAACAAAAACAAAATTGGTTTTTCTCCAAATTTTGTATAGAAAGTCTTTTTGGATGAAAAATTTGGGTACACAATTTGATTTTGCTCAGTTTTTAAATCCAAAAGTTGAATTATTTTTCCATCATTACCGACTAAACCCGAAGGACCAGTGTTTGATACAAGTAGATTATCTTTATTATTTTCAATACTTCTTATTCTAGACAAAGAAAGAAATTGATTATAAAGCTTTGTTGGATAGGGGTCTAAATTAGCTGAGGTTATGATTAGTTTCGCACCGCGGTTAATGGCTTTTCGTATTTTCAATCCATCACTAATCTCGTAACAAATAGCTACTGCCAATGGTGGGGCAAATTTAGAATCAAAAAATCTTGAATCAGAACCTGGTTGAATTCCTCCTACTGCAGATAATCCTTTTGAAAAATTATCAAGAAATCTTGGTATTTTTTCACCCAAGGGAACTAGTCTATTTTTATCTATAAATGACGTAAAGGATTGATCTCCAATTTGAAATCCGAGTAAAGATCCTCTTAACTCATTATTAAAACTCCTGAAACCTCCTGCCAACATATTAACCCTACTACTTTTGTCTAGAAAAAAATTATTAGGCAAAGTTCCCTCAGGGGCAACAAGAAATTTTGCTTTATTGGCTAAAGCATATTCTTGGGCAATAGTTAGTTTTTCTTCAATAAACTCATCATCTATTTTTATTTTTTCTCTTGTTGGGATATTTGTTTGCCAAATAGATACAGGAAATTCAGAATTTCTTTTTATTG
This sequence comes from Prochlorococcus sp. AG-347-J20, assembly GCA_003281485.1. Lineage (GTDB taxonomy): Bacteria > Cyanobacteriota > Cyanobacteriia > PCC-6307 > Cyanobiaceae > Prochlorococcus_A. The sequence continues at coordinate 58,122 of QCBW01000009.1, read as the reverse complement.
GGTTTGTTATGGCCCCAAATAAATGTAATAAAACAATTATCAAAAGTCCAAAATTAAATATTTTTTTAAAATGAAGTTTTCTTCTCCATCTACCGTAAATAAAAAAAATCCAAAATCCAATCAATACTTGTAATACGCATAAACCACTTGCACCAATCCATTTTGCCAAACCTGCAAGATAAATATCACCTGGGACTAGACTTTCACCTAAACCTATCCAGAAAAAAGGTGTTTGAGAAAGTATCAATTCACCAATCCCCCAAGTCAAAGATAAAAAAAATACTTTTATGGTTAAAGGCATAACTTTCATTTTTAAAAAATCCTCTTTCCAGAGAATCATTTCAACTAACAGCCCCCATAAATAAACTAATAACCCACCCAAAAAAGCACAAAATAATAATATTGACATGACAATTATTAAACTTAAGAACCATGAAAACCCCAGCCATGTCAAAGGATGAAGATCATATAACCATGAATGACTTATCAAAACAAAGAAAAATCCCCACCAAAAATTTGCTATTTTTCTCTCACTTCCCTCCCATAAAATAAATAAAGATATCGGCATAAATACCAGCCAAAAGTGAGTTGATACTGAAATTCCCCCTAAAGTTCCACCTAAACAAGGGTAAAAATATTGCCTTAAACTTTTAATTTGAGTCGAGATTAACAATCAAAAATTACAAAATTAAATTTATAATCACTCCTTTATTGTAACTTTATTCTGTAAAATTAGTTTAGTAACCTTCAAAATTTAAGTGAGAGAAGTTTTTATTAGTTTTGCAGTTTTTGTTTTTTGTGTTTCATTAACACTTTTCAGTCAATTTAATTCACCACAAGCTGTAAATGCTGCAGAAAAAGAAACTCAGTTAATTCAAAAAACGCCAATTGCAAAATTATCAAAAGTTTCAAATAATAATTTATTTGAGCTAGACCCATCAGATCCAAATCCTATACTTTTCGCCATGGCAGAAGAAACACAATCAGAAAGCAATTCAAGAACTACAGAAAGTGGTCTAATTATTTTGGATATCGTAAATGGGGAAGGAGATGAAGCTATTGCTGGGCAAACAGTGACAGTAAATTATACAGGAACTCTAGAAGACGGTACACAATTTGATACCAGTATAGGTAGAGCTCCATTCAGCTTTCCCTTAGGTGCTGGACGAGTAATAAAAGGTTGGGACGAAGGTGTCGCAGGCATGAAAGTTGGAGGCAAAAGAAAATTAACGATCCCACCGGATCTTGGATACGGATCAAGAGGGGCAGGAAATGTTATACCCGCCAATGCAACTTTGATATTTGAAGTTGAATTATTAAAAGTCAATTAAATAAAGTAAGAAAAATATCTCAGACTTTTCAATTTAGTTAATCTCCAAGTAATATATATACAACACCAAATATTTGAAATGTTAATTAAATTCATCAATTCTTTTCTAGATAAAAAATCCCCAATGAAAGTTCATGCGCACTGTGATGGCCCCTGTGGTGTTTATGATCCAGCATCCACGAGAGTTGCTGCAGAAGCAGTTTTATCAATGACAAAAAAACTCATTGCTCTAGAAGCTCCTTCTAGTACTGATTCAGCAGAGTGGGCTGCATACAGTAATACATTCTCTAGATACGTTGCAGTTAAAGAAGATCAAGCAAAAGAAACAAAGAAAGAAATTCTAATTTTGTGGACAGATTACTTTAAACCAGTTCATTTGGAAACTTATCCAGACTTACATGAAATTATTTGGAAGGCGGCCAAATTATGCAGTGCATGCAAAGTTAATATTGACTTAGCTCAAGCTGAGGAACTCATGAGTTATGTAGAAAAGATTCATAATATTTTCTGGGCTTCAAAAGGAAGATCAGACTCTTTTGTAAAAGCTAGTTAATCAGAATTATTTTCAATAGTTTTTTTGATTTTATTTTACTTTTTTTAGGTTTAAGAAAAACTGCCATAATTAATGGTGAATCAATGTTTCCTTACCTAAAAGAGGGAGATATTGTATTTTTTAAAGAATATAAAAAAAATAAATCAATACTAAAAAAAAGACAAATAGTAATTTTTAATCATCCAATTAAAAACAAAAACTTAATAAAAAGGATAAATTCAGTAAATCAAAATAATATTGAGGTTCTTGGTGACAATTTTGAATTTAGCGAAGATAGTAATAAATTTGGTTTAGTAAGTAATGAGAGGATTGTTGGAATCGTTACCTCAAAATTAATTATTCCTAAATTAAAAAATTTTTTAATTCAAAAAAATAGAAGCACTTCTTTGAATCCAAAATAATCCCAAGGAAAAGGAAAGCCCTCCTGCTAAAGCTATTAATCTTTTTATAAATTTTTGACTTGCTTTAAAGGTGGTAAAAGATATTAAACAAGTAAAAAGATTCATACTTATTAGTGAACCAATCAAATATGAAATCAAATATAGGCAAGCGCTTGTTAAAGGTAGTGCTAAAGCAGGAAGAACTGCAAGAAAATGTGAACCTCCAGCTATACCATGTAGTAACCCTAAACCTGTCAAAGCATGTGAGTGCTTATTAATATTTTTTTGTTCCTTAACATGAAAGTGAAAGTGACGATGGGCAATTCCATTCTCATGCTTATGAGAGTGAGAATGCAAGCTTAATTGAAAAGAATTTTTTATAGCAAATACTCCAACAATTAGAAGTGAAATTCCAACTAGTAATTCGGCAATATTAGAAAATTGGTTTAACGGCGTAATATCCTTAATAAAAATCGCTAGAAAAGCTAGCAATAGGACACCTGAGGAATGTCCTAAGCCCCATGAGAAACTATTTTTAAGAGCTTTTTGAGGATTATTAATCGCTGCTGGTACCATTGCAATTAGATGATCAGCGCCACCAACAACATGCACAAATCCTGCAACTATACCTGTTAAAATTACAGCCTCCATATATAATAAGTACTACTCTTTTTATTCAAGTTTATAGCACGATTTGAATTCAAAATTAAATTGAGTTAAATAATTTCTTGAAAGATTCTTCAATATTAGTTTCTCTCATAAAAGTTTCACCAATTAATACTCCCTTGATTCCAATAGATCTAAGCAATTCTAAATCTTCAGCACAATTAATTCCAGATTCACTTATGGGAATAATATTTTGTTTTAAAAATATATCCGCATATGTATGCATCAATTCTGTTGATGTTTTTAAATCCGTTTTAAAAGTCTTTAAGTCCCTATTATTTATTCCAATCAAATTAAAGGATTGTAACTTTATAATCCTTTCTAATTCGTTAGAGTTATGAACTTCAACAAGAACACTCATCCTTAAATTATCAGCTATTTTCTTTAAATAAATTAAATCGTCATCACTTAAAATAGCGGCGATTAATAATATTGCATCTGCACCAGATACCCTTGCTTTATAAATCTGATAAGCAGAAATAATAAAATCTTTGCAGAGTAGAGGGAGATTAGTTGAATTCCTTACAGTTTCGAGTATTTCATAACTACCTTGAAAAAACCTCTTATCGGTAAGTACTGAGATACATGTTGCACCTAATCTTTCATAACAAATTGCTATATTTTCAGGGTTAAAGTCTTTTCTAATAACTCCTTTACTCGGACTAGCTTTTTTTATTTCAGCAATTACTCCTGGTTTTATTTTTGACTCCAAGATATTTTTACAAAAATCTTTGGGAGCAGGAAGGTTTTCAATCTTTTTGATGAGATCTTCCAAAGAGACTATTTTTTTAAAATTCTTAATTTCAATGTCCTTGTGCCATACAATTTCCTCCAAAATATTTTTTGCTTGTGCTTCTCTATGAGGGACAGCATATTCTAAACTTTCAACCCTTACTGTTGGATTTGGTGGCCTGCGTCTTATCTCCATTAATTTAAGCTATTATTTTATTTGAGAAGCCGCTTGTTTATATGCGACCTCAACTACTTCACTAAGAGTGGGATGAGTATGAACTTCTTTAGATAATTCAATTACATCTTGGTTCCTTGAGATAGCGTTAGAAATTTCTTGAATCAAATCAGCTGCATGTAACCCAAAAATATGAGCACCCAATACTTTCCCATTATCCTTATTAAAAATCAACTTTAGCAATCCATCACTCTCCAATTCAGCCAATGCTTTTGAATTAGCCTTAAAGAAACTTTTGACAACTCCCAAAGTAAAATTTTCTTTTGCAGATATCTTTTTAGCTTCAACTTCAGAGAGCCCAACTGAACTTATCTCAGGGTGAGTAAAAGTTGCTGCAGGAATGCTTTTATAGTTAATTTCGACGTTACCACCGCAAATATTATCAACAGCAATAGTACCTTGCGCTGCAGCTGTGTGGGCAAGCATTAGTTTGCCTGTTACATCTCCGACAGCCCAAATATTTGGTATTATTTCATCACCATTTTTAACTCTCATTTGATCATCTATAGGAATGAAACCTTTTATTGTTTCGATCCCAACCGACTCAAGATTTAAGTTGTCACTATTGGGACTTCTACCAGTTGCAACTAGAACAGCATCAACTTCTAAGGTTTCTACAATCTCTTTTGATTTTGCATCTGTCAGTTCTATTTTTACAGGACATCCAGGTGTGATTTTTGTCGCAAAGACATTTGATTTTGTATCTATATCTCTTGATTGGATAAGGTTCTTCTTAGCAATTTTTGTAATGTCTGGATCAAATGTTGGCATAATATTTTCCAAAGCCTCGATCATTGTAACTTCACAACCTAGCGCAGTATAAACATCCGCAAATTCCAATCCTATATATCCACTTCCAATAATTGCTATCCACCTTGGAAGCCATTCAAGTTTTACCGCATCATCACTAGTAAATACAGTCCTATTATCTAAAGTTATTCCTCGGGGTACAAAAGGAGAAGAACCTGTTGCTATAACAATATTCTTACATGTGAAAATTTTATCAATTCCGTTTTTATCCCTTACACCTACTTTTTGGTTTCCTTCAATTCTGCCAATACCCAAAATAATTTCAACTCCACTCCTTTTGAGAGTTTTTGTTAAATTTTCTCTAACATTTAAAACTAAATTATTTGCATGATCTGCAATTTTTGACCTTTCAAATCTTACTGGGGAAGCATGAATACCAAATTTAGCTAAATGTTCATAATTAGCTATTTCTCTGACTTTTCCACTTGCAGCCAAAAGAGCCTTAGAGGGCACACAACCCTTATTAACACAAGTGCCTCCCATATCAGAAGACTCTACAATTGCGACTTTCAGTCCCTTACCAGCAGCATGTTTGGCGGCATCAAAACCTCCATAGCCTGCTCCTATAACGATTAAATCAAAATCAAAACTTGAATCAGTCACTTTTTATCTACGTATTAGAGGTGTATGCGACTCTTTTTCGTTCTAGTAATAACGGAACTGCAACACAAGCCACATTCAATGATTCTACAATCTCACTATGCGGAATTGTAATTGTTTCACTAAAAGCTTCTAGAATTTTTTTATGAATACCTTGCCCCTCATTACCTAAAATCAAGATAGTTGACTCTGTCCAATCAATTTCCCAATAGGGTTTTGAGGGTTTTTTTGAATTTTTATTATGACTACTTGTAGAAAAAGTATGGAATCCCATATTTGACAATTCAGATAAAGACTTTAATAAAGAATTTATTATCTCTTCCTCTGTTCCCTCAAATCTTTGAAATGGAAGGTGAAAAACCGAACCAGATGAAGCTCTTAATACTTTTTGGCTTAATGGGTGCGCACCTCCAGCTAAAAAAATTGCATCAACACCAGCAGCTAAAGCAGTTCTAAAAAGATTACCCATATTCCCAGGATCTTGAATCCTATCGAGAACAAGAACAAAATCATCTTTCCTATTAAATTGATAATTAGGTATTGCTGAGATTTCTACTAATGCTGCAATGCCATCTGGATTAACTGTCGAAATAGCTGAAGCTAAAACCTCTTCTGAGGCCAAAGTTATTAGTGATTGATCAAACTTTCTACTGAGATCTTGGTTCTTTTTTAGCCATTTTTCAGTAACTAAAATTTTGGAGGGAGAACTTCCAGACTTCAACAATTCCTCAATAAGATGGGTACCCTCTATGCAAAAAAAATCTTTTTCTTTGGGAGAAGATCCTCTTTTAAATGATCTAAATATTTTAACTAGATTATTGTTTTTACTAGTTATTTTTAAAAAAGTATTTTCTATCAGAATTTTAAAAATTTATTACTATTTATATTTTAATTCCATAAAATTCTTTGATCAATAATTTTCTAAAATCAAATTTACTAAAATCGAAAATATATTTTATTTTTTATTAATTTTCAAGACGTTACATGGGGTGGACTAACTAATGTTAGTTTGTCATGATGAATCTATTAAATTAAATCTATAAGATTTTTGTAGTGAAAAATAAGTCATATCTTAAATCCGAAAATTTAAAGATTTTTGGTCAAGGTAAATTAAATGGAAGTGTTGAAATAAGTGGTGCGAAAAATTCGGCTTTGGTTTTATTGGCAGCATCGTTATTAACTAACGAAAGAATAATTCTTGAGAATGTTCCTAATCTTACTGATATTGAAAAAATGGGCAATATTCTTAAAAATTTAGGAGTTAATTTGGAAAATGAAAACAATAAATTGAAGATAGATTCAAAAAATATTGCCATTAGAGAACTTCCATATGAACTTGTTAATGGATTAAGAGCTAGTTTCTTTTGTATTGGCGCACTTTTAAGTAAATTTGGAGAGGCAAAAGTCCCCTTACCTGGAGGTTGCAATATTGGTTCGAGGCCCATAGATGAGCACATTAATGGACTTAAAGCATTAGGAGCGAAAATTATTATTGAAGATGGGATTGTCAAAGCAAAAATAAAGAGAAACAAAGAGAAACTACGGGGCACACACATTAAATTAAAGTGCCCAAGTGTAGGAGCAACTGAAACTTTAATAATGGCTGCATCATTAGCGGAAGGAAGAACTACTATTGAGAATGCAGCAAGAGAACCTGAAATTCAGGATTTATGCCTAATGCTTAATAAAATGGGGGCAAAAATTTACGATTCTGGTAAAGAAAAAATAATTATTGATGGTGTTAATAAACTTGGTGGTTGTATTCATAAGGTTATTCCAGACCGAATAGAAGCTGGTACTTTTCTGATAGCTGCTGCAGCAACATCTTCATCAATAACAATTTCTCCTGTTATTCCTAGTCATCTGGAATCCGTAATAAACAAACTTCAAGAAAGTGGAAGTAAAATTATTATTAAAGGTAATTCGATTACAATCAACCCTAGAAAACTAAATGCTGTAAATATAAATACTGCTCCTTTCCCAGGCTTCCCAACTGATTTACAGGCACCATTTACAGCTCTAATGACAATTGCTAATGGAGAATCAAAAATAACTGAAACAATTTTCGAAAACAGGATGAATCACATTAACTTACTTAAAAAGATGGGTGCCAATATAAAATTAGATAAAAACGTAGCTTATATAAAAGGTGTAAAAACAATTAAGGGTATGGACTTAGTTGCCTCAGATTTAAGATCATCAGCAGCATTAATTATTGCTGGGATTATCGCTAAAGGAAGCAGTAAGATCTATGGTTTAGAGCATTTAGATAGAGGTTATGAAAATTTTGAATCAAAATTAAAAATACTTGGCATTAAAATTTCCAGAGAGTCAAATAAAAGGAGTATTAGCAAAAAAGAATATAATATTAATCAAGAATCTGAAGACATACAGAGATGTAAAGCAGCATGAGAAAATACTTGAGAATTATTAGTTAGTGAACGAATTTAAACGTAAGCAATATTTATTAATGAAACACAACCTAAAAACAACAAAAACAAGATAAGAAAACGATTAGACCAAATTTTGTTTAATCCGCTAATCTGGAAGTCTTTCATGCCCATGTTCCACCATCAGAACCAAATGCTGTCAATATAGTGACTGCAATGAAAAAATAGGGAACAAATTGTAAAGATAGTTTTTTTGCTTTAATTTTAGTCATTGGATTTTTTTCATTATCATACCATAATATTACTTTTTATGAAGCTAACTCTGCATAAAAAGTTCTTTTTGGATTTTTTGCTACATAATTGTATCATAAATGTTAAATATTACATTTTTACCTTACTTATTGTCAGCAAATTCAATAAATATAATTCTTTTTTTTATAGAGAAGATTAACTATTAAAAAGCGTTATCTTGATCACTGTTCCTTGACCGTACCAATAGTCAAGAGGGTGAATTTTGTTATAATAAGAAAAGTTCATTTTTTCAAAAGCCTTGGGAGCGTGGTGGAATTGGTAGACGCACCGCACTCAAAATGCGGCACCTTCGGGTATGTCGGTTCAAGTCCGACCGCTCCCACTTTGATGAATACCTATAATCGATTCGATATATCTTTCAAAAAAGGAAAAGGCTGTTGGTTATGGGACAAAAAAGGTAAAAAATATCTAGATGCAGTCGCTGGTATAGCAACTTGTAGTCTTGGACATAGCGATAAAGTGTTAAGAAGCAGGCTATCAACTCAACTAAAAAAGATTCAGCATATTTCCAATCTCTACAACATTGAAGAACAAGAACAATTAAGCAGAACTTTAACGAATATGAGTTGTGCCAAAAGAGTCTTCTTTTGCAACAGTGGTGCGGAAGCAAATGAATCAGCAATTAAATTAATTAAAAAATATGGTAATACAACCAATAAAGGTAAAGAATCAATCATTCTTGCAGCAGAATCCAGCTTTCATGGGAGAACATTGGCAGCCTTGAGTGCTACTGGACAGCCCAAATATCAAAAAGGTTTCGAACCAATGATTCAAGGGTTCAAATTTTTTAAATTTAACAATTTTGATTCAGTAAAAAGATTATTTGAAGAGTGTGAACATAATAATCAAAGGATTTCTGGCGTATTGGTTGAACCAATACAAGGAGAAGGAGGCGTAATTCCTGGAAGTAAAATATTTTTTAAAAGCCTTAGAGATATTTGTGATAAATATAATTCTCTTCTCATTTTAGATGAGGTCCAAAGTGGAGTAGGCCGAACTGGGAAAATGTGGGGTTATGAAAATTTAGGAATTGAACCTGATGGATTTACCCTTGCTAAAGGATTAGGGGGAGGTCATGCAATTGGAGCATTATTGGTAAAAGAAAAAGCCAACATTTTTTCTCCAGGAGATCATGCAAGTACTTTTGGAGGGAACCCTTTTGCCTGTAAAGCTGCCTTAACTGTATTAGAAGAAATAAATAGAAGAAATCTTATTAATAATGTTTATCTAAGAGGGGAACAATTAAGTGCTGGATTTGAAGAATTATCAAAAAAATTTCCAAATATTATTATAGGGAAAAGAGGTTTAGGTTTAATACAAGGTCTTGTGATCAATGATGATTATGGTGATGCAAAAAAAATTACAATTAAAGCTTTTGATAAAGGATTACTGGTAGTTCCTGCAGGAGGAAACGTTGTAAGGATTGTTCCACCATTAGTTATATCTCGAAGAGAAATAAATATTCTTTTGGATAAACTAAATTCAATTTTTGAAGAGTTATAGCAATTTAAATTTTGAAAAATGCAGATTTAAAAATATTTGAATTATTATCGCCCAAATATGAAAGGGGTAATATCAAGTTAGGTTTATCCAGAATTAAAAAAGCACTTCAAGAACTTGGTAATCCTTGCAATAATATCCCTGCGATACAAATTATTGGAACTAATGGGAAAGGATCAATCGCAGCATATTTAGAAAGTATACTTTTTGAAGCTAAACGGAATATTGGTGTAACGACATCTCCTCATCTTTTCGACTTATGCGAAAGGATTAGAGTTAATAAAAAAAATATTTATAAAACTGATTTTGAAAAAATTTATAGATTAATAGAAAAAAAATTTTTAAAATTTGAATTAACTCCTTTTGAAAAAATCATTTGCTGCGCACTAATTTTTTTTGAAAATAAAAAAGTTGAATTGCTCATTCTTGAAGCTGGATTAGGGGGACGATTAGACGCGACAACAGCCCATAAATCTAGACCAATAATTGCTATTGGGAATATTGGCTTAGACCATAAAGAATTTCTTGGAGATACTATTGAAAAAATTGCTAGAGAAAAATTAGCAGTTATCGAAAAAAACTCAGTTGTCATCTCATGCAACCAAAATAGTCAAGTTGAAGATCTAATAATCAAAAAAGTTAAAGAGGTTGGAGCAGAAATTATCTGGAAAGATCCAATTTCAAATAGCTATGAGCTTGGATTAAAAGGAATTTTCCAACAGCAAAATGCCTCAGTAGCTGTTGGAGCAATTGAAGCGCTGAATAAATTGGGATTCAATATTAAAGAAAAACAAATATCTGAAGGTCTTAAAAAGACAGCTTGGAACGGAAGGCTAGAAATAATAAATTATTTCAACAAAGAAATTCTCGTAGATTGTGCACATAATTATCCTGCTGCACAAGCACTCTCTAATGAGCGGATCAATTGGGAGAATGAGGATAAAGGAATTTATTGGATTTTAGGTGTCCAAAGACAAAAAGATATTTACGCAATATTAAAAAAACTCCTAAAGAAAAATGATCACTTATTACTTGTGCCAGTTCCAAACCAACCTAGTTGGCAATTAAACGATCTCTCTCAGATTAAAGAAATTGACTTTCAAAAAACAATTGAATTTAAAACATTTGAACATGCCATTGAATATTTATTTTCACTAGAAAAATGGCCACCTATTCATCCAGTTCTAACAGGTTCTATTTTTTTAGTTGCTGAATTTATTAAATTTGCAAATAAACATAAATTTTAAATATTAAATTGGTCCTTTACTTCCCAACCTTCCAATTTTCCTGGATTTAAAAGTCCTTTAGGATCAAATTTTAATTTCGCTTTTACTTGATCTGCGTCAACCACTCCTAGCCCTCCGCCTTCGACAGTTAAAACATGGGGATTAAAAATAAACGCACCAAGTCTCTTACAATCTTCCATTATTTCATTTAATTCATCTTTCCCATTCCACTTTAATACAGGCAAAGCCGCTAATCGCGGTGTTCCTTCTTGAGAAACTGCCTCTAAATGCCAAAGAACTTTTCTACCCCATTTTTTTTTCAAAAAAATAATCAACTCTAGTTCATTGTTTAGTGGCAAAAGCATCTGTAAATACGTCCAATTTTTATCCCTAGACCTCATATGAAGAGTTGTATGATTCCATACGACTTCTGAAATTCCATTGACGAGATTTTCTTCTTCCCCAAGTAGGGTAGATTCAACTTTGAATTTTTTACAAATCAGCTCTATAGTTTTTGTTCCTCCAAGAGTAGATTGAATTAATATCTTGTGACTTCTAGAATTATTTTTAAACCATTTTGGCATTTGATCTACAATTTCTTCTTCAAGAATTGCCCCCAGTTTCAGATCAATTGCTGCACTCGTAAGAGTTTTTAGTATTTCTATTGTTTTTTCAAATTCAATACAGTCGATAACTATTGAATACCACTTACGTTTGATATCAGTAGCAAGTAATAAAGAAGTAATTATGCCATTAGTCCCATAAGCATGATTTAGAGGTTCGGATTCTTCAGCATCAAATTTTAATAATGCAGGTTTTTGATTCATTGTCACTGCCTCTAAACCAATAAGATTTCCTGGATCTCTTAAAAATCCCCACCTAATAGACCCAATACCTCCTGATCCACCTGCAATAAAACCTCCAATTGTTGCAGTTTTCCAAGTACTAGGAAGTAATCTTAATTCCCTCCCATATTTCTCTAATTGTTTATTTAAATCTCCCATAACGCAACCAGACTGTACTTTTACAAAACCTGTATCTGGATCAAATTCTTCTAACTTATTAAAGTGACTCATCTGCATTACAACCCCTTTAAACAATGGGACAGCTTGTCCATAATTACCTGTACCTGAACCCCTTAAAGTAAGTGGGGTAGAAAATTCCCAACAAATTTCTGCTACTTCCTTTACCGCTCTGTGATCAATAGGTCTTACCACCAAATCAGCGATACATTCGTCTAATTTTTCAGTAAGGATTGGAGAGTAGTTATAAAAATCTTTTGAAAGTCTTTTTACTTCGGAATTGCTTTCAATAATCTCTAGGTTGTTTACATCCCTAAGTTTGTCTATAAATTTTTGATTACTTGATGACATCAATCAATTTTCTACCTTATTTATAAGGTAATCGATTAGGGATGTAATTTGCCTTTTATAAACACTTTTCTCTTTAAGGTACTTGAAAAAACATCTGCCCATCTTTGTGCATCTAAAATTACAAAGTCAGCAGGGCAACCCTTTTTAATTAAACCATCCCATTTTAAGTTTAATAATCTGCTTGGAGCTAAAAAAATTGAAGATAGAGTCATTCTCTCCCAAGGATTTAGTTGAAGCATAGGTATCGAGCAAGACAACATATAAAAAGGATCAAAATTACCAAATGGGTACCAGGGATCTTGAACGTTATCACTTCCTAGAGATACATCCACATGTGATTTTTGTAATTGTTTTATTGGCGCAACTGGTCTTTTTAATGAGGTAGTTTTGTTACTTCGATTGAGCAGCCAAAAATTTGTTAGAGGTAAAGCAATAACTTTAATATTTTTCTCAGCCATTTTTTCTCCTAAATTTAAAATCTCTCTATGACTTAAAGAAATAAGACTACTCAAATGACTACAAGTAATTGGAATACTATTAATCTTTAAATTTTCGATTGTCTCCAATAAAACTTTTATCCCTGCTCCAGGCTCAATGTTTGATTCATCTATATGCAAATCAATTTCTAATTTATATTTACTAGCTAGAAGAAGCATCTTTGCGAGAAATTTACTTGTATCTTTTTTATTGAAAGGGGGAACAATAACACCTCCTAAAATGCCTCCACAAGAGGAAAATATTTTTGCCAACTCTTCTCCATAAGAAGTATCCCAAAATTCCAATGGGGCTAGAGCAACGAATTGAAGAGTTAACTCAGATGAAAATTTTTTTTGTAATTTGAAAAGTTCAATCCAAATATCAATTGATTGACTTTTGTATGTATCAATATGACTCCTAATAGCTCGGTATCCATTTTGTATGGCAAGTTTTAATGATTTCTCAACTCTCTCTAGAACCTTATCTGTATTTCTAGTTTTATGTTCCTCAAGATTTATTGATAATGCTCCTCCATAGTTTGATTCCAGGTTAGGAAAATCCGCCCATGTAAAAGATTTATCAAAATGCGAATGTGTTTCAACAAATCTTGGGAATAAAATATTTTTTGGTTTTGTAACTTTATTTTTTAAAGGCTCTAACTCAGAGACAAATCCATCCTCCCAACTAATGGAAACTGAACATAAATCCTCTACATCAATAATGAGGTTATCAATATCTTCAATTAAACAAAGGCTTCTAGGAATGAGAACCTCAGCTTTGCCGGAATTACTCAAATTTTTAAATTTTCTTTTATTTTAAATCATAAGAAAAATTCACTGCATATGAAAATAATTCAAATTTCGCTAAAAGATAAAATAACTATGAAAAATTACCCTTGAGTTGTTAAATTTATAAATGTGAGGCGGGCGTCGCCAAGTGGTTAAGGCAGCGGCTTGTGGCGCCGCTATTCGGGGGTTCGAATCCCCTCGCTCGCCCTTATAAAATTGCAGCAAAATTATTATCGTGTAATTTTGTATTTATGAATCATAAAAAATTTCTAGCAAAGTGCTTACAAAAACAAAACAAGAAGAAAAAAAATTTCGAAATAATATAACCCCCGGTAGTTATTGGATAACAACATTTGGATGCCAAATGAACAAAGCTGATTCTGAGAGAATGGCTGGTACTTTAGAAAAAATGGGATATATCAGAGCAGATGATGAATTAAATGCTGATTTGGTCTTATATAATACTTGCACGATTAGAGATAATGCAGAACAAAAAGTATATAGCTTTCTAGGTAGACAAGCAAAAAGAAAGCACAAAAAACCTACCTTGAAACTTGTTGTCGCTGGTTGCCTGGCTCAGCAAGAAGGGGAGTCCTTACTAAGAAGAGTCCCAGAACTTGATCTAGTAATGGGCCCCCAACACGTCAATAACCTTGAGAACCTTCTTGGGAAAGTGGATTTGGGGAATCAAGTTGCTGCAACGGAAGAAACCTTCATTTCTGAAGACATAACAAGCGCTAGAAGAGAAAGCTCTATCTGCGGTTGGGTTAACATCATATATGGGTGTAATGAAAGATGTTCATATTGTGTAGTCCCCTCTGTAAGAGGAAAAGAGCAATCAAGATATCCAAATGCTATAAAAAGTGAGATACAAAAATTAGCTGACGATAATTTTAAAGAAATTACTCTTTTGGGACAGAATATAGATGCCTATGGTAGAGATCTTCCAGGGACTACAAAAGAGGGAAGGAAAGAAAATACACTAACAGATCTTTTACATTACATTCATGATGTTAAAGGGATCCGGAGGATAAGATTTGCTACCAGTCATCCAAGATATTTTTCAAAAAGATTAATTCAAGCTTGTTATGAACTAGATAAAGTCTGTGAACATTTTCATATTCCTTTCCAAAGCGGAAATGATGAAATCTTAAAGCGAATGTCAAGGGGATACACTATCAAAAAGTATAAAAATATTATTGAGAATATAAGATCATTAATGCCAGATGCATCAATAACAGCTGACGCCATAGTTGCTTTCCCAGGCGAAACAGAACAACAATATCAAGATACATTGAATCTAATATCAGATATTGGTTTTGATCAAGTAAACACAGCGGCATATTCACCAAGACCAAATACGCCTGCTGCAGGTTGGACTAACCAAATTCCTGAAGAAGATAAAAAAGTTAGATTAAACGAAATTAATACTTTGGTCGAGAAAACTGCTAGGAGTAGAAACCAAAGATACTTAAACAATATTGAAAGTGTTTTAATTGAGGGTTTGAATCCAAAAAATTCCTCACAAATGATGGGTAGAACTAGGACTAATAGATTGACTTTCGTAGAAATTCCCAAAAACATGCAATTTAACTATTCATTTGGAGATGAGATAGATGTCAAAATAAATGAAGCCAGACCATTTTCTTTGACGGGCGAACTTTGCTTTTAATTTTTATTAAATGATTTGGGAAAAGAAAAAATGTATTGGATTAATATTTGGTGGTTATTCTAATGAACATGAAGTATCGATATCCTCCGCAAAAACAGTTTTTGAAGCTTTACATTCAAAAACGAACAAAGAGCGCTTCACTGTTAAAGCCTTTTTCATAAACAAATATGGAGATTGGCTGAATAGTGATTTATCAGAAAAGATCCTTATTGGGGAAATTGAAAGCAATATTAGAAATAATCAAGAAAAAATTAACTTCTTAGAAGGAATTGAATTTAAAAATGTTGATGTTTGGTTTCCTCTTTTACATGGATATGGAGGTGAAGACGGATCGATTCATGGCTTGTTGAAATTCACTAAAAAACCTTTAGTAGGATGTGGAATTATAGGCTCTGCACTGGGAATGGATAAAATAATGATGAAAACAATTTTTTCAAATCTTAAACTTCCACAAGTTAAATATCTTGTTTTTGAAAATGAAGATATCAATGATAAAGAAGTAAAAAATAAATTATTTGATGATATTCTAAAAAAATTAAATTTTCCTATTTTTGTTAAACCATCTAACTCTGGATCATCTCTTGGAATCTCTAAAGTTACAAATGAATCAGAAATATTATTAGCGTTAAATAAGGCAATGGAGATAGATCCAAGAATTTTAATAGAGGAAGGTCTTGAGGTTAGAGAGATTGAATGTGGAATAATTGGAAATTCAAAACTCTTAACCTCTGAGATTGGCGAGGTAAATTACAGTGCTGAATGGTACGATTACGATTCAAAATATAACCTGGATAGTAAAATAACCATCCCAGCCGAAATAGATCCTAAAATTGCCAAACAAATTAAGGAAATTGCTATTAAAAGTTGTAGAGCTTTAAATATCTTTGGTTATGCAAGGGTAGATTTCTTTTTAGAGCAATTCTCAAATAAAATTTTTATAAATGAAATAAATACAATTCCTGGTTTTACGAAAAAAAGTATGTTTCCAATGCTCTGGAAAGCTTCAGATTTAAATATTGAACAACTTGTGGCTAAACTAGTAGAAATATCTTTAGATCTTTAATTCAAATCAAATGTTGCATGGACTTCTTTGGTTACCATTACTTTTAATCTTCATATTATTAACTGCTCTAGGATGGTTAGAGAGAAGAAGGCAAAATCTCTTTAGGAGTTGGGCAAATGGTTCAGAACTTTGTAAATTAGACAGCTCAAGTGCGGCATATTTAAAAGATGGGGAACTAAAATGGAGTGCATTTGAAGCTGGTAAATTTGAAGAAAAAGATAGTTTTACAATTAAGAAACTAGAGTTAGTTGAATTAATGGCACTTACTTCAGGCGAAGCTCCACTTACAAATGAATCTCAAGGGAAATGTAGGTTAAGACTTGTAGGAGATGGAAAAGAAATGGATGTACCATTTTCAGATGCAGAACAGGCGAGAGAATGGATGGAACAATTGATGGAAAAGGCTCGATGTGATTTGTGAAAAACCAGAAAAATATTTACAATAAAAGCTTTTTATTTCTAATTCTATCTTTATTATCAACAAGCTTAGTAACCCTTCAAACATTCAAAAAGGTCAATATTGGTGATTTAAAAATCTCAGGTAGTGAATTATTCTCGCCCAAAGATGTTTTAAATAATTCATCTTTGAGATTTCCAAATCGTTTAATTTTTATTAAGACTAAGCTCTTAGAAAAAGAGTTAAAAAAAAATTTATCACTCAAAAATGTTGCAGTAAAAAGACAAATATTCCCTTTTGGTTTAAAAGTTCATCTAGATACAAGAACTCCAATAGCTTATGGTGAGAAATTGATAAATGATAAAAAAATATTAGGCTTTATTGATAAAGATGGAATTTTCATTAGTAAACAAAATACAGATGAAAAAAATCTAGTGCAACTAACCATAAAAGTTTTCGGATGGAAAGAAAAATTTCAAAAAGTTTTATCAGAAATCTTTATTGCCATAGAAAATTATGAATTTGAGATAGTTAAAATAACATTTTCACCTAATGGTTTCTTAACTATTGTTGAAAAGGATTTAAAGACAATATTTCTTGGATTTAATTCAAATATTATCAACCATCAATTACAAATAATAAGTGAGTTAAAAAATGAATTTAAAAAAAATACAATCCCTGAAAAAATAGATAATATAGATCTTACTGATCCAAATGAACCAAAAATAAAAGTGTTCAAACCCTAATATTTGGGAATATAGTTTTAAAAATTTTTTCTAATTATTGTAGTCTTAGACAAGGTTTAGAGATAAAAACAAAATATTTTTAAATAAATATTTTAAGGATTTTCCTCAACAAAATACAACATATGAGCTTAGTGAGTTCATAATACACCCAATACTAATAATAGATCCCTATTTAGAGATGAGCTTCGGTAACAATCCAAACTTTGATCAATCGAGAGAAATCCTTCCAAGCCAAAATGCCAAGATAGAAGTTATAGGCGTTGGCGGAGGTGGAAGTAACGCAGTAAACAGAATGATAAATAGCGATTTAGAAGGTGTATCATTTCGTGTGTTAAATACTGATGCACAAGCACTACTACAGTCCTCCGCTGAACGTAGAGTGCAACTAGGGCAAAACCTTACGAGAGGGCTAGGCGCGGGAGGTAATCCAAGTATTGGGCAAAAAGCTGCCGAAGAATCTAGAGATGAGCTTCAACAAACTTTAGAAGGATCTGATTTAGTTTTTATAGCCGCTGGAATGGGCGGAGGAACCGGTACAGGGGCAGCTCCGGTAGTTGCAGAAGTAGCCAAGCAAAGTGGTGCTTTAACAGTAGGGATAGTTACTAAACCATTTTCTTTTGAGGGTAAAAGAAGAATGCGTCAAGCAGAAGAAGGAATCTCAAGACTTGCTGAAAATGTTGATACTCTTATTGTGATTCCAAATGATAGATTAAAAGACGTTATTGCAGGAGCCCCGCTTCAAGAGGCATTTAGGAATGCTGATGATGTTTTAAGAATGGGAGTTAAAGGTATCAGTGACATAATTACTTGCCCAGGATTAGTTAATGTTGATTTCGCAGATGTAAGATCGGTTATGACAGAAGCAGGTACGGCTCTTCTTGGAATAGGTATCGGTTCAGGTAGATCAAGAGCACTTGAGGCGGCACAGGCAGCGATGAATAGCCCTTTACTAGAAGCAGCTAGAATTGATGGGGCAAAAGGTTGCGTTATAAATATTACTGGCGGCAAAGACATGACTTTAGAAGACATGACCTCGGCATCAGAAATTATCTATGATGTTGTAGATCAAGAGGCTAACATTATAGTTGGTGCAGTTGTTGATGAAGCTATGGAAGGTCAAATACAAGTTACCGTAATTGCTACTGGATTTGAGACAAATCAACCTTTAAGGCAACAGAGAATTAAAAACAGGTTATCAAATCAGCCACTCTACAATATTTCCGATAAAAAAGATTCTGGAGCAAGTATCCCTGAGTTTTTGAGATTAAGGCAGAATAAAAAAGATATAGATTAATAGTTAGAATAGGGTGACTCGGTTATCTCGCCTGCCTCAAGCATCCCTTGTGGCTGCTACCTTCCGGTCCTGACCAGGTTTAGGCGTTAAAACCGCGAAAGGCCGAGTCAAAAACATACTAGCAATTCTAGATTAAAAAAGATACATAGATATTTATGTTACCTACAGAACTCATTAAATATAAAAAAAATTCCCAAAAAATTATTGCTTTAACAGCTTGGGACTCTATATCAGGATCTATTGCAGAAGAAGCAAATGTTGATATTGTCTTGGTGGGAGATTCCTTAGCAATGGTTTGTTTGGGACACAAATCCACATTGCCTTTAACTTTAGAAAACATAATTTATCATACTAATGCTGTTACAAGGGGGTTTAAAAAGAAAATTGAAGAACAACCTTTGGTCGTTTCTGACATGCCTTTTCTTACTTACCAATGTGGGGAAAATAAAGCTGTGGAGTACGCAGGGAAGATCATTCAAAACACTTTTGCAAAAGCTGTAAAGCTAGAAGGGGCTGAGCCAGAAATACAAAGAGTTATATCTAGATTAATAAGAATGGGTATCCCTGTCATGGGTCATATAGGTCTTACACCACAAAGCTACTTAAATCTAGGGTTAAAGAAACAAGGAGAAAGCTTAGAAAGCCAAGCAAAAATTAAGGAAGAGGCTTCTATTCTTGAAAAATTAGGATGTTTTTCAATTGTTCTTGAACATATTCCTGAGTTGCTCGCGAAAGAAATACAAAATAACTTATCAATTCCCACAATAGGTATCGGGGCAGGTAATTATTGTGATGGGCAAGTAAGAGTTACTGCAGATTTATTAGGCCTTAATGATGATCAACCACCATTTTGCCAACCCATTATTAAAGGGAAAAATTTATTTAAGGACAAATTAAGAGAATGGGTGAACTCTGAAAGGCTTAATTAATCTCTTCCCACCACTTAAACATTGAAATAAGAATTTGATTGCTTAGCTCCATGCCTTTTGGCTGACTTAAAAAGAATCTTTTCCCATTCCTGACTAATAGTCCACTTTCAAGAAATTTTTCCCATTCGTTAAGCAATTTAATAAAGTTACTTTCAAATTTTTTGTTTTCCCAGTTTTGTTCTTGCAACACTTTGTAGATATCTACACCCTCTTTAAGTCTCAAGCCCAACATTATTTTCTCATCAAGTTCTTTATAGACAAACTCATTATTAATAAGGGAAGAATCTAAATTATGTTCGTTTTGCCAAGTTACCCATTCTTTATATTCTTTACTAACTCTTGGTCTAGTAAACTTTTCTCCCCAAGGTGAACTAGTAGAACCTTGACCAAAACTCCACCAGCCTAAACCACTCCAATAAACTCTATTATGCCTGGATTGATGCCTAGGAAGACAATAGTTTGAGATTTCATATCTTGAGTAACCTGAGTTTTTTAAAATTACATTAGTTAATTCACTATTTTTGAAAGCCTCATCATCACTTGGAACTTCTAATTTTCCTAAATTATCTAATTTTTTAAAAACAGTTCCATTTTCAATATTTAAATCGTAAATGGAAATATGGGGTGGCATAAAAGTTATTGCTTTATCTAGGTCATCTTGCCATTCTTTAGATCCACTAAGTGGCAAGTTTTGAATTAAATCTAAACTCCAACTGTTTATTAACCCACTATCAAATACTCTCTTTAACCATGAACAAGATTTTTCAACATCCTCTCTCAAATGTCTCCTACCTGAATTTTGAAGTACCCTATCATTAAAACTTTGCACTCCGAGACTAAATCTATTTATCCCTGCATTTATAAATCCATAAAGATCGTCTTCATTAAAACTAGCTGGGTCAACCTCCATAGTGATTTCAGCTCCATAGTCAACTCCATAATTTTCTTTAAAAAGATCAATTAACTCTTTAATTTGTAAGGGATGTAAGATTGATGGCGTACCACCACCTAAATATATTGTCGACAGGGGTGATTTATGCTTAATTGACAATATTTCTTTGTATAAGTATCGCAAATATTCTTTAACAGTTTTACTTCCATAACCTTGTAAAGTTTCCAAATTATTTCCTAATGGAATAACTGCAAAATCACAATAAAAGCACCTTCTATGGCAAAAAGGGATGTGCACATAAGCACTTCTTGGAAACTTATTCATAATATAAATTCATTTTTATGCTCCAAAAAAGCATTAAGGATCGAAAATAATAAGATCCTTATTTACTCAATTAATAAATCCTAGTAGATTATAGATATGACAGATATCTTAGTATTAATTTTATTTGTATTGTCTGGGGCTGCTTCAGGATGGCTTGGGGTTGATTTATTGCCAGTAGACATAATGAAGCAGGTGTCTAACGTAGAAGGTTTTAGAGTTGTCTTAGCGATAATAGGTCTTTTCATAGGTTTAGCAGCTGGTTTTGTATTTCTTCAACTTAGAAAGACTTTTCTTGATCAAATAAGAACAATGCCTACTGATTTATTAATAAGTAGGTCAGTTGGATTAATTTTAGGATTGCTTGTCGCGAACCTACTGCTTGCTCCAATACTTCTGATTCCATTCCCTAGAGAAGTTTTTTTTGCAAAACCCTTATCGGCTATATTAAGTAACATTTTCTTTGGTGTACTCGGCTATAAGCTAGCAGATACCCATGGGAGGACTTTATTGAGATTATTCAATCCAAATAATACCGATGCATATCTTGTTAATGAAGGAATACTGCCTGCTGCAAGTCCAAAAATTCTAGATACCAGCGTAATTATTGATGGCAGAATCAATGGCTTATTAAATTGCGGCTTATTGGAAGGGCAATTAATTGTTGCTCAAAGTGTAATTGATGAATTACAAACTTTGGCTGACTCAAGCAGTAATGAAAAAAGGTCTAAAGGTAGAAGAGGTCTCAAATTATTGAAAGAATTAAGGGATTTATATGGGAGAAGACTAGTAATAAACCCAACAAAGTACGAAGGTAGTGGAGTAGATGAAAAACTCTTGAAAATTACTGAAGATATGTCAGGAACTTTAATTACAGCTGATTATAATCTCTCTCAAATTGCAGAAGTTAAAGAACTAAAAGTTATGAACTTGAGTGATTTAGTTATTGCCTTAAGGCCAGAAGTGCAGCCTGGAGAATCACTTAATATAAAAATAGTAAGAGAAGGTAAAGAAAAAATGCAAGGAATTGGATATTTAGATGACGGGACAATGGTAGTTATTGATGATGCGAAAAATTTTGTAGGAAGCAGATTAGACGTAATCATCACAGGAGCATTACAAACTCCTACTGGAAGAATGGTCTTTGGAAAACTAATAAATAATCCTGAGTCAAACAAATCTTTTAAATCTCCAGCGACACAGGGCTAAATCTAGCTAGAATCAAATCAACCTTATTTTTTGATACAAATGACTGTATCTGCTCCTTATTACGGCGAAAATACCGTTATGAGGACCCCACCACCTGATCTACCCTCTCTTTTACTAAAGGAGAGAATTGTCTATCTTGGTTTACCATTATTTTCAGATGATGATGCAAAAAGACAACTAGGAATGGATGTTACTGAGCTAATTATCGCTCAACTTCTCTACCTAGAATTTGAAGATCCTGAAAAACCTATTTATTTTTATATAAATTCAACAGGAACCAGTTGGTACACAGGTGATGCAGTTGGTTTTGAAACAGAAGCTTTCGCTATCTGCGATACAATAAGTTACATAAAGCCCCCAGTACATACAATCTGTATCGGACAAGCTATGGGGACTGCTGCAGTTATTCTTTCATCTGGCACTAAGGGGCAAAGAGCCGCTCTCCCACATGCTTCCATTGTTTTGCATCAACCTATAAGCGGAGCAAGAGGCCAAGCAACCGATATCCAAATAAGAGCTGAGGAAGTTTTGAAAAATAAAAAATCAATGCTGGAGATTTTATCTCGTAATACTGGAAAGACTATTGAAGAACTTTCAAAAGACTCTGACAGGATGAGTTATCTCAACCCCAAAGAAGCCTTAGATTATGGAGTTATCGATAGAATACTTACAAGCCAAAAAGATCTACCAAATAAAATTTAACACTCACAAAACTACTTTAAAATCATGCCAATAGGAACTCCAAGCGTCCCATACAGACTTCCAGGAAGTCAATACGAAAGATGGGTCGACATATATACAAGACTAGGTGTTGAAAGAATTCTTTTTCTTGGACAAGAAGTGAATGATGGTATTGCTAATAGTCTTGTTGCACAAATGCTTTACTTAGATTCTGATGATAATTCCAAACCTATCTATTTGTATATAAATAGCCCAGGAGGATCAGTAACTGCTGGCTTGGCTATATACGACACTATAAAATACGTAAAAAGTGATGTAGTAACCATATGCGTAGGCCTCGCAGCCTCCATGGGAGCATTCCTATTGGCTGCAGGCACAAAAGGTAAAAGAGTTGCTTTACCTCACAGCAGAATAATGATTCATCAACCCTTAGGAGGGACATCTCAACGCCAAGCAAGTGATATTGAAATAGAGGCTAAGGAAATTTTAAGAATTAAAGACATGTTAAACATGTCTATGGCAGATATGACAGGCCAATCATTTGAGAAAATCGAAAAGGATACGGATAGAGATTATTTTCTAAGTGCGGAAGAAGCAAAAAATTATGGATTAATTGATAGAGTAATAGCACATCCAAGCGAAGCAAATCAGTCTTAAATTTTCTAAATTGATATTTTAATTTTAATTTTTAAATTAATAATTTTTTGATTTATTTACACCTTTAATGTCTAAAATATTAATTATCTAATGCAAAGAAGCTACAACTAATGACCCAACTCTTTTACGACACAGATGCAGATCTAAGTCTTTTAAATAATAAAACAATCGCGATTATTGGATATGGTTCACAAGGTCACGCACATGCCCTAAATCTTAAAGATAGTGGTATGGATGTAATTGTAGGTTTATATAAAGGAAGTAAGTCTGAAAGCAAAGCTATTAGCGATGGGCTACAAGTGTTTAGCGTTTCTGAAGCTTGCAAAAAAGCAGACTGGATTATGATTCTCCTCCCAGATGAGTTTCAAAAAGATGTTTACCTTAAAGAGATAGAACCAAACTTAAATGAAGGAAAAATATTAAGTTTTGCTCATGGTTTTAATATTAGATTCGGACTTATCAAACCTCCAAGTTTTGTGGATGTTGTTATGATCGCCCCAAAAGGGCCTGGACACACTGTTCGTTGGGAATATCAAAATGGTCAAGGAGTTCCAGCATTGTTTGCAGTAGAGCAGGATTCTTCAGGAAGTGCAAGATCTTTGGCAATGGCTTACGCAAAAGGGATTGGCGGAACGAGAGCAGGGATACTTGAAACAAATTTCAAAGAAGAGACAGAAACTGATTTATTCGGCGAACAAGCTGTTTTATGCGGAGGCTTATCAGAACTAGTCAAATCAGGTTTCGAAACTCTTGTAGAGGCAGGCTATCAACCAGAACTTGCTTACTTCGAGTGCTTGCATGAAGTTAAACTAATTGTTGATTTAATGGTGAAAGGAGGATTATCTCAAATGAGAGATTCGATTTCAAATACTGCAGAATATGGAGATTATGTAAGTGGTAAAAGACTTATCAATAGCGATACAAAAAAAGAAATGCAGAAAATTCTAAAAGATATTCAAGATGGGACTTTTGCTAAGAATTTTGTGGAAGAATGCGATAAAAACAAACCCTTAATGACAAAATTAAGAGAAGAGAACTCAAAACATGAAATTGAGAAAGTAGGTAAAGGTCTGCGCTCGATGTTCAGTTGGCTGAAATAAATTTATTTTTAATATTCCTTGGATCGATTGGTCTTGATTTATTGATCGGTGATCCAAGATTCTTAATCCACCCTGTTCAAATAATTGGATTTTACATAAAAAAAATATCTGATTACCTCATAAATAGTTTTGGAGAAAATAAAAAGCTATTATTTTGGAGCGGTTTTTTTGTCGCCATATCCACCATTGGAATGAGTTGTGGTTTAGGAAAATTGATAGAACTCAGTTATGTTCAATCAAGAAATAATTTTTGGGGTGGATTGTTAATTCTTTTTGGACTTTCAAGTTGTATTGCGACTAAGGGACTTATTTCAAGTGTGAAAGAGATTGCAGAGCTAATAGAACGCGAAGAAATCAATGACCAAAGTAAAAGAATAATTAAAGAGAAGGTACAAAGGATAGTAAGTAGGGATGTGAGTTCATCTTCTTTAGAACATCTTTTGAGATCAAGTACAGAAAGTCTTACCGAAAATTCTGTTGATGGAATATTTGGGCCATTATTTTGGATTTTTATTGGAATTTTTTTTATGAAATTTTCAATTTTTCTACCAGGGCCTTTATCACTTGGTTTTTCTTATAAAGCCATAAGTACTTTAGATTCAATGATAGGTTACAAATATGATTATTTTAGATATTTAGGTTTTTTCAGTGCAAAAATCGAAGATATTTTTACGTTTATTCCCTCAAGATTAGTTTTAATCACATTACCTTTAGTTAGTCCCAAAATTAATGAGTATAGGGCAATCATAAAAAAAAGCTATGTTGATGGTAAAAAATATGATTCGCCTAATGCTGGGATTTCAGAAGCTATATTTGCTTATATGTCTGGGATAAAATTGGGCGGAAAAAGTAAATATAAAAATGAGATTATTGAAAAGCCAATGATCAATGCGAATGGAGATAATTGCACGGGAGAGAAAATCAAATTCATTTGTCAATTAATTTTGAGATTACAATTTTTATGGATAATAATTTTTTTCTTAATTTTTTTTATAATTTCGACTTTAATTTAATAATAAATTAGTTTTAAAATTACTAAAATAGATACAAAACTCTATGCAAGAAAACGGCTCTCCAATAGAAAATCAAAATGATGATTCTACTAATACATCATCAACTGATAATGAATACTCAAAATGGGTAGACAATCAGGGTGATGAAGTAAAGAATGTTTTTGGATTTAATAGCAGTGCAGAGCTTGTAAATGGTAGGGCAGCAATGATCGGATTCTTAATGCTCATATTAACCGAGTTAGTTTTTAGCGGAAGACCTGTTACTTCTTCAATTTTTGGTATTAATTAAAAATGAAAGCAAAAAAATCTAATCCAATAAAATTATTCTTGTACATATCTTTATGGGTAATTATTTGGGGCACTTTAGGATCTTTGATCGATTTTCCTCTATATAAAAATAAAGTCTACTTAGAAGGAAGCATATATCAATATCTTACCTTCACAGTTACAGGGATTATCTCTATTATATCTGCAAAGTTTTTTTATAAGAAAATCGATTTATAAAAACTTGTATCTAAATTTCTTAATAATTTTTGCTGGTTCTATACTTTCATTGGACTCGTAAAGTATCCATTGATGTGTCTCAGTATCATGATCACAACCATAATTTCCAGATAGATTATCGTAACTTGAAAGATATGAATGACAATTTTGATCTGCCTCAAAAGCAGAGTCATAACCTGTTAGAAAATATATCAAAAATAGAACAGTTATTAACAAAAAAAATACCTGAAAAACTAAATTAATTACCTTCATAAGATATTCTAAAATTTAAATATATCATCTAATAAAATTTTTCGATCTAAAAATATAGCTAACGACCGACATTAAATACAAAATCATGGAATTCTTGATTCTTTAAATACAGGATGACTAGCAAAACTAAAATAATATTTAAGCCTATTACTATTGACCCAAAAATATTTATTTGTTTTTTACCTGGCAAAGTGTAAGTAAATTTCTTGCCTTTAAGAAAACCTGCTATGCCTTTTTTTTCTTTTTTTGTATCTTTTATTTGAGTATTTTGAGTATTATTCTTAACTTCATTATCAGAAAAACCTTTTACCATTACAACTTAAATAACAAATTTATAATATTCTAAAAAATTAAATTATTTGAATAATTAACAATTTTTAATCACATATGGGATCATTAATGAATTTCTCTTATTTGGGGAATTATTAAAAAAATAAGCTTCAATAATTTCCGTTTGCAGCCCCAATAAACTAGATTGACATTTGAATCTATTTTGGTCAAATACTTCTAATTGGAGTTTTTCTATTTCAGACACTAATTCTTTACATACTTGGGTTCCAGAATCTTTAAAACAATCACTAGATTGTTTTAAAATCTTAGACTTTCTTGGTATTGTTTCTGCCATAAGGAAATTTGATGATAGTAAAATTTTTAAGAATAAAATAGTTAAAAATTTCATTACTTTTTAAGACTTCAAAATTTTGAATACTTCGGTATGAGTTTTAGTCATTTCAATAATTGCATTTTATTGTGATTAAAAAAAAAGATGCCCTAAAAGAGCACCTTGTTATTAAGGGAAGAAATAGATTAAAAAGATTACCCTTGAACTCTATCCTTAAAAAGTTTACCTGCAGAGAATGTTGGAACTCTTTTAGCAGGTATTGCTATTTTTTCGCCTGTCTTAGGGTTTAATCCCTGTCTTGCAGAACGATCTCTTGGTTCGAAAGAACCAAATCCTAGTATAGAGACTTTTTTGCCTTCCACTACTGAATCAACAATAGTTTCAATAGCTGCATCAACAACTAAAGAAACATCAGTTTTTGTTAGCTCGGTGCGAGCTGCAACAAGATTTACTAAATCAGCTTTGTTCATTGAAATTTAAATTAAAGCAAAGGTTTAAAAAAAAGAATTAAATCAAGTTTTAAACCTCGAACTTCCACATCATATGGAGCAAATACAAATACGGCAACCGAAAATGCCGGTGGCGCAAAGCTTTATACAAATTTTAGGGACATTTTTAGCAACATTATTTAATTTTTATAGCCGCGCTTTTTCATTTATAAAAAATTGCCTCTTCATTTAGAGAACAGCTAAAAGCTTTGGAGTCACTGGATTTAGCCTAAAAAAATCTAACTCCATTTAGCAAAGGGGAAAAATGTGAAAGGGAGGTGTATTTAAGAATTTGAGCTATTTATTATGTTTTATTAATTTTCAGATATATTTACTTCTCATCACATGAAAAAGCATAATTTATATTTTGAAATCAAGAAAAATCTGTTTTCTCATTGATTAAACTTTCTCTCTAAATCGTTTTATGCACTGAGCAGATGGATAAAGAAATTGTAATTAATTAGAAAATTAATACTCTCCTAGATCTAATAAAGTTGATTAGTGAAGTCTTAAATTTGAGTTTTTTTTTTTAATTTTGCATATATTATTCAAATATCAGTAATTTAAATAAATTATCTCAATATTTAACTAATCAATGATAAAGAAAAAGTGATTCAACTCAATAAAGGTAAACCATTTCCTTTAGGGAGTGCTCTAACTTCACAAGGGGTTAATTTTTCCTTAATAGCCACAAATGCAGAATATGTAGAAATCTTATTGTTTGAGAAAGAGGACTCTATTTATCCACAAAGTATAGTCAAACTAGATCAGACTCATAATAAAGGTCCTTACTGGCATGCGGAAATAAAAAATCTAGATGAAGGTTGTATTTATGCTTTTAGAGTAAAACAAAAAAATAATAAAATTAATAATAACTTTGAAAAAAAAGTATTACTTGATCCTTGTTCAAGGGGTATTACCGGATGGGGAAGCTATAAAAGAGAAAATGCATTAAAAACTCAAGAAAATACTAATTCTTGTCTTAAAAGCGTTGTTTGCGATAGAAAATTATTTAATTTTAAGGATTATCCAAGACCGAAACATTCTTGGGAAGAAACAATTATTTATGAACTCCATATCAAAGCTTTTACTGAATCAACCCATAAAGATGAGAGTTGTTTTAAAAAATTTTTAAAAAAAATTCCGTATCTAAAAGAACTGGGTATTACAACAATTGAATTACTTCCAATTTTTTGTTTTGATCCTACTGATGCCCCAAATGGTCTAAAAAATTTTTGGGGTTATAGTCCAATTAATTGGTTTACTCCGCATTTTGAATATCTTTCGAATGAATCCGCCGCAAAGAATAGAGAGGAATTTAGAAGATTTGTAGAGGAATGTCATAAAGCAGATATTGAAGTCATCTTAGATGTTGTATACAATCACACTTCGGAAGGTGATGCAAAAGGGCCAGCAATATCTTGGAAAGGTATAGATGAAAATCTTTATTACTTTATTGGAAAAGATAAAAATTATCAGGACGTCTCCGGATGTGGTAATACTATTGCAGCAAACAGAGGATTAGTTAGAAAACTAATAATTGAATCATTAAAATGTTGGGCGAGTGAATTAGGAGTTGATGGTTTTAGATTTGATTTAGGAATTGCCCTATCTAGAGGAGAAAATCTTTCACCACTCGAAAACCCTCCACTTTTTGAAGATATAGAATGTGAACCAGAACTTATCGATATCAAGTTCATAAGTGAGCCATGGGATTGCGGGGGTTTATATAAATTAGGTGATTTCCCATCTAAGAATACTTTCACTTGGAATGGTCGTTTTAGAGATGACTTGCGGAGATTTTGGAAGGGTGATAGAGATACAGCTTGGAATATGAGCGATAAAATCATAGGTACTCCATCAATTTATAAAGAAGATAATATTTTCCCAAAATCAATAAACTTTATTACTTCACATGACGGATTCACTCTAAAAGATTTAGTAAGTTTCAATAAAAAACATAATTTTGCCAATAAAGAACAAAATAGAGATGGTGATAACCATAACAATTCTTGGAATCATGGTATAGAGGGACCAACTACAAACTTATTAATCAATGATTTAAGAAAAAGGCAACAAAAAAATCTTATTCTTAGTTTACTTATCTCTAGAGGTGTTCCAATGATACTTATGGGTGATGAAATAGGAAGGTCACAAGGGGGAAATAATAATTCTTGGTGCCAAAATAATTTATTAGGTTGGATGAATTGGGAACATGGTCAACAAGATTTGGAATTATTAGAATATTTTAAATACCTTATAAAAATCCGAAAAAAACTAATAAATATTTTTAATCCATCATCAATTCCTAATAAACATCATAATATCAATATCCCAACATATCATTGGCATGGCACAACGTTAGATAGACCCGATTGGAGTAGTTGGTCTCATACCGTTGCTTTCAGCATTAACAAAGGGGATACCAATCCTCTAATCTGGATAGGTTTAAATGCATATTCAAAAAGGATCGATTTCCCCTTGCCGAAATGTAAATATAATTGGTTAAAAATTATTGACACTAGCATGCCTAAGATTTTTAAACCCCTATCAATTAATGAAAAATCTGTTTCAATAAAAAGTAGGAGCTCTTTATTAATCATTTCAGAAGAAGTATTTGGAGCAAAAAATATTATATTCTAAAAGCGGGCGGCGGGAATCGAACCCGCATCTTCAGCTTGGAAGGCTGAGGTTTTACCACTAAACCACGCCCGCAATAAGTAATAGAATTACCATTGCAATAATACATTATCAAACAATAAACAAACTAAAAAGATTGGAAAATTCACACTCGAAGAAAAATATTTCTAGATCGACAACAAGATTAATGTGCTCTTACGGACTAGGAGATGCGGGAACAGGTTTGGTCGCGACGCAATTTGGTTTTTTCCTCTTCAAATTCTTTATTACAGCTGGTTTACCTGTGATGATTGCAGGATCATTATTAATGTTGATAAAGATATGGGATGCAATAAATGATCCATTAATTGGTTGGTTAAGTGATAGGACTAAATCAAGATGGGGGCCCAGAATACCTTGGATGGTGGGAGCATCTGTTCCTCTTGGTATTTCTTTATCTGCAATATGGTGGATACCATCAGGTTCTATAGAAAATAAAACAATTTACTATGCCATAATTTCTATAATAGTAATGACTGCTTATACAAGTATTAATCTTCCTTTTGCAGCTTTATCAACTGAAATTTCTGAAAAAACTGCAATAAGAACAAGGTTAAACGCTTCTAGATTTACTGGCTCAATAATTGCAGGTTTAACTGGTTTGATAATTGCTGGAGTTGTTTTAGGTTCTGAAGGATCAGCAAATAATGAATATTTTTTAATGGGAAAGATAAGTGGATGCATTGCAGTTACAACAACATTAATTTCTTGTTGGGGATTGGCTCCATTTGCAAAAAAAGCCAGAAGACCGTCTGGCAAAGTAGAGGCCGTAACACTTCAATTCAAAAGAATCTTCAGAAATAAAAAATTCCTTAAAGTTATTGCGCTATATATTCTGCTCTGGTGCGCCCTACAATTGATGCAAACTGTAGCTTTGATATATGTAGAGGATGTAATTAGAGTGCCAACAGATATTGCGAAATGGATCCCAATTCCTTTCCAGATTAGCGCCTTAATAGGTTTACAAATATGGACCAGAGTATCAAATAAATTAAACAGAATTTCAGCTTTAAACTATGGAGCTTTTTTGTGGATTATTTCATGTACAGCAGCTTTATTTTTACCTTCTTTATCAAACGTTTCAGAAGTTAGGGATAGTTTATTCCTAAATAGTGGTAACGTTTTTCTGTTCATTCTTTTAATTTTCATAATTTGTCTTATTGGCATTGGTGCTTCAACTGCTTTTCTTATCCCTTGGTCACTACTTCCAGATGCAATAGATGAAGATCCAGAAAAACCAGCAGGTTTATATACTGCTTGGATGGTACTTATTCAAAAGATTGGCATCGCATTGAGTGTTCAATTATTAGGCGTTTTATTAGAATTATCTGGTTATCAATCATGCTTTCTTGATAAAGATAGTCTAAATATAATGGCACAATGCTACTCAGCGCAATTAACTATTAGATTATGTATTGGTTTTATACCCACAATATTGGTAATAATTGGTCTTTTAATTATGAGAAAATGGGATCAAAAAATAATTACAAACTAATATAAGAATATGTATTATCCTAATTTTTTTAAAAGACTCCTAAGCAGCTTAATCATTGGTGGGCAAGCAATTAATTTTATCTTTAGAGGTAAAATTTCTAAAAATGATCTCTTTGAGCAACTTATGGAGTCAGGTCCTGGAAGTTTGTTAATTGTATTAATTACAGGAATTGCTGCAGGTACAGTTTTTAATATTCAAGTTGCATCACAACTTACAAGTATGGGAGTATCAAGTGAAATTGGAGGTTTATTAGCGGTAGGAATGGCAAGAGAAATGGCTCCTCTCCTAACTGCCACTTTAATGACTGGAAAGGTTGCCACTGCCTATGCCGCTCAACTGGGCACTATGAAAGTTACAGAACAAATTGAGGCAATAACCATGTTAAAGACCGAACCAGTTCAATATTTGGTAGTTCCAAGGTTGCTATCGATGGTAATAATGTCTCCGATACAGTGTCTTTTGTTTTTATCTGTAGCTTTATGGAGTGGACAAATTTGGAGCACAATTTTTTATAAAGTTCCTCCAATAGTTTTTTGGACATCTGTAAGATCAGGTAATGTGAGTTTAACCAGCACAGATTTAACTTCAATGTTAATAAAGTCTGTAGTCTTCGGATTACTTATTGCCATTATTGCTTGTGGATATGGACTTTCTACTAAAGGTGGTCCAAAAGAAGTTGGAACAAGTACAACAGGTGCGGTTGTTATGACTCTCGTTACTGTATCTTTAATGGATGTATTACTAACACAAATTTTATTTGGATAATTCTATGTTTAACACTAAACCCAAAAAAGAAGAGACAGTCATAATATCGCCATCTTTTCAATTGCCGATTATTCTAATATTTCTAAGTTTTATGCTTTTATTTTTAAATATTGGTTCTTTGCCAACTATAGTTTTTGCTTCTTTTAGCTTTTTTTTATTACTTCAGTCATTTACCCTAAGAATAAAAATAACAAATGATGATTTTATCGTTTTACAATTAGGTAAAGAGATTAGAACTTTTCCTTTCAAGAACTGGATATCATGGAAATTTTTTTTTCCTATAATCCCAGGTATT
Source organism: Prochlorococcus sp. AG-347-J20 (assembly GCA_003281485.1). GTDB lineage: Bacteria > Cyanobacteriota > Cyanobacteriia > PCC-6307 > Cyanobiaceae > Prochlorococcus_A. Next base: position 25,676 of record QCBW01000009.1, on the reverse strand, counting down.
TTTTATTTTAGAGAAAAGTCAAGTCCTCATCTGTTGCCAATACTTTTTAATCCAAAGCAATTAAAAGATGAGCTCATAAAAAAAGTTGACTCCTTAGAAATAAAAAGTTCCTAAAATTTATTATTAGCTTAATCATCAAAATTATTTAAATGGCAAATAAAGAAATTTCTAACAACAATCCTGAGAAGGAATTAATAACAGACAAGTCAATTTCAGATGATAAAACCAAACAAATTAGTAAGAAAAATACAACGCAAAATAAAAAAATTACACCAAAAAACGACAAATCGAATAAATCTTTTGATGAAATTTCTAATGAAATTTTTAGAGATCTCGTTTCAAAAAAAGACTCTTTAGTTAGAGAAATAAAAGAGTTAGAAACAAAAAAAAATGAACTAGAAAAAGATATTGAGTCAAATTTCAAAGGACAGTCAGATAATATCGCTAAGAGAGTAAAAGGCTTTCAGGAGTATTTAACTGGAGCTTTGCAGAATCTTTCACAAAACGTAGAGAAACTTGAATTAGTTTCTCAACCAATAATCGTAAAGCCATCTCCACTCGATGAAAAAAAACAAAACAATCTAACGAGCAATGTAGTTAATGTTCCTGCTCTTTCTGAAACATTTAAGCCAGATGAAGAGATTATAAAAAGTTGCTTTTCAAGTTTTACAGAACAACCTGACTTTTATGCAGAACCATGGAAATTAAGACGGAGTCTTGATTCATCAGATATAGAAATTATGGATGATTGGTTCTTTAACATGGGCGGAAGAGGTTCTCTTGAAAGTAGAGGTTCTCGACAAAAAAATGCTTTGTTATCAGCGGGTTTAATATCTATTCTTGGCGAATTATATGGAGATCAATTTCAGACTCTTATTTTAGCTTCTCAGCCTGAACGATTAGGTGAATGGAGAAGAATTCTTCAAGATTCACTTGGTCTTACTAGGGATGACTTTGGACCTAATAGTGGGATTGTTCTTTTTGAAAGGCCTGAAGGTGTCATCGAGAGAGCTGATAGATTAGAAGCGAATGAAGAATTGCCATTTATTATTATTGATGCAGCAGAAACCTCTGTTGAAATTCCAATACTTCAATTCCCATTATGGGTTGCATTTGCTGGTTCAGATAATGAAATTTACGATGATCTTGAACTAAACTAAGCTTTATGCATATCTTAATATTTTTTACAGGTTATCTTTTAGGATCACTTCCGACAGGTTTTTTAATTGGGAAATATCTCAAAAATATAGATCTAAGAACTATAGGTTCTGGATCTACGGGTGCTACAAATGTCTTAAGAAATGTCGGGAAATGGCCAGCACTTTTTGTATTTATTATTGATGTTGGGAAAGGCCTTCTTGCAGTAAAAATTGCTCAATATTACACAGATCAAGGATTAATAGAAGTTATAGCAGGGATATCCGCTATTTCAGGACATATTTGGCCAATATGGCTTAGAGGTAAAGGAGGGAAAGCTGTTGCAACTGGATTAGGTATGTTTTTAGCTCTTTCTTGGAAAGTTGGACTCGCATCTCTTGGTATTTTTTTAATAGTCCTAACAAAAACTAAATTTGTTTCTTTATCCAGTATTTCAGCTGCAATTTTACTTCCTATTTTTATGTTTTTTTACCTAGGTAAATTTATGCACTCATATTTTTTTATAAGTTTAATTGTGGCATTATTAGTAATCTGGAAACATAGAACAAACATAAAAAGATTACTTAATGGAGAAGAATCTAAAATTAATTAGAATCAATAGATTCAAATATTTCTATTAAAGCTATATTAGGATCTAGAGCTTTTGATATTGATCTACCAATGACTAGCTTAGAAGCACCATTATCTATAGCTTCATGGGGAGTCATAATTCTATTTTGATCATCTTTACTGTCAATATTTAATCTGATGCCTGGTGTAATAAGTTCAAAATTATTCTTATAAATAGATCTCAACATTTTTACTTCCCAAGGGGAACAAACACATCCATCTAATCCAGCATCAAAAGACAGTTTTGCAAGTCTCAATACATTTTCTTCAATTGAATTATTTCTATCAAGATCAGTTTGAAAATCTTTAAGAGAAAAGCTTGTCAAAACAGTTATTCCTACAACAAATGGAGGTTTAACACTGACTGATGTGGCTCCTTCTAAAGATGCTTTCTTCGAATCCTTAAGGGCTTTTAAACCTGCTGAAGCATGAACAGAAATTATATCAACTCCTAATTTTGAGACTTCGAAACATGCTGCACGCATTGTATTTGGAATATCATGAAACTTTAAGTCTAAAAAAATTTTTTTATTAAAACCTTTTAATATTTCAATAACTCTTGGACCTTCCCTAACAAAAAGCTCTAGACCAACTTTAACCCATTTAATATTAGGACATTTTTCCAGAAGTAATTTTGCTTGATTTACATCTAATCCATCAATTGCCAATATTATTTTATCTTCTAAATTAAATCTTTTATTCATAAATTTTCAGTTTTCAAACCTCTTAATTATTTTTTTTCCAATTTGCAAAATTTTCCCTTCCAAATCATTGTTTGAATTAAAAACTAAATCAGGATTTATTACTTTCTGACTATCAATTTTTACACCCCCACCTTTAATAGATCTTTTTGATTCGCTGCTAGATTTGAAAAGTTTTAGCGCACTTAGCAAGTAAAAAAACTTAACTGGAAAAACTATTTCTTTTAATGAAATCTCTGGAATTTCTCCAACTTTTTCTTTTTGTCCAAGAAATAATTTTTCGCAGTTTGATTGTGCTTTAAATGCTTCTTCAGACCCATGGAATAAAGTAGTAACTTCTAAAGCCATTCTTCTTTGTAATTCACGAGGATTTGAGTTATCAAGCAAGCTTAAATCTAATTCAGTAAGTAATTCAAAATAGGTAGGTATTATATTATCAGGTACTTTTTCTAATTTTGAATACATTGAAAGAGGATCATCGGTTAAACCAACGGTGTTAAATTCAGATTTACTCATCTTCTTAATTCCATCTAAACCTGTCAATATTGGTAAAAGAACTCCAAATTGAGGCTCTTGTCTAAAATGCCTTTGAAGATCTCTTCCTATTGCAATATTAAATTTCTGATCTGTACCTCCAAGCTCAATATCTGATTGAACGACTACCGAGTCGTACCCTTGTAACAGTGGATATAAAAATTCATGCAAAGCAATTGGAACTTGTGAAGTGTACCTTTTATTAAATTCCTCCTTAGCTAGCATTTGACTAACTGTTGCACTCCCCATTAATTCAATTATCGAATTAAGATTTAAATCTTTTAACCATTCGCTGTTATATTTGATTTCTATTCTATCTTTTGAATCAAAATCTAAAATAGACTCATTAGCTGGTTTACCCATTCCTAGTTGGGTTAAGTATGTTTTTGCATTATCCTTAACTTGTTTTTCCGATAACTGCACTCTTGTTTTATTTTTTCCTGTTGGGTCACCTATTTGAGCAGTAAAATCTCCAATAATTAAAACTGCAACATGTCCATTATCTTGGAATGCCCTAAGTTTTTTGAACAATATGCTGTGCCCAAGATGGATATCAGTTCCAGTTGGATCGATTCCCAGTTTAACCCTTAATTTTTTATTATTTTTTTTTGCATGATCAATTATCTCCAAGAAAGTTTGATCTGTTCCCTTAATTGGAAAATATTCTTCTATTCCTCTTGACAGCCATGATGGCAATATTAAATTATCTGACATGAAGCTTTAAACGTTAAATTTAAGAAGTTTTATCAAGTTCATCCTTCATTCGTATTAAGGTTTTATTCATCTGTTCGAACATTTGATCAGGAGTAATCCCAAATTGACTTAACTGTGTCTTTAATTGTTCTACTGTCATTTTGGCTTGAAAATCTTCAGACAATTCAAATCTCTTCATAAAAACCTTATAACGATCCATAAGAGATTCCATTTTTTTGATAAACATTTTTTTCCCTTCTCTATCAAATTTTCCATAATCAGAGCCAAGTTTCATAAGTTCTTGATAATCTGTAAAAAGCTTTTTAGCTTCTTCTTGAACGATGTCTGACTCAAAGAATCCCATTTCTATTTTTTTACTAAGCAAGATTAAGGCTCAATTACAAGATAACAAGAATCTTTTAAATTGATTAGAACATTAATAAATTTTAGTTTATAAATAATTCTTTGATTTATATTTTTTCAGAATTAAATTAAGTAGACATGTTTCATTGATATTGGAAAAATTCAACGTAAATAATATTTCAAATCAAAATAGACAATTTGAATTATTTAGTTCAAATGTAAATACATCAATTAATTTTCAACACTCAAATAATCTAAAAATCAAAGGCGAACTCCTAACTGAATGGAGAAATAAAATCCATAATCACCAATTTAAAATTTCAAAAGATGCCCACAATAAAACTTTGCACCAAACATGTCTTCCTATAAATACAATTTCAAATGAAAGGAAATTTGATCCGTTTTCCCTGCAGCCATTATCATTAAACTTTTGGAGAACAAATCAATATATACATGATGGTCCCGCAATTTATTTTGTAATCGACTCAATGGAGGAATCTAAAATAATCCTTTATATAGGAGAAACAAACGTAGCAAATAAAAGATGGAAGGGAGAACATGACTGTAAAAATTACCTCATGAACTATAAAGAAGCCCTAGCCCAGAATAACCTCCCAAGTCATCAAGATATTCGTTTCTTCTTAGATGTTCCTAAAGAAGTAAAATTAAGACGTAAATTAGAACAGCAACTGATATATTTATGGTTACCACCCTTTAATAAAGAAACCCGAGATAGGTGGGCAACTACTTTCACAAACGATTAAAAGTTCATTAAATCCATTTTACAAATGCAATTTTCCACATTCCAAAAAAATCTAGATAACTGGCAAGGTGCTTCATTAATTTTTGGAGTTTTAGAGGAAGAAATAGCAAGCCAACTTGAAAATATAAATTTTGTTGTTGACCCAAAATTATTACTAAAAACAATTACTCAAAAAAAATTCAAAGGAGAAAAAGGAAAAACTCTAAGCTTTGAATTTTTAGATCAAAAATTAGAAACTTTAATCATAGTTGGTCTTGGCAAATCGAAAGACCTTAAAAAAAATGATTTAGAAAACTCCATAGGAAATCTAATTAGAAAAACTGTTGATAAAAATGAAAAAATCAGCATCTTGCTACCTTGGGAATTAATAAATTCAAAAATAGAAATAAATAAATTAGCAGAGTCTGCTAGATTATCTGCTTATAAGGACAATAGATTCAACAAGAAAAAAGATGACGAGAATGTTCTTAAAGAAATAGAGTTTTTGAATTTAAAAAAATTTGAGAATATTAGCTTTGAAGAGACAGAAAAAATATGTGAAGGTGTAGAACTAGCTAGAAGACTTGTAGCCGCCCCTCCAAATAGTCTTACGCCACAGGAAATGTCTATTCAGGCTTCCCAAATAGCTGAGGATCATAGTTTGGAAGTAAAAATTTTAGAGGCAAAAGATTGTGAAGATTTAGGAATGGGTGCATATTTAGCTGTAGCAAAAGGTTCTGACCTAGATCCTAAATTTATACACCTTACTTTGAAGTCGGAGGGTCCTATAAAGGAAAAGATTGCTCTTGTTGGGAAGGGTTTAACCTTTGATTCTGGAGGATACAATCTGAAAGTAGGAGCATCTCAAATTGAAATGATGAAATATGATATGGGCGGAAGCGCTGCAGTTTTAGGGGCAGCAAAAGCACTTGGAGCAATAAAACCAAAGGGACTAGAAATACATTTTATTGTGGCAGCTTGCGAAAACATGATAAATGGATCTGCAGTACATCCTGGTGATGTAGTTAAGGCATCTAATGGTAAGACAATTGAAATAAATAACACTGATGCAGAAGGTAGGCTCACATTAGCTGATGCTTTAACTTACGCATCCAATTTAAAACCGGATTCAATAATAGATCTCGCCACTTTAACAGGAGCAATAGTTGTTGCATTAGGAAATGATGTAGCTGGATTCTGGAGCAATAATGATGATCTAGCAAATGACCTAAAAGCTGCATCAGCCCAGTCTGGAGAAGAATTATGGCAAATGCCTTTACAAAAATCTTATAAAGAAGGGTTAAAGTCTCATATAGCTGACATGAAAAATACAGGCCCTAGGGCAGGTGGGTCAATAACTGCTGCTTTGTTTTTAGAGGAATTCTTTGATAAAGAGATTAAATGGGCTCATATTGATATTGCTGGGACTTGTTGGACTGATAAGAATAAGGGAATTAATCCATCAGGTGCAACCGGTTTTGGAGTTAAAACTCTTGTTCAATGGATTAAAAATAAATAACTATATTTAAATCATTCATTCCAAAGATTTGTTGATCTAGCGTTATCACCCCATAATTTATCCAACCTCTGATCTCTTCCACATGAGAATCTGTAAAACTTATATTTTAATTCATTTCTCTCAGCAAAATCCTGATGATATTCTTCAGCCAACCAAAATTGACCTTTTGATTTTAGTTCTACAGATATTTCTTCTAATGGCACACGCAATTCATTAGAGGCGGAAACAATTGCATTTATTGCATCACTTTCCTCAGTTGTATCTTTGAAAAAGATGACTGGCCTATAAGAATTTCCACGATCACAAAATTGACCATTGCCGTCCAGAGGATCAATATTTCTGAAATAGAGCCTAAGTATCTCAGGTAAAGTTACCAATTTGGAATCATAGTTCACCAAAACCACTTCCTGGTGTCCTTCATGATTTTCGTATGTAGGATTCTGTAAATCTCCGCCTGAATAGCCACTTTGTACAGAATTAATTCCTTTTAAAGACTCTAAATCATGTTCTAAACACCAAAAACAACCTCCTCCAAGAATCAATTCCTCGGCAAAACCGTTTATGGGGTTAATAAAGATTGAAAGAGCAATTATTAGAGGTAATAAATATTTCATTTTTTTATTATAAAGTTCAAATCATGGAATTAATAATTTCTTTAGCTGCTCTCTTAACTACTCCTTCCTCGCCTAGCTCTTTTTTTAGTAGTGTATATCCTTTCTTGATTCTTACCTTTTCTGATCTCAGATCGAGAAGCCTGCACGCTTTATAAAAAATTTTTTTTTCATTAAAATTTTTCTGAACAAACTCAGGAACAACTGATTTCTTTAATAAAAGATTTACAGGAGAAATATACTTTACCTTAAAATTTAGAATTTTTTTTGCAATAAAAGCAGTAACTCTACTCACTCTATATCCGACTATTTGTGGTATGCCGTATAAAGCTAATTCCATATTCACTGTGCCCGATTTGCATAAAGCTAGTTTCGTTAATGAATATATATAAGGCATTAATTTAGAATCATCTTTTTGAGAAATAACCTTTCCATTGATTTTGTATTTTTCCAAACCCTCTCTAAATCTCTTATCAAAAACCCTTCTACAAGATGGAATATAAATAACGAGACTTGGATATTTTAATTGTAATTTTTTAGCGGTTTTCAAGTAAGTAGGTAAAATATACCTCAACTCTTGGGGTCTTGATGCAGGCATTAAAAGTAAGATGTTCTGACTTGCTCGAAGTTTCAAAATTGTTCTCGAATCTTTCTTCGAAGGTAGTTTCTTTGTTAAATCAATCATTGGATGACCTACCCAAAAAACATTACCCCCCCGCCTCTTATAAAAGCTGGCTTCCTGCTTAAAAATCGCAAAAATTTTATCTGAAAAATTTATTAAATTTGTAGTGCTATTATTACCAACTCTCCAAGCCCATTCTTGAGGAGCAATATAGTAATAAATAGGAATATTACTTCTCGATTTTTTTAATTTCATCCCAATTTTAATATTGGGTCCCATATAGTCGATCAATATTAAGCAACTTGGCCGATATTTCTTTATGGATTGATAAAATTTTTTCTGAATTTTCATCATAGGAATAATTAGAGGTAAAGCCTCCCATATACCAATCGCACTTATTGATGTTGTATCTTGAAAAACCCTTACTCCTGCATTCTTCATTTTCTCGCCTCCAAGTCCATATATCTCTAAATTCATTGAATGTTTTTTAGCTTCATCAAATAATGCTTTTGAAAGCAAACTACCATGTAAATCGCCAGATACTTCTCCAGTACTAATAAATATTCTTTTATTCATTAATTAACAAGGGGCATTGGGCCTCGTCTTTCTTTTGATATTGAATCTTTTAAAAAATCACATAATTTCTTTGATGAAAGATCTAATTTGCCTTTTATTGCTATATCCAAGGCTTCTGACATTACATTATTCGATTTAAAAAGTATATTCCAAGTACTTTGCAAAAGTTTTAAATCAAAATCCTTATTTTCCATCAATCCACTTCTTTTAATTCCAATCCTATTTAAACCTCTCAATCTCCCGGGATGGCCTTCGGCTAGACAAAAAGGAGGAACGTCTCTATCTACCCTTGTCATTCCTCCAATCATTGCTAAATATCCAATATGTACAAATTGATGAATACCTAAACAGCCACCAACTATAGCTTTATCTTCAATCTTTACATGTCCTGCGACTTGAACACCATTTGACAACACGATCCCATTACCAAGTTCACAATTATGACCAATATGAGTGTATGCCATAAGCAAATTATTATGACCAATAATAGTTTTTTCTCCTTCATCAGTTGCCTTATTGATAGTTACGCATTCTCTAAAAGTATTATTATCTCCAATAATTACCTCTGTAGGAGCCCCTTTATATTTCAGATCTTGGGGATCTAGACCTATAAAAACATTTGGAAAAACTTTATTATTATTACCAATTTGAGTTCTCCCTGTAACAACAGCGTTTGGTCCTATTTGAGTTCCTTGCCCAATAGTCACATTAGGACCGACTATAGCTCCTTGAGAGATAATGACCCCATCATGTAATTCGGCACTTGGATCAACAAAAGCATTTGGATGAACTTTTGCTCCGTTAAAACTCGAATTCAATTCAGTATTCTTATTCATCATATCCCTAATCAACTAATGAAAACATTAATTCTCCAGCACAAACCAACTTCCCATCAACATGAGCCTCACCTTTAACCTTGCCAAACCGTTGTCTCTTAATACTCAATAATTCACAAGTAATTATCAATTGATCTCCAGGTACAACAGGTTTTCTGAATTTAACATTATTGATGCCTGCAAAGACAAAAAGTCCTTTAGGCAGATCAGGCATTTGTGTAACAATAATTCCACCAACTTGAGCCATTGATTCAACAATGAGTACTCCTGGCATAAGGGGCCTTTCAGGAAAATGTCCTTGAAATTGAGGTTCATTTATTGTTACGTTTTTTATTGCGACTGCCCTCTCTCCAGGCACATGCTGAATTACTTTATCCACAAGAGCAAAAGGATATCTGTGAGGTAATAAACCTAGTATTTGCTCCGAAGAGAGTGGATTATTTTCACTGGATAAATTTTTTTCCAAAACTATAAAAAATAAAATTAATTTTTAAGTGATGAGGCTAACAGAGCATTTAAAGAATGCGATCCTTTATAAACTAAAATTTGAGCCTTAGGTAACCCTACCAAAGCCAAGTCCCCAATAAGGTCTAAAATTTTATGTCTTATTGGTTCATCATCAAATCTTAATGGCGGATTAACCCATTCATCACCATTACAAACAAGGGCATTCTCCAAACTTCCTCCCTTTATTAGTCCGAGTTCGCTTAATTCTTGAAATTGATCCTTAAAACCAAATGTCCTTGCCGGAGCAATCAATTCAACGAAACATTTTGGATTTAAATCAATTGCAAAAGTTTGAATGCCAATTGCTTTATAAGGAAAGCTTATAGTAGATATAATTGTAGTCTTTTGAGAAGGGGTTGCGGATATTACTGAATCTTCTTTATTTAAAATTATTGATTTGTTAATCTCTCGAAAAAAATTTTTTGGTTTTAAAGCTTTTTTAATCCCCACTTCTTCAAAAGCTTTAATCCACTGAATTGCCGATCCATCTAAAAGGGGGATCTCCTTCCCATCAACTTCAATATGAATATAACTTAGACCGCATCCTGCCAATGCAGATAATAAATGTTCAATTGTATATAAATTTCTTCCTCCTAATTTAACTGCCGTACAAAGCATTGTACTCCCGATCAAATCTTGAGTAAGCTTGAAAATCTGATTAGGTTTATCCTTAAAGGAAACATAAAATCCTTCTTTTTCATAAGAAGAAATAGTCACTCTTGTTTTTTCTCCACTGTGAAGGCCTATACCCTCCCGAGTTATAGGACCAGCTATGGTGTAGCAATAATCGTAATTAGTTGGCCAAAAAAACACTTAAAACTTCCATCCAACTCCAAGGGTATATCTCCAATCTCCACTAAAGTCCTTACTTGCAGCATCTAATCTTAATGGACCAATTGGCGTTTTAACTCCAACTCCGGCGCCTACTGAAAAACCAGAACCTGATTTCTCCAATAATTTACCAGGTTTTCCCGGGACTTGTTTTTGAGATCCCAAATCACTCCCAGCATCTACGAATAAGGCTCCTGATATCATTCTCCAAACTGGGAATCTATATTCTACTGTACCTTCAACAAAACTTTTACTTACAGCTAAATCGCAAGATCCCCAACCTCTTACAGATGAACTTCCTCCCATACAAAATGCTTCATAAGGAGGGGTTTCCCCCAGAATCGTTCCTGCCTTAAATTGAACACCAATAGCTTGAGGACAATCTTCATTACTAGCATTACTAGACTTACATTCTTTTGTTAAATTTATTAATTTTGTTGGTATGAAGAATGAATATGAAGCTCTCATTCTATTGAAAGTTGGAGAGTTATTGCCGACGGAAACAAACTGTTCGGTACCAATACTTAATTTATTTCCAGAAGTGGGATTAAAGGAATTATTGAGATTATTTCTTGAGGTACTAGCAATAAAACTTACTAGAGTATTTTCGTCAGGGCATGAACCATCAGTTGCGGTATAACCTAAACATATTATTTCACTTGCATTACCAGTTGTAGGAGTTTTATCTCCATAAGGTTTTTTAATACCACTACCATCAAGCATTTTTACTCTTTTGAGATTCATACCACCAGTAACTCTCCATTTAGCTTCATTAAATGGATCTCCACCATTAAGAGGTCTAGAAAAAGCAAATCCCCCCCCAGTCTTTTCTAAAACTACTGATGAAAAAGATTCTGTACCAGTTGTTGTTGCATCAGTTACTGCATATATTCTTCCATTATTTTCACTTCTAAATTCTTGTGGATAATCTCTACTCAGAAAAATATTGGTACTAAAAGATGTTTTATATTTATCCCCTTTAATCCACGGATCAGATAATGAAAAATTGTAAGTTGTTGAATATTCTCCGAAATTTAAATTTAAATTAGTAGTCCATGCTCTCCCAAGTGTATTTGATTCTTGCAAACCAATTGTGGCAAAGATCCCAGAACTATTGCTATAGCCGAGTCCACCGGTTAAAGATCCTGTTCTTTGCTCGCTCAATTCCAAAACAATTATGACTTGCCCAGGATTTGAACTATCAGGTTTAAGGGAAACTTTTATATCATCAAATAAAGATGTCCCATAAAGTCTTTTAATATCGGCTTCTAAAATCTTTCGATTAAATATCGAACCAGGTTGTGTTTTTAACTGTCTTTTTATGACCCAGTTTTTTGTTTTCCCTTTCCTAGGTTTACCATCAATAAAAGATTCGCCATCTGAACCTGGGAATAGGTACTCGACATCAGATATAACCCCTTCAGCAACATTCAATGTTACTATTCCATCCGCTGTGATTCTATCTGGTCCTGAAATTCTAATTAGAGAATAACCTTCATTTTCATAACGCTTCTTAATTATTTCTACCTTATCTTGGAATCCTCTCAGGTTAAGGGTTGTACCATAAATATTACTAAAAATATCATCTATGTATTTATTAGAAATTACAGAGCTAGTTGTGTTGAGTTCAACTTTTCTCAAAATTGGATTAGGAACTACTTTTACAATTAGCCTCACCCCTAGTGGACCATCTTGAGAGTTAATCTTAACCCCTGAAAACCAACCGCTAGAATATATCGAATTTAGATCTTGATTTAAAATTTTATTATTAACAGTACTTCCTGGCTTGATACTCATGGAATCATATGCAGCTAATTCAAGTTTTCTACCCTCAGGATGATTTTCCCATCCTACGATAATAATTTCTGAGATAAGGACACTTTCTTGGTTTATATTTTTTTTATTTTCTGCAATAATTAAATTTTTCTTTTTATTGTTTTTAGAACTTTTGAATTGACCATGTTGGATTTTGTTTATTTCTAATGTTGTAGAGAATTGCTTACTTTCATTGGTCAATTCCTTGGCAGATAGTTCTAAATTATTTGAGATAAAAATCAAGGGGGGACAAGCAATACTCGTGAATACCTTACTAAATTTTAAAAAATGTTTTTGCATAGTATTTTTTGATTACATTAGATAAATCATTATTTCTTGAATTGAGTCAAATGAGCTCGTTTATTCTTTGGTTAATTTCACTATAAGCTTCAATTAACCCCCCTAAATCATTTCTGAATCTGTCTTTGTCTAGACTTACAATTGTATCATTTTTTTGATTGAGATCCCATAACCTGCAATTATCAGGACTTATTTCATCTCCAAGAACTATATTTTTATTAAAATCATAACCAAACTCCAACTTGAAATCCACAAGTCGAAGTTGTATATCTTTAAAAAAACTTTTCAAGATTTTATTAATTTTTAAAGTTAAATCTATTATTAAATCTAGATCTCTAGAGCTTAATATTTTCATTAATTGAATCCTATCTTTTGTGATTAACGGATCATTAAGTTCGTCATTTTTTAAATAAATGTCAATCAACGGTTTTTCCAGAACTGTTCCAGATTCAATTGTCGTTTGTTTACACAAAGAACCATAAGCAATATTTCTCAGGACAATTTCAAGTGGGATGATTTTTATTTTTTGTGCAACCATTGTATTACCATTCTTAAGTTCAAGATAATGAGTTGGGATATTGTGCTGTTTTAGATGTTCAAAAATTCTGGCACTTATTAAGCAATTTAGTTTGCCCTTACCTTCAAATTTAGCTTTTTTCAATGCATTAAAAGCAGTTGCATCATCTTTAAATTCAATTATTACTTTATCTTCATCTTGATGAGAAAATACTTTTTTTGCTTTACCTTCATAAATCAACTCGTATTTATTATTCATTAATTAATGACCTCATTTGATTACTAAAAGTATGATTTGTAATTAACATATTTATTAGAGATCAGCTTTAATAGTTTATTTCATTTTAACTGATTATTCATCGAAACCTCATAACCTTCAAAAAAATAAATTTATGAGTATTAATGCAAAAAGTCCTAAAAGCTCAAGTAAATTAAAAAATATTTTAATAATTGGAAATGGTGGTAGAGAAAACTCTTTGGCTTGGGCAATTCAAAAAAATGAAATAGTCAAGAAAGTTTATTTAGTCCCTGGCAACGCTGGATCAGAAAGAATAAAAAAATGTGAAAGAATAAAAATTGATATAAACAATAAAATTAAATTAGTCGAAAAGCTTAATTTTCTCAAAATAGATTTAATTGTAATTGGACCAGAAACCCCTTTAGCGGAGGGATTAGCAGATTTACTGAGAAAAAAAGACTTTAGAGTATTTGGTCCTGGGAAAGACGGTGCAAAATTGGAATATAGCAAATCTTGGGCAAAGGAATTCATGCATGACGCAAATATTCCAACTTCTAAATTTTGGAAAGTCAATTCTTTGGAAGAAGCTAAAAAGATTATTCATTTATCACCTTTTCCACTGGTTGTGAAAGTGGATGGTTTAGCTTCTGGCAAAGGAGTTTTCATTCCCGATTCGAAAGAAGAATGTTTTAAAGCAGCAGAATCAATCTTCAATGGTAAATTTGGGGATTCTGGGAATGTAGTTGTTCTTGAAGAAAAGATTCAGGGTCCAGAAGTTTCAGTTTTTGCTCTTTGTGATGGAGAGAGATATATTTTACTTCCGACAGCCCAAGATCACAAACGTCTTAACGAGAAAGATAAGGGACCAAATACAGGAGGAATGGGAGCCTATTCTCCTACACCGCTATTAACCAAAAAACATCTCAATAGAGTCATCAGAGAGATAATTGAACCAACAATAAATGAACTCAATAAGAGGAATATCGACTATAAAGGGGTAATTTATTTTGGCTTAATGATCACAAAATCTGGACCAAAAGTTATAGAATATAATTGTAGGTTTGGAGATCCGGAATGCCAAACAATTATGCCTTTGATGGATCAAAATTTTGTATTTCTTCTTGAAAAATGCTCAATGGGAAGATTAACTGGTGATGAAAAAATCAAGACTCCTGACAAGGTTAGTGGATGTGTAATAGCTACCTCAAAAGGTTACCCTAAAGAATACAAAACTGGTTTTCAAATAAAAATAGGTAAAATTGACCCAAATGATTGCCAGATTTTCGATTCGGGGACTGCTTTAAATGAAAATGGAGAATTATTAACTGATGGGGGAAGAGTGCTAAGTATTGTCTGTCAAGATAAAGATTTCGATATGGTTTTTAAAAAAGCATACAGAAATTTGAAAGAAATAAATTTTGAAGGCATTTTCTTTAGAAGTGATATAGGACATCAAGTTAGAAAAAACATTAATACGGGAATTTAGAAATATGATTGAGACTGACAATCTAGAAAGTAAAAAATACAGCAATGATGGTAATGAGGATATGAATGAAAACTATTGGATTAATAGACTTTTAACTTGGTGGAGTGGCTTCAGTTTAAGAACAAAATTATTAGCAATAGCAACTCTTGTTGTAAGTCTTCTAATGACTGGAATAACTTTTTTCGCATTGAATAGTATCCAGAGGGATGCAGGTATGAACGATACTAGATACGCTCGAGATCTTGGCTTATTATTATCTGGAAATGTCACGGAATTAGTTGCTAATAACCAAAAAAAAGAAATTTCAAATGTAGCTGAAAAGTTTTGGAGATCAAGTAGAAACTTACGTTATATTTTTTTTACTGATGCTGAAGACATTGTTCAACTTGGAATACCGATAAGTGCAACACCAACAAGTTCAGATAGTCAGTTCCAGCTTACTCGAAGATTAAAACTTCCATCAGAATTAAAGAAAAGGCCACAATTTCCGCTGGTTAGGCAACATGCCACTCCTCAAGGTCAAGTAACAGATGTGTTTGTTCCAATGTTATGGAAAGGAAAATATCTAGGAACCTTAGCTTTGGGAGTAACTCCTAACAAAAAAGCTCTAGCAAGCGCAGCGCTAACAAGAGAGGTTACAATAGCAGTCTTCATTTCTATTTGGGTTTTAGTAATACTCGGAGCTGTATTTAATGCACTAACAATTACTAGACCTGTAAGAGAACTAGTAAGAGGTGTTAGAGAGATTTCAAAAGGGAACTTTAAATCCAGAATTTCTTTACCCATGACGGGAGATCTTGGCGAACTTTTAAATGGATTTAACCGAATGGCCACGCAGCTAGAAAATTATGATGAGGCTAATATTGAAGAACTTAAAGCTGCTCAAATAAAGCAGCAATCCCTCATAGCTACGATGGCTGATGGTGCAATACTATTAGATTCGCAAGGTAAGATAGTACTTACTAATCCAACTGCAAAAAGATTATTTCGCTGGGAAGGAAGGTTCTTAGAGGGTAAATATTTTTTAAATGAAATCCCCGAAATTTTATCTAACGATTTACATATAAATATAGAGTCTATTTTAAACAGGGAAAAAGAGAAAGACGATTTAAGATTTAGCTTAGGTGAACCAGCTAGAACTTTAAGAATTGTCTTGCAATCAGTTTTAGATACCAACAAAATTGAATTAAAGGGAATTGCAGTAACGATTCAAGATTTAACGAGAGAGGTAGAGCTAAATGCAGCACAAAACAGATTTATTAGTAATGTTTCGCACGAATTAAGGACACCACTTTTTAATATCAAAAGTTATGTAGAGACTTTACATGATTTAAAAGATCAGCTCTCTGATGAAGAGCAAATAGAATTTTTGGGTATTGCCAACTCAGAGACTGATAGGTTAACAAGACTTGTAAATGATGTACTAGATTTATCTAGATTGGAGTCTGGGAAAATAATTCAACTTGAAGAAATGGATATAAAACCAGCAATAGAACAGACTCTTAGAAATTATAGACTTAACGCTACAGAAAAAAATGTCTCTTTAGCTTCTGATATAGAGGAAACCATTCCTCCAATACTAGGGAATTTTGATTTGCTTTTACAAGTTTTTGATAATTTGCTGGGAAATGGACTTAAATTTAGTCCAAAAAATAGCACCTTAATCATAAGAGCTTATACTTGGCCAGATTCGTGTCCTGCTTTCCCCCCAATTCATAACAATGAACAAGCTCCCCAATGCGAGTTAGTTTCCCCATTGCCAAAAGTTAGAATTGAAATTGCTGACACCGGATCAGGAATATCGCAAGCCGATCAAGAAAAGATATTTGATCGTTTTTATAGAGTTGAGAACGCAGTTCATACGGAGCAAGGAACTGGTTTAGGTTTATCTATTGTGCGAGGAATTATTGAAAAACATGGTGGAGAAATTCGTATGGCTAGTGAACTAGGAGTAGGAACAACTTTCTGGTTTGATTTAGCATTATCACAATCCGATAAAGATGAATTATTGACAAAATCGATTAACAATACAGATACTTTTACAGGTTCTGAAGTTAGTGAAATCAACTAATTATTATCTAATCCTTTAAAAACATTTTGAACATTTTGATCCGGAACAACTCTATGAGGAGCACCACTAAATATTTGTTCAAAATTAGAAAAAGAATCTTTTATTTCTGGACCTTTATTTGTAATAATGAATTCTCTTATTCGTTTATCGTGCCAAGATCCTCGCATTTTAAAAACATTTAAAGCTCTGGCCATTTCACCTTTTATCTCTACGTACTGAAGCAGTAATATAGTATCTGTAATAGTTGAGATGTGAGAATCAGTAATAGAATGACTGCCCATGAATTCTTCTGCAGTATTAGTAAAAAAGCCTGCTATCTCTTCTTGTTTTGTATATCCCGTAACAGCAATTACAAACTGTCTAAATGCATTCAAGCTTACGCCTCTGGCTAATGCAGAGAGAGAATCAATTGCCATTCTTTTTGGTTTAAATTGATTGATTTGCGTTTTTATGATTTGCAGGTGATCTTCCAAGCCAGTTGATTCAGGATATGCACAAATAATTTTTAATAAACCATCACTTTCCATTTTTTCAAAATCTATGCCCCAACTTGTTGCGTTCCTAAGCAATTGAGCCCTAGATTCTTCATATGCAAAAAGTATTGCTCTTTCTTTATTGTTATAGGCATCTTCAACAAACTTTGATACAAGCATCGTCTTCCCCGTACCGGTAGCTCCGGTGGCAAGGATAATGGAGTCTTGAAAATAGCCACCTCCACACATATCATCAAGATCTTTTACTCCTGAGCTAATTCTAATATTAGAGGATCTTTGTGTTAATCTCATCGCTCCAAGAGCAAAAACACTTATGCCATCCATTCCCATTGTGAATGGATATTCTCCTTTCATATGAACAGTACCCCTTAACTTCAAAACTTCAAGAGTTCTTCTTCTCTTTTCTGATTCAAGAACATTTCTCAATAAAACAACATTATCAGATACAAACTCTTCTACTCCATATCTAGCAATTGGTCCATAATCATCAACCCTTTCTGTGGTCATGACTGTTGTCACACCTATTTCTTTAAGCCTAGCTATTAGTCTAAATATTTCCCTTCTAACAACATAAATAGCGTCATACTGTTGAAAAACTGCCGTTATTGAATCTATTGCAACTCTTTTAGCTTTATATTTTCTAATTGCATAACTAATTCTCTCAATTAGACCAGACAAATCAAAGTTGCCTGCAACATCTTGACCATCAGGATCAGGGGAAGCATCCAAAATAAAAAGTTTATTTTGATCAATTAATTCTTGTAAATCCCAACCAAAGCTTGCAGCATTTCTAATGATATCTAAAGGTGACTCTTCAAATGTCACAAAGATCCCAGGCTCATCAAAATTACAAATTCCATGGTGTAAATATTGCAGAGAAAAAACAGTTTTTCCAGTACCTGATGTTCCACTAACTAGTGTACTTCGCGATACTGGCAACCCCCCTCTACAAACATCATCAAAGCCCTCTATACCGGTAGGTAATTTTTGCACTTGCATTTTATTTGATTTGATAATCTTCTTATCTTTCATAGTTTTAATCAAAAGAAAATTAAATTAAAAATAAAACTCAATTTATTATTAATTATAAAGTTCCTATTAATGTTATTCATCATCCACTATATTCAGTTTCAGTTAATTCATCAAAAAGGAGATCTAAACCAATTAAAACTTTCTCTCTATCGGAAAGATCACCTATAATTCTTCTCACTGGAGGAGGTAAAATTTTAGCTAAGGTTGGAGTAGCCAAAATTTTATCTTCCTCTGCAAGTTGTGGTTGCTTAAGTACATCAATCACCTTCAAAGCATAAACTCCTTTGAATTCGTTTTCTAAAATTTCTCTTAATGTATTTAAAGCCCTCATTGAATTAGGAGTATTTCCAGCGACATAAAGTTTTAAGATATATGTTTTTCTTGCTGCCATTTTTATTGTGCCTGAAATTGATATAAAAAGATTTAAAACAACCCTTGACTTATTACACTACATAATAAGAAAATAGACAAACTATATATGATTGCTTTCGTGGTTTAATCAAATTGCAAATTTGAACCAAATAGCGTCACTAAGATATGACTAACTCTAAAACACCTCAAAGAAATTCATCCGAAAGTAATGAATTGTACGCAATAGCAGAATCATCAGGTCAACAATTTTGGTTCGAAGTCAATAGATACTATGATATCGATAGATTAAACGCAAAAGAAAACGACAAAATAACACTAGAAAAAGTATTACTTTTAAAGGATAAAAACTCCATCACTATTGGTAAACCTTACGTTAAAGATGCAAAAATTGAATTAGAAGTTGTTTCCCACAAAAGAGATAAGAAAATTCTTGTATATAAGATGCGTCCAAAAAAAAAGACACGAAAAAAGATGGGTCACAGGCAAGAACTCACAAGAGTTATGGTAAAATCAATAACAATAGGTGAAAATTCCAAGAAGACTTCTTCTAAAAAAGAGTCCTTAAAAAAGGAAACTAAACCAAAATCTGAAAAATCTTAAAATTAAACATTTCTAATGGCACATAAAAAGGGAACAGGTTCCACAA
The DNA here is from genome assembly GCA_003281485.1 of Prochlorococcus sp. AG-347-J20. Lineage (GTDB taxonomy): Bacteria > Cyanobacteriota > Cyanobacteriia > PCC-6307 > Cyanobiaceae > Prochlorococcus_A. The sequence continues at coordinate 6,404 of QCBW01000009.1, read as the reverse complement.
GAAACGGAAGAGATTCAAATTCAAAAAGATTAGGCGTAAAAGCTTATGGAGGAGAAAAAGTATCGGCTGGATCAATATTAATTCGTCAAAGAGGTACATCCTTTTTGCCTGGAGTTAACGTCGGCAAAGGCAAAGACGATACACTTTTTGCTCTTAAAGAAGGAACAGTAAGTTTCGAAAGCATTAAAAGAAATTTAAGAAATAGAAAAAAAGTTAACATAGTTATCTAATTCTCTTATAGGCTCTCGTAGTTATAAGAATAGGATGAAAAACTTCTAAGAAATTTGATTGAAGAGTTGTAAAAAACTTTTCTATAATTTGGTCGTCATCAATATGAAATGGATATTCATTTTTTTCTCCTTTATAGAAATACCAATTAAATAAAGCGATAGAATTCGATTTCATAATTTCATTAAAAATCTCAATTTGAGAAGCTGGATCCGCAAGATGTTCCAACACATCAAGACAAACTATCGTATCAAATTTGGACATTTTTGTGTCTTTAATTGACTGGCAAAAAGTAATCTTTTTGTCGACTCCTAATTCCCTAGCCCTATATTCAACAAAATTTCTATTTGTTTTATTAATATCTACGAAAAAGACATGCTCAACTCTTGTAGACATAGCATTAGCTAAGGCATGCGTGCCGATCCCTCCTCCAAAATCTAAAACCGTATTTTTAGAAAATCTCTGCTGCAGTTTTAAAGTATCTGCAATGTAGTCCTTGCTTGTAATATGCCAAGTAGCCAGATCTGCCACATGACGATCTCCAACAATATCAGTATAAAAGTCTGAAACATCGCTTAGAGCCTCTCCAGGATGCAAATTTGCCAAATTCATTTTTGCATTCGCAAGAAATCCATCTAAATCACATTCTTTCATTGAAAAGAATTCCATTAAATGTGATTTCAAATTAAAGGCATTATCTAAAAATTCTTTTAATATTAAATTATCCTTTTCCAATTTTCTTACTTTTAATTTCCAACATAAAAATCATAAGATGGTAATAAATCTTTCTCAAAGTATTCTTAATATTACAAATGCAAACTAAAGATGGATTTTTAGTAATTAATAAAGATAAAGGCTGTACCTCTCATGATTGTGTGAAACAAATAAGGAAGTTATTACATATAAAAAAAGTTGGACATGCAGGAACTCTTGATCCAGAGGTTACAGGAACATTGCCAATTGCTTTAGGAAGCGCAACAAGATTTATTCAATACCTTCCTCAGGGAAAAACTTACATAGGACAAATTAAATTAGGTATAAGAACTAACACTGATGATATTCATGGAGAAATAATTAATCAAAAAGGTTGGCCCGAAATCAGTTATGCGAAATTAGATCAATATCTAAATAAATTTAGAGGAACAATTAAACAAGTTCCACCAAAAATATCTAGCGTACACATCAATGGTGAGAGAGCTTATAAAAAGGCTCTTAAAAATGAAAGCTTCGAATTAGTCCCAAGAGAAGTAAATATTGACGAGCTAACATTAATAAAATGGGACCAAAAGAATGGAATCCTAGAAATAAAAATTAAATGTTCTCCAGGTACATATATAAGATCAATTGCTAGAGATTTTGGCAAAGTTCTTAATTCCGAGGGTTGTCTACTGTTATTAAAAAGAATTTCAGCATGTGGATTTCATGAAAAAAATTCTATTAGAATATCAGATCTTGAAAAAGATAGAAACAACACTAAAAATTTTATTATTCCAACAATTTCTGCCCTTGATCATATTCCTACATTAGTTTTAAAAAACAATGAAGAAATCAACTTTTGGCAAACTGGAAGAGCTATTAAAGTTGATATTAATTATTTTGATAAAAGAAATACTTTTGATTATGAAAAACCCCTAAAAGTAATAGACAATGAGAAAACCCTTCTTGGCATTGGTTTTTTTAATAAAGAACTAACTAATATAAATCCAAAATTGGTTCTTAATGCAAAATAATGTCTTACAAAAAATATTTTTTAAACGTTTTTATTTCAACTCCTTTATAAAAATGTTTCAAGATTGCTTTTGCTTTTTCTCCCTTACTCGCCATATATTTCGCACCCCATTGACTCATCCCAACACCATGACCAGATCCATATCCTGAAACTACTAGAATTTTTTCTGAAGATGATGATGAATTTAGAGAGTTTCTTGGAACTAATAATCTCTGACCTATATTTATTAATGATGAATTTTTAATATTATTAATTGCAACTATTTCCTCAACATTTACGTTGTATTGTTCAGCAATAAAAATCAAGGTATCTCCAACTCTTACAATATGAATAAGAGGTTCAAATTCTGAGGAATTTGTATATAATCTAGAACTTTCTTTATTAGTCTTAACCCCATTATCTTCAATAAATTTAAATCTTACTAGAGTACTTTTAAGATTCATCCTTTTTCTAATATCCACTCCCGAAATTTGATCAGTTCCAAATTCTCCATGAATTTTTACATTTTTTACTCTTCCTGTGCTTGTTATATTTAAGATATCAATTTTTTTTATTCCTCCAATCTTTGGGAATAATTTTTGTAGCTGAGATTTTGAAAAATTTTTTTCCCATCGAAGTTTTGGATTATTTTTATCAAAGTCTTTAACACTTGATAAATATGGATATTTATTTTTCCATACATCTTGACTATTTTCTGTCATACCTGCAGAACTACTATGAAATAAAGAATTAATTAATTTATCTTTATAAGTCAACACTAATGATCTTGTACTACTTACTGCCTTTTTAGTTTTTTGTGTCCTAGCCTCTAGTCCAATATAGACCTGATTTATATCTGTCGAGTCAATATCATATATAGAATTTCCTTTTTGCTTTAATGCATATGTTCTTGATGCAATGGCTTGTGCTTTTAATGCTTCTAAAGGCCATTTAGCAGGCATTTCTGAACCAACAACACTACTAAGATACTTCTCAATCCCAAGAACATTAACTACCAATATGTCATTATTACGTATAAAAATATTCAATTTACCTGCAAATCTTTTCTTACCAACCCAAATACCTCTTCTATCTGAAGATCTCACTTCAAATTTTTCTTCATTTTTCAAATCATAGATTTTCTGTTTATTCTTATCAAAAAATAAAATTGTTCTACCATTTTGTTTTTTTATATGTAAACCTTTTATTTTTGTATTAGAAAATCTTCGATTCGCAATTATTAAAGGAATTGATCTATCAGCTCTAATCCTAATTTCTTTATCTTTTAAAAGAAGAACGTTTATGATAGGTTCTGTAGAAGCTGAAGCATCTCTGGTTTGGTAAAAACAAAAAGTTGCTAAAAAAATTAAACAAATCCTATGAGTAGTTCTTATAAATTTAAATTCCACTTTGTTTGAAAAACAAATTTTGAAATTGCCTTAGTTTCACTAAAAGTCTAGATTTAATCCAGATAAAAAAACAACAATATTATTATAAGTGAACATCACATTCCTAGGAACCAGCTCAGGCGTACCTACCCTCACAAGAAATGTCTCTTCTTTAGCACTAAAATTATCTCAAAGTTCTGAAGTATTTCTTTTTGACTGTGGAGAAGGAACGCAACATCAATTAATGAGAAGTAATATTAAATCTTCACAAATTAAGAAGATATTTATTACACATATGCATGGTGATCATATCTATGGATTGCCTGGTCTTTTAGCGACATTAGGATTATCAGGCAAAAGTAAAGGCATCGAAATTTACGGTCCTTCCCAGCTGAAAGGTTTTATAAATTCCGCGCTTAGTAGTAGTTTTTGCAAATTATCATTTCCTTTAAACTTCGTGGAAGTTGAAAATTTCGCATTAGAAAATAAAGTTTTATTTGAAAATAATAAAATAACAGTAAATTGCTCGTGCCTTAAACATAAAGTACCAGCGTATGGTTATCGAGTTAGCGAAAAAGATAAGCCGGGTATATTCGATATCAAAATGGCAGAATCTATGAATATAAAACCTGGTCCCATCTATTCAGAACTACAAAAAGGAAATAGAGTCGCATTAGCTGATGGGAGGTTATTTGATGGGAAAAATTTCTGCGGGCCCCCAAGGAAGGGTAAAAGCTTTGTTTATTGCACAGATACTGTCTTTAGCGAATCAGCAGTGTCATTATCAAAAAATGCCGATTTACTTGTACATGAATCTACATTTTCAGAGGAGGATGAGAGAATGGCATATGAAAAATTACATTCCACAACAATCATGGCTGCTAAAACAGCATTATTATCTAATACTAAAAAACTAATAATTACTCATTTAAGTCCAAGATATACCAATAAAAATGCAATTACGCCAAGCGATTTGCTTAAAGAAGCGCAAAAAGTTTTTCCAAATACCCAGCTTGCGAAAGATTTTCTAACTGCAGAAATTAAATAAACTGCAACAGTTCGTGAGAAGAAGAGTCGTAAATGGCCAACCCATGGAATAATAGTCATAGGTTTTTTATTTTGATGTTGATCTAAATGGTTTCTATTTTTTCATCACTGAATAAGTCTTGTAAAAGACTATTTATTTTTCTTACTTTAATTATTGGTTTACTTCTTAATCCAATTTCTGCTAATGCACTTTATCCTAGTGATCCTTCATCAGTTGACGTACTTAAAGATGATCTGCATGGTGCCGACCTTCATAATACTGAATATGTTAAATATGATTTATCTAATCAAGATTTAGGTGAAGCTAATCTGCAAGGGGCCTATATGAGCGTAACAACTGCAAAAAACTCTAGTTTTAAAGGAGCCAACATGAAGGACCTTATTGCATATGCAACACGCTTCGATAATGCTGATTTTACAGATGCAAATCTTACTAATGGAGAGCTGATGAAAAGTGTATTTGATGGAGCAATTATTGATGGGGCAGACTTTACCGATGCAAATCTCGACCTTTCTCAGAGAAAAGCATTATGTGAAAGAGCTAGTGGAACTAATTCTCAAACTGGAGTTGATACTATAGATAGTCTTGAATGCACTGGATTAAAAGGTTACATGCCTCCTAAGCCTAAAGCATAATTAAAAGCTAACTTACTTCCCAAGGGGAGACATTGCCAGGCTCTTTTGAGCCTGGTTTTTTACTGTACCACCATTCTTGTATATCAGAAGAAAATTTCTTTGAAAAAAGAGTTATAACTGTTTCAACAGGTTTTGATCCAGGCTCTAAAATTTGAACAGAATAAGAGGGGCATTTCCTTGAAGCCATATCAGCTACAAATCTTGAACCTATCCTCCTCCAACTAGGCTCCTTACTTCTCCAAGCAAGCCTTGAACAAGGCCACGGCAAATCTTCCCTATCATATAATCTGCAACATGGTCCAATCACCTTATAGCTGTACTGACCTCCATAACTTGATTGAACACTACCAGTTTCAAAAAATTCAAATTTATTCATTTACCAAAAAAAAGGCCACCTTCATAGAGGGTGGCAGAGAAATAATGAATAATCAACTTTAAAAAGTTAATTTTTGAGAATTAATACAAATCTTCCTCAGCATGAGTTGTAATTGTTACGTCAGATGTTGGATATGCAACACATGTGAGTACAAAACCAGCTTCTAGTTGATCATCATCCAAGAAACTTTGGTCTGATTGATCAACACTACCTGATGTAACTTTTCCGGCACATGTAGAGCATGCTCCAGCTCTGCATGAATAAGGGAGATCAATACCTTGCTCCTCTGCTGCGTCAAGAATGTATTGGTCATCAGGTACTTCAATCGTAGAATTGATACCTTCACTCTCGCTGATGAGTGTAACTTTGTAAGAAGCCATTTAAATAAAAAATTGTTGGTAATTAATACCTATCACATTCATTTTTAACATCGATTGGGCCGATATGTGGGATTTTGAAGTAAAAAATGACACAATAAAATGTATTAAAGAATATCTATAAGAAAAACTTATAGTTAGCTTGGATTCCTGTTTTTTTGCGCAGAAATGCATACCCAGTCTTTTCTAGTTGATATATCCAATAATTTCAAATTATTTTGATTTAATATTTTAATAATTTCATCTTTTTGTGAATTGAGAATTCCACTAAAAATGACTTCACCGTTATTCTTTAAACAATTATATATATTTGGAATCATTTCTTTTATTACCTCAGCGAGAATATTGCATAAAACAAAGTCAAATTTTTTGAGTTGATGTCCAAAGTCTTTTATGGTTACCTCATCAAAAGACCCCAAATATGTGTTTAGATTTTCTAAACTCCCAAAATTTAGTTGAAAATTAGATTTAGTTGAATTTATAGCTAAATAATCATTATCAACTGCATAAACCTCTTTAGCACCTAGTAATCTTGCGGCAATAGTCAAAATACCGCTACCACTTCCAATATCTAATACCTTTTTATCAGAAAATAAACTATTTTCCATTTTTTCTAAACATAGATAAGTCGAAGGGTGACTGCC
>QCBW01000008.1 GCA_003281485.1 Prochlorococcus sp. AG-347-J20 | reverse complement strand
TTCAAAATAAGGATTACAACTATTCTTTGATATCCCTAAAGACCATCCAATAAATGAAGAGATAAATATTGTGACGATTAGCGGTAAAATGGCTTGTTGAGTATTTACAAGACTAAACCATTCCTTCCAGCTACTAAAAAATCTCTCTCTTTGAAATTTTCTTTTTTCATTTTCTAATAATCTCGCTTTTTTAGAGAAAGCTTTTGTTACCCACTTTTCGAAAGGAATCTTTTTTATGATCGCCATCTTTCTTTCTACTTCTAATAATTGTCCGGAACTAAGGTAAGGATGAAATGTACTTATCAATTCAAGAGTTTTTAAAAACATTTCAACAGTTGCATCTTTTATGAGCTTTTGTTCATGACTTAAATCAGCCCACTCTATTTCTGGATAAAAACGGTTCCTGTTTGGTGAAATTTGATCCTCTGACATTTGACCAGGTTCTCTAAGCCATCTATTAGTATTTTCATCAAATCTCCTCCAATATAAAAAAGGATTAATAAATATTGTTTTACCAGATACTTTTACTACATCTTGTTGAAGATGATTAGTTATCTTTCTTTTAGAATGTTTAGATTTTATCAAAAGTCTAAATTATTAATCTAATTAAAGATTATCTTTTATTCACTATTTTTCCAGAAATATGAAAAAAAATCCTATGAATATTAATTTATCGATAATTGCCAACGCTTCTTTAAATAATTACAGTATTCACAATTTAAAGAAGGTTTTGGAAAAACATCTGAACGTATTAAATTGACCGTATCAATTATCTTTTGTTCAACCCAAGAGGTAGAACAATCTAATTTAATTAAATATACTTCAAAATTTAATTGGTTATTAAATAACTCTTCATTTTTTTTTCCATTGAAATATAAAAGATAAGCTTCTTTAGCTACTTGAAAACCATTTTTTTTAAATAACCATTGATACATTTCTAATTGTCTTTTATAAGCTTTTGCATATTCGTATTTTTCAAAAGTCGTAGACCAATCAAAATTATTTCTAGATGTTGCTTTTACATCAACGATAATAAGATCACCATTTTTTTTCTGCCAAATATCATCGACAGCTCCACCAAAATCATATTTATGTTCAATTGACTTATATCTTATCCCTTGAAAATTACTTCTCCAACATTCTAAATTTTTGTGTTTGAAAGGAACAGCATCGATACCATATTCAATAAATAAAGGATGAGGCTCCTGAATTTTTCTATAATAATCAAATTCATTTTTACACAAATTATCTACAGCGATATTAAGAGTAAATGGTAATGAAGGTGGTTTTATTTTATATTTTTTGTCCAGTACGCAACATCTTGGACAAGTAAGATATTTCTCAACAGTAGATCTACTTAATTTAATTATCTCGCTCATTAAAATTGATAAATCATTTAAAAATATTTCTTACATAAGATAAAAACATTAAAGCTTTTTTGAAAATTTGTTAACCTACTCCCACTCAATAGTTCCAGGTGGTTTACTGGTTATATCATAAACAACTCTATTAACTGAAATTACTTCATTAACAATTCTATTTGCAATTCTCTCCAAAATCTGAAAAGGAATTTTTGACCAATCCGCTGTCATACCATCTTCACTAGATACACAGCGTAAAACTATTGGCCATGCATAAGTCCTTTTATCACCCATAACTCCTACAGTTTTAACAGGTAACAATACTGCAAAAGCTTGCCAAATATCATCATAAAGACCTGCTTTATTAATTTCGTCTCTTACTATCCAGTCTGCATCTCTTAAACAATCAAGTTTCTCATTATTCACCTCTCCCAAAATTCTTATTGCTAACCCTGGTCCTGGGAAAGGATGCCTTTTAATAATTTCATCAGGCAAACCTAAAGCAGCTCCCAATTTTCGGACTTCATCCTTAAAAAGTTTTCTTAATGGCTCAACTAATTTAAATTGTAAATCTTTTGGTAATCCACCAACATTATGATGGCTCTTTATTTTTACTGCTATTCTTTCACCTGTCTTGGGATCAATATTAGTACCAGCACTTTCAATGACATCAGGATAAAGTGTACCTTGAGCTAAGTAGTGAAATGGGCCTAATCTGTTACTTTCTTCTTCGAACACTCTAATAAACTCTTCACCAATAATTTTTCTTTTTTGCTCTGGATCAGTAATACCTTTTAATTTGGTAATAAATCTTTCCCTTGCATTAATGTATTCAACCTTTATGTGAAATTTCTTATCAAAAAAATTCATTAAAAATTCCGGTTCACCTTTTCTCATAAAACCTTGGTCTATAAACATGCATGTAAGCTGATTTCCAATTGCTTTATTAAGAAGAAAAGCAAGAGTTGACGAATCAACTCCTCCTGACAAGGCAAGCAAAACTTTTTTGTTACCAACTTGCTCCCTTATCCGAGGAATAGTTTCCTCTATATAGGTTTCTGTTGTCCAATCAGCCGCACAGTTAGAAATTTTATAAACAAAATTTTTAATTACCCTCATACCAAACTTTGAATGAATAACTTCAGGATGAAATTGTACCCCAAATAATTTCTTTCTATCATTTGAAATTGCCGCATGAAGAGTATTCTCGGTATGAGCAATTTTATTAAATCCATCAGGCAAACAGTTAATAGAATCTCCATGACTCATCCACATTATGGATTTATCCTCTACATCACAAAGGAGCTCAGATTCTTCATCTATATTTATAGGTGCTCTACCATATTCAGCTTTTTTTGTTGCTGAAGTAACAGATCCTCCAAGTTCTTTAACCATTAATTGCATTCCATAGCATATGCCAAGAATAGGGATTCCTAATTTAAATATTTTTTCATCACATATAGGAGCATTTTGTTCATATACAGAATTTGGTCCTCCGCTCAAAATAATTCCTTTAGGATTAATATCATTGATTTCCTCAATTGAAATACAGTTACTTACCACAAGAGAGAAGACATTAGTTTCTCTAATTCTTCTTGCAATCAATTCAGAATATTGAGATCCAAAATCTAAAATTAATATTGAAGGATCTCGTTCTTTTTTTAAAGATTTTTGACTCATGTATAAAAGTTAGCTTAATTTATTTACAAAAGCATAGTCAATCAAAAATAAATCTCATTGAAAATGTGAAATATACTTATTACCGTTAGTTCCAGCCCACCTAACTTCCCTTTTTCTATCAAAAATAATTGATGCGATTTCGATATCCGTCTTTACGTATCTATTTACATATGCAAAAGAACGCTTTTCAATCGTATTTGATAAATTTTGGAACACCTTTTTAGCAATAGATTCATTAAATCTTTCAAGAATTAATAAGGCATCTTCGAGAGTATTCAAATGAGATAATTTAAAAAGAATTTCAGGTGGCACTTTTTCTTTAACTGCTAAAGAGACAAGAATCTCAATTCTGCCATCAGCTAAATGATTATGTGTATGAAAAATACCACCTGCCAATTTAATTAATTTCCCATGATAACCAAAAAGAATAACAGTTTTTACATTTTTTATGGCAGCATCAACTATTAGTGGGCCTATCCAGTTACCAACTTTTATAATTGGAAACATAATATTACTATTTTTTGCCAAATTTAAGCCATTTTCACCAATAACAAAAACTACTTCCCCTTTAAAATCATTTTTAACTAGCTTTGCGAGATTTATTTTGGCCTCTTCTAATTGATCAGGTGAAGCACTCGAATAAGTCTCAGCAGAAGTTCCAATAATAGATAATCCATCCACGATACCAAATGACTTATTACTAGTTCTTTCAGCTAAAAACTCTCCATTTGGAAAAATAATCTCTAAATTTAAATTAAACCCCTCAGGAATTATATCCAATAGATTTTCATACAAAACTCTTTTAGCAAAATCAGACATGCATATCTCTGATGTACTCTTTTTGATGCCAACACCAGATCCTGCAATAATATTTATAGGAATTTTTTGAACAGGGTTACTAAAAGAAATTTTTTCTAAAGAAGCTATTGTCCATATTTCTAAGTTTTGTGTAATATCAAGATCTAATCCAGATTTTGCAAAAGCAATTCCTAATGCACACGATTCATCTTTAAGTAAACCAACAGAATGAATCTCTATTTTTATTTCTTTTGCTTCATGAGGAATTTTTATTAATTCATAATTCTCAAATTGCAACCCTACTAGTTTTTTTAATGCTGACCTAGCAGCTCCAGCAACCCACAAAGGTAAAGAAAATCCTTTTTTCAAATCAAGTAATTGAAAAATATATAATGAGAACTAATCTAAGAATGACCTATTTAACAAAAAGTGGCCATACAACAAAAATTATCATTGATGATTCCTGGACCTACACCAGTTCCAGAAAAAGTTTTACAAGCATTAGGTAAGCATCCAATAGGTCATCGCAGTAAAGAATTCCAAGATATTGTAGAAAGTACTTCTAAAAATTTACAGTGGCTTCATCAAACTCAAAATGATGTTCTAACAATTACTGGTAGTGGAACTGCTGCTATGGAAGCAGGAATAATAAATACCTTAAGTAAAGGAGATAAAGTAATTTGTGGAGAAAATGGCAAATTTGGTGAAAGATGGGTAAAAGTTGCTAAGGAATTTGGTTTAGAAGTAATAAAAATTGAATCCAAGTGGGGAACTCCACTTAATCCAGAGGAATTCAAAAAGGTACTAGAAGAAGATAAACAAAAGGAAATAAAAGCGGTTATCTTAACCCATTCTGAAACATCAACAGGCGTAATCAATGATTTAGAGAAAATAAGCACATATATTAGGGCACACAAAACAGCATTATCCATTATTGACTGCGTAACAAGTCTTGGAGCTTGTAATGTACCAGTAGATCAATGGCAATTAGATATCGTCGCCTCAGGATCACAAAAAGGTTACATGATACCCCCAGGACTGAGCTTTATATCAATGAGCAAAAAGGCATGGGAAGCTGCAGAAAAATCAAATTTACCAAAATTTTATTTAAATCTCAAATCCTACAAAAAAAGTCTTTCAAGTAACAGTAACCCATATACTCCTGCAGTTAATTTGGTATTTGCCTTAGATGAATCTTTGAAAATGATGAGGGAAGAAGGGTTAGTTAATATTTTTCTTAGACACAATAAGCACAAATTAGCTATGAGCAATGCTATGAAAACTCTAAATCTTGAATTATTTGCTGATGAAAAATATTTAAGTCCTGCCATTACCGCAATAAAAACTGGAGAAATGGATGCCGAAGAATTTAGAAAAACAATAAAAAATAAATTTGATATTTTACTTGCTGGTGGTCAAGATCATCTGAAGGGGAAAATATTTAGAGTAGGTCACTTAGGTTATGTAAATGATAGAGATATTATTACAGTAATTTCTGCTATAAGTAATACGCTTCTTAATCTAGGGAAAATAAACCCTCAAGATGCTGGTGAAGCATTATTAGTTGCTTCTAGATATCTTGAGGGAAAATAAGTTAAGTACCTGGCTCTTCAACGTTTCCACCTAATTCAACAATCTTTTTTCTGAGAATTGTTGACTTCTTTTCATCTCCTTTAGTTTGAGCTATGGCAAGGGCGAACTCTAGTTTTTCAAGCTGATGACCACCCTCAATAAAAGACAATTTTTTTTTGATAGGGCTCTTATTAGCTTTGTAAGAAATTTGTGAAGACATAAAAACTTCATGCTTTAAATAACATTATGCCAATAAATGGGGACATTACGAGAGAAAAGGAAAAATATAATTTAACTATAAACTCAAGCAAAAAAAATTTTTTATAATAATATGTCCAAACAACGTTCAAATTTATGCCAAACATAAATCTAATTTATTACCTAATTGCAGGTGGTATTTTTGGAGCATTAGCTTTAAAGACAGGCATTCCTGCAGCACCTCTTGCAGGCGCTTTATTAGGTGCAAGCATACTTAGCATCAGTGGCAAAATCAATGTGGCAGAATGGCCAATTGGGACAAGAACAATTTTAGAGATTGGAATTGGAACAGTTATTGGTACATCTTTAACAAAAGACTCCTTAGTTGATTTGCAAACCTTATGGAGGCCTGCTATTTTAATTACTTTTACTTTAGTTATGACAGGATTAGTAATTGGATTATGGACAAGCAGATTACTCAAAATAGATGTAATAACTACTATTTTAGGGGCGGCACCAGGAGGTATTAGCGGGATGAGTCTTGTGGGATCTGAATATGGAGTAGGAGCTGCAGTAGCAACACTACACGCAGTAAGGTTAATTACTGTGCTTCTAATTCTTCCTTTAGTTGTAAAATTCCTTAACTTATTTGGAATAATAAAATCTTAAATTTCTATAGACATATTCTTAATAAAAGATATTTTAAGTATGAAGAAAAAAAGTTTAATGCAAAGTTTAAAGCAGAAAAAATTAATATTATTCACTTTAGGAATATTAACCACTTTCAATCTTAATACAGCAAAAGTTAATGCAAGCTCATTTGGAGCAGAAATTTTTTGTACTATGAGAGATGGCGGGAATGATCATGAAAGTAGTTGGGAAGCAGCATATACCTACATTAAAAAACAAAAAGGTGGGATTTTTAAAGTATCACCCAAACAAGCAGCATCACTAATCACTGAAACGGTTATAAGAGAAAGTGATGAATTTGCTTATTGCATAGAGTACTTAGATAATCTTCATCCAAACAGGAAACTTCAGCAAGAAATAAAGAATAAAGAGAAAAAAAGAAAAAAGTTAGAAAAAGAATTAGAAGAAGCTAATGAAGATTTTTCTGATGAAAGTATAGATAGATATAGTTATTAAAATTCTAAAAAATTTTATAAACTTAAAAAAAATTAAATGAAATTTTTGGTATCTAACAACACAAAATTATATTTTGGGGAGTAAATAGAACTTAAAAATTAAAAATAAATATTGACTTTCGTTATATTCAGGCCATCATTTATTTAATTAAATAGTCTGAATGCATATTAATGATGCGGTATTTTTAGAGGATTTATGTCCTAAGTTCAGATTAAGACAATGGCGAAAGCAGATTCATAGATTTACAGGAAAAAGTTGTATATATTGTGGTAAACCATCAGAATCAATTGACCACGTGTTACCTCGTAGCCAGGGAGGCTTAAGTACAACTGAAAATTGTGTTCCAGCATGCCTTTCTTGTAATGGGAATAAATCAAATGAAAATGCTTTATATTGGTATAGAAGACAGAAATTTTATGATCCTAGAAGAGCTATGGCTATAAGAGCTTGGCTAGAAGGAGATTTAAGATTAGCCATAAGATTGTTGCAGTGGGCCAATCCAAATTTTAAAGTAAGCAATAAAAATTACGATCAAGATGAGTCTAAATACAAAGCAGCCTGATTACCAGACATTACATAATTTTATCGAATTATAATTCTTGCAAATGTTTTCCAAATCTTTTGGAGATTCTGGGAATATTAAAATTGTAGACAATGAAATAAGAAGAACAAATAATTTTTGATAGAATTTAGAATCTACTAAAAAAGAATCTTTTGTTTCATGAGAAATATAACAATTGCTTATGCAAAAAGTTTTTAATTCATTATCAGGCTTAGCAACTAGTTTCATCATTTTATAATACATATGTACTACTATAATATCACATGAATAATTTCGCAAGTTCGTTAAAAAATAAAAGTAAATTTTTAATCTTTGGATGTGGTTTTAGCGGTAGTTTCTTCGCAAAAACCATAAGAAAATTAGGCTGCACAGTTTTAACAAGTTCAAGATCTGAAAACAAAGATCCAAATAATTTTGTTTTCAACAGCGAAAATGGGAAAGTGCCTGATGAAAAAATTTTTGATGGAGTAACGCATATTCTTAGTTGCATTCCTCCAGGCAAAAACGGTAATGACCCAGTATTAGAAATTTTTAAAAATAAGCTTAAAAGCTTATCACTTGAATGGGTAGGATATTTATCTACTACAGGAGTATATGGAAACACAAAAGGTAATTGGGTATCTGAGATTGATAAACCAAATCCTGGTCAGAAAAGAAGTCATGTGAGATTAAATTGCGAAAAAGAGTGGCTTAAATCTGGTTTACCTGTACAAATTTTTAGATTGCCCGGTATTTATGGACCTGGAAGATCCACTTTTGAAGCAATCAAAAATCAAAAAATTTGTGTTATTTCAAAAAAAGATCAAGTTTTTTCAAGAATTCATGTTGCTGATATTACAAATGCAATTATCTATTTATTAAATAATAGAAATTCTTTAAAATTTCATCAAATTATTAATATTGCAGATGATGAACCATGTTCCCAAATAGAAGTTATTCAATATTGTTATTCTTTGCTTGGCTTAAAAATGCCAAATGCAATATCATTTGAGGATGCTAAAAATCGATTATCACCAATTGCTCAATCTTTTTGGATGGAAAATAGAAGAGTTTCTAACAAGCTTTTATGCGAGAAGCTTGGGTATAAGCTAATTTATAAAAACTATAAACTAGGCCTAGAAAATTGCTTTTTAGATAGTTAAAAATAAATTTAAAGATTTATGAATTTTAAAAACCAAAATAGATTTAAAATAATTCTAAGTGTTGGAGATGAATCTGGAATTGGTCCTGAAATAATTTTAAAAGCTCTTTGTTCAAGCGAGATTCCAAAAAATGCTGACTATATATTAATTGGATCAAAACAAAATCTAAAAGATACATACACTCACTTAAGATCTTTAGGATTAAAAAAACTTGCAAATCCAAATAATTTACAAATTCATGATCTAGAAATTTCCTCTGACAATAAATCAAAATCAAGTTATGGTAATTCAAGTTTTTATTACCTTAAGAGGGCAATTGAAATTGTAAAACAATCCCCAAACTCTGCACTTGTAACTGGCCCAATTTGCAAGAAATCGTGGGCATTAGCTGGTCATTACTACTCTGGGCAGACTGAAGTTTTAGCAAAGTCTTGTGGCATACAAAATGTTGGAATGTTATTTACAGCCAAATCACCAATTACGGGTTGGAGATTTAATACCTTACTTGCTACAACGCATATTTCACTTTGTGAGGTGCCAAAAATGCTTAATGCAAAATTAATCCATTCTAAATTGGACCTTTTAAATGAGTTTTGCAAAACATATACCGAAAACCCCACTTTAAAAGTTGCCGGATTAAATCCTCATGCGGGTGAAGAAGGCATTCTAGGTAATGAAGAAAAAGAATGGCTTAATGATGCACTGATTACCTGGAATAAAAAAAATCAAAGAATTAATTTATTAGGTCCCTTATCACCAGATAGTTGTTGGAATTCTTCTGCCAAAGCTTGGAGAGATAAAGATGCTGCAAAACATGACGGCATCTTAGCTATGTATCATGATCAAGGTTTAATACCAATGAAAATCATAGCTCTTAATTACTCTGTAAACACTACAATAGGCTTACCTTTTATAAGAACATCTCCAGATCATGGAACAGGATTTGACATTGCTGGTAAAGGAATAGCTCAATATCAAAGTATGATTGAAGCAATAAAAACTGCTTATGAAATGTCTAAAAATTCAAGATTGCTTAACACGCATTAAAACTTGACCAAATTCAACTGGAGTTCCATTTTCAACAAGAATTTCTACTATTTCAGCATCAAATTCAGATTCAATTTCATTCATTAATTTCATGGCTTCTAAAATACAAATAGTTTGACCTACCTTAATACTATTTCCGACTTCAACAAATGGGTCCTCACCAGGAGCTGAGGCCCTATAAAAGGTACCAACCATAGGAGATGTAATATCAGTGAGATCAGAGAGGCCAGGAGGGGGTACCTGAGGTATCTCAGGCTCATTAACTACGGAGACATTATCACTAATAGTTTTTTGATTAACATTTATTGGTTTATCAGAAGAATTATTAGAAATTAAATTTTTACTAAATTGATTTTGATCAAATAAGTTCCTTTTTATCTCAAGTTTAAAATCTTCTCCTTCTAAGGAAAATTGTTGAATGTCGCTTGTAGAAATTTTTTCTATTAAGCGATCTAAATCTTCATGATCTAATTTCATAGCAATTAATTTTCACGTCCGAGATAACTATCGTTACGAGTATCAACTCTAATCATTTCCCCAACAGAAATAAATAAAGGAACCATAACTTGAGCACCTGTTTCTAGAATAGCTGGTTTTGTACCCCCACTAGCAGTATCACCTTTCACTCCAGGATCAGTTTCTGTAACTTTTAAGGTGATAGATATTGGGAGTTCTACTTCTAAAACCTTCCCATTATGAAAGATTACATTAACCTCCATGCCTTCTTTCAAGTACTTCGAGCCCTTTCCAATTTGTTCAGCAGAAAGCCTGGTCTCTTCAAAACTTGTCATATCCATAAAAACATAATCTCCGGACTCCACATAAGTATGTTGCAGGTTAGACTTCTCAAGGATAGCCTGCTGTACTGATTCTCCGGCTCGAAAAGTTTTTTCAACTACATTGCCGGTTTGAACTGATTTTAATTTTGTTCGCACGAAAGCAGAACCTTTACCAGGCTTGACATGTAGAAATTCTACAACACGCCAAACTTGTCCATCTAGCTCGATGGTAGTACCTGTGCGAAAATCGTTACTGGAAATCATTCCTGTATTACATCCCCAAGGATCATAAACCTGCAAGAGTGCTATGCAAAAATTCTTATCAAATCAGAACAAACTTTTTTTACTCCTATCAATAATAATTTTACAGGTTTTTCTCTTCAAACCTCTACAAGTTTTGGCTGATTTGCCTACTGGAAATGCGGTAAAAGACCCTAACGCAATCCTCAGAAACGCACTGCCTATCAAGCAAGTTGAGTTACAAGAAATTCAACACTTATTAGAAGATACAAGCGACCTTGTAAGAGGTGGAAGATGGCCAGCACTAGTGAAAACTGTTACAAAATGTCAATCTTTACTAAAAAAACACCAAAGTCGAATTATTCAAGAATTACCAAATGATAAACAAAAAATTTCTGAAAAAATTTTTTCAGAGCTCAAAGAAAATTTTGATAACCTCCAAGATTATGGCAGATCAAAGGATAAATATCTGTTTGTGACAACAAGAAAAGAGGCTTTAGATAAAATAGGTGGTTTAGAAGAATATTTTCTACCAAATCAATTTCCTTACACTATTCCAGAAGAATTTGATAATTTACCTAGATTACTGGGGAGAGCAAAAGTAAATATAAAGACCTCTAAGGGAGATATGCAAGCTATCATAGATGGATTCAACGCCCCCCTAACAGCAGGAGCATTTATAGATTTATCTTCGAAAGATTTCTATAAAGATTTACCAATTAATAGAGCAGAAGAATTTTTCGTGCTGCAAACGGGAGATCCAATTGGTGAGGACATTGGTTATATAGATCCTGAAACTAATGAAGAACGTCACGTTCCTCTGGAAATTAGAATTCCTGACGAAAAAGAAACTTTTTATAATCAAACATTCGAAGATCTTGGCCTTTATACAGAAACGCCTACATTACCTTTCGCAACACTTGGGACTCTAGGATGGTCTCACTCAAATACCGCAGTTGATGATGGCTCATCTCAATTTTTCTTTTTTTTATATGAAGCAGAATTGAATCCAGCTGGTCGCAATTTAATTGATGGAAGAAATGCTGCATTTGGCTATGTTGTAGATGGTTTTGATGTATTAGAAGAACTAACCAAAGATGACACAATCATCTCAATCAATATTTTAGAAGGGATTGAAAACCTCAAATTAAATGCGTAAAGAATTATTAGAAGATATAGGAGAAAAAGAATTAATAAATAGGCTTGGAAAATTTATGCCTAATAATCAAGCCTCAGATGATTGTGCTTTAATCAAAACAAAAAATGAAAAATTACTTATAAATAATGATTCGCTGGTAGAAAATGTTCACTTCAATGATTTGACCATTTCCCCTCAAGACCTTGGATGGAAAGCAGTTATAAGTAACATCTCTGACTTATTGTCCAGTGGAAGCTATAAAAATATAGGTATTATTATAAGTTTAATTCTACCTGCAAAAACTGAGTGGAAATGGGTTGAAGAAGTTTATAAAGGAATGAATAAAGCATTAAAAAAATATGGTGGAGTAATTCTTGGAGGAGATTGCTCATTAGGGAAAGAAAAAATAATATCAATAACAGCGCTTGGCATACAAGGAGAGCTTGAATTACAAAGAAACGCAAGTAAACCAGGTGAAATTATTTTAACTACAGGAATTCATGGTCTTAGCAAATTAGGATTTATGGTCCAAAGTAAATTAAATTCTGATAATTATGTTTCTATCAATAAAAGATTAGTTAAGAAGTCCATTGAACATTTTTGTCGCCCCAGACTATGCCCAAATTTCCTAAAAAACCTCCTTAAGACTCGATCCAATAAAACAGTAAAGAGAATAGGATGTACTGATAGCAGTGATGGATTATTTCAAGCATTGCAAGATTTAGCAATAGCAAGCAACTGTAAAGCAATTATCAATTATGAGAAATTACCAAAAGATAAGAATTGGCCTAAAGGTGACAAATGGGACGAATATTATTTTTTTGGAGGTGAAGATTACGAATTAGTTTTTTCATTGCCCAAAAATTGGGCAATGAAGTTGATCAAACTCGATAAAAATATTAACGAGATTGGTTATTTTTCTAAGGGTGAACCATTAATAGAATTTAAAGATGGTAAAAAAAATAAATTATTTAAAAAAACACCTTTCAAGCACTTTTAATTATTCCCACTTTTTAGCAACAATTTCTGCTAGATCTACAACTCTTTGGCTATAACCCCATTCGTTGTCATACCAAGCAAGAATCTTAACAAGGTTATCACCGATGCACATAGTGAGATCACTATCTACAATCGATGATTCATTTGTGCCTGCATAGTCACTTGAAACTAACGGTTCATCTCCGTATTTAATAATTCCCTTCATTGAATCTAAAGATGCTGCCTTAAGAGCATTATTTACTTCTTCACTAGTAACAGATTTAGAAGATTCAAAAACAAAATCCACTGCTGAAACGTTTGGTGTAGGCACCCTCATTGCAATTCCAGTTAATTTTCCTTTCATTTCTGGGTAAACTAGCGCAACTGCTTTCGCGGCTCCTGTAGAAGTTGGAACGATATTAGTAGCAGCAGCTCTAGCCCTTCTTAAATCTCTATGACTATTATCAAGAATTCTTTGATCACCTGTATAACTATGAATTGTAGTCATCAAACCCTTATTAATTCCAAAAGTTTGATCAAGAACTTTAACAACTGGAGCTAAGCAGTTTGTAGTGCAACTAGCATTGCTCAAAATATCGTAATCTTTATGGTTATATGTATCAGCATTAACTCCAACTACATACGTACCAACACCATCACCTTTACCAGGAGCAGTTAATATTACTTTTTTTGCTCCAACTTCTAGATGCTTACTTGCCCCAACATCTGTATTAAATACTCCAGTTGATTCAATAACTAAGTCTACACCCCAGTCTTTCCAAGGAAGATTCATTGGGTTTCTGTCAGAAAAACATTTAATTGTTTTGTTATTAATTACAAACGTGTCATCAGTATATTGAATATCAACGCCACCTAATTGGCCAAGAACAGAATCATATTTTAGAAGATGAGCGTTTGTTTTTGGATCAGAAGTAACGTTTATACCTACAACTTCAATATTGGTATAAGCACCTCTACTAAGCCAACAACGCATAAAGTTTCGACCAATTCTACCAAAGCCGTTAATTGCAACACGCAAAGTCATAATTAATAATTTCTAAATGATTAACCTAAGTTGCTGATCATACTGAATTTTGTGCAATAACGTAAGGTTTTTTTGATTTATTAAGCAAATAAGTCTTGTTTTGTATTAATTCAAGAAAAAAAACATTTTTTTTTAAGAAAAAATAGCAAAATTTCACCTAGAAGTTATTTTGATTTAAGTAAAAGATAAACATTGGATAAAAAATTACTATTGAAAAGTCATTTTCATTTTATTGGAATTGGAGGCATTGGGATGTCAGCATTGGCAATAGGTTTACTTAAAAAAGGTTGTTCAGTTTCAGGATCTGACTTAGTTAAAAACGATGAAACTAAAAAATTAGAGGAATTAGGTGCAATAATCTTTCCTTCTCAAATTCGACAAAATATTGAATTTGTTATTTCAAAATTTTCCAACAAATTGATTAATTTTGTTGTAAGTTCTGCAATTAAGCCCGAAAATGAAGAATTTTCGTACTGCAGAGAAAAAAATTTATCAATAAAACATCGTTCCGAGATACTTGCAATGCTAATGCGCACTTATACTGCATTGGCGGTAGCCGGCAGCCACGGAAAAACGTCAACCAGTACATTTCTATCTACAATACTTGAGTTATGTACACGTAATTCTTCTTCAATAACCGGAGGAATAATTCCTATTTACGACTCTAATTGTCATTTAGAAAATACAAAATACTTAGTAGCTGAAGTTGATGAATCTGATGGGTCAATTAACAAATATAATTCTGATATCGGAATAATCAATAACATTGATTTTGATCATTGTGATCATTTTTCTAATTTAAGTGAAGTCATATCTTCTTTTAAAAGTTTCGCTAAAAACTCTAAAAAATTACTACTTAATTTTGATTGTGAAACCTCAAGAAATAATTTTTATTCTAATTTTAAGTGGTCAAACAATACAGCTAAAAACGTAGCTTATGCAATAATTCCGACTGAAATATATAAAAGTCATACGATTGGAAAATATTATGAAAATGGACATTTCATTAGTTGTTTAAATATTCCAGTTGCAGGCTTACACAACTTATCCAATATCACAGCTGCCATAGCGGCTTCAAGAATGATAGGTGTAGATTTTTTAGAAATTAAGAAAAATATAAAATACCTCAAACTACCAAAAAAAAGATTTGAATTCAGAGGCCAAATAGATGGAAGACATTTATATGATGACTATGCACATCATCCCAACGAAATAAAAGAGACGATTAAATTGGGAAGATTATTTATAAAGGGAAAAAATAATAATGACTTTTATAAAAGTAGATTAATAGCTATATTCCAGCCTCATAGATACTCTCGAGTAAAGCAATTTACTAAAGAATTCGCAGAAGAATTATCAAAAGCAGATGTTATTTATATAACTAGTATTTATGGAGCAGGAGAAGTAAACGAAGATCAAATAAATTCAAAAATTATCACTGATCTGATTTTTAAACAAAATAAGAATGTTAGTTACATAAATAATTACTATGAAATTACAAAGAATTTTTATGACTTAACTCAAAAAGGGGATTTAATTTTGAATATGGGAGCTGGTGACTGTCATAATTTCTGGTCAATTTTAAATGGGGAAAACAATTAAAATACTAAAATAATTTATGAATAAAAAAATTTTTTCTGAGAACTGTAATCTAAGTTGTTATACAACTATAAAAGTAGGAGGAGTTGCTGAATATTTTGCTGAGCCAAGAAATGTAGAAGAATTTTCATATCTAATAAAATGGGCTAATTTCAACAAACAAAGATGTCAAATAATTGGGGCAGGTTCAAATCTTTTAATAAATAATATTTTCATAAAAGGGTTAGTTATCTGTACAAAAAAAATGAAGTCATTAAAGATAGAGCCATCGTCAGGAATTGTTGAGGCAGAAGCAGGAGTTATGCTTCCAACATTATCCAATGCTCTTGCTAAAAATGGGTTGCAAGGAGGTGAATGGGCTGTCGGAATTCCAGGAACATTAGGAGGGGCAATTTATATGAATGCTGGTACAGGTAATATATCTCTAGCAAAAAATCTTATTTCCGTAAAAGTTATAAATAATAAAACTAATGAAGAACTTCAAATTGAAAAAAAAGATATCACTTTTGAGTATAGATTTAGCTCTTTTCAAAGTAATGATTTGACAATTATTAGTGCAAAGCTACATTTTGAACCTAATGGGAATCTAGAACAATTAATTCAAAGAACCAAAAATAACCTGAAATTAAAAACGGAAACGCAACCATATCATCTACCAAGTTTTGGTAGTGTTTTTAAAAATCCTGAAAATAATTATGCAGCGAAATTAATTGATGATATAGGTTTGAAGGGATTTAAAATTGGGGGAGCAGAAATTTCTACAATGCATTCAAATTTTATAATTAACAATTCTTCAGCAAGTTCAAGAGATATTTATGAATTAATAACTGTAATTCAACAAAAAGTACTACAAAAAAAAGGAATTTATCTACAACCGGAAGTAAGAATGATTGGTTTTGACTATCCTAATTAAAGAAACTTTTTTTAAAATGGCGGGTTTTGGACTTCCTAACTTTGGACAACTTACAGAAGCTTTTAAAAAAGCTAAACAAATACAACAAGATGCTCAAAAATTACAAGATGAACTTGAAAATATGGAGATTGAAGGGGAAAGTGATGATGAAATGGTAAAAGTCTGGATAAGTGGGAACCAAGTTCCTTTAAAGGTGGAAGTGCAAGAAAATATTTTAAATTCAAATAAAGAAAAAATTGAGCAAAACATATTACAAGCCATTCAAAAAGCTCATGAATTATCTACTACCACTATGAAAGAAAGAATGAATGATTTAACTGGTGGATTAAATCTTAATCTTCCGGGTTTTGATAATAGTGACTCTTAGAAGACTCGATCATTTCTTTATAAAAAGAATATCTTTCAAAAGATTTATTTAAATTACAGCCCTCATCATTCAAATGTAAGCAGTCCCGAAATTTACACCTAATTCCTTCATCGATTACTTGTTTATATATTTCCGAATAAAGATTTGGTATCATCTTAATATCAACCTCTAGAGGTTGCATATTAAAACCTGGTGTATCAACAATATAACTTTTATTAGATATGGAAAATAACTCAACATTTCGAGTAGTGTTTTTCCCTCTCTTAATTTTATTGGAAACTGGAGCAGTACTATTTTGAAGACCTGGAATTATCTTGTTAAGCAAAGTAGTTTTACCAACACCGGATGGGCCCATAAAAATCGAACACTTTTTTTTCTTTAACTGAGCAAATAAATCTTCAAAGTGATCAGATTTATATAAATTTAAAATAATTGCTTGATAACCCCATTTCTTGAATTTATCAAGTAAAAAAATCTGTTTTTTGTCTGATATTAAATCACACTTTGTCAAAACTAATGATACTTCTACTCCCATAGATTCTGCTGATATCAAAAACCTATTAACTTGAGATAAATTTAACTTTGGTTCTTCAACTGAAAAAGTAATATAAATGTTAGAAATATTTGCAACTGATGGTCTATTTAATAAATTTTTTCTTTTTTTTAGACTTGATATTACTGCCCGTTTGCTTGTTAAATCAATATTTTCAATTTCTACTTCATCTCCAACATAAATAAATTGATCTTTGAAATTTATAGACTTTCTTACCTTACATAAAAATCTTTCGCTATTTCCAAAGTTTTCCTTATTTTTTAGGTCAACAAAGAAAAATTCATTAAATTTTTTCGTAACTAAACCTAAATGTTTACTATTAGTTTTCATTCAGTATTTTTATTTTTAAGAATTTTTCATATTCATTGATTTGTTCATAGAAACATCCCATCTCTTTTAAATTTTTTAATACCATTTCTTCTGGTTCACCTTTATCTAATTCAACAATAAGTTGTTCATTTTTGGATAACTTCTCAAAAGCCAATTTAATCTTGACGACATTTAAAGGACATGGAACAGATTTCAGATCCAAATACTTTAAAACAGTCATTAAGATTCTTTACCAAATAATTTACTAAATAGTCCACTATTGGAATTGATATTTTTATCTGAATACTGAGAAGCTAAATCCTCTAAAAGATTTCGCTCTACATCAGTTATACGAGTTGGCAATTTTACCTTTACTAGAACTTCATGATTTCCTCTGGCAACTGGATTACCAAGTCTAGGTACCCCTTTATTCTCAAGTGAAAGAGTTGTATTTGGTTGCGTACCACTTGGAATTTTTAAATTAACTTTGCCATCAACTGTGGTAATTTCAACAGTATCTCCTAAAATTGCCTGTAAATAACTCACAACTATTTCTGAATAAATAGTCACACCATCTCTTTTTAATTTCGAATCATTCTTCACCTTGATAAAAACATAAAGATCCCCAGGTGGGCCTCCTTTCAAACCAACATTTCCCTCTCCGGAAACTCTTAATTTAGTACCAGTATCAACTCCTGCAGGAATATTAATTCGTAATTTTTTCCTGACTTGCTTTACTCCATTACCACCGCAACTTATACATGGATCTGAGATTATTTGACCAGTTCCATTACATGAAGGACATTCAGCTACTTGTGTGAAATTCCCAAAAGGTGTTCTCGTAGCTCTTCTAACTTGTCCACTTCCTCCACAAGTTGTACAAGTTTTTGGTCCGGTTCCTGGTTTGGCACCTGTTCCCCTACAGACTTCACATGTCTCAAGATGAGGAATTGTAATTTCTCTTTGTTGGCCAAATATTGCATCTTTAAAATCAACATTAAGGTCATATCTTAAATCATCTCCTTGTTGAGGACCTCTTCTTTGAGTTCTTCCTCCCTGTGGAGTTTGCCCTCCAAAGCCATTAAAAAAGGTTTCAAATAAATCTGCAAACCCACCCATATCGCCCATATCAGGCATTCCAGCCGCACCTCCAAGGCCAGCCTCTCCAAACTGATCATATCTTGCTCTAGTTTCAGGATCAGCTAATGCTTCATAAGCCTTACCAATTTCTTTAAATTTATCTTCAGCACCAGGTTCTTTATTAACGTCAGGATGATATTGTCTTGCTAATTTTCTATAAGCCCTTTTTAAGGTATCAGCATCAGCATCTCGTGAAACTCCAAGTATTTGATAAAAATCAGCCATTAAACAACGCTCAAGTAAAAATTTGGAATTTATACATCTTCAGAAGTATTCTCCTCTGAATCAATACTCTCCTCAACTGTATCCTTTTCTACTTCATCTTGTGAATTTTGTTTACCTGGCCCCATGGAAACTTTAACCAAAGCATGTCTCAAAACCTTCCCCTCTAAATGATATCCTCGCTGTAATTCTTCCACAATAAAATCTTCTTTAAACTCTTCACTCGGCTCTCTTAATACAGCTTCATGCAAATTTGGATCAAATGGCTGGCCAACAACTCTCATGGGGGCAACTCCTTGTTGTTTTAAAACTTCTACCAATTGTTTATACAATCCTTGATAACTTCTATGAAGGGCTTGAGCTTCGTCACTTTCTGGTTTGAGTTGTTGTCTTGCTCTTTCAAAATTATCAACGATTGGGAGTATTGCAGTTAAAGTTTTAGAAACAAGTTGGACTTTTAAATCATCCTGATCTCTAGACTGCCTTTTTCTAAAATTATCAAAATCTGCTGAAATTCTTACATATTGATTTTTTAATGTTTCATGCTCTTTTTCTAACTGTTCTAACCTTGCATCATTGTTGGAGATAGTATTTTTTAATTCTTCGGTATTTAATTCTTCTTTTTTTTCTGTTGATAATTCATCATTTTCGATTATTTTATCTTCAGCAGAAGAAGCATCCTCAGGGACATTATCCTGATTAGAAACATCATTTTCTTTAATATCAATATTGTCTGATTGATTTTCAATCATTTTTCTAAAAATTTAATAAAACTATTTTCCAATAAAGTGATGCACAAAACAAGTTGCGGAAGGCCGCACAAATTCTTACTCAGGAACAAACCTTAATGCTAATCCGTTATTACAGTATCTTTTACCTGTAGGAAGTGGCCCATCATTAAAAACGTGTCCTTGGTGACCTCCGCATCTAGAGCAGTGATATTCGGTTCTTGGAACAATCAACTTAAAATCAACTTTTGTTGCAACTGATCCTTGAATTGGATCCCAAAAGCTTGGCCATCCAGTGCCACTATCAAACTTTTTATCTGAGAGAAAAAGTGGTAAATCACATCCAGCGCAGTGAAAAGTCCCTTTTCTTTTCTCATTATTTAATTCGCTACTGAAAGCTCTTTCAGTGCCTTCCTCCCTCAAAATATAATAGGATTCTGGACTTAGCCTAGATTTCCATTCTTCTTTTGATAAATTCCACTCCTCTTTAGAAGCAATCGAAGAAGCTAAAACTTGCATAGGCTTAAAAAATGTTTTTAGTATTGACATAGTAGGAATTAGAATAAAAGTTCTTCTTGATAAAAATTGATTCATATATTTACTCACATAAAAAGTAATGAGTTCCATACATCCTGATTCTATTAAAAATATTCATAAATTAAGTATTGCTCCAATGATGGATTGTACTGATAAACATTTCAGAATGATAATGAGAAAAATTAGTTCTAAGGCTCTTCTATATACGGAAATGATTGTGGCTCAAAGTTTAATTTATACAAATCAAAGAGAAAAATTTTTAGATTTTAATAACGAAGAACACCCGTTATCGATTCAATTTGGTGGAGATAATCCAGAGATACTCAAAGATGCTGCCCGAATGGCAGAGGATTGGGGTTATGACGAAATAAACTTTAATGTTGGTTGCCCAAGTCCAAGAGTATGTTCTGGAAATTTTGGCGCATCATTGATGTCAGATCCTAAGAAAGTAGCACAATGCATAGAATCCCTCAGGAATAACTGTAGCCTGCCAGTTACGATTAAACATAGAATCGGAGTAGACAACAATGATAGTTTCTTAAATTTAAATAATTTCGTAAGAGATGTTGCAAATGCTGGGGCAGGCAGATTTACAGTCCATGCAAGGAAAGCCATATTAAAAGGACTTAATCCAAGGCAAAACAGAACAATACCTCCGCTTAGATATGATGTTGTAAAAAAATTAAAAAAAATAAATCCAGAAATATTAATAGAAATCAATGGGGGGTTCAAGAATATCGATGAATCAATAAAAGCCCTTAGTGATTTTGATGGTGTAATGATTGGAAGAGCGGTCTATAAACACCCCTTAAGATGGTCAGAAATTGATCAAAGAGTTTATGGAATACATTCAAAACCTAAATCTGCTTCTAGTATTATCTTCTCCTTGATTCCATACATAGAAAAACATTTAAGTAATGGCGGAAAATCATGGGATATTTGTAAACATCTTATAAATCTTGTCGAAGGCATTCCCAAAGCGAAAGTGTGGAGAAATGAAATTTCCACTAAGTCCATAAAAAATGAACTAGATATTAAATATCTTCTTAAATTAACTTCTAGGCTTGAAGAAATGGGTTATTAATTTCACTCATTTGGGGTATTACCATCACTAGAAACTCCCCTTCTTCTTCTACTTCTGCTACTTTCATATTCAGAATTTTCAGAGGAGTTTCCATAACTTCTATCTTCCCAACCTTGTGCACCCGAAGACTTTCCGCCGCCGCCATAACCGCCATTATTACCGCCACCGCCATAACCGCCACCATAACTTCCATTATTACCGCCTCCACCATAACTTCCATTATTACCGCCGCCGCCATAGCCGCCCCCGTAACTTCCATTATTACCGCCTCCACCATAACCGCCATTATTACCGCCACGTCCCCCTCTTCGTGAACCAGCAGAACCTCTCGGCTCAGCCTTATTAATTCTTAATGGTCTACCCATAAGTTCTGAGCCTTGTAAACCATCAATAGCTGTTGACTCGATTGCCTCATCAGCCATCTCTACAAATGCAAATCCCCTCTTTCGCCCAGTATCTCTTTCAAGAGGAAGAGAACAATTTAGAACTTCACCAAAAGGGGTAAATAACTGAAGAACATCTTCGCGCTCTGCACGGAAGGGCAAATTGCCAACAAAAATACTCACTTTAAACTCAACAAAGAAAAATTTACTTAATTAACAAAACCATAAAAAATAGTTTTATCTCATTGCTATACTATTCTACTTTAAAGCATACCCTTGTTGTAGAAAAATAACTCAGAATCAAGGGAACAATTTTTTCTGCCAAGTTTTTACCTCCATTTCTACTTGTGTGAAACCTGTTCCACCTAAACTAGTCCTAGATTTCACGACATTAAATGGTTCCAAATCAACAAAAACATCTTCATCAAATTCCGGATGAAATTTTTTAAATTCATCAATTTTGAGATTTTTAAATAAAATTTTTCTTTCTAAGCAGTATTTAACAATTTCACCAACTACTTGATAGGCAGTCCTGAAAGGAACCTCTTTACTGACCAAGTAATCTGCTAAATCAGTAG
Organism: Prochlorococcus sp. AG-347-J20; assembly: GCA_003281485.1. Classification (GTDB taxonomy): domain Bacteria; phylum Cyanobacteriota; class Cyanobacteriia; order PCC-6307; family Cyanobiaceae; genus Prochlorococcus_A. The sequence continues at coordinate 62,543 of QCBW01000008.1, read as the reverse complement.
CATTAGAAAAATCATTCTCTACAGAATTAGATAAATTCTCAAAATTAAACTCTAAACCCTCATTAATTAATATGGTCATTGCTTTGACACAAGAAGATAATGTCTCAGCCGTATCAAATATTGGCTCTTTATCTTCTTGAAAGTCCTTATTGTAGGCGAGTGGCACCCCTTTAACCATAGTTAACAATGCTTGAAGATGTCCATATACTCTTCCAGTTTTACCTCTTATTAATTCTGGAACATCTGGATTTTTTTTCTGTGGCATTAAGCTGCTGCCGGTTGCACATTTATCTGTTAATTTTGCAAACGAAAACTCATCAGTTACCCATAAAATTATTTCCTCCGAAATTTTACTCAAATGTGACATTACTAAAGCAGAAGCAGAAACAAACTCTATACAAAAATCTCTGTCACTCACTGCATCAATACTATTTTTATAAATCTTTTCAAATCCCAATTCTGCAGCAGTAAATTTCCTGTCAATTTTTATTTTTGTGCCTGCTAATGCTGCTGAGCCTAAAGGAGAAATATTGACTCTTGATCTAACTTCTTTCAACCTTTCGCGATCTCTTTGGAACATTTCTAAGTAAGCTAGTAAATGATGAGCTAAAGATAATGGTTGTGCCCTTTGCATATGCGTATATCCAGGAATTAAGGTATATATATTTGACTGAGCAAGATTTAAAAAAGATTTTTGCAAATCAGTTATTAAAATTTCAAGATTATCAATTTCTTTTCTTAGCCATAATCTTATATCTGTACCAACTTGATCATTTCTACTTCTTCCTGTGTGTAATTTTTTCCCAGTTTCACCAATTAAGCTAATAAGTTTTTCTTCAATACAATAATGAATATCTTCTGAAGGTGGACTTGGAAAAAATTTACCCTCCAAATACTCAACTTTTATCAACTTTAAACCATTAATAATTTCTAATGTTTCAGAAGAAGATAAGACATTTGTTTTACCAAGCATTTTTGCATGAGCAATGGAACAATCTAGATCCTCTAAAAAAAGTTTTCTATCAAAACCAATTGAAGCGTTAAACTTTTCTATGAAAGGATTAAGCGTATTATCAAACCTTTTACTCCAAACTTTTGCCATATTAATTGAGTGACGTAAGATATCTCTAATAAAGCATTTTTTTATATATGTGACAAAAATTATCTATTTCATTTGAAAAACAATCATAGATGCATCATCTTCTAAGTGTCTATTTTGTCCTGTAAAATCGTCCAATTTTTTAAATAATTTATTTAAAATTTCTTGAGATGTATAGGTTTGCTTACATAATTTAGTGAGAGTTTTAATTAACCTTTCTTCATCAAATCTTTCTCCTAAAGAATTAGAAGTATCGATTACTCCATCAGTGTAATAAAGAATTAAATCATTCTCATTAAGCTTAATTTCACTACAGTTATATTCAGCATCTTTTTGTAATCCAAGTACAAGCCCTTCTGTATCTAATTTTATAATTTTCTGCTCAGAACTTTTCCAAAGCAAAGGAGGATTATGTGCTGCATTAGAAAATCTTAATTTTCTAGTTCTAGGGTCATAATCTGAATAAAATAAGGTCACAAATCTATGAGACTGATCTAAATCATTTATGGCCAATTGATTTAAATCATGCAAAATCCTATCTGGGGGTAAACCTGTAAGAACCTCTGCACGCAGCATTCCTCTTAACATGGTCATTAAAAGTCCCGCTGGAATCCCTTTACCCATAACATCACCTATTACAAGTGCCCATCTAGCTTTTTCCTTTCTCTTTTCTGAAATATTCGTCTTTAAACACATAAAATCATAATAATCTCCGCCCAGCTGAAGAGCGGGTCTACAATGTGCAGCAAGATCTACACCATAAACAATTGGGCAATAGTCTGGAAGTAGTTGAGATTGTATTTCAGCTCCAGTAGAAATTTCTCTATCTACATTCTCATGTTTTTTATTTGTTTTTATTAAACAATAGTTTTCTAATCCAACGGCAAGGCAATTATGTATAAAAGTAAAGTTATTATCTTTAGTTATTGAGTCGGAGGATAAATTTTCGCTAAAAACATAAGTAAATCCTCTACATTTACCTCTAGATACAATTTTTTTCGATTCGATTTTATATTGTTTAAAATTATTTCTTAATGTATTTTCAAAATTTAATATTTCTTTTATTTTAAATTTTTTAGAAAAATTAAATTGATAAAAAAAACTATTGATTTCTTCTCGGATCGGTAAATAATCATTATTAGCAGAAATTTTTATATTTTCATGCCATATTTCTCCATCGTAATTTAAAGGTATTATTAATATAATTTTTTCATAAAAGATATGTTTAAAAATTAAGCAAATAAGATCTAATAATTTATTGATATTGGAAAACGATTTTAAATAATATGCTAGTGAAGATGCAATTTCAGCGAATTTATGTTGATTATTTAAAGATATAGGAGGTTCATTATCTAAAAATTTTTGAATAAATTTGTTTGAAAATAATTTTTCTTTTTGATTATTTGTCACAACAAATTCATTAGATAAATAAGTTTTAACATTAAATTTTAATTTTTAAAAAAATTTAATTAAATATTTATTTATCTGCAAGCATTGCCTCAATAAATTCAAAACTATTAAAAGGTCTCAAATCTTTTATACCTTCTCCTGCACCAATAAATCTTATAGGCAAATTAACTTCTTCAGCAACAGCTAAAGAAACTCCACCTCTAGATGTGCCATCCAATTTAGTAATAATTGCCCCACTTAATTTTGCTGATTTAGCAAAACTTTTTGCTTGTTTTAAGCCATTTTGACCTTGACTTGCATCTAAAACTAATAATGATTCAACTATTGAATCTGGCGCCTTTTTATCAATAATTTTTTTAATTTTTGCTAATTCATCCATCAAATTATTTTTTGTTTGCAATCTACCTGCTGTATCAACTAATAGTAAGTCAGCATTTCTTTTTTTTGCAGAATTTATCGCATCAAATACAACAGCGGCTGGATCAGCATTTTTAGATTTATTAGATATAACATCAACATTACTCCTATCGCCCCAGACTTTTAATTGTTCAACTGCGGCAGCTCTAAAAGTATCAGCGGCAGCTATCAAGGTTTTATAATTACTCCTTGATGATAAATATGCTAATTTTCCTAATGTGGTAGTTTTGCCAACGCCATTCACTCCTACCAAGAGCCAAATATTTAACTTACCTTTTTGAGGAACTAAAAGCTCATTACCTGAATTTTTTATTGGTTTATCGATAATAGATTTTAATTCGTTCTTCAAAAATTTTATTCCTGCTTCTCCCCCTAAAACTTCTTCATTTAATTTTTTTCTAAGAGAGCTAATAACTTTATCAGTTGAATTAATCCCGACATCAGCTCTTATTAATAAGGTCTCTAATTCATCAAGAGATTCAGGAGTAAGAGGATCATCTCCTAATTTATCCAATAATTCAGTAACAAATCCTTTTCGTGTTTCTTCTAATCCTCTTCTTAGTTTCGTTAACCAATCAATTTCATCTATCGATATTTGATTTATTTTTTTCCCTTGAGCAGCTAATAACATTGCTGACCAAGTAAAATTATCATCGAATTCACCTAATTCGGGTTCATCGATCTTTTTAAGAGGTTTAACAAGTTTATCCCTACTATCATTATCTATTAATTCTTGTTTTTGCTCTTCCTGCCTCTTTAATTCTTGTTTTTGCTCTTCCTGCCTCTTTAATTCTTGTTTTTGCTCTTCTTCCCTCTTTAATTCTTGTTTTTGCTCTTCCTGCCTCTTTTTTAAAAGTGCATACGCTTGTGCAGCCCATTCTCGAGAATTATCAGAACTATTATTTGTCATTGATATTTTTAAATTCTATTATCATAAATTTTAAAATATTATAAGTTTATATCCAAAAATCATTGCGATTTTGCTGTTTGTAATCTTCTTAGAACTCCATTGATAAATTTTCTTCCTTGTAGATCACTATATTTATTTGCTAAATTAACAGCCTCATCGCAAGCAACGGCAATAGGTGTGCTTAAAAAATTAATATCTACATAAGCTAAACGCAAAATATCTCGATCTATTCTAGGCAATCTTTTTAATCTCCATCCATCCATTGCTTGATCAATATCAGAATCAATACTTGCAATGTTATTCATAACATTGCTAATTCTTTGATTAATATCTTCTCTAATATCAATTTGACCACTTGACAATATTAATTTTGGAAAGTCTAAAGTTACTGAGAGTGTATTCATAACAGTTTCAATTTTTTTTAAAGATATTTTTAAATCTTCTCTAACATTTGCAAAAGAAGATTCTACGCCATCTTGTAATTCACTATCCAATATTTTTTGGGATGCATTTTCTAACTCTGTTTCGCAATTATCTAATTCATCTCTGCAATGATTTATTAGAGAATCTAAAGCAGATTCAAAAACCTCTTCAATCTGAAATTTATTTAGCCTAAAATCAACTTTGTCATTTATCAAGCCTAAAGAAATTAAAGATAATTCTCTGGCGAGTGATTTATTATTATGCATCTATTAAGAGGAAGTATTGGTAGAAGCACGTAATTGAGAAAATAATTTTGAGAAAGATGGATTTGTAGTATTGTTTTTCTCATCAGGATTTACTATCCCAGCTGAAATTATCGTTCTAAAGGCATCTTCAACAGAAATATCCAACTCCTTAACAGAAGATTCAGGAACCAATGTATACCACCCAGTTGTAGGGTTTGGTGCTGTAGGTATAAAAACACTTAAAAGCTTTTCTTCCAATTCTGGCTGCAGTGTGGGACCAACATCACCAGTTACAAATCCTACGCTATAAAGTCCTTCTCTTGGATATTCAACAAGAACAACTCTTCTAAATCGATTTGATTTATTACTTAAAAAAGTTTCAAGCAACTGTTTAAGAGTTTTATAAACTGCTCCTGCTACAGGAATTTTTGATAAAGTTCCTTCTCCAAATTCTAATAACCATCTTCCAACAAAATTTCTTGCCATTAATCCTATAAGCAAAATTGCTAATAAAGGAACAGTTAGTCCCAAAGTAAGATTAATTAAATCTTGTAATAAAGGATTGAGAGTTATAAATGGATTTAATTGCTTAGGGACAGAAGTAACTAAAGATAAGACAAATTTACTAACTAATGATGAAAGCCATATAGTTGTCGCCAATGGAATTACAACTAATAATCCAGCTATAAGATCATTTTTTAGATCCTGTTGAAGCCTAGATCCTAGGTTCGAATCTTGATTTTGATTAGATTCAACCAAAATAATTTCTCTAACTATATTAACTTTACTAATAAATTAACTGTTTTAACTTGGTTAGGATAGATTTTTTTTTAATAAATTAAGATTATTTATTAGTTTCTTAACTAAAAAATTTTTTAAAAGTAAAATTTATACATAATATAAGCAATGGATAATTCCCAAAACAACAAAAAAGAAATAAGCAGAAAGTTAAAAGAAAGAGCAATTTTTGAAGGTTTTACTATATGTGGTATTGCTTCAATTCCAGGCAGTTCGCGTCTAGAATTAAGAACCAAAGCATTAAATAGATGGTTATCAAATAACTACCATGGTGAAATGAAATGGATGGAAGCAGAAAAAAGGAAAAATATAAGCTCACTTCTTGAAGGTGCAAAAAGTGTCTTAAGCGTTGGATTTGCTTATATTAGTTCAGAAAACAACTGCCAAGATAAAATCTTCAAAGTGGGAAAATTTGGTCAAGGTGAGGATTATCACAAAGTCATTTACAAAAAATTAAAGAATATTGGTAGATGGATCAATCAAGAAATTTCAGATTGCAAATGGAAAATATGTGTTGACACTTCGCCACTTCTTGAAAAAGCATGGGCTGAAGAATCTGGCCTTGGTTGGATAGGTAAAAATAGCAATTTAATTAGCAAGAAAAACGGTTCTTGGTTTACGTTAGGTTTCATAATTCTTACAAAAGATCTAGAACCTGATAAACCTCATCCATCACTTTGCGGAAAGTGTAATAAGTGTATTGAGTTTTGTCCCACAAAGGCGATCATTGAACCTTTTGTAATACAATCAAACCTTTGTATTGCGTATCACACAATAGAAAGTAGAGAAAAAAAAATTCCAAAAGAGATAGAAAAAAATTTAAATGGATGGGTTGCAGGATGTGATATTTGTCAAGATGTATGTCCTTGGAATAAATCAGTGCCATTAAATGATAATTTTGAAAATACTCCAAAAGAATGGATTAAAAATCTAAATATTGAATCATTAAGTTGGGATGATAAAACTTGGGAAGAAAAGCTAAAAGGTACTACATTGAAAAGAGTCAAACCTTGGATGTGGAGAAGAAATATCAGAGCTAATCTGAGTAATAAATAAGTATATGAAAAAGTTTTTTAAAACAATAATATGTGTTTCTTTAATCAGTTTTTACTTTTTAAAAGTAGAACAGCTTCAATCACTAGTACCCTATTATTATTTTCCAACAATTAAAAATTTAGAAAATGATAGTTTATCTATTGGGAAAAATGCTTATGAACTTTTATATTTTGGTCAATTTGAAGAAAGCCTTAACGTAGCAAAATTAGCTGTAAAAATTAATAATTCAAATGAAAAACTATGGTTAATTTTGGCTGAAACACAGTTAGCTAACAAATTATATAGAAAAGCATTAAATTCTTTAAATAAAGCAGAAAAAATTAATCCAAATATAAGCGAAATATACTTTGCTAAAAGTAACATTTACTTAAAAATTGTAGAATTTCAAAATGCTAAAAAAGCTTTAGAAGGTGGATTAAAAATCGATCCAAATAACTATAAAGCTATTTTTCAATTAGGAAATATATATTTAATGGAAAAAAATTATTCAGAGGCAATCAAATTATTTAATAAATCTTTAGAAATTAAACCTGATTTCTGGCAAGCAATAAATAATAAAGGTTTAGTTTATTTCGAGAAAAACAAAATAAATCTATCAATAAAACTTTTTGAACAAGCAAGCTCAATTCAAAAAAATGCTGAACCATTACTAGGTCTTGCTTCATGTTTAAGATCGAAAAATATTAAATTAGCAATTGAACTCGCAAAAGAGGCTTTAAATAAAGATCCTAACTATGTTAATTATGATTATAGAAAAGAACAGTTATGGGGTGAAAAATTACAAACCTCAACCGAAATTCTGTTACAAAATGATCAACTTCAAACAGATGTAATATTAGCAAAATCCAAAATAAATGGATCTTCTTGATTTTCAATACTGGAAAATATTTGTTTACCTATTAGTCTTAATTTAATTAATCAATAAATATTTAATTTTAAACTCAGATGGATAAGAACAAATTTACTTCTATCTCTCTCCAAGAAGAAATGCAACGTTCTTATCTAGAATATGCAATGAGCGTAATAGTTGGTCGAGCTCTTCCCGATGCAAGAGACGGTCTTAAGCCTGTTCAAAGAAGAATACTATTTGCTATGTACGAATTAGGTTTGACACCTGATAGGCCATTCAGGAAGTGCGCAAGAGTTGTTGGAGATGTACTTGGAAAGTATCATCCTCATGGAGATCAAGCAGTATATGATGCATTGGTAAGACTAGTACAAAATTTTTCAACAAAGTATCCTACTTTGGACGGACATGGAAACTTTGGATCTGTTGATAATGATCCACCTGCAGCAATGAGATATACTGAAACTAGATTAGCTCCCATAGCTCATAAAGGATTTCTTGAAGAGATTGGATCAGAAACAGTAAATTTCTCAAATAACTTTGACGGTTCACAAAAAGAACCAGAAGTTTTACCAGCTCAACTTCCATTTTTATTATTAAATGGATCATCAGGTATAGCTGTTGGAATGGCAACAAATATTCCCCCTCACAACCTAGGGGAAATAGTAGATGGTTTAATTGCTTTAGTTGAAAATAAAGAAGTAAGCGATAAAAAACTTTCAAATATTATTAAAGGACCTGATTTTCCCACAGGAGGAGAATTAATTTATAGTCAAGCAATAGAAGAGCTTTACAAAACAGGAAAAGGATCAATAACAATAAGGGGAGTAATAAAGAATGAAGAAATAAATTTAGGCAAAGGAAAACATAAAAAAAATGCATTAATCATTACAGAACTTCCTTATCAAATTAGTAAGGCAGGTTGGATCGAAAAGCTGGCAGAACTTGTTAATTCAAGCAAAATTAATGGGATCTCTGATATAAGAGATGAAAGCGATAGAGATGGAATGAGAATTGTAATAGAGTTAAAAAAAGATTCGAATGCGGAACTTGTAACTTCTAATTTATATAAAAAAACATCTCTCCAAACAAACTTTGGTGCAATTTTTTTAGCTTTAATTAACGGCAAGCCTATCCAACTAAACCTAAAAGAATATCTTAATTATTTTCTTAAATTTAGGGAAGAAACAATTAGAAAAAGAACTAATTATTTTCTAAAAAATACAGTTGAAAAACTTGAAATATATGAAGGTTTATCCAGAGCGACAAGAGATATAAAAAAAGTTATTGAAATTATCGAAAACTCAGAGAATTCAGCAGAAGCTAAATCGAAATTAATTGCAAAATTCTTTCTAAGTGAAAAACAGTCAAATTCAGTTTTAGAAATGCCACTTAAAAAATTAACTAATTTAGAAAGAAATCAAGTAAACGACGATATTAAAAAATTGCAAGAAGAAAAGGATTATTTTCAGAAATTATTAAATGAAAGAAAACTACTACTTAAGTTACTAGTAGAAGAATTACTAATATTAAAGAAAAAATATAATATTAAAAGAAAAACTAAACTACTTAAAAATATAAATGAAAATGAAGAACTACAGGTAATAAATAGTCAGATATTAGTAGACCTTATCAACAAAAAAACTAAATTATGTATAGATAATAGACTATACCTAAAGAAAATGATTTTAAATAACTATAAAAAATCTTTTGAAGATGCAAATAAAATAATAGATAATAAAAATATTCTAAAATTTATTTGTGATATTGATAAAAATTTAAAAATAATTGGAATAACTCATACTGGAAAAGTTATTAATATTGATTGGAAATCAAACATAAGTAATGACTATAAATTAGACAATAGAATCTTTGGAAATATTGATCCAAATGAAATAATTAATTTTCATTCAATAAAAAAAGAAGTTAAAAATTATTTATGTATCCTAAATTCAGATGGAAAATTTAAAAAAGTTTTATTTGACGAGGATATGTTTAAAAGTAATAGATCTTTCTCAATAACGAAATTAAAAAATAATATTAAAACTATTGATTCCTTTGTTTTAGATGAAGAAAAAAATTTAATAATATTAACCTCAATAGGAAGAATATTGAAATTCAATTTATCAAATAAATTTGTAGCTCCTACTACTAAACAATCTCAAGGGTTAGTGCTTACAAAACTTTTCCCAACTGAAAAGATTGTTTCATGTTGTCCTTGTCAAAATGAAGAAAATATTTATTTAATTTCCAAGCAAGGAAAAATCTTTTGCATAAAAAATAATGAAATTTATTTCGCAAATGAATATAGCTTAGGATATTTAAACGAAAAAACACAACTTAAAAATGATTACTTTCTAAAGGTTTTGCCTAGTAATCATTACCTTGATATTGAAACTAATAAAAATAAATCAGCTAGGTTAGATTTTAATAAATTAGAGTTCAAAAATAACAAAACAAATTTTTTAATTGACTCTTTAAAATTAAATGAAAATGAACATATTGAAAACTGTTTTAAAATAAAAAAATTTATGAATTAAGATTTATATTCATCTTCGACCCAATTTAGATACTCCTGATTTACTGTTCCAGTTACGTAAGAACCAGTAAAACAGCTCATTTCTAAATCTTTAATAGGAGAATCGCTTATTATAGATTTGCGTAGATTTTCAACACTTTGATAAACGAGATTATCGATATCAAGTTGATCGGCAATTTCACTGATTGTTTTATCATGTGCTATTAGTTCATCTCTATTAGGCATATTAATTCCGTAAACATGAGGAAAACGAACAGGAGGAGCTGCTGATGTAAAGAAAACTTTATTTGCTCCTGCATCTTTAGCCATCTGGACAATTTCTTTTGAAGTAGTTCCTCTCACTATAGAATCATCTACGATTAATACATTTTTATTTTTAAACTCAGCACTCATTGCATTTAATTTTTGTCTGACTGATTTCTTGCGTTTTTGCTGGCCAGGCATTATGAAAGTTCTACCAACATATCTATTTTTAAAAAACCCTTCTCTGTATTCGATACCTAACTGTCTTGCAACTTGCATAGCCGCAGGACGAGAAGAATCAGGAATAGGCATTACTACATCAATATCTCCAGAATTAATAGTCTCTTTAATAGTTTCAGATAAATAATCTCCCATTTTTAAACGAGCTTTATAAACTGAAATTCCATTCATAATTGAATCTGGTCTAGCTAAATAAACATATTCAAAAGCACATGGACATAAAATTGGATTTTCTGAACATTGCTTTGAGAAAAATTCGCCATTTAAATTAATAAAAATAGCTTCTCCAGGATCTACATCTCTAACTACTTGATAATCATTATTTTCTAGAACTAAGGATTCACTGGCAACCATCCACTCTTCTTTTTTTGTAATTGATGAAAGTCTTTTTCCTATCACTAAAGGTCTTATGCCAAAGGGATCTCTGAATGCTAATAAACCATGTCCTGAAATTAATGCTATTGAAGCGTATGATCCCTGAATTCTTTTATGTAAAGATTTAACGGCATCAAAAATAATATCTGGTTCTAATTCTTGATTATGAATTTGTTCTTGCAACTCTGTCGCAAATATATTTAATAGCATTTCAGTATCACTTGAAGAATTTGTATGACGCTTATCAACATTAAATAATTGTTTTTCTAAATCTCTAGTATTTGTCAAATTACCATTATGTATCAAAACAATTCCATAAGGAGCATTAACATAAAAAGGCTGAGCTTCTTCAACACTTTCTGCTGATCCCTTTGTCGCATACCTGACATGACCTAATCCAATCTTACCGATTAAATTCCTCATATCTCTTGTTCTATAAGCAGTATTAACCTGACCTTTAGCCTTATGTATATGGAAAATAGTATTTTCCATTGTAGCTATACCTGTTGAGTCCTGACCTCTATGCTGTAAAAGCAAGAGACTATCGTAAATTTGCTGATTTACATCATCTGAAGAAACGATTCCAACTATTCCACACATAACTTAATTTCTTAAAAATTTTGATATTTGAGAAATGTGTTTCATATAGATAAGTGGTCTGAAATACTATTATTAAATTTTTCGGTTAATTCCTCAACCCTAATGTTGCAGATATTGTTATCTTGAATTTGTATTTTAAGACTTTGACTTGAAACATATCCTAATTTTTTTACAAATAAACTCGATTTAGAATTTATTTGACTTTTTTTTAGATAATCGAGCCATTCTTTTTCTTTCATTTTATCTATTGAGAAAATAATCCTAGAGCCTCCTTCTGCGAACAATAAATTATCATTTCTTTTAAGGCCTTTTTGCAATTCTATCGTGGCACCTTTTGCAGATAAAATGCAACACTCTGCTAAAGCTATAGCTAAACCGCCATCACTAATATCATGTGAAGAAACTATAAAATCTTGTGTAATCGCACTTCTTAAAAAACTCTGACAAGACTTTTCGTCATACAAATCAATTTTTGGAGGACGACCCTTAATTTCTCCATGAAAATATTCTAAATAAGAGCTAGCTGAAATAGTTGTTTCTGATTTATTAGAACCAATTAACCAAATTTGATCATTAAAATTTTTCCATCCGCTACTTATAGCTTTTTTAATATTATCTATCTTCCCTACCATTCCAATGACTGGAGTAGGTTTTATAGGAGTAATTTCATTATTTTTATTTTTTGATTCATTATAAAGAGAAACATTTCCTCCAGTTACAGGGGTTTCTAAAGCCTTACATGCTTCAGAAATTCCATCACATGCAGATGAGAGTTGCCAATATCCTATTTCAGTCTCAGGAGAAGAAAAATTTAAATTATTTGTGATCGCTACTGGTTCAGCCCCAACGCAGCTAACATTTCTTGCAGATTCAGCAACTGCAGCAATTGCCCCCCTAAAAGGATCAAGAGAAACCCATCTACTATTACAGTCAACTGAAGCTGCAACTCCAGAAAATACTTTACTTTTACTTTTTTCGTTTTGTTCTCTTAATCTTATTACAGCAGCATCTGATTCTCCAGGCTTAAAAACTGTATTAGATTGTACTTGATAGTCATATTGTTTATAAATCCATCTTTTAGATGCTATTGAGGGAATAGTAAGAAGTTTTAAAATAATTTGAGAATATGAAAAACTCTTATTTTCCTTTAATGAAAATATTTTTCCCTCATTAATTTCTGGCAAATTATTTTCTTTCCATTCCCACTTCTTCAACAAAAAATCAGGAGGATTTTTCATAACATTATGAATATTAAAAGGAGTATCATCAGATAAAGCAGAGGTTGGTATTTTTGCTACTGTTTTATTTTTATGAGAAATAATGACCTCATTTTTTTCTATTACTTCACCAATTACTTTTGCATGTAATCCCCATTTATTAAATTTATCAATAAGGTAATCAATTTTTTGTTTTTTTACGACAAACAACATTCTCTCTTGAGATTCAGATAATAAATATTGATATGAAGACATATTATCCTCTCTAGAAGGAACTAAATCCAAATTAATAGATATACCTAACTTTCCATTTGCTGCCATTTCTGCACTACTGCACGTTAAGCCTGCTGCACCCATGTCTTGAGCGGCAATTACATCTCCTGTCTTAAAAGCATCTAAACAAGCTTCAATAAGACTTTTCTCAATAAATGGATCACCTACTTGCACAGCAGGTCTATCATCTAATGAATTAGTGGTTAATTCAGAGCTTGCAAAACTAGCTCCACCAACGCCATCTTTCCCAGTAGTATTACCAACATATAGTACTGGTGATCCCACATTATTAGCTCCGGAACAGACGATTTCATTTGTCTCTAAAAGTCCCAAAGCCATAACGTTGACTAGAGGATTTCCTGAATAACTATCATCGAAGTCAATTTCTCCTCCAACAGTAGGGACACCAACACAATTGCCGTAGTGAGCAATACCAGAGACAACACCTCTAAGCAAATCAATATTTGATGGATTATTAAGATTTCCAAATCTCAATGAATTTAACACTGCAATTGGTCTCGCTCCCATAGTGAAAATATCTCTCAATATTCCACCAACACCGGTTGCCGCTCCTTGAAAGGGTTCAATAGCAGATGGATGATTATGACTTTCTATTTTAAAAACAAGTTTTTGGTTATTTCCAACATCAATAACACCAGCATTTTCTCCAGGACCAACCAAAACATTTTTTCCTTTAGTGGGGAATTTAGTTAATAAAGGTTTTGAATTTCTATAACAACAATGTTCAGACCACATAACGCCAAACATCCCTAGTTCGGTCCTATTAGGTTTTCTGCTTAATCTTTTGCAAATCTCTTCGTAATCTTGAATTGTTAAGTTTTCAACTTTTAGTGCTTCATTAAGATCATAAAGATCATTATTTTCTGGATTTATCATTATTTATATCCAAGGGTCATCTTCTCTTTTATCTCTGAAAGATCTAGATATTCTATCTTCATTATAAAAACTTTTTTGATTAAAATCTAAATTTTGGTTTATATCTTCATCTTCATCAAGCCAACTCTCTAACTTATTTGAAGCTATATTTTTCATATCTTCAAATTTATCAATAATTTTTTTTCCTTTTTGAAAAAAATCATTTTTAATACTTGATTTTACTAATGATAAATCATTTAAAGATATGCTTTCACAAAATACTAACCCAGGTTGTTGATCATTAATATTCTCAATTTTTAATTTCCATCTACTAGACCCTGGAATCTTTGGATTAGATCTTGAAACTAAATAATATTTAATTTCACCCGTCTTCATATCAAATAAAAAATCAGCTATTACCCCAATCTTTGAGCCATTTATATTAATCAAATTAGCTTCTATTAATGTTGGAAACCTATTTAATGTTGCCAAATCCGAAATAGCTGGATCACCTTTAACATAAACATCACCATCTATTAATTGATTAATTTGATTTAATCGCCAAACATTTCGTTTTAAATCAAAATTTGAAGGACGAGATGACCATCCTAAAATTCTATGGACAGGAGGATGCATCCAAACATTTTCACCAATTCCATAATTAAGGGCCCTATTTCCTTTAACATTGTAATTTAATAGTTCACTTAATAAGATTTCTTTAGGTAATTTCAACTTAAGAACGAACCTGAACAGGCATAACTAGATATGTATAAGAATTAAGATTATCTTCTGGGACAAAGACAGCTGGAGTAGTTGCAAGATTGCACTTCAATAGTACATTTTCACAAGCAATTACTTTTAAACCCTCTAAAAGGTATCTAACATTAAATGCGATATCAAAATTTTCTCCAGAGTAAGAAACAGGTATAGATTCATTTGCATTTCCAATATCTTGTGCGTCGGCACTTATTGAAGCTAAATCTGAATTATCAAGTTTGAATTTAACAACACTACTCTGCTGATCAGCTAAAACAGCAATTCTTTCTAATGCATCAATTAATTTTTTAGTATTAAAATTCAAAACCTTAGAAAAATTATCTGGAATTAATTGTGAGTAATTCGGATAGGTTCCTTCAAGTGTTCTTGTTGTAATTATTTGATTTGAAGTGATAAAAACCACTTGACCTTTATCATAAAAAAGTTTTATTGAATTTTCTGAACTTCTTAAAGTTACTAATTTCTCAATTTCTCTTAATGATCTTGTTGGAATAGTTACTGACAAATCTTCTTCATTTGAATAAACGGTCTCTTTATTTTTTTTATTTTCATCGTTACCAATCAATGCTACAGCAAGCCTATGACCATCAGTAGAGGCAGATTCTAAATAGTTTTGTTTAAAGCTAAAATTAACCCCTGTAAGCAACTGCTTTGATTCGTCATTACTACTTGCAAAAATAGTAGATTTCAAAGCTTTTAAAAAAGAACTTGGTTCAATATTTAAAGAAGTACCACTTTCAACAAATGGTAAGTTTGGATAATCATCTGATGGTATTCCTTTAAGATTAAAAGAACCTCTATCACTTTTTATTAAGATATTATCTGAGTTTTCATCTACTTCTAAAGAAACAGGGGTCTCATTAGGTAATTTATTTACTATTTCAGATAAAAGTTTGGAAGGTATTGTAATAGCACCACTATTTTTAACAGTCCCGTCAATAGAAGTTTGAATTCCTAGATTCAGATCAAAACCTGTCAAGCTAATTTTATTGGTTCCTTGATCAGCTGTTAAAAGTATATTTGCAAGAATTGGATGCGTTGGTCTTGAAGAAACAGCTTTGCTTACAAATTGTATAGCATTATTTAACTCATTTTGATTACAAATAATCTCCATTGCAATTTCGCACTTTTTACACATTCAATATACTTTTATCGCTAATTAAATTCAATAACTTATATCTACTCTTCTTTTTCTTATTATATTAATAATAAAAAAAATTTAATAATAGTAGTAGTATCTGTGGAAACTGTGGAAATCTAAATGAAGAATCCCTCCTTACTTAATTCTGGAGAAGTAAAATTAGTGGAAAAATTTTTTTAATTGTTGAATAATTAAAAGCTTTTTAGATAAAGAAAAAAATATTCAACAAAATTAATTATTTTTTAAATGTTTTTCAACAAAGAAATTTTAATTTTAATTGATATCCACAGACACTAATTTTATTGGATTTTAATATCCTAAGATTTTGGTAATATTTTTTAATGATGGTTCAATATTTTTCCTAAAAACTGCATCATTGTTTTTAATTGCGCAATCAGGATCTTTCAATCCATTTCCAGTAAGAACACACACAATAGTTGATTCTTTTTGAATTCTATTTTTATTTTTAATTAGTCCAGCAACTGATGCTGCACTTGCAGGTTCACAAAATACACCTTCCTTCGCCAGGATTTTATAAGCATTAATTATTTCTTGATCTGTAACTGATTGAAAGTCTCCCTTGCTTTCTTTTTTTACTTGTTTCGCTTTTTCTCTATTAACAGGGTTTCCAATTCTTATTGCTGTTGCAATTGTTTCTGGATTTTCAACTATTATATTTTTTACTAATGGAGCAGATCCTTCTGATTGAAATCCCATCATAATTGGCAATTTGATGTTCCTCTTTATTTTTGAATATTCTTTAAATCCCATCCAATATGCAGTTATATTTCCTGCATTACCCATTGGAATGCAAAGCCAATCAGGAGCAAAACCTAAATCATCTATAATTTCAAAAGCGGCTGTTTTTTGTCCTTGAATTCTGTATGGATTAACTGAATTAACCAATTCTATTGGTTGTTCTGAAGATAAATCCCTCACAATTTCGAGAGCTTTATCAAAATTCCCATTTATTGATATTATTTCAGCTCCATACATTAAAGCTTGTGCAAGTTTGCCCTGTGCAACAAATCCTTCTGGGATTAAAACATAAGGTTTCAATCCTCCTCTAGAAGCGTACGCAGCAGCAGCGGCAGATGTATTTCCGGTGCTTGCGCAAATTACAGCTTCTCGACCTTCTTCTTTTGCTTTGCTAATGGCCATTGTCATTCCACGATCTTTAAAAGAACCTGTAGGATTTAGGCCATCGTATTTTAGGAAAACCTTCGTTCCATTTCCAATTAATTTACTAATTGAGTCACTGAGAATTAGTGGAGTATTTCCTTCATTTAGAGAGATAATAGGTGTATTCTTTGTGACTGGAAGATATTGTTTATAAGCCTCAATTAAACCCGGCCATCTTTTTTTTCTATAATTAAAACGTAAATTATTTTTGATTTTATTTAATAACACCATAGTTGTTCAATTAGTTTTTGATTTTTTCTAAAGGAGAATTTGTAAAAAAGTCTAATAGTTCTGTAATCGATTCTACTTTATTCATAACTTTGCTTAAAGCGTTGACATCTAAAATAACAGTTTTAGTTGGATATCCTTCAAAAAATTTTATTAAGTTTATTTTCCCTTTTCCTTTATAAATGCCTTGAACTACACTTGATCTAAGAGCTAACATACCCGTTATTTCATCTTGTGCTCTGTTTGGATGAATTATCGATGAAAGTCTTGTTAAAAAAACATTCCCTATTTCGGAATAAACTAATTTGCTCGCGATTGTAATGGGGATCTGAAAGTCTTTATTTAAAACTGATCTAATTTCTTGATTGGAAGATCCAGTGGCTTTTAAAATTCTTTTTAATTTTTTTGATGATTTACCTTCTTCAACAAATTTTTTTAATGAATTTACTTTAATTGTTCTGGAAAATATGTTGTATATGATTTTAATTTCCTCTGCAGAATTAGCCCTTGGAATGTCAATAAGAAGTTGAGAAATAAGTAAAATCAAAAATGATTTTATTATTAAAAATTTATTAAATTTCATTTTAAATGTCTGCACCAGCAGCAATCTTCACAAGCCTAACTACACCTTTTTCGGTTACTTTTTTTGCAATTTTTATACCCATTTCTTTTGTATAAGGTTCATTTATAAGTCGTGGAACTCTTTTCATAAAAATATCAATAGAGTAACCCGGCACTTTTTGTAAAATTTCTAAAAAATTCCTCAGTGGTTCTACGAACATTATAAGTTCGTTTAAGTTATATCTTTCATCAGTCGTATTAAATTTAATAGAGTTTGGAAGAAAGCTATTTAAATTTTTTAATATCTTTAAACTGAGTAAATCTATTTGATTTGTTAATTCTTCAATTATTTCATTTCTAAGAAAGCCTCCTTTTGGAGAAAAAAGTAAATTTATTACTTCATCTAAAAGTTTTTCCAAATCAAGATCAGTTTGTTTCGCAGCATTTGAAAGTAAATCTTCTAATCGGTCCCATTTAAATTTTTTATTATCAAAAAGCATCTCTTTTAAACTTTCCCTTAATTGTGGATCAGGATCCTCCATTAATCTTCTAGCAAAATATGGGTAAGCAGCTCCTAATATTTTAAAGTTTGGGTCAACACTTAATGCTATTCCTTCTAAGGTTAATAATGACCTTATAATAAGTGCATAGTAAGGAGGTAATTTGAAAGGAAATTTATACATTACTCCAGACATGTCATCTGTGACACTTTTGAAGTCCATCTTTGAAACACCTTGTTCAACTGCATTAATAAAAACGTCTTGAAATGCTGGAACTATTGGTTCAAGATTGACTTCTTCAGATAGAAAACCTAGTTTAACAAAGTCTTGAGATAACTTATCGAAGTTTTTATTTACTAAATGTACAACTGCTTGAATTAATCCAGACCTGGAGTCTCTGGAAACTTCGCTCATCATTCCAAAATCTAAATAACATAATCTGCCATCTTTTAAAGCTAATAAGTTACCTGGATGTGGGTCAGCATGAAAAAAACCATGTTCTAGAAGTTGTTCTAAACTACACTGCACTCCTATATCAATCATCTTATCTGGATCGATTCCTAATTTTTTTACATCCTCTAAATTGGTTAATTTTGTTCCATTAATCCATTCCATAGTTAAAACTCTTCTCGATGTTATTTCTTTATAAATTTTTGGTACAGCAATCATTTGGTTATGTTTATGCATATCTCTGAACTTTTCTGCATTTTTAGCCTCGTTTAAGTAATCCATCTCTTCAAAGACTCTCTTACCTAATTCATCAATCAATGCTACAAGATCACTTCTTATCAATCCAATATTATTTTTTAGCCAATAAGCAATATTTCTTACTATGTAAAGATCTAAAGTAATTTGTTCTCTTAAGCCTGGTCGTTGGACTTTTACTGCTACAACATCTCCATTTTTTAGTTTGGCTTTATGAACTTGTCCTAGAGAAGCAGCAGAAATTGGCTTTTGATCAATTTCTAAGAAAAGTTCATTTATTTTGGATCCTAAATCTTCTTCTATCAATTCCATAGCTTTATTCCCATCAAATCCTGGCAATTGATCTTGTAATTCAGATAATTCTTCTAGAAGAATCCCTGGAATGATATCAGGCCTCGTTGATAAAGCCTGGCCAGCTTTAACAAATGCTGGCCCAAGTTCTACCAATAAATTTGTTAATTCTTTTGCCCTACATCTCGCTTTCGATTCATTTTCCAATCTGCCAGTTAATTTATCCCACCCAATAGCAAAAATATAAGCAAAAATAGGAAGGAGTGTTTGCCAAAGTCTTTTTAGAAGTCTTTGAGGGTTCTTTTTGTATATTTTAGATATTGTATCTGGATCATAATTCAACAGTCCAGATACCTCAATAAAATCAGTAAAATCTTCTTTCATAACTTTATATAATTAATACCTTTATTTTTTCAAAAAAGAAGTTAATTTTTTTATATGGAAGATTTATCATGCTTATACAACTAAAAATAAAAAATATTGCCTTAATAGAGATTATAGAAATTAATTTCGAAAAAGGGTTGAACATCATTACTGGGGATTCTGGATCAGGAAAATCACTGATTTTAGACTCATTAAATGCTTTATTTGGTGGAACTAATATACCTTTAAAGCACTTAATACGTCCAGGAAAAGATCATTGTGTCATTGAGGCGAAATTTTCTTCTTCTTTACACATTAATAACTGGTTAATTAATTATGGTTTTCAAAGTAGTACTTCAGTGCTAAATATCAAAAGAACGTCTTATAGAAAAAATAAAAAAGTTTTATCTAAATATAGCCTTAACAACTTATCAATTAATAAAAAAAAATTAGAAGAACTTGGAAGGTTATTAATTGATTTTGCAGGGCAATCAGATACTTTTATATTTGATTCTCAAGATAAAAGAAGATTAATTATTGATGATTTATGTTCGAAAGAATTTAGAGAATCTAATTCTAAGATTAAAAATTTATGGGGGGAAATTCAGGTTTTAAAAAAATTAATTAAAGAAAAAGTTGAATCTTCTAAGAAGCAAGAAGAAAATAACTTGGTAATTAAACAAATGTTGAACAGTTTAGAGGAGGCAAACTTAAACTCTAGTGATGAAATTTTAGAATTAGAAAATTTAGAAAATAAACTTGTAAATAATCTTGAAATAAATAATTCAATTCAATCATCTCTAGATAATTTAAATAATTTTAGTTGTGAAAAGCCATCTGTTTCGTTATTGATAAATCAATCAATAAAAAATTTAAAAAGAACAGCAGATTTTGACTTAAAAATTCAAGATTTTAGAGAAAAGTTGTTAGATATTCAAGCTGAAGTTGAGGGTTTGATTTTTGCTTTAAATTCTTATATACATGACATAGATAATGATGAATCTAATCTTTCAGAAATTCAAAAAAGATTGTTTTTTTTAAAAAACTTGGAAAGAACTTTTTCTTTGGACTTACCTCAATTAATTAAAAAGCGAAATCAATTAAGGACATATTTTTTAAATAATGATCAAGATAATGAGATTCGCAATATTGAAAATCAAATTAAAGACTCACAGAGTCAATTAAATTCTTTCTTTTTAATTCAATCTAATGAAAGAAAAAAAATTGCTAAACAGCTACAAGATTCAGTAATTTTGATTTTAAGAAATCTAGGATTAGTAAATGCAAATTTTTCAATTCAATTTTCCGAAGGTATGCCATCTGGCGATGGTATTGACATTATAAATTTTTTATTTTCTGCTAATCCCGACCAGAAGCTTGCTCCATTGTCAAATGTTATTTCTGGTGGAGAAATGTCAAGATTCTTGTTAGCTATAAAATCCAGTATTTCTAAAAAACCAAATACTTTCTTTTTAGATGAAATTGATAATGGCCTGAGTGGTAAATCTTTATTTTCTTTGGTTGACTTAATAAAAGTAATTTCTAGAGATCAACAGGTTATATGTATTACACATCAGCCCTTCTTAGCTGCTGCAGGAATTGGTCATTTTAAAGTAAATAAAAATGTAATTGGTGGCATAACCTACACTTCAATATCAAAACTTACTACAAAAAAACAAAGAAAAAATGAATTAATAGAACTTATTGGAGGAAGTTCGAGCGAAGTAAATGATTACGCTTCTAAACTTCTTGATCAAGCAGCATAAAATAGAAAAAATTCCACTATAATAGTCTTTTTAAATCATACTTAGATTTAAACATGGTTAAAAAAACTGATAATAGTTTTGAAGAAGATAACTCAATAAACATTAGAGGAGCTCGTCAGCATAATTTAAAAAATATTAATCTTTCTCTACCAAGGAATAAATTTATAGTTTTTACAGGAGTAAGTGGGAGCGGAAAAAGTTCTTTAGCCTTTGACACAATTTTTGCTGAAGGTCAAAGAAGATATGTTGAGAGTCTTTCCGCTTATGCAAGGCAATTTTTAGGTCAAGTTGATAAGCCAGATGTTGACAATATTGAAGGACTATCACCTGCTATTTCAATTGATCAAAAATCTACTAGTCATAATCCTAGATCAACAGTTGGAACAGTAACTGAGATTCAAGATTATCTAAGATTGTTGTTTGGTCGTGCTGGTGAACCGCATTGCCATCACTGTGGAATTCCAATTTCGCCTCAAACAATTGATGAAATGGTTGATCAAATAATTCTATTGCCAGAAGGAACAAGGTACCAATTGTTGGCCCCTGTTGTAAGAGGAAAAAAAGGAACACATACAAAATTAATAAGTGGATTAGCTGCTGAAGGCTTCGCTAGGGTAAGAATCAACGGTGAGGTAAGAGAACTTGCTGATAGTATTGAATTAGATAAAAATCAAATTCATAATATTGAGGTAGTAGTTGATAGATTAATTTCAAGAGAAGGAATTCAAGAGAGATTAAATGATTCTCTCCAAACTTGTCTCAAAAGAGGAGATGGTTTGGCAATAGTAGAAGTTGTTCCTAAAAAAGGCGAAAAGTTACCTCAAAATTTAGAGAGAGAAAAGCTTTATTCAGAAAATTATGCATGTCCTGTACATGGTTCTATCGTTGAGGAACTTTCGCCAAGGTTATTTTCCTTTAACAGCCCATATGGGGCTTGTCCAGACTGTCATGGGATTGGTTACTTAAAAAAATTTACTGCGGATAGAGTTATACCAGATAAAACATTGCCTGTTTATGCTGCAATAGCACCTTGGAGTGAGAAAGATAATACTTATTACTTCTCTTTACTTTATTCTGTAGGACAAGCTTATGGTTTTGAATTAAAGACTCCTTGGAAAGATTTAAGTGATTTGCAAAAAAATGTTCTACTTTTGGGATCAGATAAACCAATACTTATTCAAGCTGATAGTCGTTTTAAAACATCTAGTGGCTTTGAAAGGCCCTTTGAAGGGATTTTGCCGATATTAGAAAGGCAATTGAATGAAGCTAATGGAGAATCAGTTAGACAAAAATTAGAAAAGTACCAAGAATTAGTTCCTTGTAAAACATGTTCTGGAAAACGATTAAGACCTGAAGCTTTGGCTGTTAAACTTGGTCCTTACAATATTACTGACCTAACTTCTATAAGCGTTTCTGAAACTTTGACACATATAGAGCGCATCATGGGATTAGGAAATATTAAAAAAGAAAACATATCCTTAACAGAAAAACAAAAGCAGATAGGTGAATTGGTCTTAAAAGAGATTCGTTTACGTTTGAAGTTTTTAATTAATGTTGGTCTTGATTATTTGACTTTAGATAGACCAGCTATGACTTTGTCTGGTGGGGAAGCTCAACGTATAAGATTGGCTACTCAAATAGGTGCAGGCCTTACTGGAGTTCTCTATGTATTAGATGAACCAAGTATTGGTTTACATCAGAGAGATAATGACAGATTGCTAGAAACATTAAAAAGCTTAAGAGATCTTGGAAATACTTTAGTTGTTGTTGAACATGACGAAGATACAATGAAATCCGCAGATTATTTAGTAGATATTGGACCAGGCGCTGGTGTTTATGGCGGAGAAATAATTGCAAAGGGAACTTATCAAGATGTATTAAAATCAGAGAGGTCATTAACTGGGGCTTATCTCAGTGGTAGGAAATCTATTCCTACTCCAAAAGAAAGAAGATTGTCTGTTAAAAAAAGTTTAATTTTAAATAATTGTTCTAAAAATAATTTAAAAAATGTATCTGTAGAATTTCCTTTAGGAAGATTAGTCTCTGTAACAGGCGTTAGCGGTAGTGGGAAAAGTACTTTGATAAACGAATTACTTCATCCTGCCTTATGTCATTCTTTAGGATTAAAAGTTCCTTTCCCTCAAGGGGTAGAAGAGTTAAAAGGTATAAAGGC
Organism: Prochlorococcus sp. AG-347-J20; assembly: GCA_003281485.1. Lineage (GTDB taxonomy): Bacteria > Cyanobacteriota > Cyanobacteriia > PCC-6307 > Cyanobiaceae > Prochlorococcus_A. Next base: position 39,288 of record QCBW01000008.1, on the reverse strand, counting down.
AATTGATAAAGTTATCGTTATTGACCAATCCCCAATAGGGAGAACACCAAGATCAAACCCTGCTACTTATACAGGTGCTTTTGATCCTATCAGGCAGATATTTACGGCCACTGTTGAAGCCAAAGCTAGGGGTTACCAAGCAGGTCAGTTTAGTTTTAATGTGAAAGGAGGAAGATGCGAAGCTTGTAAAGGCCAGGGAGTTAATGTTATCGAAATGAATTTTTTGCCTGATGTGTATGTTCAATGTGAAGTATGTAAAGGAGCTCGGTTTAATAGGGAAACTCTGCAAGTTAAATACAAGGGTTTTAATATATCTGATGTTTTAGAGATGACTGTTGAACAAGCCGCAGAAACTTTTTCTGCCATACCTCAAGCCTCTGAAAGATTATCTACACTTGTTGATGTAGGTTTAGGATATGTCAAATTAGGCCAACCTGCGCCCACATTATCCGGTGGTGAAGCTCAAAGAGTTAAGTTAGCGACAGAATTATCTAAAAGGGCTACTGGAAAAACTTTATATTTGATTGATGAACCAACTACAGGTTTAAGTTTTTACGACGTTCATAAATTAATGGATGTGATACAACGTTTAGTAGATAAAGGGAATTCTGTAATTGTCATTGAGCATAACTTAGACGTAATTAGATGTTCTGACTGGATTATTGATTTAGGACCTGATGGAGGAGATAAAGGTGGCGAAATTATTGCGGAAGGTATTCCTGAAGATGTAGCGAAACATCCCACAAGCTATACAGCAAAATATCTTAAAAAAGTTCTTAAATAAAAAAAACTTGTTGTATTTCTTTGTATTTTTAATTATTTGAGTAAAACCTAAATCTTCTTTTGATGGGTATTATTTCAGTGGGTATCAGCTTTTTTAAAGACTTTTGTATTAAAAAAATTTAAAATCATAATGCTTTCTTAATATTTCCTTCCGAAATTCAGCTTATTTCTATTAAAGGCCGTTGATCGGAGGATTTGGTAAATGAAGCTTAAATTTTTACATTTACATTTACATGGTCTTATACGCTCTAACAATCTTGAATTAGGCAGGGATGCAGATACGGGAGGGCAAACGCAATATGTTTTAGAGTTAGTAAAAAGTTTGGCAAATACATCAGAAGTTGATCAGGTAGATTTAGTAACCCGTTTAATTAACGATCCTAAAGTAGATCATGAATATTCTCAAGAGGAAGAATTTGTAGAACCTGGAGTTAAAATTTTAAGATTTAGATTTGGACCTAATAAATATATAAGAAAGGAATTGCTTTGGCCTTATTTAGATTGCTTAACTGAGGTTCTTATTTCTTATTATAAAAAAAATAAAAAGCCTAATTTTATTCATGCACATTATGCAGATGCTGGGTACGTAGGAGTTAAACTAAGTAAATCCTTGAATATTCCACTTATTTTTACAGGCCATTCTTTAGGACGAGAGAAAAAAAGGAAATTGCTTGATACTGGTTTAAAAACTAATCAAATAGAAAAGCTTTACTCAATAAGTAAAAGAATTGACGCAGAAGAAAAAGCTCTAAAGTCAGCAGATATTGTTGTTACGAGTACTAAACAAGAATCAGTTTATCAATATTCTCAATATTCCTCTTTTTCATCTGACAAAGCTAGAGTAATTCCTCCTGGTGTTGATCATAATAAATTTCACCATATTCATTCGACAACAGAGACAGCTGAAATTGACAATATGATGCAACCTTTTCTAAAGGATTTAACTAAACCTCCATTATTAAATATTGCTAGAGCTGTACGAAGAAAAAATATTCCTTCTTTGATTGAAGCATATGGAAGATCAGAAAAATTAAAAAGAAAAACTAATTTAATTTTGATTTTGGGTTGTCGAGATAGTACTTCAAAACTTGACCCTCAACAAAAAGATGTCTTCAATAGTATTTTTGAAACGATTGATAAATATAATTTGTATGGAAAAGTAGCTTATCCAAAAAAACATCTCCCAAGTCAGATTCCTGCTTTATATAGGTGGGCTGCTAGTAGGGGAGGTGTATTTGTAAATCCAGCTTTAACAGAGCCTTTTGGATTAACTCTTCTTGAAGCTTCTTCCTGTGGACTACCAATAATATCAACAAACGATGGAGGACCAAAAGAAATTCGCTCAAAATGTGAAAATGGACTTCTAGTAGATGTTACTGATATTAATGAGTTAAAAATTATTCTTGAAAAAGGAATTTCTGATGAAAATCAGTGGAAATTATGGAGTAGAAATGGAATTGAGGGCGTTAACAGGCACTTTAGTTGGAGCACTCATGTACGGAATTATTTATCGATATTAACAGAAGATTTTTCAAGGGCGAATAGTTATTCTTCATCTGATATTAAACAAAGTTGTTTAAAAGGAAGTTCTTCACTAATAAAACCCCATTGATCGAATACTTTCGGGTCAGGGTGAAGAATTATTTGATTTTTTTGAGTTTTCTTTAATTTAAAACCTTTCTTGGATAGTTTTTTCATTAAGTTAGCAGTTTCTTCAAACCTCGATGCCATTGCATCAAGACTTGAACAGTCACTTGTTAATCCATTATCTTTCCATGTAAAAAAATTCATAACAAATTTTTAAAGATTGATTTTTAAAACTATACCTAAAATTACAAGTAAAATGTTGATTTTCCAAAAATTTTCAACTATTGTTTGTTCCTTAACTCCTTGTAGTTCAAAATGGTGGTGAAGTGGAGCCATTAAAAATATGCGCTCCCCTTTTTGAAATAATTTTTTTGTAATTTTAAAAAAACCTACTTGAATCAGCACTGATAATGATTCAATAATAAATATTCCTGAGAAAATAGATAAGGTAAAAACGCTATCAGTTAATAACGCTATAGAACCCAGAATCGCACCAATACTTAGAGATCCCGTGTCACCCATAAATATTTTTGCAGGATAACTATTGTAGTTAAGAAATCCTAGGCATATTCCGCACATTGAATAACACAAGATACTATAAATAAAAAGTTCTTGCTGTTCTTTCATTAATATTTCTGTTCCTAATCCATAAAAGACAATGCCACTGCATCCAGCCGCTAATCCATCTAGACCGTCAGCTAAATTTACTGAATTACTCATGCCAACCAGTATTAGAAAAGAAATAGGCAATATGAAAATTTTCAAATTTATATCCAAGGAGTCAGATATTGTTATTAATGGATTTATTAAATTTTTTTCATATGCTAATAATATAAAAATTATTGAAATGATACTTTGTAGAAAAAATTTTTCTTTTGTTTTTAAACCTGTATTTTTTTTGTTTTTAATACTTAAATAATCATCTAAAAACCCTGTAATAAAAAAGCCAAAAATAGTTAGGAATAAAAATAATAATTTTAGAGAACTTAAATTTATAGTAATTATCAAAAGAAAAATTAAAAAAGGGACCATCATAAAAATTCCACCCATTGTTGGGGTATCATTTTTTCTAAAGTGATTTTTAGGACCCTCAGTTCTAATATTTTGAAGTAAATTTAATTTTTTGATTATTTCTAGACCATTCTTTGTTGTTAATAAAGAAATAAAAAAAAATAATGTAAATACTCCTATAAAAATAAAATTATTAAAAAAAAAGGAAGTTACTACTAAAGCAAAAGTGTTTAATATAAATAAGGATTTAAAGTTAAAATTTTTAATCTTCCCAATCATCTTCTGAAGAGTCTTCTTCGGTCTTATAATCTTCCTTCTCTCCCATAAGCGCTGAAAGTTCTTCTTCTTCTATCGTACTTATCTCTTGTGAATCTCCTTCTTTTTCTGCAACAAGTCTTCCTGTAGTTTCAAGCCAAGACAGCAGATCAGGCTCATCTCTTAATGGCAGAACAGGAGCTGGATCACTTCTGTGGTAGCAACTTAAAGCGGGATTGACTTCAGAAATATCTTTTAATCTAAGTCTTAGTTTATTTGGGTCCATTAAAGGTTGTGTTCTATATATAAGATAATACATAATGATGCACTCAAAAAACTTTGTTTGATAAAGCAAATTTAAAATACTTTTTTATCTGGCTAATTTCATTGCTTTTTTCTGGATTATTTAAACTTATTGGATACTTGAATCCTAATGTTTTAATAATTAATAACTTTCTTATCTTGTTACTAGTTTTTGGTCCAGCTCTTTTAGTTACAATAATATTAGTTTTTAAAAAGGTTTCAAATTCCTAATTACTTCAAAAATTTAAATTCATGGAGCACATTTAGATGCAGCAGGTAAAGAAAGTTGTACTAGCGTATTCTGGCGGGGTAGATACGAGCGTTTGTATTCCATATTTAAAGAATGAATATGGAATTTCAGAAGTGGTTACTTTTGTGGCAGATCTTGGACAAGGCGAGGATTTAGAAGTTATTAGGCAAAAAGCTTTAAATTCTGGCGCATCTAAATCAATCGTTGGTAATTTAGTTGATAGTTTTGTCGAGAGATACGCTTTTCCAGCTATTAGAGCAAACGCATTATATTTAGATAAATATCCTTTATCTACAGCTCTTGCAAGGCCTTTAATTGCCGAAAATCTCGTAAATATTGCTCGAGAGATTAATGCTGATGCAGTAGCTCATGGATGTACCGGCAAAGGCAATGATCAAGTTCGATTTGATTTAGCGATTAATGCTTTAGGCCCTGATTTGAAAATAATTACTCCTGCAAGGGAGTGGAATATGAGTAGGGAAGAGGCAATAGTGTATGGAGAAAAATTTGGTATTCCTGCACCAGTATCAAAGAAATCACCGTATTCAATAGATGTTAATTTGCTCGGCAGGAGTATTGAAGCAGGGATTTTAGAAGACCCAATGCAAGAAGCGCCTGAAGATATATTTGCTATGACATCATCAATTGATAAGTCACCTGATTCCCCTCAAGATATAGAAATTGTTTTTAAAAATGGGCTTCCAGTTGGAATTAATGATGAATTCTTAGCTCCGGTAAAGATTATTCAAAAAGCAAATGATCTTGCAGGTGAGCATGGTTTTGGAAGAATAGATATGATTGAAGATCGAGTAGTGGGAATTAAAAGTAGAGAGATTTACGAAACACCTGGCCTCTTACTTTTAATCAAAGCTCACAAAGAATTAGAGAGCATTACATTAAACCCAGATGTTGTTGACTTTAAAGGGATAGTGGAAAAAAAATGGGGTCAACTAGTCTATCAAGGTTTCTGGTTTGGACCTCTTAAAGATAGTTTAGATGCATTTATTTCATCGACTCAAAATTCAGTTAATGGAAGAGTAAAGATTAGACTTCATAAGGGGAATGCAATAGTAATTGGGAGAATATCGGAAAATAATTCACTTTATAGGGAAGATTTGGCAACTTATAGTAAAGAAGATGTTTTTAATCATTCCTTAGCAGAAGGCTTTATTTATATGTGGGGTATGTCTAACAAAATATGGGCTGAGTTAAATTCAAAAACAAAAAAATAATACTTAAGAGTCTACATTTTCTTTGGTTTTATCATCACCTGTTCCTGTTGTTGGACTACTTTTGCTTACTACTGGTTGTTTTTCTTTAGATTCAACTTTAGTTTCTGGAGTCTCTTTGTTATCAGTTTTAGTTGAACTCTTAGTAGAAGGTCTTGGGCTTGGCAAAGGTCCTTCTTGCTTAACAGTCATATACCTTATGACATCTTCACTAAGTCTCATTGCTTTTTCAATTTTGAAAATATGTTGTCCATCACCTTGATGACTTAGTTGGACGTAAATACCTTCTCTATGTTTTGCTATTTGATAGGCTAATCTTCTTTTACCCCTCATTTGACTATCGAGGATAGTTCCGCCAAAATCTTCTAAAAGCTTATTGTATTTATCAATGTGGTTAGTTACTTCATCTTCCGCAATATCTGGGCGGAGGATGTACATGGTTTCGTAATAAGATTGTTGATTGGTCATAATTTCAGACAAGGTCTTTGGCTCATAAATTGACGTAATGAGCGTCTGTTCATCTTTAACGATACATCATGATGTGCAGTTCCTTAAAATTACCATTATTTATTCTAAATATAATTTTTGAGTGCGTCATTCATAATATGAAAAGGTACTTCTAAGCCATTCGTCCAAAATGATAATGATTTCAATCCCTGAGCAACAAGCATTTGCAAACCATCGATGGTCATGCATCCTTTTTTGGCGCTAAATTTCAATAGATGAGTTGGGGCAGGATTGTAGATTAAATCATAAACAATTGTTTTTGAGTTAAGAGATCTCCAAAAAGACTCCCCATATGGCAATACATTCATTTTATGATTAGCTGTTTTCATTCCTACTGGTGTTGTATTTACAATCAAATCTGTCTCTTCAATTAAATTTTGAGCAAGATTATCATTATTTAAAACACCCTGAAGTTCAATTTGATTTTCAAAATTTTTTATTAATTCATCTAGTGATGATTTGTTTCGTGATACTACTGAAATTTTTGAAAGATTTAAATCTATTAAACCTTGAATAACTGATCGTGCTGCACCTCCTGAGCCAAGAACGATTGATTGTTTTTTTGCTAATTTTAAGGCCTTTAAAGGATAAATAAATCCTTCTACATCTGTATTAGTTGCGCTCCATTCTTTTTCGGGATTTAATTTTAGAGTATTAATTGCTTTCAGTTTGTGTGCTATAGGGGAAATTTCACTACAGAGCTTAAATACTTTTTCTTTGTGGGGAATTGTAATATTTAAACCTTTGCAATTAATTTTTTTCAAAGAATTTAGCACCAATTCTAGATCCTCCTCTTTGCAAGGTATAGCAATATAAATCAAATCTAATCCCAAGTATTGAAGGGCAGCATTCTGAATAATCGGTGATAATGAATGGTTTACTGGATTGCCGATTAATGCAATAAAAGACGTCTTACTTGAAATCATGTTTAGAATTCTTTTCTTAAAAAGTAACAATCTGTTCGGGAACCACACCCCGTCTTTGAGTAACAATAATGACGCCGATGACCGATTATGGAGAATATTGAATAAAAGATTTTACCCATGGGGAAAGTTGTAGGAATTGATTTAGGAACAACTAATAGTTGTGTCGCTGTAATGGAAGGTGGTAAACCCACTGTAATAGCAAATGCTGAAGGTTTCAGGACTACTCCATCAGTTGTTGCATATACAAAAAATCAAGATCAGCTAGTTGGACAAATTGCTAAAAGACAAGCTGTTATGAATCCTGAAAACACTTTTTACTCTGCAAAGCGTTTTGTTGGAAGAAGAGTTGATGAAGTAAATGAAGAATCTAAAGAAGTGAGTTATTCCGTTGAAAAATCTGGTTCTAGTGTCAAATTAAAGTGTCCTATTCTGGATAAGCAGTTTTCTCCTGAAGAAGTAAGTTCTCAAGTTCTAAGAAAGTTAGCAGATGATGCGGGTAAATACCTTGGTGAAAAAGTTACACAGGCTGTAATAACTGTTCCTGCTTATTTTAATGACTCTCAGAGACAGGCTACAAAAGACGCAGGAAAGATTGCAGGTTTAGAAGTTCTTAGAATTGTCAACGAGCCAACAGCTGCGGCTTTAGCATATGGTTTGGACAAAGAAAATGAAAAAATTCTTGTATTTGATTTAGGGGGAGGAACGTTTGACGTCTCTGTCATTGAAGCTGGTGATGGAGTAACCGAAGTTCTATCAACATCTGGGGATACACATTTAGGTGGTGATGATTTTGATAGGTGTATTGTCGACCATTTAGCAAGTACCTTTAAATCGAATGAGGGAATTGATCTTAGACAAGATAAGCAGGCTTTACAGCGACTTACTGAAGCAGCAGAAAAAGCTAAAATTGAGTTGTCAAATGCTACTCAAAGTGAAATAAATTTGCCGTTTATCACAGCGACCCCTGAAGGTCCAAAACATTTGGATTTGAACCTAACTAGAGCAAAGTTTGAGGAGTTAGCAGCTTCTTTAATTGATAGGTGCAAAACTCCTGTTGAGAGAGCTATTAGCGATGCAAAAATTTCTACTAGTGAAATTGATGAAGTTGTGATGGTAGGCGGTTCATCAAGGATACCTGCAGTTTTAGATTTAGTAAAAAAAATTATAGGTAAAGAACCAAATCAAACTGTTAACCCTGATGAAGTAGTTGCAGTTGGAGCAGCTATTCAAGGAGGAGTCTTAGCTGGTGAAGTTAAAGATATATTGTTGCTTGATGTTACTCCACTTTCTTTAGGTGTAGAAACTTTAGGTGGGGTTATGACAAAAATGATAAATAGAAATACTACAGTTCCTACTAAGAAATCTGAGACATATTCAACCGCTGTAGATGGACAAACTAATGTTGAAATACATGTACTACAGGGTGAAAGAGAAATGGCATCGGATAACAAAAGTTTAGGAACTTTTAGATTGGATGGTATTCCATCGGCTCCAAGAGGTGTTCCTCAAATTGAAGTAACGTTTGATATTGATGCAAATGGAATTCTTAGTGTTACCGCTAAAGACAAAGGAAGCGGTAAAGAGCAAAGTATATCTATCACTGGCGCTTCTACTTTATCTGATAATGAGGTTGAAAAAATGGTTAAAGATGCAGAATCAAATGCATCAGCAGATAAAGAAAAAAGAGAAAAAATTGATTTAAAGAACCAAGCTGAAACACTCGTTTATCAGACAGAAAAGCAACTTGGGGAATTGGGAGATAAAATTGATGCTGCAGTAAAGGCTAAGGTTGAAGAAAAAAGTAATGCTCTAAAAGAGGCAACATCAAAAGAAGATTATGAATCAATGAAGAAACTCCTTGAAGAGCTTCAGCAAGAACTTTATGCAGTTGGTTCGTCTGTTTATCAGCAGCCAGGCAATCAGCCTCCAACCCCTGGTTCAGCGAACGGTCCTGATCAGACTGAATCAAATGATAAAGGTGGAGATGATGTAATTGATGCAGACTTTACTGAAACAAAAGATTAGGAAAAGTAATTTTTAATTTCATTGGCTACCCATTTAGAACAAGCAGGCGCTAGTAAAATTCCATTTTTATAAAAACCTGTACATATAATTAGTCCATCTCCCAAATTTTTCATTATTGGTGAAGGTTCACCTTCAGGCCTGGACCTTACTCCAAACCACTTTTTTGTGACTTGACCGTTAATAAGCCAATTTGGTTTATTATCCAGAAAATTTGTAATTTTTTCAAAAACATTTTTTTCTGGTTTTGTACTATATTCATCCGTTGAACCAATAATAAGTTTGTTTTTAGATATTGGAATTATATTTTTGCCATTTATATTGAATTGTTTTGGAAGTGTTAATAAATCAACTTCTTCATCATTTATTCCAACTTCTATAGCTTGACCTAAAACAGGTTTTAATTTAATTTTGTGAGTTAGATTATCTATTAAATCAATCGCTTTTAAAGAATTACACAAAATAACGATGTCAGATTTGATATCTCTATAGTTTTTTGTTGTAGAAAACCATTGATTGTTGGATTTTCTGATTTTTATTATTTCTTCATACACAAAATTTATTTTTTTGTTTTTTAGACATTTATTTAACGTTTTTAGTAAAGATACAGCATTTATTCTTCCATCTTTGAAAGATATCATTCCCTTTATATTTTTTGTTTGAAATGCTTTACTTATTTTCTTAACAATAATTGAGTCTTTCTGTAAAATTTGTAAGTTATGGTCATTATTTTCATAAATAAATTTCTCCAATTTTTTAAACTTTTCTTCATTCGTAGTTAGTTGTATTAGTGGTTTTTTAATTTTTAATTCAAAATTAAATTTTTGCAGAAATTCAATCCATTTTGGCCATAATTCAATACTTTGCTTCCTGAGATCCCAACTTCTACCTTTCTTTTTTTGGTACATGTTACCCATAAGTATGCCTAAAGCTGCATTACTACTATTTTTTTCTTCAGCTGGATCTATTATTGTTATCCGAAAGCCTAATTCTGACAATTCTAAGGCATTAAATTTTCCAATAATTCCCGATCCAATAATAACTATGTGTGCTTTTTTAAAATTTTCTTTTAAGCTTTTCATTGATATATTAGATATGATTCCTTACTTGATTAATAGTTAAAGATTTTTTGGAACATCCTTCAATTATATTCAAAATTGTCTGTCCCGATCGTCCTGGTCTTGTAAGTTTACTTACAAGTTGGATTTCAAATTATGGTGGTAATATCAAGCATTCTGATCATCATACAGATCAAGATGCAGGATTGTTTCTTAGTCGAATTGAATGGAATAGTAATAAGGCATCTTTTAATAAAGATGAAATTTATAAGGAATTTGAAAAAATTGCAGATAAAGTAAATGGAAAATTTAACGTAAATTATTCTGATGAAATTCCAAATGTTGCTATTTTCGTGAGTAAACAAAATCATTGTTTGATTGATTTGCTTTGGCGAGTAAGAAATGGTGAACTCAAAATGAAAGTGCCCTTAATAATTTCAAATCATACTGATCTTGAAAATATTGCAAATGACTTTAATGCAAAATTTGTCCATTTTGATACCTTTAATAGTGATAAATCTATTGTCGAAGATCAATTTTTAAGTTTACTAAAAGAGTATGAAATTGATCTTGTTGTATTAGCTAAATATATGCAAATTTTGAGTAACTCTTTTTTAAAAAAGTTTTCTTCAATAATCAATATCCATCATTCTTTCTTACCTGCATTTAAAGGCGCGCAACCATATCATCGAGCATGGAAGAGGGGTGTTAAATTAATTGGTGCTACTGCCCACTATGTCACTGAAGATCTTGATGAAGGTCCGATAATAGAGCAGTGCACAGTAAATGTGAGTCATAGGGATGAAGTTGAAGATTTGATTAGAAAAGGAAGAGATATTGAAAGAATTGCTTTAGCGAGAGCGGTTAGATTACATCTAAATCATCAAGTATTTGTTTATAACAGCAAAACTGCTGTTTTTGATTGAAAATAATTTTCTAGTCTTCTAATTCTATTTGTATTTGTCTTTCATAAATTGACTCTTCATTAAACGCTCTTGCTATCAAGAAGCTGGCAATACAGCTGATTAAAACAGGTTTCATTATTAATAAATTTTTTGTCAAGGCAAAAGCTAAAAACATTGCTGTAATTGGGGTTCGAGAACATCCTGCCACGAAAGCTCCCATTCCCGCAAAAATGTATGTACTAGGTGCATGTCCTGTTGCAATTTCTACCCAGCTACCCATTATTAGTCCGATTGACCCTCCCAAAGTAAGCATGGGATAGAATAATCCTCCAGGAGCTCCAGATGCCGCAGCTAAACCTGTCGTGATAAATAATACTAAAACTGCTAACAAAGCAATTTCAATACTTGTATTTTGCTCAGCTATTATTTTCTGTAATTCATCTAAATTATGAAATGTACTAGGTAAAAAAGAGTAGATACTTCCTAAAATTAGTCCACAAATACTCATTTTTAAAACAAATTTATTTTTATACCACTTTTTCCCAAGATTTTGCATTAACAAAACATATCTGCTGTAAAGTTCTGCAAAGATCCCAATAATTATTCCTAGTAAAACAAGGTATAAAAAATCTATAGGTAAGAAAAAAACTGATGGGTCATATTCTTTTTGAATCAAAAATCCGAGGTTAAAATCAAAGCCTCCTGCTTTAGGATCTAAACCCAAGGCTTGAATAATATCTGCGGATGAATCTGCAATGAAAGTTGTAATTACAACTAATAGCAAAATTACTGGCCTAGCAGAGTTTAATAGCTCTTCTATTGCATAAACAAACCCCCCTAATGGAGCGCTAAATACTGCAGCAATTCCAGCACCACCACCTGCTGCAACTATTACTCTTCTAAATGCTGTAGGAGCTTTGAGCCATTTGGCCATTTGCCAAGCAACTGATCCTCCCATTTGAACTGATGGACCCTCTGGACCTAATGGGAATCCACTACCAATAGCGATAATTCCTGATACAAGCTTTACTAATCCTACTTTTAAATTCATTGGCACTTTTTTATGCCTTAAAAAACCCATAATTTGACTCACACCTGAACCTTTCGCTGCAGGTGCAATATTTTTGATCAAATATCCCGCAATTGCTCCTCCTATAGCTCCAAAAATTGGCAACACTGTAATTGATGGTAATTGTTCTAAAAGGGCTAATCTCCAATTATTTATAAAGTAGATTCCAGTTTTAAAAAATATGCTTGTAATTGAAGCTCCTAACCCTGTAAATAAAAGCGACAATGCAACGACTAGAGATCTTTGTTTTAATAATTTTTTAATACTGCGAGAAGAACTATTACTGGTTTTTTGAATATTTTCTTTTATAAGGTTTTGCATAATCCATGATTATTTTGACAAACTGAAATCGTGTATTTCATCAAATTGAAGATAACGATAAAGTTCATCTGAATATGGATTAATTTTATTTTTAGTAATATCCTGATATTCTTCTACTTCAGGGATTCTCCCGAGAAGTGCACAAACAGCTGCTAATTCAGCACTCCCTAAAAATACTAGTGCATTTTTACCAAGTCTATTGTCAAAATTTCTTGTACTAGTAGAAAATACTACAGATCCTTCATCTACTCTAGCTTGATTTCCCATACACAAAGAACAGCCTGGCAACTCTAATCTTGCACCACAATTTTCGAATATTTTATAATACCCTTCAGCTTTTAGAGTTTCTTCATCCATTTTTGTAGGCGGACAAATCCATAATTTAGCTTTTAAATTTTGAATACCTTCAAGAACTTTTGCAGCTGCTCTGTAATGACCAATATTTGTCATGCAAGAACCTATGAAAACTTCATCAATATTTGTATTGGCAACATCGGCAATCTCCTTTACGTTGTCTGGATCATTAGGGCAAGCAACTATAGGTTGAGTTACTTTTGCTAAATCAATTTCGATAATTTCTTCATACTGAGCGTTTGTATCTGGTTGTATTAGTTCAGGTTTTTTTAACCAATTTTTCATATCATTTATTCTTCTTGAAATCGATTTTGAATCTTCATAATTGCTCTCAATCATTTTTTCAAGAAGGCAAATATTACTTTTTAAGTATTCTTGAACAGTTTCCTGGGATAAAAGTATTGTGCTACCAGCACATGAACGTTCTGCAGTTGCATCGGTGAGTTCAAAAGCTTGTTCAAGTTTTAGATTAGGCAATCCCTCAATTTCCATAATTTTCCCGTTAAAAATATTTTTCTTATTTGCTTTCTCAACAGTTAAAAGTCCTTTTTTTATTGCGAAGAGAGGGATTGCATTAACTAAATCTCTAAGAGTAATTCCCGGTAATAATTGTCCCTTAAATTTAACTAGCACAGATTCCGGCATATTTAGTGGCATTGATCCTATTGCAGCGGCAAAGGCAACAATACCCGAGCCTCCAGGAAATGAAATGCCAAGAGGGAATCTTGTATGACTATCTCCACCTGTGCCAACAGTATCAGGGAGAAGCATTCTGTTAAGCCAACTGTGAATTATGCCGTCTCCAGGTTTAAGAGCTACTCCACCTCTTTGAGATATGAAATCAGGTAATTCTTTATGTGTAACTAAATCTACTGGTTTAGGATATGCAGCAGTATGACAAAAACTTTGCATCACTAAATCTGCAGTAAATCCCAAACAAGCTAGTTCTTTTAGTTCATCCCTAGTCATTGGTCCAGTAGTATCTTGACTGCCAACTGTGGTCATAATTGGTTCACAGGTCATTCCTGGCCTAACTCCATCTAAACCGCATGCTTTTCCTACGATTTTTTGAGCTTGAGTAAAGCCGGAATTGCTTTCTGTTGGATTTTGTGGCCGGATAAATATTTCACTCGGTTGAAAATTTAATTTATTTCTAATTTTGTCAGTGAGAGATCTTCCAATCATAAGATTAATTCTCCCTCCAGCTTGAATTTCATCAGTAAGAGTTGATGGGCATAAGTCGAATTTGCTTATTACTTCTTCTGAATTTGTATCTTTTTTTATTTTTTTTATAATACCTTCGTAAGGATATATTTTAATAATATCTCCTGTTTTCATATTAGATACGTCAGCTTCTATAGGCAAAGCTCCAGAATCTTCTGCAGTATTAAAGAAAATCGGGGCTATTTTGCTGCCAATTATTATTCCACCTGTTTTTTTGTTTGGAACAAAAGGGATATCATCACCAATATGCCAAATAAGTGAATTAATAGCAGATTTTCTAGAACTCCCTGTCCCAACAACATCTCCTACATAAGCTATTGGTAAATTTTGTTTTTTTAAATTATCGAGAATCTCTAGTCCATCTGGTTTTTTAAATTCCAGCATGGCCAATGCGTGCATTGGTATATCCGGGCGTGTTGTTGCATGCACGGCTGGAGATAAGTCGTCTGTGTTTGTCTCCCCATCAACTTTAAATACTAAACAAGTAATTTCTTTTTCTAAAACTTTTTTATTTTTAAACCACTCTGCATTTGCCCAACTATTTAATACCTCTTTTGCATAAATATTATTTTTAGATAATTCATAAATTTCGTTATAGGAATCGTAAACAAGAATAATATCTTTTAAAACTTCTGCTGCCTTTTTAGCTAGTAAATTATTTTCTCCTTTAAGTATTTCAACAAGTGAATTTACATTATATCCGCCAATCATTGTTCCAAGAATTTCAATTGCTTTTTCAGGGTTAATCGATTTGCAATATTTTTCGGAATTAACAATAGCTGTAAGCCAGCTTGCTTTTATATAAGCAGCTTCATCAACTCCTGGTGGTACTCTGTTTATTAGTAAATCAAGTAAATATGATGAATCGTAACCACTATCTTGTTCTAATAAATTTGTAATACAATTTGTTTGCTCAGCATTCAAAGGTAAAGGAGGTATTCCTTTGGAAGCTCTTTCAGCTACGTGACTCGAATAATCTTTTAGCAATGTTTCCAAATTCTTCATTAGTAAGGTTTAATGCTTAATCTATTGTTATTTTTAATATTGAATAGGAGAGTATTCATAAATGCTTTTTTAAATATTCAAACTTCTTAATTAATCAATGACGACATCATCAAATAATTCAGCTTTAGAAAAGACATCAGATTTACATGTTGTTGAAACACGTCCATTAATACCTCCAAGCAGATTACATAATGATATACCTTTAGATTATACCTCTGCTAATACGGTATCTAAAACGAGAAGATCTATACAAAATATTTTGCATAATGATGATAAGAAGCTTTTAGTAATTGTTGGCCCATGTTCAATTCATGATCTAGATGCAGCAAAGGAATATTCAAAATACATTCAAAACTTTCGAGAAATTTATAAAGATAAATTAGAAATAATCATGAGAGTTTATTTTGAGAAACCAAGAACAACTATTGGCTGGAAGGGGCTTATAAATGATCCTCATTTGGATAATTCTTATGATATTAATACTGGTTTAAGAAGGGCAAGAAGTTTGCTCTCATATCTTGCCACGCGTGGAATACCTTCTGCTACAGAGTTATTAGATCCAATTGTTCCCCAATATATTGCTGATTTGATAAGTTGGACCGCCATAGGGGCTAGGACTACTGAAAGTCAAACTCATAGGGAAATGGCCTCAGGTTTATCAATGCCTATAGGTTTTAAAAATGGAACGGATGGTTCCTTTACCACTGCAATCAATGCAATGAAGTCTGCTGCAAAGTCACATCATTTCTTGGGTGTAAATTCTAATGGAATGGCTTCTATTGTTAATACTACAGGTAATCCTGATGGCCATATAGTTCTAAGAGGAGGTTCAAAAGGCCCAAATTTTGAAAATCAGCATGTTCAAAGAATTTCAACTGAATTAAAGCAATGTAGTCTTCCTCATAAAGTGATGATTGATTGTAGTCACGGAAATTCTAATAAAGACTTCCGAAAACAGTCCGAAGTCCTGCAAAATGTAGCTTCACAAATAAGAAATGGAGAAAAAAATATTTTAGGAGTTATGCTTGAAAGTCATTTGAAGGCAGGAAATCAAAAACTTTTAAAGAAAAATGATCTTGACTTTGGCAGAAGCATTACAGATGCATGTATAGATATAGAAACCACAAAAGAATTACTTGCTATTTTGTATAGCTCAGTTAATTAGTTACAAAAAAATTAAAACATAATGATGATGTTATTGGTACCAATAAGTTATCTATCCCTAAAACACTAAATTGCTCTAGAACAGTGGCTAAAAAAGCTATCGTAAAATAATTTAAATTCAAACTATTTTGTTGGGCATATCCTACTGAAGAAACTACTATTAAGCTTATTAAAAGCATTGTAGAGGTACCAAAAAAAGATTTTTTTTGTTTAAAAAAAATCCAACTCTTTGAGTTGAAACTTTTGCCGATTAAACCAGCTAATCCATCACCAAAAGACATTATAAAAAAACCAGTAATTAATGCATATGGATCTTTATCCCAGAAAAGAAAAATTAAAATAAATAAACTTAGACAATAAAATAAGGTGCCATAACTTTTTCTTTCAACATCTTCAATAGATGGAAATAATTTATAGGCGTAATTGATGATTACCATCAATGAAACAATTCCTGTAAAAACAAGAGCTGAATTTTTATTAATTTCTAAAAATTGTGCGATTGGTATTAAAGGTCCTATTCCAATATGTATTATTTTTCTGGGAAGTTCTTTGCTAATTCTATTAAATTTTTTAAGAATTATCGATATAAAAAAAACTGAAGATAAATATAATAAAATTAAAAAATATTTTACCAATTTGACTAAGCTGCTTTTTGATGAGTTGTCATTACTCTAAGTTTCAATATTGCTTTAGCTTCTAACTGCCTTACTCTTTCTCGTGAAACATTAATTTGTCTCCCTATTTCTGCTAATGTTAATGGTTCCTCACCATCTAAGCCAAACCTAAGTCTCATTATTTTTTGTTCTCTTTCATTTAATTGAGAAAGCCAAGTTCCTAAATGTTCTTTTTGAATAGTTCTATCCATTCCCTCCATAGGCTCTTCACAGTTTGGATCGGGTATTAGTTCCCCAAGAGTGCTTCGATCTTCTTCGCCTCTAGCATGAGCATCAAGAGAGGCGCACGGAGCACTTTGAGAAATTAAATCTTCTAAATCTTTTTGATCAATACCCATCTCAGTGGCCATTTCTAATCTCGTAGGTTGTCTACCAAATTTATGTGATAATTCTCTAGAAACTTTCCTCATTTTGGATAGTTTTTCACTTATGTGAATAGGTAAACGGATTGTTCTTGCACTATTATCAATTGCCCTTGTCATCCCTTGCCTTATCCACCAATAAGCATAAGTTGAGAATTTATAACCCATAGCAGGATCAAACTTATCAACAGCTCTCTCTAAGCCTATGGCCCCTTCTTGCACAAGATCTAATAATTCAAGACCTTGGTTTTGATATTTTTTTGCTACAGATACAACAAGCCTAAGATTAGCTGCCATCATTCTATCTCTAGCTCTTTTGCCAATTTTAATTTGATGAAGATTCCTGTTAGTTCTATCACCTGCAGGAATTTCTAGCAATTTTTTCATGTTTTGAACATGATGAGCTAACTCTATTTCCTCTGCTGGAGTCAAAAGAGGAACTCTACCAATGCTACTTAAGTAATAGCCTATAGAATCTGAAGCAAGTCTGCCAGATTTTTTTTGGCTTTGTTTTGAAGTTAAACTGGATTTTGTTTTGCGAGATTTGCCCGCAGTGTTTGGTAATCTTGGCTCATCAAAATTACTATCTGAAGAGCTCTTTGCAGATTCCAGAGGGATCCCCATCACCCTGGCCTCCTAAATAATGGATTTTTTAAAAAGCTAGCACTGAAATTGAAATAAAAACTATATTTACGTTGAAACTTTAAAGACAAAAAAAGATTTTTTTAACCTAATTTCTTGAGATCGTTTGAAATGAAAGGGTTTTAGAAAAATAAAAAAAATATTGATTTTTATAACATTTAATAAAATTCTTAATATTTTAAAATTTTTTTTATTTTTCTATGAGATCAATTTGTGACCGATTGACCGCTGAATCTAATGCGTGTTTTGTGTAAGAACCATCCTCTTTCATTATCCAAGAAAAGTAATCATCTTTAATATATGTCTCCAAAAGTAATTTTATTTGAGATTTTAATTCAGAATCTTCTATTGGAGTAACAGCCTCTATTCTTCTATCAAGGTTTCTTCTCATCCAATCTGCACTCCCAATAAAAACTTCAGGATTATTATTATTGTAAAACCAAAAAATTCTTGAGTGTTCAAGGAAATGTCCAATAATACTTATGACTTTAATATTCTCACTTAAATTTTTTCTTTGTGGATATAAGCAGCAAATACCTCTTATGATTAGTCTTATTTTTACACCTGCTTCAGAAGCTAAATAAAGAAGTTTGATTATTTCTGGGTCAACTAGAGAATTCATTTTTGCAATTATCTCAGCTTTTTTACCTTCATTTGCATTTTTAATTTCTCTCTTGATGAGCAATATAAATTTATCTCTCATCGATGAAGGAGAAACTAACAATTTTTGAAAAGGTTTTTGCTTAGAAAAACCTGATAAGTAATTAAATAACTCGAGTAAATCTGATGCAATATCAGGATCTGTTGATAGTAATCCTAAATCTGTATAAAACCTTGAAGTATTGGAATTATAATTTCCTGTTCCAATATGAAAATAATTTCTTAATCGTCCTTTTTCTTTTCTAACTACTAAAGCTATTTTTGTATGTGTTTTAAATCCTATGATTCCATACACAACATGTATTCCAGCTTGTTCAAGTTGTTTTGCCCATTGAATATTATTGTCTTCATCAAATCTTGCTTTTAGTTCAACAAGAGTCATTACTTCTTTCCCATTTTCTGCAGCTCTCATTAAAGCAGCAATGATAGGAGAATCCTTGGAAACTCGATATAAAGTAATCTTAATTGCCATGACAAGTGGATCATCAGCTGCTCTGTTTATAAATTCCTCTACTGAAGTTTTGAATAAGTCGTACGGATGATGAAGCAGAATATTTTTTTTTCTAAGTATCTTGAAAATAGAATTGAGGTTATTGCTTGATGGCAAATCTAAATGTTTTAGATGTGGATGAGTTTTCCCAATTAGTAAATTTTCTTTTAAATCATCTCTGTTAATTTTTGTCAGCTGATTTAAATCGTCTAGTCCTAATAAACTTTGGCAATAGTATATGTATTCTTCTTGTATTGAGATACTTTCTTTAAGTAATTTTAGGATGTTTTCTGGCATATCTGAATCAACTTCTAATCTAACCACGTCTCCACCTAATCTTCTTTTTTGCAAACTCTGTTCAACTGCTAAAAGAAGATCATCAGCTTCAAGTTCTTTTAGCTCCAAATCTGCATCTCTTGTCACTCTAAAAAAAGAGTAATTTATACATTCCATTTCGTTAAATAGAGTATTTATATTATTCCCAATTACATCTTCAACACTTATAAAAAAGTGAGAACTTAAGTCATTATTTTGCATAATTTCATTGGGAATTTGTATAAATCGATTTATATTTTTTGTGGGTATTTTTACTCTGACAAACTGATCTTTAGAATCTTCCCCATCCTTTATTAAAGCTGCTAAGTTTAGACTTAAATTACTTATAAAAGGGAATGGATGTGCTGGATCAACAACTAATGGAGTTAATAAAGGGAAAATAGATGAATTAAAGAAGTTATTACACCAATTTCTTTGATTTTCACTTAGATTCTTATATTTTTTTAAAATAACACCCTGTTTATTTAATTCGTTATTTAATTCATTATTTACATAACTTTCTTGAAGAGTAGTTAATTTTTTTACTTCTTTGTTGATATTTGTTAATTGCTCTTTAGGGGTAAGTCCGTCAATACTTTTTTTAGTGATTCCTGCTTCAACTTGAGCCTTTAACGAAGCTACCCTTACCATAAAAAATTCATCAAGATTATTGCTAAAAATTGAAAAAAATTTTACTTTATCTAGGATTTTGTACTCTTTTTCCATACCGGTTAGGAGTACTCTTTTATTGAATTCAATCCAACTTAATTCTCTATTAATAAAAACATCAGCTTGGCTTTTCATTAAATTACATTTGGTTTTTGATTGTTAAAAGAATTATTATTTTTACCCTCTGCAATAAGGTATATCATGAAAAGTAAGATAACGGAACCAGCTATGAAAGGTGCTTTTGGACCAAAGCTATCATAAACCTTCCCGGCCATTGCAATTCCTAAAACTCCTCCAAGACTTTGTAGACCTTGAAGATTACTAAGAATTGATCCTTGTTTATCAACGTTTAATTTTTTTGATATTAATGCTCTTAAGGTAGGCGTAATTAATCCCGCTCCAACGGCCAAAAATGAAACAGCTGAATAAATATTTATTGTCGCATTGTCTTTTGGCACAGTTATTAAAAGTGCACATGCCACGAGAATAAAGCCTGATCCGAAAAGTGTTAATCGCATTTCGCCAAACTGCTTTACCAGAGGCCCAATTAGGCCTCCCTGAACGACAATTGCAATGACTCCTACTACAACAAGAGTTCCACTTGATGCTTTGGTCGTCCAGTTTAAAGATTCTTGCAGAAAAAATATTAAGATATTGGTTAATCCAGTAAAAGCTATAAAGTAAATAAAAAAAGCTAATGATAATTTTTTAATCTTTTCTTCTTTAAAAACTGTAAATAGCTCTTTTAAAGGGTTTTTTAAAATATTTTTTGATATATTTGAGTAGCTATTAGGTTTCGTTTCTGGTAAGTAAAAAAATACCAGAAGGAAATTTATTATTGGGATTATTGAGGCTATTAAAACTGGAATAATAAAATTATTATTTGTATTTTTTGCAAAAATTACAACAAAAATATTACCTAAGAAGAAACTTAAACCAAAGGCTACACCAATTAGTCCAAAGGTTTTTGCTCTTTTTTCAGGGCTTGAAATATCTGCAAGAATAGTTGTTGCAGTGGCTGCAGTTCCTCCACTTAAGCCGTCAATTAGTCTTGCTAAGAATAATAAAAATAATGGGATAGTAGCTATTGAATTTGACCAATTAAAAAGAACAGTAAACGATAATATTGATATTCCAATTATTGAGCCTGTTATACAAAAAAGGGTGACAGGTCTTCTGCCGTATCTATCACTCATAAGTCCAATAAAAGGGGAAGCTGTAAATTGCGCTAGTTGGTAAGTGCATGACAATAAGCCATATGTACTAGCTTTAGAGTCAAAAAGTAAAACAAAAGAGGGTAAAATGGGCAAGAGTATACTCTCACTTAATCGATCATTTAGAAGGGTGACAAAAGCACTAAGGAGAGTAAATTTTTTGTTTGATTTCAATAAACTTTTTTTCAAAATATTTACCTTCATTGCAACTGTCTTCTACTACCATACTTGTTAATGGAGATTAATGTGCCTGGTATTGTTTATTTAGTTGGAGCAGGTCCTGGTGACCCTGAGCTTTTAACTCTTAAAGCTTTACGTCTAATAAAAAATTGTGATGCATTAGTTCATGATGCTTTAATTCCAGATGAAATAACCAAAGAGGCAGGAAAAAACACAGAAATTTACCATGTAGGTAAAAGAGCTGGAAAGTGTTCTGTACCACAGGCTGAAACTAATGCTCTTATTTTGAAATTAGCAAGAGAAGGCAAAAACGTTGTAAGGCTTAAAGGAGGAGATCCATTCGTTTTTTCAAGAGGTGGTGAAGAGGTCTCCATTTTAGAAAAAAATGGAATTTCAGTAGAAATCGTTCCTGGTATTACTTCTGGGATAGCTGCCCCCACATATTTTGGTATTCCACTAACTCATAGAGATGCTGCGAGTTCCGTAACTTTCGTCACTGGACATGAGCGTGTAGATAAGGAAAAAAGGACAGTGAATTGGAGAGATTTAGCTAAATCATCAGATAGCTTAGTAATTTTTATGGGTATAAAAAATATTGAATTTATTGTTGAAGAATTAATTCTAGGTGGTTTAGATAAGAATACTAAATGCGCTGTTATTCAAGAAGCTACTTTAAAAAATCAAAAATGTTTGATAGAGAAATTAGATAATCTTCCAGATAAAATTAAGGATAAAGAATTTTCAGCTCCATCAATAATCATTATTGGAAAAATTGTTGAATTTAAGGTTAATAACAATATAACTAAAGTATCTGATGTCTATTTACCAGATATTAATAAAGTTCAACTATATAATAAGTCCCAAAAGTAAATTGGATCGAATTTAGGTTTAAGCTTTAAATCATTAACTTGATTAATTTGTCTGCAAGATAAGCTATTAATTGCAACTATTATGTCATCATTTTGAAATTCTGGAGGAATTAATTCTTCTTTTACAATTTTCAATTTTAAAGCTTTAGAAACCATAACTCCCTCTAAACAGCCGCTCTCTTTTCTAGGAGTTATCCATTGATTATTTCTTTTTATTAGAAGATTAAATGTACTTCCACAACAAAGTTCACCTGATGTATTCAAAAGGATAGAATCATCAAATGATTTTTCATGAGCTTCTGTCAAAACTTGTATTGCCTGATTATATGAAAATGTTTTGCATTTACTTATAAGACTGAATTCATTTATTTTTTCTGTTTGACTAATGCAAACGCTTATTGGATTAAAATTTGGTTTGATTATATAGAACTCAAGCCATAAATTATCCAAATCTTTTGTTTCTGAAGTGCTATCAATTGCGAGTGTTCGACCTTTATTAGTTCCTCGACTACAGTTTATTCTTACTGAAGCAAATTGATCATTTTTAAGTGATAACTTTCTAATTCCATCGTGAATTAGTTGTCTCAAAGTTAATTTATTTATTTTCAGATTAATATTTAAAATCTTGCTACTTTTTTCTAATCTTTTCAGATGTTCATCAAAAAGAATAGGTTTGTTTTCTTTTATCAAAATGGTTTCAAATATACCATCAGCAAATTTTAATCCTCTATCATTAGCAGCAATAAATATTCTATCAATATCCAACCATTGATCCTTGTGCCAGCCTAATGTTTCAATCATTTTAGTGAATCAATTAACGGTAAAAGTTTCCACTTTAGTTCATTAGTTTCCTCTTCAGGGTTTGAGTCAATAACTATTCCACAACCAGCATATATATTGATTTTTTTGTCCTTTATTAAAAATGATCTTATTAGTATATTGCTGTCAAACTCTCCATTCCAGTCAAGCTTCAAAAATGAGCCGCAGTATGGTCCGCGTTCACATTCTTCTAATTCGAAAAGTCTCTGGCATGATCTCAATTTAGGTGCTCCAGTTATAGAGCCCCCGGGCCAACAAGCTTTTAGTAGATCAATCCAGTCCTTGTCTTTTTTTAATTTGCCTTTGATTACTGAAGTTAGATGATGAACTTTTAAGAAACTTTCAAGTTTTAATATTTCTGGCACCATAATACTTCCTGTTTCGCAAACTTTACTTAAATCATTTCTTATTAGGTCAACAATCATAATATTTTCTGCTCTATCTTTTTCGTTCGTTATTAAATCGATAGCATTAAGTGCGTCTTGATTCAAATCTTTATCTCTGGATCTAGTTCCTTTGATAGGTCTTGATTCTACAAAATTTTTATTATCTATTTTTATAAATCTTTCTGGTGAGGTAGATAATACAGCTTCTTTATTATTATCATTATTTATTATTATTCCTCCAAAGGGGGCTCTTAATTTTCTTCTTATTTTTAAATAAATATCTAAAGGATTATAGTTTTTGGAAGATTCAATTTCGCATTTAGTTGTTAAGTTTGCTTGAAATATATCCCCTATGGAAATTAATTTTTTCAGTTCTAGAGTATTTTGCTGAAATTTTTCAGTCATTGCGTCCAAATTTATTTTTGAAAAATCAAAATTCAAATTTGTTTTAATAATATTTTCTTCTTCAATATTCTTTATATTTCTGATTATGTTTTTATAATTCATCACTTCGGATGAGTTTGTGCCTTCGATAATTATTTCTTTTTTTATTAGATTACATTTAATGATTGGATCATATGATGCAATCCATAAAGTTGCCATATTAGATTTTCGCCATGGGTTTTTTGGTTCTATGTATACTCCAGCTTCATAACTTAACCATCCGATCCAAAATCCTTTTTCAATATTTTTTAAATTGTTAAATGGATTATTAGTTTTGTCTAAGTTATTGATATCTCTTGACTGGATGATTTTTTTAGGTTTAATTCCAATTATTGACCATTCACCATTTTCTTTGCCATCACTGTCTAGCCAAGCTAATCCTTTATCTCCAAATTTTTTTGTTAGATGATGCGTAATCAGTACTGGATCTATCCATTTTTCTAGAATTATTTTTTTTATTTTCATTTTTTATTATTGTTATTAAGCCATTTTTTATAAGCGGCATTTCTAATTCTGCAGCTATCACACTTACCGCATGGTTTTGAATTGCCCGAATAACAACTCCATGTTTTATCTAAAGGGACATCATTAGCAAAAGCTAATTTAATAATTTCTTCTTTATTTAAATCTAATAGAGGCGTCCAAAGTTTTATTGGATTATTTTCTCTTCCTCTTTTATTGGCTAAGTATGCTAATTCTTGAAATTTTTTAATGTAATCAGGTCTGCAATCTGGATAACCAGAATAATCAAGTGCATTTACTCCTAATCCAATGAAATCTGCCTCTATTGCTTCGGCATAACTTAGTGCAACGGAAATAAATATAGTATTTCTCCCAGGAACATAAGTATTAGGAATTTTATTAGTTTGTACTCCTTCTATCGGAATATTTTTTTGAGTATCAGTTAATGACGAGCCTCCCCATAAAGATAAGTCAAGATTAATGATTTTAAATTCTTCGATATCAAAGTGTTTTGCAATTATTGATGCAGAATTTAATTCTTTTTTATGACGTTGACCGTAGTCAAATGCAAGGCCAAAAATTTTAGCTTCGGACTTTTTTGCGATACCAGTAACTGTAGAAGAATCTAAGCCCCCAGATAATAAAACTACTATCGATTTATTTTTAAGATTCATATGATTTCAATTAATTTTTAAGTATTTGTGAGTTTGAAGGCTCAATTTCCAATCTGGGTTATTTTTAACGAAATCTATAGCAAGAGAAAAACCATTCGCATTGTTCCATGCTGGCTGTAAATAAAAAATTTTTTCTTCTTTTTTTACGCTATCTTCACTTTTAGTGAGTTGATATTGTTTTAAAGTTTCTTTTTTTATTTGAATAGCAAATTCAATATCTTTTATTTCATTTATGATTATTTTGATTTCATTACAGTTTTTTAAAAAATAATTTTTTGGAGGTGAGTGTCTTTTAGGAGATAAAGTAATCCAGTCGTAGCTTCCTGATATCGAATTAACTCCACTTGTCTCAATATGAATTTTCATTGGCTTTTGATCTTCTCCTATCGTCATTTTTTTTATGGCTTTGCAAAAATTATCTAAGTTATGTTGTAAAGGTTCTCCACCTGTAATAACGCAAAAAGATGCTCCTTTTTTTCTGGCAATTTTTATGCGATCTATTATTTTTTCAATTGAAATAGAAGGGTGTTTTTTCTCGTCCCATGAATTCTTGGTATCGCACCACGAACATCCAACTTTACATCCAGCTAATCTCACAAAAAAAGCACTTTTTCCGGCGTGATAACCTTCACCTTGCAATGAATGAAATTGTTCAACTAATGGTAAAAAATTTGTCATTTTCATTCAAAAAAATAAAAAATATTAATTTGATTGAGTTAACTTATCTTGAGAGGCTTTTATTAAACCTTTAAATAAAGGATGAGGTTTGCCAGGTCGAGATAAAAACTCAGGATGATATTGACATGCTAAGAAGTATGGATGATTTTTTAACTCAATTAACTCAACTAATCTGCCATCTGGTGATGTACCACTAATTTTGTATCCAGAATCTAAAAAACTTTGTTTGTAGTAATTATTAAATTCGTATCTATGTCGATGTCTCTCATAAATAACATCCTCATCATATAAGTTTTTCCCAGTTGTATTTTGTGTCAATCTACATGGATAAACTCCAAGTCTCATTGTCCCACCCAAATCAACTACATCTTCTTGCTCTGGCAATAAATGTATCACTGGATTGGGAGTGTTTGGGTCTAGTTCTGAACTAGATGCATCTGGAAGATTAGCTACATTCCTGGCCCATTCTATAACTGCACATTGCATACCAAGGCACAAACCTAAAAAGGGAATTTTATTTTCTCTTGCGAATTTTATAGCCGAAATTTTTCCATTGACTCCTCTATTGCCAAATCCCCCGGGTACGACAATTGCATCAACTTCATTTAAGTAAGTTTCTGCTGAATTTTTTTCTATCATTTCAGCACTTACCCAATGTAAATCTAATAAAGCCTTTTGTTCAATGCATGCATGTCTTAAAGCTTCAACAACGGATAAATATGCATCTCCAAGTTCAATGTATTTACCCACTAAAGCAACTTTGATTGGAGCTCCAGGATTTCTCAGGTTGTGTATTAGTTGCTCCCAATTTTTCAAATCACATTTTTTATCTTCAAGGTCTAAATACTTCAGGGTTTCTTTGCATAAACCTTCTTTTTTTAAAGCAAGAGGAACAGAATAAATACTATCTGCGTCTAAAGCTTCAATTACAGAGTTGATACTGACACCGCAAAAACCACTAAGCTTCTTTTTAAGAGCTTCATTGATAGATTTATCACTTCGGCATACAAGTAAATCTGGCTGAATTCCAATTGATCTTAATTCTTTCACTGAATGTTGTGTTGGTTTAGTTTTTATTTCGCCAGAGGTTTTGATGTAAGGGAGTAATGTTACGTGTATATATGCAACATCATTCTTATTGACATCATTTTTGAATTCTCTTATTGCCTCTAAAAAAGGTAGAGATTCAATATCACCAACTGTTCCACCAATTTCAGTAATAATAATATCTGCATTACTGTTGGCGGCTACTCTATGAATTCTTTCTCTTATTTCTCCCGTTATGTGAGGTATTACTTGCACAGTTCCTCCGTCATAACTACCTCTTCTTTCTTTATTAATAACTGCTTGATAAATAGATCCCGTAGTCACACTATTTAACCTAGTCATTGCAGTATCAGTAAATCTTTCATAGTGACCTAAATCTAGATCGGTTTCAGCCCCATCTTCGGTTACAAATACTTCTCCATGTTGGAAAGGGCTCATTGTTCCTGGATCAACATTTAGATATGGATCTAGTTTTAATATTGAAACACTATATCCTCTAGACTTTAATAATCTTCCTAAGCTTGCAGCTACAATTCCTTTACCAATGCTAGAAACTACTCCTCCAGTGACAAATACAAATTTTGACATTAATTATTTTTAATTAAGCACAGCCTCCTTATATTTTATTTAAACAAAAAACTTTTAGAACATCCATATATATTCTTATTCATCAATTGTTATTTCAATATCTAATTCTTTTAATTGTGATTCAGAGACATTTGAAGGTGCATTTGTGAGAAGACATTTTGCTTGTTGATTTTTTGGAAAAGCAATGGTTTCTCTGATTGAATCTGCACCAATGATCAACATGGTAATACGATCCAATCCAAACGCTATTCCACCATGAGGAGGAGAACCCATTTCTAAGGCTTCTATTAAAAATCCAAATTTTTCATCAACTTCTTTATCAGTAAGTCCTACCGTTTTTAGAACCTCTCTTTGTAAGTTCGCTTCATGAATACGTAAAGAGCCACCTCCTAACTCTAATCCATTGAGTACTAAGTCATAAGCATTTGCTGTAGAGCTCTCAATTTCTTTTTTCAAGTTTTCAGAATCTTTTGATTTTATATTTTTTGGAGAACAAAAAGGATGATGTAAAGCTTCATATCTATTTTCCTCTTCATTTCTCTCAAACATCGGGAAGTCAGTTACCCATAAGAAATTCCATTTACTTTTATCAATGAGATTTAAATCTTTTGCTATATATTGTCTAACTCTATCTAATGACTGATTGACAATTTGTTTATCTCCAGCTCCCAAGAGGATTAAGTCTCCATCTTTTGCTTCTGTGATTTTTAAAATATCAGCTATATGCTTTTCACTTAAATTATTTTTAATTGCCCCAATTGTCTCAAGCTCATCTCCTTTGACCCTTATAAAGGCCAAACCACCAGCTCCTGCATCTTGAGCTACTTGGAAGATATCACCTCCTGGTTTAATTCTTACGTTACTAATACTTGAATTACCACCTTTGACTGTTATGGATTTTATATAACCTCCAGACTTAATTGCCTTGGTGAAGATATTAAATCCTATATCACCTAATACTCCTCCTAAATCTTTTAATAACATTTGATATCTAGTATCTGGTCTATCAGTGCCGTAATTATCCATTGCTACCTGCCATGACATTCTTGGAAAAGCATTATTAAAATTAATATTTAATACTTCTTTCCATATTTTTTTTATGAGACTTTCATTAAAAGAAATTATTTCTTCTTCACTAATAAAGCTCATCTCAATATCTAATTGAGTAAACTCTGGCTGTCTATCTGCCCTTAAGTCTTCATCACGGAAACATTTTGCGATTTGATAATACTTGTCCAGGCCTCCAACCATTAAAAGTTGTTTAAATAGTTGTGGGGATTGAGGTAAAGCAAAAAAATCTCCATTTGAAAGACGTGCAGGAACAAGAAAATCGCGAGCGCCTTCTGGAGTTGACTTTGTAAGTAATGGGGTCTCTACTTCAGTAAATCCAAAATTATCAAGAAATTCTCTAGCAACTTTAATAATCTTATGTCTTGTTTTTAAATTTTCTAATAATTTTCCCCTTCTTAAATCAAGGTATCTATATTTTAATCTGAGTTCCTCTTTTGTATTTTCATAATCATGTATTGACACTGGAAAAGGTAAGTTTTTTTTAATTTGGTTGAGAATTTGCAAATCTTTAACCTTAAGCTCTAATTCTCCAGTACTTAAATTTGTATTTATGGATTCTTTGGGCCTTTTATTAATAATTCCGCTAACCATTATTACGGTCTCATTTCTTAGAGTTTCTGCCTTTTTAAAAAGATCAGCACCATCATCAGGATTAATTGTTATTTGTAGGAATCCACTATGGTCTCTTAAATCAATAAAAATTACCCCACCATGATCTCTTCTTCTGTCTACCCATCCGCATAAATTAACTAATTTACCAATATCTGTATTATTGAGTTCTTTGCAAATTTTGTTTCTCATCTAAGTATGATTTATTTATCAATAACTTATAATAATTCTTTAAGGGTAAATTTAGTTAATAATTTTTTTTATAAAACGCTCTTTTTGTTATAACCCCTTTGAATTTTTTTCCTCTTATTAATATTTGAACTTCATTATTTATTAAGGCATGCGAGGTATTGATGTATGCAAAAGCTATGGCTTGTTGTTTAGTTGGAGACCAACTGCCGCTTGTGATAGTCCCAATATTTTCTTCACCTTTAAGAACTGCGCAACCTTTTCTTCCTATTGCTTTACCTTCTATAGAGAGACCAACTAACTTTTTCTGAATACCTAATCTTGACTGCTCTTCCAGAAATCTTCTTCCAAAGAATTCGTGATTATTTTCTAGATGTACTAACCAGCCTAATCCTGCTTCATATGGAGAAGTTTCTTCATTTATATCTTGACCATAAAGATGCATGCCTGCTTCAAGTCTAAGAGTATCTCTAGCTCCTAAACCACAAGGTGTAACATTTTTGGAAATTGAGAATTCCCATAAATTAATAGCTGCTTTTTTAGATAAAAGTATTTCCAAACCATTTTCCCCTGTATATCCTGTCTTTGAAAAGAAAATTTTTTCTTTAGGCGAAATATGTTCAAAAATTTTATATTCGCATCCAAAGTTAGGGATATGTGAGATCGATGATTCAATCCATTCTTCAAATAAATTGAATGACTTTTTTCCCTGTAGTGCCAAAAGTACTTTG
Organism: Prochlorococcus sp. AG-347-J20; assembly: GCA_003281485.1. Classification (GTDB taxonomy): domain Bacteria; phylum Cyanobacteriota; class Cyanobacteriia; order PCC-6307; family Cyanobiaceae; genus Prochlorococcus_A. The sequence continues at coordinate 9,542 of QCBW01000008.1, read as the reverse complement.
TCTTTTTTAAAGTTTGTTATCGAAATTTTATATTTATTTAAATTATTTTTTATCCACTGAAAATCCTCTTCATATCTACTTGCATTAACTATTAACAATAATTCTGATATGTCATTTTCTTGTATACCAAGGTCATAAATTATTAAGTCATCTATTATTCCTCCTTTATCATTGAGCATTACTGTATAAAGCCCCTGACCTTCAGAAAAGGAGTATAAATTAGTAGGAAAAAGTTTTTGAATATAATCCTTTGGATTGATTCCCTTAACAGATATCACACCCATGTGAGAAATATCAAATAATCCTGCTGAAGATCTAACTGATTCATGCTCTTTAATCAATCCGGAAAATGATATGGGCATTTCCCAACCTGCAAAATCCACTAATTTTGCATTTAATTCAATATATTTTGAATAAAGAGGACTTTTTAGCAAATCCATGAAATATTGAGTTTTATTTAGTATTTTTACACTGTAGTTTAGAAATTTTTTATTGCATATTTTCTAATGACAAAATTAAGCTTCTAAGTACTTTGGCTGCAACTATGCTACTTACTCCGCTTTTATCAATTTCAGGAGATAATTCCACAATATCTGAACCCACAATTCTAAAGTCTTTTAACGTTTTCAGTATTTCTTCAAAGTCATTCCAAAAAAATCCTCCCGGTTCTGGAGTGCCCGTCCCTGCTAACAAACTGGGATCAAACCAATCTAAATCTATTGTTAAATAGATTGGAGACTTAGCGTATGGTAAAAGAGCTTGTTTTAACTCATGTGCATTTTCACCTGGACAAAAGTTAACTAATTGGTTGTTGTTATGCATAATTTCAAATTCTTCCTTCGTCCCACTTCTAATTCCTACTTGCAAAATTTTCTTTTTAGGTAGCACTTCTAAGCATCTTTTCATAGTACAAGCATGACTATGTTCATTTCCTATATATGATTCTCTTAAATCTGCATGAGCATCAAGTTGAACCAATATCAAATCTGGATATTTTTTTACTAAAGCTTCGATAGCACCACTTGTAATAGAGTGTTCGCCTCCAAGCATAATAGGACTAAGGCGTTTACTAATTAAATAATTTGTTGCTGATTTAACCGATTCAATAACGGACTTTGAGTCATTTTTATCAATTAGTATTGATCCAAAATCAACATACATAATATCCTCTAAGTCTTTTTTTGTCTTTGGACAATATGTTTCTAAACAAGAACTGACTTGTCTTATTGCTTCTGGACCAAATCTTGCTCCTGGTTTAAAAGAACATGTCCCGTCATAATTAACTCCAAATATACCAATTGAGCAATTCTCAGGACTTCTTTTTGCTCCCATATAAATTGCATTTTCGTTATCAAATAAATTTTTTTTCATCTTATGTATCTAGTTCTTTTACAATTTTATTTGGCATCATTTTGAATGCTGCATTTTGAAAATTTAAATTCCAAATTTCACAACCTTTTTCTATTTTTAGGGCTTCATCATAATTTTGCTTTGATAAATTTAGATCTTCTGAAGAAGCGAATGTCCAACTCCAAATCCCGCTTGGATATAAAGGCACAAAGGAATACATAGTTTCAGAAACCTTAAATATATTTTTGAGGGTTTTCAAAGTATTTATATGAATATTTTTGAAGGATTCAGGAGATTCGCTTTGCGTTGCTAATATTCCCTTTGGTTTAAGTATTCTTTTACATTCTTCATAAAAAGACTCTGAAAATAATAAATTTGAAAATTCTGAGGGATCTGAACAATCTATTAATATAACGTCGTAAAAATTATCTCTTGTTTTTTTTACCCATTTAACGCCATCATCAACATGTATTTCTAATCTTTTATCATTCCATGCTTCGCCTCCAATTTCTTTTAGAAATTGTTTAGATATTTTGATTACTTCCTCATCAATTTCTACTAGATCAATTTTTGATATTTGAGAATATTTAACGCATTCTCTTACAGTACCACCATCACCACCGCCAATGATTAGTATATTAGATTTTTCATCAATGCTACTTAACGCAGGATGTACAAGACATTCATGATAATATTTCTCATCTTTTAATGATGTCATCCAGCAACCATCTAACATTAAAGCTTTACCATAATATTCATTTTCAATAACAATAATTTCTTGATATTTTGAGGTTTTTTTAATTAGGATTTTCCCATTTAGACCGAATCTTGAGCCTTTATGATATTCATCTATCCATGTTGTAATATTTGTCATTTGCTTTTAGGAATTTCCCCCGCTAGTTTTTGCTTGGCTATTTGCCAAAGCCGTTGAAATTCTTTGGGAGTTTGTTTTTTAATATTATCTCCCGCATGCTCTTCGATGATTGAAAATCTGTCTAAAAATTTTATATTAGTTTTTTGAAGAGCTGACTCAGGATTTATTTTTAAAAAGTTTGAGAGATTAAGAAGGGTAAAGTAAATATCACCAAATTCATTTTTTATCTCTGAATCATTTTTGTATTTAATTGCCTCTTTTAATTCATTTATCTCTTCTTCTAACTTTTTAAAAATTTCATCAGTACTTTCCCATTTGAAACCATGTTCTTTAACTACATTTGTGATTTTATCTGTACCAATTGTTGGAGGTAAATTTTTAATTTTCAAATTTAAAATTCTACTAATTGAAGATTTCATATGAGGTGCTTCTTTTTCTGAATTTTTTATATTTTCCCAAATCTCTTGTGATTTTTTTAATGATACTTTTTCTTTTTTCTTGAAAATATATGGATGTCTGTTAATAATTTTCCTATTTAGATTTTTTATAACATCATTGAGAGCAAATTCTTTTTCTTCGTAACTGATTTCAGCATGAAGCATTATTTGTAATAAAAGATCTCCTAACTCTTCACATATGTTATCTGCATTTTTTTCATATATCGCATTTATAAATTCATTACTTTCTTCATACAAAAATGGGATCAACGATATATGAGACTGCATTTTCTGCCATGGACAGCCCCAATTTTTATCTTTTAATGCTTTGATGTTAGATATTAAGTTTTTAAAACTATTTATAGTTTCTAAATCAGAATTGTTTTCTAATTTATATTTCTTGTTTGAGGACATTGGATATATTTTATTAATTAAATTTTGCCTCAATCATGAAATATTTAAATACTTAGTTTAAATTTTTCAACTTCATCTATTAGAATGATTTATTATAAGGGCGATTAGCTCAGCGGTAGAGCGCCTGCCTTACAAGCAGGATGTCCCTGGTTCGAACCCTGGATCGCCCATTTGTTATTTTTCTAATGACTGAGATCGTAAATCTTTCAATCAGTCAAAGCGCTGCTTCAGAACTATCTAGGCAAGCTTCTTTTGGAGGTTCTCCTGGAGAAATGTCGATTGATTTGATAGAGGATCAAAATTGTTCCGAAGGATGGATGCATATTAAATTAAGGCCAGGTACATGTAATGGATCCCCTATTTCAAGAACTGAAGGAGTAACTTTATACGCGGATGTAAAAAAGTTTAATTTATTGAAAGATTTAAAATTAGATTATTACGGTGATTTGAGCGGTGGTGGATTTCTTATTTCAACACCAAAAAATGCAATACGTTGTTCCTGTGGTTCTGGCTTCAAACTTTTGTAGAGTGGATGTTTCTTTTTTTGCAAACTAATATTATTTTCATTAATTGGCTTCTCTCAAGATAAAATAACAAAAAGTTTATTGAAATAAAATTTGCACATGACAGAGATGAATGATCAATTATCCTTAGAGAATTATTCACCTTTTGAAGTAGAGAAAAAGTGGCAAGAAAAATGGGAAAGTCTAAAGGCATTTAGTCCTAACCCTGAGGATGATGGGGAGCCCTTTTGTGTTGTTATTCCGCCACCAAATGTAACTGGATCTTTACATATGGGGCATGCATTTAATACGGCTTTGATAGATGTTGTAGTACGTTTTCAAAGACTTTTAGGTAAGAATGTTTTGTGTTTACCAGGAACTGATCATGCTTCAATAGCTGTTCAAACTATTCTCGAAAAACAATTAAAAAGTGAAGGCATAACAAGCGAGGATATTGGAAGAGATGAATTTCTTAAAAGAGCATGGAACTGGAAAGAACAAAGTGGTGGAAGAATAGTTTCTCAATTAAAAAGGATAGGATATTCAGTTGACTGGACTAGAGAAAGATTTACTCTTGATCAAAAATTAAATGAAGCAGTTATTGAGGCTTTTAATATTCTCTATAAAAAGAATTTAATTTATAGAGGCGAATATTTGGTTAATTGGTGCCCTGAATCTCAATCTGCCGTAAGTGATCTTGAAGTTGAAATGCAAGAAGTAAATGGTCATTTATGGCATTTTAAATACCCTTTAATTTCTGAAAGTGGTGAACTCTTAGATAAGTACTTAGAAGTTGCAACAACAAGACCAGAAACTCTTTTGGGTGATACTGCTGTGGCAGTTAATCCTGATGATGAAAGATATAAAGAATTTATTGGTGTCAAAGTAAAAGTTCCTTTTGTTGATAGAGAAATACCTATTATCGCTGATTCACATGTTGATAAAGATTTTGGTACGGGTTGTGTGAAGGTTACTCCAGCCCATGATCCAAATGATTTTGCAATAGGAAAAAGGCATAATTTAAAACAGATTAATGTAATGAACAAAGATGGAACTTTAAATATTAATGCAGGCATGTTTCAAAATTTAGATAGATATGAGGCTAGAAAGAAAATTATTAAAGAATTGGATAACTTAGGCCTTTTGACAAAGATAGAGAATTATAAACATACTGTTCCTTTTTCTGATAGAGGTAAGGTGCCAATTGAACCTTTATTATCCACACAATGGTTTTTGAAAATGGATGATATATCAAAAGGTTGTCTTAATGAAATTGATTCTAAAAAACCATCGTTTATTCCTTCACGCTGGGAGAAAGTTTATAAGGATTGGTTAGAGAATATTAATGATTGGTGTATCAGTCGGCAATTGTGGTGGGGGCACCAAATACCAGCATGGTATGTTTTAGATGACTCTCAAGACTCAATAGAACAAAATACTCCATATATCGTTGCAAGAAATGAAGAAGATGCCTTAATCGAAGCTAATAAAAAATTTGGATTAAATATTAAATTGGTTCGTGATAAAGATGTTTTGGATACATGGTTTTCAAGTGGCTTATGGCCTTTCTCAACCCTTGGTTGGCCAAATACAAATGATCCGGATTTTAAAAAATGGTATCCAAATAATGTTCTTGTTACGGGTTTCGATATTATTTTCTTCTGGGTGGCCAGGATGACAATGATGGGGAATACTTTTACGAATAGTATTCCTTTTAAGGATGTTTATATTCATGGTCTAGTTCGAGATGAAAACAATAAAAAAATGAGTAAAAGTTCAGGTAATGGCATTGATCCAATATTATTAATTGATAAATATGGTTCTGATGCTCTGCGATTTGCTTTAATTCGAGAAGTTGCAGGCGCTGGACAAGATATCCGGCTTGATTTTGATAGGAAAAAAGATACGTCTTCAACTGTTGAAGCTTCAAGAAATTTTGCGAATAAATTATGGAATGCAACTAAATTTGTGTTAATTAATAAAACTTCTAACAATAATGATTTGCTTAATGAGAGTGATGAAACTTCTTTGGAGTTGTGTGATAAGTGGATTTTATCGAAATTGAATCAGGTAAATATAAAAGTTGCTGCTTTGTTGAAAGAATATAAATTGGGAGAATCTGCGAAACTTCTATACGAATTTACGTGGAATGATTTTTGTGATTGGTATGTAGAATTTGCTAAACAAAGGTTTAATAATAAAGAAACTAGTAATAGACAAATATCTGAAAAAGTTTTAATAAAAGTGCTCAATGATATTTTGGTGATGATTCATCCTTTTATGCCGCACATTACTGAAGAACTTTGGCATGTACTGCAACTTAAATCAGATAAAGAATTATTATCTCTTCAAAAATGGCCAATTCACGAAAATAAATTTGTTGATAATAAGCTTGATAATTCCTTTCAACAACTCTTTGAAATTATTCGATTGATTAGAAATTTGAGAGCTGAATTAGGCCTCAAGCCATCAGAAAAAGTTCCTGTTTACTTGATTTCAGATAATGATGAATTGATTGATTTTCTAAAAATTTTAGTTGATGATATTCAAACCTTAACTAAATCTTCTGAAGTATTTATTTTTAAACCTAATGCTGTTGATAAAAAAGAGTTTGCTAAATCTTTTTCTGGGATAATTAGTGATTTAGAGGTTTACTTACCTTTTCAGGATTTTGTAAATATAGATGCATTAAAGGAAAGGCTAAACAAGGATCTAAAAAAGGTGACTATTGAATTAGATAATTTAAATAAGAGATTATCTAATAAAAATTTCGTGGATAAGGCTCCAAAAGATATTGTTGATGAATGTAGATTTAAATTAAATGAGGGTTCGGTACAAATGGAGAGAATTACAAAAAAACTCGAGCTTTTGAATTGAGAATGAATATATTTCTTGAAAATATTTATAATTTGTCTTTTTTTTTTAATACTGGAATTGGGATATTTTCGTTTGTTTGCATGTACATTTTAATTGTTTTATTAATACTCCCAGCTTCTTGGTTATCTTTATTATCAGGTTTTTTATATGGCTCATATTTAGGATCAATTATCGTTTTTTTCTCCGCTTCCTTAGGAGCATCAGTTGCTTTTTTTGTATCAAAAAGTTTTTTTGCAAAAAAGCTAAAAAATCTTTTTAGTCGTTATCCAAAATTAAGTGTTATGGAAAAAGTAGTAGAAAAAGGCGGACTTAAATTAATTTTTTTAGCAAGATTATCTCCGATATTTCCCTTCAGTATTCTTAATTATTTTTATGGTTTGAATAATGTTAAATTTCGAGATTTCGCTATTGGTCTTTTTGGAATAATTCCAGGAACTTTTCTTTATTGCTCAATAGGTAGTTTGGCAAAAAATATCCAGGAGCTAAAAAATGTCCAATCACCAAATAATTTATATATGACTATTGTTGGAATTATTTCAACTTTTTTAGTTGTATATTTCTCAGCTAAATATTCCAGGGAATATTTTGAAAAATCCTAAGAATTTACTCTTTAATATTCCAATCTCTAATAGATGCAATTAAGATAAACCACAAAAGCCTAAATTTACCTAGTAGAGTTTTGTTGGCTTTTAATTCGATATATTTTGCTTGTCCACAAGATGTTTTTATGAAATTGAAAACTGTTTTCTTTGTCATAAGTCTTTCTAAAAGTCCTGATGATTATTCTTACATTTTATAGCCAAGATTTTTAGTTTTTTTATTTAAAAACCACATTTTTCATAGACTACTTTGTGGAATACTATTTTTTAAAATTTAAACTTTTTCTCCAGCTTTAAATCCTCTAAAGCATTTGAATCTAGGAAACCTCAGACTAAAAGCCACTGCATCCTTTGACTTGGTTTTTGCATCAGCTCTGATTTCTACAAGTTGACCAACCAGTTGATTTCGTTTTGACCAATATTCTTCACGTTGGATATCACTAAATCCGCTTCCACAACTAAGACTGTATTCATGCCCATCATCTTCACCTTCTACTAGTACAGCTCCTAGTCTTCCTTTATTGCGACCTGTGCCTTCCTCAACAGATACAACCTTTAAAGTGACTTCAATGAAAGGTTTTGCTTTTAACCAACTGTGTGTTCTTTTACATTCATACATTGCATCAGGATCTTTAATCATTACTCCTTCATATCCACCCTCCACAGCAGATTTATTCAGCTCTACAAATCTTTTCTGTCCCTCATTGGTGTCGAGGTCTACATTTTCCCAGTCAAGTGTTTTTATATGTCTAAGAAGTAAAGAATGTTTTGCTACCCATTCTTTTACTAATAAACTTCTTGCTGTTTGACTAGTGTTCCATCGCCCTTTTTGGAAGTCTTCAAGGGGACATAAGTCAAATAGATGTAGAACTGCGTCTTTTGTTTGTTTGCCATCTTTTCTATGAACCTGTTTCATTAAATCCTGAAAGTTAGCGCTCATTACTTCACCATCTAGGACTAAGTCATGAGGTGAAGGATCTTCTTTTAAGACGTTTTCTATTTCTGAGATAATATGACCAAAATTATGGAATTGTTTCCCATTACGAGAAAACATTTCTACTTTATTTTTTCTAATAATAGTTAAGACGCGCACACCATCTAATTTGATTTCAATTTGCTTTTTTCCTATCATTTTTTTTTCATGATTTGCACTGTCATGAGCTAAGGGACAAGAAAAAATAGGAATCGCATATTTGGGAAATTTCTTGGCTATCTTGTTGATTGTTTTTTCAGATACACCACATCTAAGATCTTTAATTAAAACTCGTCTATAAAATCCATTCCACTCTTCTTTTGTGGCAGATTCCATAGCCGTAATAATTGCATCGCGAGCAGCGTGACCAGTAAGCTCTCTTTGAATAAGCTTATTTGCTAATTCCCTAAAATCTTTCCATAAAAAATTTTGACTTTTTTCATTCTCTTTTTCAGGAACAATTTTTACACCAAAAGTTACCAATGGATCAAGTGCCATACGGATGCCCTCAAAAAAATCATCTAAACCATCTTCCATTGCTTCTGAGATGATTTTCTCTTTATCTAATCTACTTGGGTGTAATTCTAGTTGATGTATTATCTCTTCTTTAAACAATTCTTTTTGCCTCACAAGAAATTATTAATTCACTTTTGCTATTCTGTCTATTTTCCAATCATTGTCAGATTTTGCGAAAGTAAAATCTAATGGGAGCTCATCTTGTTTATCTTCTGATTTTAAATTCAAAGTTATTATGATTTGATCTTCTTGGACTCTAGGTCTTCCTGATTTTAAATTTCTGTATTTATTGAGGTTTAAACTAGCTAAAAATTTAAGAAAGTCTTGGCGCTTCACATGAGTTTTATAAGTTTTTGTAGTTAAACCATACGCTGCATCAATTCTGCCAGCAGCTATTTGATCAAAAAACTTTCTCACTAATGGATTAATTCCTCTGGCGCTTATAACTAATTTGACTGCATTAAAAGTCCAAAAAGAAACTAGTACAGCTCCGCCTACTAATAATGCTTTAATTCCGATATCTTTAACTAGTGTTGCATCCATGTTGATTTAAGTTTTTTATTACTTTAAGAAAAGAAATCGTTTTTGATGGCTTTTTTTGTCAAAATAATACTAATTTTAATCCATAATGCCTGTAATTCCTCTTTTACCTTTATTTCATAAATTTAATAGCCAATATTTTGAAAATTCTCTAGCGGTTAATAATCAACCATTAGTAAAAGTTAGATGGAGTGATAATAGATTAAAAACTACTGCTGGTTTTTATAAAAGAAAAAGAATTAATGGTCTTGTAGATTCTGAAATTATCTTATCGAAACCTATTTTGAGTAAATTATCTAATAGTGAAATAAATAGTACTTTATGTCATGAAATGATTCATGCATGGGTAGATAGGATATTAAAAAAAAATGAGATACATGGTCCAAATTTCTTAGAAAAGATGAATGAAATTAATGAGAAAGAGAAGAATTTTCAAATTTCTGTAAGGCACTCATTTCC
>QCBW01000007.1 GCA_003281485.1 Prochlorococcus sp. AG-347-J20 | reverse complement strand
AAGTTCCCAATGTTTAAGCTGATTGTCATAAATAATTTATGTCCCTATTTAAGAGGTAGCCATAAATTAAATTTTTAAAAACTAATTTATATTTTTTATTTACAAATAATTTAAAACTTAATCTTTCGGTTTAGCTAGTGGAAGGAGGCACTTATCTGAATCACACCCAGCTGGCCCGGCTTCAGATAGTTCTCCAACATCATATTTATTGAGAGCGTCAAAGAAATCGTTATTAACTTTCCTTTCTATTACTTTATTTTGCAATGATATATATTCCTCTTTAGTTATTGGTTCAAAAGGCAATCTCGGGAAAGTTGCGTTAGCACTAAATCGAGCTAATAATGCCGCAGATATATATCCTTCATTATTCTCTATTGCATTATGAATAGCTTGCGCTAGATCCTCGATTTCATTTTCTCTAAATTCTACGGTTGCAGAAGTATTATGCTCTGTATAAAACTTCTGTACTTGCATATAAAAATCAAATTGGGCTAATGCTGAAAAGTTGTTTATGTCTATTTGGTCTGCACCCTCAATATTTGCCCAGCTAACTTCTGTTGGTATTTCAACTAACCACTCTGTACATCTTGGGTCGAATGGATTATCAAGTAAGCAGCCATTTTCATCTTTATCAGATTGAGATGGCACAACTGAGTAACCATAATCCATGCAAGCTAAAGCGATTGGATCATTTTTCCTAAAAGTTATTCTTCTAATGAATCTTTGAGCCTTTGGCGGATGCCATCCTGGCGCTGCTCCTGTTAGAAGACTCTTAGTCCCAGCTGGTTGAACAGTTGTACATCGATTTGGTCTTCTTAGATGATGTTTATCACAATATTCCCAGACAGTTTCTTTAACTATTTTTCTCCAAGAATCAAGGAATTTAGCTTCCTTCTCCTTGAAAGCCTTTCCTTCTTCATTATTTGGCCTTCCTGCTTCCCACCACTTCAACCATGGTGTCCCAAAAGCATGTACACAAAAATCAAATAATCCAGTGAAACTTACCCCTACAATAGGATCATATTCTCTACTTTTTCTGTAACGCTCAACTTCAAATTCATGATTTAGTAAGCATGCTACAGAGAGAGCTGCTGCTTTAAAAGCTTTTTTTTGCTCTTCAAAATTATCTGGGTCAATCTGATTTAAATGAACTTCAGCCAAATTGCAGTGGAAATCATTCCCCAAGATCTCACCACAGGGGTTAAGTCCATATCGGCTCATCCTATGGTCTAACTCTTCTTCAGAAAATGGTCCATAACTATTATTTAGCCAATTTCTTGCTTCATCCTTACCTTGTTCTGAGTAAATTTCAATAAATTCCTTTCTCAATTCATCATCTAAGAGAATATCTGCATTTGACCTTGCGATTGCTTCTGGAGCAAATTGAATAGCTCCCTCTCCTGAATGGAATTGTTTTGTTACAGCATCTAAAACAGTTTGGTAAGTGGGTTTTGTATGGTAAACCCTAGTATGATTAGCCATCCTTAGGGCATCTTTTTCAGGATCTATTCTCCAATTACCATTCTCATCTTGGCTCCATAAATTTTCTTTTGCAGATGCTGCTTCCTTGTCATCTGAAGCAAATTGTCTCATTCCAGCACTTCTTCTTATATTCCCTGCAACTATGGTTACTGCAGCTTCATCAATCAATAAACAACACTCTACTGTACTTAATTTCCTGCCAATTGCCTTTCCAAGAAGTGATGCGACTCTGGAGTAGAGATCTTTCAATTTGATAGGATTTGCCATACCACCAAAACCTTTTAATGATTCTCCAGCAGGCCTAATATCTTCTAAATTAATATAAACATCAATTTCTCTTTCAAGACTTTCATTGCTTGATGCCTCAAGAAGATATTTATAACTATCTACCCACCCTCTTCTGCTATCTCCAACTTTGATATGAAGATCTTTCCCTTTGATTTGTAATGATGATTTTTCTTCTCTTTGATCTTTAGGAGTTATTCCAACTTCACTGACTGATTTAATATTTATTTTGTTTATTACCGTAGGTAGATTATTTATAAAATGAGGCTCAATTATTGCACCTGTTCCACATCCCATCATTGCTAAGTCCATCATCAAAGCAAAGGCTTCCCAATCAATTAAGTTTGTTGAAGTGCAGTTGTATGCCCCAGAGAAATTTTGGTTTTTATTAATCCATGGAGTTCCTCCAATCCATAACCATCTCCCTGATGGTTGGGCTTTTTGGTTGCTTTGCATCTCTCTCATTAGGGTCAATTCTTCAACAGAAAGTTTTCCTAATTCTTTTAAGCCTGATAAATTTCTTTCTCCTACTTCGCTCCAGTTCTCTCTTTTGCCAGAGGAAGTTTTCCTACTGTAAGATCTAAAAAAAACTGGATAAGCAGCTGGAGCAGTGGTTGGAAAATCATCTTTTTTAAGATTTTTAGAATTGCTTCCAGAAGAAGCTTTATTTGGTGCAACAGTCACGATAAAAAAAGTATGTAAATAACCCGTATTGGAAGAATAACTCTACCTGTGGCGTCTGCAACTATTCTTACCACTATTTAACGGTTTGTGTAAAATTATGTTTAATATGAAATTTTTGTTTAGGAAATTATATGGATAGAATACCCGAACCTGAGTTAATGGAAAAGAAAGAACAAGTCATTTCTTATGACGAAGCTGATTTTTCAGAAGGGGAATTTGATCTAATTAATCAAATTAATTATTATCTTTTAAGAAAAAATATTTCTTTAAATGAAAAAGATCTTATAGTTGATCTAGGGTGCGGTCCAGGAAATATTTCTGAAAAGTTAGCGATAAGATGGCCTAACACTGAAGTTGTTGGAATCGATGGTTCTAAAGAGATGATTCTGAGAGCGGAATATAACAAAAAGATTTCTACTAATCAAAAAAAATTAAAAAATTTACGCTACATCTGTTCTGACATCAAAAATATTAAATCAAATAATTTTCAACTTAATAAAAAAATTAGTCTGCTTGTAAGTAACAGTTTGATTCATCATATTACCTATCTTGAAGATTTTTTCAACGCCATAAGAAATTTGTCTAGTGATATCACTATAAATTTTCATAAGGACTTAAAAAGGCCATTAGATGAAAAGTCTGCTTTAGAACTCAAAGCACAATGTTCAACTAAATATAGTGAGATTTTAACTAATGATTATTATGCTTCTTTAAGAGCTTCTTATACTTTTAAAGAGTTAAAAAGTTTCACTTTAGAGAACGATCTATCCTCTTTAGATGTGTTTGAAGACGGTGATAAATATTTAATAGTCTATGGTAATGTTTAAGAACAAAGAGAAAGCCTTTATATTAGATAGATGAGTTTAGGTACCAAAATTTTAAATAATAAAGATATTCTGGATGCGGTAAATAAAAGAAGAAATTTTGCTATTATTTCACATCCAGATGCTGGGAAAACTACACTCACTGAGAAGCTTCTTTTATATGGAGGTGCTATTCAACAGGCAGGAGCAGTAAAGGCTAGGGGCAATCAGAGAAAAGCTACCTCTGACTGGATGGAACTTGAGAAACAAAGAGGTATTTCTATTACATCAACTGTATTGCAATTTGAATATGAAAGATCAGTAATAAATCTTTTAGATACACCAGGACATCAAGATTTCTCCGAAGATACTTATAGAACATTAGCAGCTGCTGATAATGCAGTTATGTTGGAAGATGCGGCTAAAGGCCTAGAACCTCAAACTAGAAAATTGTTTGAAGTTTGCAAGATGCGAAAAATACCCATATTTACTTTCATAAATAAAATGGATAGACCAGGAAGAGAGCCATTTTCTCTACTTGATGAAATTGAATCAGAACTTGGATTAAATACTTTACCTATTAACTGGCCAATTGGGAGTGGCGAGGAATTTAGAGGAGTTATTGATAGATTTTCAAGGGAAGTTATTTTATTTGATAAAGCCGTCAGAGGAAAACAATCGAATGAGAAAAGATTAAGTCTTGAAGATAAAGAGCTTTCAAAATATGTAGAGAGAAATTTACTTGAAAATGCACTTGAAGAATTGGAGGTTCTTGATGAGGCAGGATCGAAATTTGAAAAAGAAAAAGTTTTTAATGGCTCTTTAACCCCAGTTTTCTTCGGATCTGCCATGACTAATTTTGGTGTAAGACCATTTTTAGATAGCTTTTTAAAAATGGCTCAAAAGCCAACTTCAAGAAATAGTAATAAAGGGGATATTGAACCTGCAAGCGATGAGTTTAGTGGATTCGTCTTCAAACTTCAGGCAAATATGGACCCAAAGCACAGAGATAGGGTCGCTTTTATAAGAGTTTGTAGTGGAAAATTTGAAAAGGATATGTCAGTTAAACATTCCAGAACTGGGAAAACAATCAGATTATCAAGGCCACAAAAAATATTTGGGCAAGATAGAGAAGTCGTTGATGATGCCTTTCCTGGAGATGTTATTGGCTTGAATAATCCAGGGATGTTTTCTATTGGAGATACTCTTTATACTGGCACTCATCTGGAGTATGAAGGTATACCATCCTTTAGTCCTGAAATATTCAGTTGGCTAAGAAATCCAAATCCCTCAGCATTTAAAAACTTTAGAAAGGGTGTTAATGAACTTCGTGAAGAAGGTGCTGTTCAGATTCTCTATGACTTTGATGAGAGTAAAAGAGATCCAATACTCGCAGCTGTTGGTCAATTGCAGTTGGAAGTAGTAACTCACAGGTTAAAAAGTGAATATGGTGTAGATGCAAATCTTGAATCAATGCCATATCAATTAGCTAGATGGGTTTCTGATGGATGGCCTGCCATTGAAAAATTAGGAAGAATATTCAATTGTAAAATAGTTAAAGATTGTTGGAATAGGCCAGTTGTTCTTTTTAAAAATGAGTGGAATTTAAATCAATTTGTCGAAGACAATAATCAATTAAATTTAAACAAAGTTGCTCCCGTTGTTAGTGGAGTCGAACCAATTGTTTTATAAAGCCTTAATGGATTCTAAAATTGGTTAATCTGTTAGTATTGGAAAAAAAATTTGGATTCAAACAATAGTAAAAACAATAGTGAAAAATCGCCTTATGAAATTTTAGGTGTAAAAGAAGGTGCTGCCTTTGAGGATATTCAGAAAGCTAGAGATCTTAAAGTTAGAGAGGCTGGTGAAGATTTGATTTTAAAAGCAAAAATAGAATCCTCTTTCGATCAATTACTTATGGGGAGTCTTAAAGCCAGACAATCGGGAAATGTAAGCTATGAAGCAGTGAGTGCTTCAAAAAAAGAAAAGCAAATTAATCAATTTAATAATAATAATTTCCCGCTGCTTTCTAAGATAAAAAATTTAAACAATAACTCTAAGAACCCAGGTCAGTATAGTCTTCCTAAAATAACACCCCCCTCATTTGATAATCTTTCAATAAAAATATCTGTCGGACTACTATTTTTAATTTTGTTAATCATCAGTCCAGATTCAAATAATAGACTTTTGCTCTCTATCTCAACACTAATACTTACCTATACTCAAATTAAATCAGGAAAAAGATTCATAGGCTCTCTGGGTTGGAGTGTTACATTTCTTTCAATAGGATTAATATTCGGGGGATTACTTGAAAATAATTCTTTTATTCAAGAAATATCAAATAATGCTTTATCAATACAAAAAATTCAAAGTATTCCAGCCATGGTTATTTTATGGTTTGGTGTAATTTTCTTATGATTAATTTTCTATCATAGATTTAATTTCTTCATAATTTATAAGATATTTATTCTTACAAAATTCACAAACTAATTCTGCTTTGCCATCTTTCTTTAAGATGTCTTCCAGCTCGCTCTTATCGAGCATTTTCATAGCATTTAAACTTCTTTGTTTGGAGCACTTGCATTTAAAACTAACTTCTTGGGAACGAGCTTTTTCAGATATTGATTTATCGTCAATATCTGGGAATATATTTGTTATTAATGATAGAAGATCGTCTTTAGAACGAAATAGGTCTTCGCCAAAAGAATTAATTTCTTTACATCTTTCTTCAAGTAGTGAGACTAATAAAGGGTCAGTATCTTTTTTAGGTAAAACTTGAGCTAATAAGCCGCCACTACAAATAAGACCTTTATTTTGAATTTTTTCTCCAATGAATACAGCAGAAGGGGTTTGTTCTGAATGATATAAATATGAAGCTAGGTCTTCGGCAATATTCCCATTTACTAATTCAACAGTACTTGTGAAGGGCTCACCAATCCCGCTATCTCTAATAACATTCAAATATCCTGTGCCTAATGCTTTTGTAAAATCAAAAGAATATTTATTGCTATTTATTTTGACGAGATTTAATTCTAAATTGGGATTACCAACATAACCTCTTACTTTGCCGTCTCTGCCTGCATCAACAAGCAATCCCTTCAAAGGTCCGTCAGATCTAACTCTCAAAGTTACTCTCCCATGCATTATCTTCATTGAACTTGCTAAAAGTAGTGAAGCACTAAATGCTCTTCCTAAGATACAGGTGGTTAAATAAGAAAGATCGTGTCTTTTTTTGGCTTCTAGAGAAGAATCAGTTGTTAATACCGCAACTAATCTTATCCCTCCATTGGCTGCAGTAGCTCGCACTATCCTATCCTTCATAATTGTCTTTCATAAATTTTTGATTTTCCCTTTTTCCAACATTAATATCCTAGATGGAATGCCCTCAAATAACGCAGGTTCATGAGTAACAATAATAATTGTATTTTTATTTTTTAGATCAAGAATTAAATTCTTCACATCATCTCTCATGGCATAATCTAATCCAGCAGTAGGTTCATCAAGTAAAAGAATTGAGGGGTTTCTAAGTAGCTGAACTGCTACAGCTAACCTTCTTTGTTGGCCTCCACTAAGTTGTTCTGGTGGTTGGGTCAGATTAATTTTTTTCAGACCAACCTTATTTAAAACTATTTCTATACTTTTCTCTCTTAATGATTTATGACCTATTTTTAATTCATTCCCGATGGTTGTACCTATAAAATATCTTTCAGGAAATTGGAATACTACCCCACAAAACCATCTTCTTTGCCTGGAAGATAAAATTTTATTCTTCCAAGTAATTTTCCCTTTTTGTGGATTTGTTAATCCGCTTATTATTTCAAGTAAGGTTGTTTTCCCAGAACCACTATTGCCGCAAATCAAAATTATTTCATTTTCTTGTACTTTTAAATTTAAATTGTCTATTATTATTATTTCACCAGTTTGTGGTTGATAAGATATTTCTTTTAAATCAAGCATTATTAATTAAATTATGATTATAAATTTTAATCTAGTAATAACCTATTTATAATAGCTATAGAACTAAAAAGCTATTAGTCAATATGAATATTATCTTTAGAGAAGTTGATCCTTTTAATTGTTGGATATGGATAAGGTTTTCGGAACAACCAACTCAAGATGAAAAAAATTATTTAGACGGTGTTTTTGATAGTTGGTACGTTTTAGGAAGGTTAGGGGGATTTAATTCTGAAAATTTGCAAACTCATGAAGAGGGTTCAGATCTCAGTTGGATGGCTTACGATAATGAGCAAAAAAACGCGTCACTTCCAGCTTTAATGCATAATTTGGGCATTATGGAATATCAAAAACTGTGGGGAAGATGCTGGGTTGATTTTGGAACTTCAGATTCCCTTTCAATAGATATATTAATTAATTCTTTGAATGAGATATCAAACAATTATGTAAAAATTGAAGAGTTAATTATTGGTGGCGAAAATAATGATTGGGCTATTGAAGAACATGAGGATTTAGTTTTCAAGGATTAAATATTTTAGATGGAAGACTTAACAAGATTAATTATTTCCCCCGAGAGAATTAAAAATATTAAGAACAATAAAATAGAACTAACTAATGAAGAGGCTCATTACATTAATAAAGTAATGAGAATAAAAAATGGTGAAGAAATATTCATAGCTAACGGAGAGGGTTCATTATGGAAAGCTATAAAAGTTAAAAAAGATTTGTTTGAAATAAGTCAATTTAAAAAACCTTTCTATTATCAAAAACAAGAGAGTTACTTACTGGGAATAGCTGTTGTTATACCAAAAAGTGGTTTTGAGGATATTTTAAAAATGTGTACTGAGATAGGAATTGATTTTATACAACCATTATTTTCAGAAAGACAAGTAAACAAAAATCTAAATTTTGAAAGAAAACTCTTTAGATGGAATTCAATTATCAAAGAAGCAGTTGAGCAAAGTGAGAGATTATGGAAACCATCTATCTTAAATGGTATGGATATTATTGAGTGGCTAGAAAGTAGAAATAATCAAGAAAGAATTTCAATTTCTATAACTAGAGAAGATACTTGTTTTAACTTAAATCAGTGGTTAAAAAAACAGCATGAAATTGTGAATAAAAAAGGAGGTATTTTCTGGAATGTAATAGGCCCTGAAGGAGGTTGGTCCTCTAAAGAAATTGATTATTTTAATAAAAATAATAATACCTTTGTTAAACTTTCTGATACTATCCTAAGAACTTCAACAGCTAGTATTAACGCTTCATCAATACTAAATCAGTGGAGAATTGATTTGAAATTAATTAGTTAGATAAAAATGAGTTTGATTACAAATCAATTTTTTATAGGTTTTTGCATTAATTTTGTTTTGATTTATATCTTTCATAAGATATCTCTTATGACAAAAGGTGGATGGATAAGTGCGGGTATTTTAGGAACAATTTTGTGGGGATGTCTTTCTTGGCAGGGATGGATGTCAGTTGTGATTTATTTATTATTCGGATCTCTCGTTACCAAAATAGGTTTTAAATTTAAAAAAGAATTAGGAATAGAAGAAAAAAGAGGTGGGAGAAGAGGTCCTGAAAATGTATGGGGCTCTGCATCAACAGGATTATTTCTTGCCATTATGACCAAATTTAATGCTGCCAACTTAGTGATGTTTAAAGTAGGTTTTGCTGCAAGTTTTGCTGCAAAGTTGGCAGATACTTTTGGCAGCGAAATTGGAAAAAGATTTGGTAAAGACACATATTTAATTACTTCACTTAAAAAGGTAAAGAGAGGAACTGAAGGTGGAATAAGTATAGAGGGAACATTAGCTAGTTTTTTGGGATCAATATTAATGGCTTTTATAATGCTTCGTCTATCAATTATTTCTACAAAATATCATTTTATAGTTGTTGTGGTTTCTGGATTCCTGGCAACACTTTCTGAAAGTATTATTGGTGCTAAATTTCAAAACAAATATAAATTAAGTAATGAATTGGTAAATGCTATTCAGACAAGTATTGCTTCTGTTTTTGCTATCTTTGCTCTTATTTTATATTCAAATTTTTTAAATTAAAAAATTTAGAAAGATCTAGGATTCCTTCCATTTTGAGAGAATCTCCCAGCTTTTCAGCCTTTGGAAAAGCCAGAAATGACCTTTGGAATTTAGATGAATTCCATCATGCGTAATCCAATTTTTACTCCTTTTATCAGAGTACATTTCTCTAAAAGTAGGAAGAAATGGGACATTTTGATTGAGGCATACTTCTTCCATTCTCCTTTCATAAGAATTACAAAAATCATTAGAGTACCATAGACATCCTGCGAACGGCATTTTGCTTTCGTCAACTGGTGTCAGACCAATAACAAAGACATTTGTTTGAGAGTTCATTTCATTAATTAGCCTCTCTAATCCATATTCAAATCCATCTATATCTAATTGATGCCTTCCGTTTTTCTGACCAATTGCTGCAGTGTCATTAAGGCCAACATTTAGCAAGATTGCTTTAGGTTTGTTTCTTCTCGTTTCTCCTCTAGATGACCATTCTTTTTCCCATCTAGATGAAACTTTTTCTATCCCATCTCCCCTTACGCCAAGTTGATAAATTACTGGCCCATTTTGGTTATTGCACCAATCTTTTCTAAGCCTCTCACACCACCCACCACCATCATTATCTCCCCATCCATAAACTGAACTATCTCCAATTACAACTAGCTGTTTTGGTAAACCAATCACTGTAACCTGAAAAAAAAATAATTACTTGATTCAACAAATTATTCTTACAAATCAAGTTAAACTATTTTTGATTTTACCATTTATTAATTCGCCAAATATTGCGATGGAGCTATAAGCTATCAAAACTATGGCAACTTCACGCCATGCGAAAGAACTTAGTGATTCTTTCAATTGCCAACCTAGACCAATACTTCCAATGATCCCAACAGTTGCAGTTTCTCTAATAATAATGTCAGATCTATAAGCGCAATATGCCAAGTAACTTTTTGCTTGTTGAGAAAATAAACCTAAAAGCCAACTAGTCTTTTTTGGGATTCCTAGAGATTTCATTGCAATATAATTTCTCTTGTCTTGGTCATCAAGATTTTTAAAAAGTAATTTGCTAGTAATACCAGCGTTGTGGAGACCTAATGTTAAAGCTGCTAAAGATACAGAAGGATTATTAAAAGTTAATAGAGTTAGAAGTATTACAGGTGTAGGTATTAAACGTAATAAAAATGCAAAAATTTTTATAAAAATTTTAGAGGTATTGTTGTTAAAAATTCCTATTACTAATGGAGGTAAACTAATTGCGATTCCTGTTGATAAAAGACTTAAAATTATTGTTTCTAATATAAGTTTGAAGAATTCAAATAATTCTAACTCTGAGCTTGATTTAAATAGAGAACTAACGGAAGTAAAATTTTCAAAATTATTATTAAAAATAAAATAAAGAAAATATGAAAAAGAAAATAAAATTGTTATAAAAAAAACTGCAATAAAAAAAATAGATAGGTTTTTATTTGTAGTGTTAAATTTTATTTTTTTGAATATTAATCCAGAAAGAATTATCAAAATTGCTAAGGACCATAAATAAGTCCATAACTCTCTAAAATTTAAAGTTTGGAAAGATAAAAAAATACTGGTACCTATTCCTCCAATCCCAAAAAGTCCTAAAATCACCGTACTTCTTATTGAACACTCTAATCGATATAAACCAAAGTTTTTAAATGTATTTATTATTGGATTCCATATTAAAGTTAGTAAAGAAGAAAATTTAGGTGCATTTATTTGATATATAGATTCAAAACTTTTGTAGTCAATAGTTTCTAATTGTTCAGCAAAAACTTTTGAATTTAGAGCAATATAAGGTATACATATAGCTATTATTCCTATCGAAAAATTTATTCCATATATTTGCATTAATATTATTCCCCAAACCACTTCGTGTATAGATCTAATTATTGTTAGAAAAAACCTTATTATGTGGTAGAAAAAATTTGGAATATTAAAGATTTTATAAAAAATATTTGAGGAAATTATTCCAAAAATTGCCCCAAAAATAATACTTACTAACCAACTAAAAAAACCAATAAAGATAGTTTCATTTAATCGATTAATTACGGTAATAATAATTTCATTATCGATCTTGGGATTGAATGCAGAAATTAAGAATTCTTGGAATAATTTAAATCCTCCAAAATGAATATTGTTTATTAATTGATACCCTAGAGGTATGCATACCAAAATTGGAAGAAAAGATAATGAGGTATAGTTTAATCTTAAATTATTCAACTAATTAATATATCTTGTCTAAATGAATCTTCTTTAAGTTATTTCTTTTTATATTGAAAAAAATTTTACCATCCCTGATTCCAATAACTTTATCGAAATCGTTCAGCAAATCTAATCGATGTAATGAAACTAATGCCGTCTTTGGGGATTTTTTTGTATTATTTTTATCGACACTTTCTAGTATTAGGTTTTTAATTGTTGTTATCAATTTGGGATCTAGATTATTAAAAGGCTCATCTGCTAGTAATATATTTGATCCTTGAATTAATGATCTAGCTATAGCTACCCTTTGCTTTTGCCCCCCAGATAGTTTTCTGATTTTTTTGTCGTAAATAGAGTCATGAAGTCTACATAATTGCATATATTTATGCGCCTTCTTAAAAGAACTTATATTTAGTAAATTTTTAAAAGCGAAATAAAAATTGTTTTCCGATAGAAGTCCACAATTAACATTTTGTTCTGCAGAGAGATCTTCTATTAATCTTAAATCTTGCCATATAGTTGTTATTTTACTTTTCTGCTTTCTATCTAATTCCTCGAAACTTTTATTGAATAATTTAACCTCACCTTCAGTTGGCTTGATAGTTCCATTAAGTACTGATATAAGAGTAGTTTTTCCTGAACCGCTTTTACCTAAAAGTGCAATTTTTTCCCCAGAATTTATTTTTAAATTGATTTTATTTAGGATCAGATCATTTTTGTATTTATATGATATATTTTTTAATTCTAAGACAGTATTATTCATCTAATTTTGTTTAATTTCCTCCCGATTTCCTCTATATTTTTATATTGTTTTGATTCTGCCTTTATAAATCTTTTTGCATTGAACATATCTAATATCTGTTTATGTGATTTTTTTTTAATATCTAAATTTAGAATTACTGATTTAAGTTCGTTTGTAAACCCTTCCCCGAATCTATTCTCAAGATCCCCTTGAGCAATCCAATGATAGTCAACATATTCTGGGGTGATCCAGAATAATTCTGAATTACTTGTTCTTTTGGGATTATTTTTAAGAGTGTTTCCCCAAACTTGTTTATTTAAAGCTCCAGCATCAAATGCTCCACTATTAACTAAAGCTATAGTGGCATCATGACTTCCACTAAAACCTGCTTTTTTGCCTTTAAAGTCTTTAATTTCTACACCTGCTTGATTTAAAAAATATTCTGGCATTAATCTTCCAGAAGTTGAGTTTTCAGAGCCAAAAGTAAATCTCAAATTTTTTAGTTTTTTAAGTCCTTTAATGTTTGAAATTGGGTTAAGTTCTAAATTTTTGTTTACTATAAAAACACTTTTAAATTCCTTATCGATATCTCTTTGAGCTATGACAATTGAATTAGGATTTTGTAGTCTGGCTTGAACTCCTGATAAACCGCCAAACCAAACTAAATCTAAATCTTTAGTTCTAAATCCAGTTACTGCTGCAACATAATTAATAACAGGAATGTATTTAACTTCTACATCAAGTTGTTTGGATAATTCTTTTGAAAATAAATTAAATCTTTTGTCCAAAATATCTTGGTTTTGATCAGGTATTGCTCCAACTTTTAAAACTTTGGGATTTGAAAATACAGGTGATAAAAAAATAGAAAATAATAGAGATGAACTTAGTAGGAAATTTTTTATATTTAACATAGCTTTTTTTAAATTAAAAGTATTCAGAGATTGCTTTTTCAATCCTTTGCAATCCATCTTTTATTTTAATTTCTGAAGCTGCACAAGATATTCTTATACATTGATCAGCTCCAAAAGCTTTTCCAGGTACAACAACTAATCCGTAATCTTGAAGAGCTTTATTGCAGAAATCAACAGAAGTTATTGAGGAGTTAGGTAATTTTGGAAATGCGTAAAATGCTCCGTTAGGTTCTTCAATATAAATCCCATTTATATTATTAAGGCCCTCATAGAGAAGTCTTCTTCTTTGATCATAATGGCTATTTATCATTGAGAAAAACTCATTATTAATTTTTAAAGCTTCTAAAGCACCCTTTTGAACAAAAGAGCAAACATTACTTGTACTTTGACTTTGTAATGCTGAGGATGCTTTGATTACATCTTTGGGACCTACTAAATAACCTATTCTCCAGCCAGTCATAGCCCATCCTTTCGCAAACCCATTTACTATAAAAATCCTATCTTTTAAGTCATTTGCTAATGAAGATAAACTATAGTGTTTAAATTCTTTTTTAAGGATTAGTTCGTAAATCTCATCAGAAAGAATATTGATATTTGGATTTTCTCTAGCTAAATCGGCAATTTGTAATAATTCTTCCTTTGACATAACTCTTCCAGTAGGATTATTAGGAGAATTGATAATTATAAATTTAGTTTTTGAGGAGATTTTAGACTTCAAATCTTCTATATTTATTTTGAATCCATCTTCTGCAGAAGAATTTGTAAAAATTGGCTTCCCACCCGCCAATCTAACCATTTGGGGATAACTTAACCAATATGGAGAAGGAATAATAACTTCGTCTCCAGTATTTAACAAGACTTGGAAAAGATTATATATTGCTTGCTTTGCACCATTTGTGACCATTACATTTTCAAATTCATAATTTAAATCGTTTTGAATTTGAAGTTTATTTGCAATTGCTTTTCGGAGATCTAAATTCCCCGCTGCGGGCCCGTACTTTGTGAATCCATCAAATATAGCTTTACTTGTAGCCTCTATAACTTCTTTTGGGGCATCAAAATCAGGTTCTCCTGCACTTAAATTACAAATATCTACTCCTTCTGCAGATAATTGATTTGCTTTAGCGCTTATCTGCAATGTAAGAGAAGGCTCAATTGAAAGTGCCCGATAAGATAAATTAACTTGACTCATTGACTTATGACTTTTCAAATATGACTTTTAATAATGACAAATGCATAAATTAAGAATAAATAAAACTATCACACTATGGTTTAATTTAGTTCATTTTCTTAATCTATTTTATTTTCATGTTTTGAGTTCTTAAGATAAAAATATCTAAATTTTTATGTTCGGTGAAAAGGTTAGTTATTGGGAGAGGAAGTGTATTTGCAGATTTATTAATAATTGGTGAGGCACCTGGAGCACAGGAAGATTTAGAAGGAAAACCTTATGTAGGTAAATCTGGTAAGCTATTAAACGAATTATTAATACAAACTGGGATTGACTATAATAAGGATGTTTATTTTTGTAATGTAATTAAATGTCGTCCACCAAATAATAGAAAACCCACTACCAGAGAAATTAATATTCATAAACCTTGGTTATTACAGCAAATAAAGCTAGTTGATCCAAAATTTATATTACTTACTGGTTCAACTGCTATGAGAGCTATTTTAGAAGTTAAAGATCCTATAAGTAATTTAAGAGGTAAATGGATTAAAAAAGATGGGAGAGAAATTATGGTAATTTTTCATCCATCTTATTTGTTGAGATTTCCTTCAAAAGAAATCAATAAACCTTACCATCTAACTTTGAAAGACCTAGAGAATGTAAGTGGTAAACTATATGCCGTATAATTTAGTGAAATCCTTTTTGAATATCTAGAATTTTAATGTCATTAACTCAATCAAAAGAGGTTAATAGTCTCTCCAAAAGATATTCAACTCATATTGAGAGAAGGATAACCAGAACAGTAATGGTGGGTGATGTAGCTATTGGAAGTGATTATCCAGTAAGAGTTCAATCGATGATAAATGAAGATACGATGGATGTCGAAAATGCTTACTTAGCTATCAAAAGACTTTATGATGCGGGTTGCGAAATAGTAAGGTTAACTGTCCCTTCCTTAGCACATGCAAGAGCAGTAGGAGATATAAAGGAAAAATTACTAGAAAATAATATCAATACCCCTTTGGTGGCTGATGTTCACCATAATGGTATGAAAATCGCAATGGAAGTCGCAAAACATGTTGATAAAGTAAGAATTAATCCTGGATTGTTTGTTTTTGAAAAATCAGACCCTACAAGAACTGAATATACAGATGAGGAATTTGAAACTATTAAGCAAACAATACTTAAAAGATTCACCCCTTTAGTTGAAGTTTTAAAGGCTGAAAACAAAGCTCTAAGGATTGGAGTTAATCATGGGTCTCTATCTGAGAGGATGCTTTTTACTTATGGAGATACGCCATTAGGAATGACAGAATCTGCTATGGAGTTCGTCAAAATTTGTGATGAGCTTGATTTTCATAACATAATTATTTCTATGAAAGCTTCTAGGGCTCCGGTCATGATGGCAGCTTACAGAATGATTGCAGATAGGCTTGACTCAGAAGGATATAACTATCCCTTACATTTGGGAGTGACCGAAGCTGGTGATGGTGATTATGGAAGGATTAAAAGTACTGCTGGAATTGGAACGCTTTTAGCAGAGGGATTAGGAGATACCATCAGGGTTTCCTTAACAGAAGCTCCAGAAAAGGAAATACCAGTGTGCTATTCAATTTTGCAATCTTTAGGATTAAGAAAAACAATGGTGGAATACATCAGTTGCCCTAGTTGTGGTAGAACACTTTTCAATCTAGAAGAAGTTGTAGATAAAGTTAGGAACGCCACATCACATTTAACGGGTCTAGATATAGCGATAATGGGATGTATTGTTAATGGTCCAGGAGAAATGGCAGATGCTGATTATGGTTATGTCGGGAAAGGTAAAGGTACTATTGCCTTATATAGAAGGAAAGAAGAGATAAAAAGAGTACCTGAAGATGAGGGGGTTAATGCTTTAATCCAACTTATTAAGGATGATGGGAAGTGGATTGATCCTTAAGGATTTGTCAAAATTTTGAATTATAAATAAATTCTTTTTATAATAATAAATATCTAATTATTTGAAGATAAGAAAATTGCTTAAAAAAAAATTTATATTTCTTTTTGCGACATCCTTTTCTGGATTATTTTTAAATAATTTTGCAGAGGCAACAGTTTTAAATAATAGCTATAAAGAAGTAATTGATCATGTTTGGCAAATTGTATATAGGGACTTTCTTGATTCAAGCGGCAAATTTCAAAAGTCAAATTGGATTAATCTAAGAAAAGAAGTTTTATCAAAAACATATTCAGATAGCAATGAAGCATATGATGCGATTAGAGATATGCTTTCTAACTTAGATGATTCTTATACAAGATTTTTAGAACCTAAGGAATTTAATCAGATGAGAATCGATACTTCTGGTGAATTAACTGGAGTTGGCATCCAAATAGTTAAAGATAAAGAATCTGATGATTTAATAATTATTTCTCCCATAGAGGGCACCCCTGCATTTGATGCTGGAATTAAAGCTAGAGATAAAATATTATCCATAGATAATATTTCTACTGAAGGTATGAATATTGAGGAGGCCGTGAAATTAATAAGAGGACAAAGAGGTACTAAAGTAAAGCTTGA
This sequence comes from Prochlorococcus sp. AG-347-J20, assembly GCA_003281485.1. Taxonomy (GTDB): domain Bacteria; phylum Cyanobacteriota; class Cyanobacteriia; order PCC-6307; family Cyanobiaceae; genus Prochlorococcus_A. The sequence continues at coordinate 69,010 of QCBW01000007.1, read as the reverse complement.
AATTCTCAGAGGTACTAAATCCTTTTTTAAGATTTTATCAAGAGAAAAAATTGAAATAAAATCAGTATCAAGTAAAGTCAATCAAACCAAAAACGGCTTATCAATTGGCTATGTAAGAATTAAACAATTTAATGCAAATGCATCAAAAGAGACTAGAGATGCTATTAAGGATTTAGAAACAAAAAAAGTCGCAGGATATGTTCTTGACTTGAGAAGTAATCCTGGAGGTTTATTAGAATCAAGCATTGATATCTCAAGGCACTTCATTAACAAAGGAGTAATAGTTAGTACGGTAAGTAAAGATGGTTTAAAAGAAACAAAAAAAGGAAACGGTCAAGCTCTAACAAAAAAGCCCTTAGTTGTCTTAGTTAACGAGGGTTCTGCTAGTGCTAGTGAAATAGTCTCTGGTGCAATAAAGGATAACAAAAGAGGAAAATTAGTTGGGAAGAAAACGTTTGGGAAAGGTTTAGTTCAATCTATGAGAACATTAGTTGATGGTTCAGGTCTAACTGTTACAGTCGCTAAGTATTTAACCCCGAACGGCATTGATATAAACAAATCTGGAATTATTCCAGACATAGAAGTAAAAATGAATATAAACCCTATACTCCAAAGAGATATAGGAACTAGAAAAGATAAACAATATAGAGCTGGTGAAAAAGAGCTAATAAATATAATTAATAGAAAGAATCAGATAAGCGAATTTAAACCCGACTCTACAAACCTTAATGCATTCCGAAAAATTAATAAGGAAGATAAAGTATTTTCATTGTATTAATTACTCATATCCAGCATTCTCTTTATTGGCACATAGGCTCTTCTTATTATTTCTGGGTCTAGTTCGATAGACGGGGAATTGTTTTTCAAACAATCTAGAATTTTTTCTAAAGTATTTAATTTCATATATGGACACTCGTTACATTTACAACCTTCTACATCTGGGACTTCAATAAAAATTTTGTTGGGTTCTTTCTTTTTCATTTGATGAATTATTCCAGGTTCAGTTAGTACCATGTAAGTTTTAGATGGATCTTTACTTACGAAATCAAGCAGCTTACTTGTTGATCCAATAAAGTCTGAGAGAATTAGTAAATTTTGACTACATTCAGGATGAGCAATGACTTTTGATCCTGGATTTTGATATCTTAATTTTAGGAGTGCTTCTTCACTAAACGATTCATGAACAATGCAGCTTCCAGGCCATAATTTAAGATCTCTTCCTGAATTTTTCTGTACCCATCTCCCAAGGTTCTGATCTGGTGCAAATATTATCTTTTTATCTTGAGGTATCTTTTTAATTAATGAGACTGCATTACTGCTTGTACATATAAGATCACTTTGAGCTTTTACTTCTGCAGTACAATTTATATAACTTACTACATAGTGATCTGGATTTTCTTTCCTGAACTTTTGAAATTTATCTGAGGGACAATCATCTGCTAATGAGCATCCTGCGTTAATATCTGGTAATAGGACTGTTTTGTTAGGGCTAAGTATTTTTGCGGTTTCGGCCATAAAGTGCACACCGCAAAAAATTATTATATCAGCATCATTATTTGCAGCTTTCCTAGATAGATCTAATGAATCGCCAATAAAATCTGCAATTTCCTGAATCTCTGGAGCTTGATAATAGTGCGCAAGAATAATTGCATTAGCTTTTTCGCAACGCTCCTTTATTTCAGAAATCAAATCCTCTTCGTTTTGAACTGATTTCTGTTTTGCAGTAGAAGTTATACTGGTCAGGATTTAGAATATCTCTAAATAGATTATATGCCTTTAAACAGAAAAAATTCTGACAAATTTAAAAATTGCTATTGTTGGTGACTGTCATGGTCAATGGTCTGAATTAGACTTGAAAGTTTTATCGATTATCAAACCAAATATTGTTTTATTTGTTGGTGATATTTCTGATGGGAGTGTCAAAATAATTAAAAAAATCAATGAGATCAAAATCCCTACTTTTGTGATTTTAGGGAATCATGATAGAGGGAAGGATTCTACAGGCGAAACTCTCTCAAAGCAGATACGTGTTCTTGGTGAAAAATATTGTGCATGGGATTTGAAAGTTTTTAATAATCAAATAAATTTATTGTCTGCAAGACCATGCAGTTCTGGGGGCGGCTATTATCTTTCTAAAGAAGTTAAAGGCGTTTATGGACCCATTACCGAACAAGATTCAATAAATAAAATCATCAAATGTTCAGAAGAGAGTATCGAAGATATACCTTTAATAATTATGTCTCATGCAGGCCCTTCGGGTTTAGGTTCAGAACCTAAAAGCATTTGTGGGAAAGACTGGAAATTACCTTCTTTAGATTGGGGAGATAGAGATTTGTCTATTGCTATCTCTCAAATACAAAAGAGAAGAAAAGTTGATCTTGTAATTTTTGGTCATATGCATAATCGGCTTAAAAGAAATCTTGGCTTAAGAGAGATGTTTAAAATTGATAGTAAAAAGACAATTTATTTCAATACTGCTGTAGTGCCAAGATATAAAACTGATGAAGATGGGAAATTACTAATTAACTTTTCATGGATTGAGTTTGAAAAAAAAGAATTAATACATGTCTCTCACCGATGGTATTCAGAGTCTGGTGAAATTTGTAAAGAAGATAAATTTTTTTAGGATTAGATATTTTTGAGCACATTTTAAATATTTTTGTTCTTTTCATATCTTGAAAATAATGTTTGAGATAAAATATATCCGGCAATTCCTGCTGCTGTAAAAGCTAAACCATTTTTAAATAATGGTAATAAATCATTTGTTCTGGAAATTATCGGTGCCAAACCAAAAATTCCAAATAACATTCCCCATAAAGGAGAAAGAAGAGCTAAAAATCCAATTGATATTACTTGACCTTCTTTTCGTGGCGCAGATGCGAAACCTGCTACTAAACCTCCAAGAATAGATGTACATAAAGTCCATATATATTGTTCTTTGGGGAGACCAGGAACAACTTGACAACCTCCTCTTTCAAGGCAAATCTTTACTGAATTAATTGCATCTAATACTGCGCCATCCTCACCGTGATCTTTCACATAATATTGATTACCAAATCTTGTTTGAAGTTCAACCCAAAATAACCTTGGCATGAAATTAAAATAAGCCTCTCCGACGTTAAAGTTTAGTAAATTTCCTCCTCTAGGGTCAGCGACTATCAACAAACTTGTCTCATCTAGATCCCAATAGTCCTTAATTGCACTGCCAGGAGAACTCTCAAACTGAGATAAATATTTAATTTTCCATCCACTTTCTATTTCAAGATTATTAAGCTTGTCTTCTAAAGATTTTTTCTGATTAGGGCTTAATGTTTTAGCTAAATCAATTACTGGTGTTTTTTCTTCTGGTAAGAGATTTGGATTATTTATTGCAAAAACGGGTTTATGTGAAATTAAAACTAATATTGATAGAAATATTCCCAATAAATAGTTAATCTTTGAATGCATAAATAAGTTTTGTCTTTTTATATTTTCGCCGATGAATAGCTTACCCGCGAATAATCAAGATTGGTTAGTAAAAAAAATAACAAAAATGGGTGGGACTATAAGTTTTTATGACTTTATGAATTTTGTTTTAAATGATCCTATTGATGGTTACTACGGCAGTGGTAAAGCTGAGTTAGGCGTTCGAGGAGATTTTGTTACATCACCCTCTTTATCTAATGATTTTGCTTTTTTGGCTGGTAAACAAATAGAAGATTGGCTAATTCAGTTCAAAAATAGTTTTTTATCTAATCAGAAATTGGCTGTAATTGAATTTGGAGCAGGAGATGGAAGCTTTATGAGTGGATTAATTAAATATTTTTTAGAAAATAACAAGAATTTTTTGGAAGGAGTTTCTTTTGTAATTATTGAACCTAATGGAGGGATGGTAGAAAAACAAAAAAATAAATTGGAGGAATTTTTAAACTTAGGTATTGATATTTTATGGAAACGTTTGGAAGAAGTAAAGGAAAATAATATAAATGGAATAGTGCTTGCAAATGAGGTTTTAGATGCTTTGCCAGTAGAAAGAATAACCTTTTCAAAAGGAAAATTACTAAGACAAGCAGTTTCTTTAGACAAAAAATCTCGTAAATTATTTTTTGATGAAATGCCAATTACAAGTGAATTGGAAAAAAGTATTGAACTTGCTAAAAGTGAGTTGGGAATCAATATCCCGCCTGAAGATGCTATTGAAGGATGGACGACAGAATGGCATATAGATAACTCAAAATGGTTAAAAGCTATTTATGGAAAAATTAATAATGGTATTTTATTGATAATTGATTACGCTAAAGAATCTAAAAAATACTATACCTCTAAGAATTCTGATGGGACGATAGTTTCTTATGAAAATCAAAAAATGACAAATAATGTCTTAGATTCTCCTGGAAATTGCGATTTAACATCTCATGTGTGCATAGAAACTTTAATTAATGATGCTGAGACTCTTGGATTTGATACTGTTGGGATAACTAAACAAGGAGAGGCTTTGTTAGCACTTGGGTTGGCAGAGAGACTTTATGGGATTCAGAAAGAATTTAATGAGGATTTATCAAATGCCCTTTTAAGAAGAGAGGCATTACTTAGACTCGTGGATCCTGTTTGTTTAGGTGATTTTAAGTGGTTTGTCTTTAAAAAGTTTAATGATAAGAAAATGAATATAAATTCAACCTGTTTGCGTTAAGAAAAAAACTTTAAAAATAATGAATCTTCTACGTCATCATATATATCCACTGCTCCAATTTCCTTCGGTAATATAAATCTCATTTTGCCATCACGAACTTTCTTGTCGCCCATAAGTATTGTTAGAACCTCTTCTTTATTTATTTCGGGGATCTCGGTTGGAAGATCGTAACTCTTCAAAAGATTCTTCTGTCTCTCTAATTCTTCTTTAGACCATAACCCTTTCTCAATTGCTATTTTTCCCGCAATATTCATGCCAATTGATATTGCCTCACCATGTAGAAATTTGCCGTATCCACATAAATTTTCAATAACGTGACCAAAAGAATGACCATAATTCAATATTGCTCTAACACCATTTTCATGTTCGTCTTGCGAAACAATATGAGACTTTGTTTTTATTGAACTATCAATTATTTTAATTAAATATTCATTCTTGAGATTTATAAGTTCATTCTTGTTCTTTTCAATTTCTAAATATTCGAAAAGTTCTTTATCTCTTATTACTCCGTATTTTATTACTTCGGCCATGCCTGCATTAAATTCTCTTTTGGGCAAACTTTTTAAAGTTTCTGGATCAATAAAAACTGCTTTAGGTTGATTGAAAGCTCCAATTAAATTTTTACCCTTAGGATGATTCACCCCTGTTTTTCCTCCCACAGATGAATCAACCATTGATAATAATGTTGTTGGAATCTGAATATATTCGATACCTCTAAGCCAAGTAGCAGCAGCGAAACCACTCACATCTCCAACAATTCCTCCTCCAAGGGCAATAATTATTGAATTTCTATCTAAACCAAATTCAAATGCAAAATCATATATTTCACTCAAGGTTTTTAAGTTCTTATATGATTCTCCCGCCTTGATAAGGAACATTTGGGCCTGAAATTTATTATCTTTTAAATTATTTAAGAATTTTTCTCCATACAAATTTAATATTTCTTCATTTGAAATCACAAGTATTTTTCTATTCTTTGTTATTCCAATTTTTAAAAGTTCTTCGCTGATATTATCCAGAATCCCTGCTTCTAAAGTTACTTCGTATGACTTATCACCTAAAGGAACTAATACTTTGCTCTTATTCACAATTGATTTCCTATTTAAAATTTATAAATATTTAGTATTAAATACTTTATATATTAGCAAAATCTGAGCTTTAGATACTTAAAAATTCAGTTGTTAAGAATTAGAAATGGTAATAAAATCATGCTATGAGTTCAAATAAAAATATAAACGGCATTAAGAAAAATTATTCCTTAGGAATAATTGGAGGCGGTCAACTTGCTTTGATGTTAACCGAGGCCGCAAAAAAAAGAGATTTAGAAGTATGTGTGCAAACAAAATCCTGTGATGATCCTGCTGGTTTAAAAGCAGATCATGTCATAGAAGCTGATCCTTTAAAGATAAGAGGTAATAAATCACTAATTAGCGAGTGTGAAAAAATAATTTTTGAAAATGAATGGATAAAAATTGATAAATTAAATTTAATTGGCAATAACGATATTTTTGTTCCAAGCCTTAATGCAATTAAGCCATTAGTAGATAGGTTTTCTCAAAAAAAATTAATAGATAAGATGAATATTCCCTGTCCAAAATGGATAAATATTGAAGATTTCAAAAATCTCTCGGATGAGGAAATTAATAATTGGACTTTCCCTCTAATGGCAAAATCAAATAAAGGTGGATATGACGGTAAAGGGAATAAAAAAATAAGCACAAAAGAAGATTTAGATTCTTTTTTAAGAGAGAATAATTCTGATGAATGGTTAATAGAAGAATGGATAGAGTATGAAAAAGAACTAGCTCTTGTTGGCTCGAGAGATAGAACCGGCAACATAAGATTTTTCCCAATTGTTGAGACATTCCAATCAAATCATGTTTGCGATTGGATTCTTGCACCTGCTACAACTGAATATGATTTGAACTTATTTGCAATAAATATTTTCTCTTCAATAGTCAATGAACTTAATTACGTCGGAGTTTTGGCTATTGAATTCTTCTATGGAGATAATGGTCTTTTAATTAATGAAATAGCACCTAGAACACATAACTCAGCTCATTTCTCTATTGAAGCATGCACTTCCAGTCAGTTTGATCAATATGTTTGCATTTCTTCTGGTATGAGGCCACCTGAAATTAAAATGAATTGTGAAGGGGCAATTATGATAAATCTACTGGGCTTAAAAAAGAATTTCCCAATTTCAATGGAAACCAGAATTAAAATGTTATCTGAAATTGAGGGTTCTAATATTCATTTTTATGGCAAATCTCGCGAAATTCTTGGAAGAAAAATGGCTCACATCACATTTTTATTAAATGGTAAAACGCATTCAGAAAGATATGATGAAGCTCAAGTTTTATTAACTATGGTAAGAGACATTTGGCCATCGCCAAATGCATAAAAAAATAAGTTAGAGTTAGGTTACTGGGTCTTTGGTTAAGTTCTTCTTTATGTGCTCTGATCTGACTCTCTTTCGACATGAGGAGACTGTCGTGATGCGGTAGTAAACCGATCTTGTAATCGGAAACGAAAGCCCACTTTGAATCCTCTTCTGGCATTTCCAGGTCGATGCAGCAGAGAACTGACGGGGATCCGGTGTTACCTATCAAAATGCTTGCTATAACAGGCTTTTGGTAGGTATTTATTTTTTAGGAAAAACTGAGCTGTTCTTATTCTCTATCAGTGTAAATAATTTGTTTACCAAAACACTTGACGATCTATTTCTAATGTATTTATATTAATAGTACACATGTATTATTAAGCAATGACTTTAGGGGGAGCTAATGTTTGGACTAATTTTTCTTATGGTTATCGTAACGAGTCCCCAAGTGGTTGGTTGCTTAGCCCAGATCGCAGCAGATTAATTTTATTTATAAGGAATAAAAAATCTCCAAGAAATAGTATGAGAATTTTTGCTCATACATATTATGCAAATGATCTTGGTGAGCCAATGGCAATTAAATCATCCACTCAAATGTATTTGGATAATGCTTGGGATAAATGGCATGACCTTCAATTAGAAGGTTGGACTTTTGAAGAACTTGAATTACCTGAATCAATATGACTAACTTGAATCCAATCAAAAAGAAACTATCAAAAGCAGATAGAAAGATATCTATACAAGACTCATCAAAATTATTAGCAGAATTTTTTAATGGTGTTGTCATTGAACTTGATGAAGAATATAAATATGACTCATAAAGAATTGATAGATCAAGTTTCCGCAAATTTATTTAAGCAAAGTGGGAAGTTAGAAAGCAGAAGATCTTGGTTGGCAATGAGAAATTATCTTGAACAATTAGACAGCGAACAACTTAAATCCATGCTTAAAGACTACGGGTAATTTAAGAACTTTATTTAGTTTTTATTTTTTTCTTAATTCTTAGAAAACCATAAGTTCCAAAACCAACCAAAAACATGTCCAAATAAATATGCCAAGCAGGAAAAATCTGGTGTATTAATTCCATTAACTTTTTATGGCCACCTGCCAATAAGGATAATCTAAATTTGATTTTTCTCTAATTAATTGTAATTTTCTAGAATTTATTTTTACTACTATGCCATCTGTTGGATATTTACTAAAAAGCTTCCCTTTTAGCCATTGTTTTCTAAATACTGCAACCTGGCTCGTAAAGTTGCATGAAATATCTCGAGGGATGGTGAATCCTAGCTTAGAAAGACTCTTTTTGGATTCATATTGATTAAGTGTTGAATTAAGTATTTGAAATGCGCTGAAGCTAAGACTTTCAGAAGATCCTTCTTTGGCTCTTAGAAATCCAGACGCGATTCTCTGGGAGATATTTGGACTTTGGTTGGGTGCATATAATTCACCTCTAACTTGAAGAACTCCTCGTAAAGGTAAATTATTGGGAATGTCTTTGATTTTAATAAGTTTAATTGTAACGTCTGTACCTTTTCTTGAAATTGCTTTCTCCAAGGTTCCATTCCTATATTGCAAAGCAACAGCACAACCATCAATTTTCGGTTCAATTAATAATCTGGTATCTACTAGTAATCCTTTCAAAAATTCATCTATTGAATCCTTTTCTAATGAAGGTAAAACTAGTTTATTTTTCTTTTTAAAGTAATCACAATTAGGGTTTGTTCTTAATAAATTCTTTTCAAGTTGGTCGAACTGCTTATCTGAGATTAAAGCATTACCATTTCTATAATTATCGTCGTACCATTCAATTCGTTCTTCTAAATAAGTCTTCATTTAATACTATGGCTTAAGTTTATGGCTTTCTATCCAACTTGGTTTACCTATAATCCATTTTTCTCTATCATCATATCTAACAGTCCATAAAAGAAATGAAGAAATTTGTTTTAGAGATATGACAACCAAGTATCTTGTTTTTTCAATTTTTGATATAAATCCAAATATTAATATCAATAAAATAATTTTAAACATACTCTTAATCATTAAAAAATTAGCGTAATTTTTGCAAACTTTTTAATTAATGCAATTCTTATAACCTTCAATCTTCGCTAGTTCTTCAATGTTCAAACCTGTCTCCTCTAATAAGGTTTCTTCGATATCGTCCTTATTAAATTTAGTTAATGCTCCTTTAGTAGAGTACTTAATACATTGGTTTTTGTATTTTGCTACTTTGACAACAGGAGATAAATAAAAGCCAAACAAGATGATAAAAGCTCCATAGGTTACAACTTTTCTGTGGTTTTCCCACCATGTATAAAATTTATTGGTCACGAAAAATAAATCACTAATTCCTATTTTAAATTGATTGTCAACAAATTACTTTAGTAGTTGAAGGATTGCTTAATTTATTGTTTTTTCATTAATAGATTTAACCCAAGAATAATATCTTGATTTTCTAATCCTTTGCTCTTTCAAGACTAATCTATCTGCAGATTCTAAGGGTGATTCTCCTTCCTCAACTTTTGTTGTAATAGATATACCAAAACCTTTTGCTTCAATTTTTGCAATGCCACCCTCTAAAAAAAATAGGAAAGACCAACCTTTATTCCATCCTAAATAGAAGGGATTTCGATACATAATTTTATTTTGCTGATTTACTATTTAATGATATTTTCCTTTTGAAGGGGTTACTTGTATACACTATTACCAAATTAGAAGTTTACGGCTGGTTATTTTTGTAAAGTAATTTTCGTATTTAAATAATTACGAGGAAGGATACTTGACTTTGAAAGGTAGTACATTTATATTATTAGTACAACTGTATTATCTTTATGACATCGGGAGTCGCTTATGTTCGGACTAATTTTTATAATGGCAGCTTTATTGACCCCCCAACTGGCTGGTTGTTTAACCAAAAAAGTGGTTTATTAATTTCTTTTGAGAATTATAGGAATCCAATATCTAATAACTTAAAAGTATATACTCACCTTTTCTATGCAAATGAATTAGGTGAACCAGCGCAACTTAAAAATTCAAGAGTTCATTCTACTGAGTGTGCTTGTGAGACATGGAATGAATTGATTTCAGGAGGTTGGCAAATTGTTACCAGTAAATTCCAGTGATCATGATTATGGTAAATCCGTCAAAATGGGAACATCTAAAAGAACCTATCCTAAAACGAAAACGTACAAAGGTTTGCATTACTTGCAATCACTTTCGCTACAGCACTACAGAAACTTTTGCTACTGTCTTGATCTGTCCACGATATGAAAAACGAATACCACAGGGTGACCATTTACTTAAAGGTTGTGATTATTGGCAAAAAAATAGGACTATATTTTCTCCTGAATTATCTTAATTATTCTCTAATCAAACATTTCTAGATAGAGATATTTAATTATGTAAACAAAGCATTATTTTATACAACTTGAAAAAATCTTTTTGCTTAACTTGTTATTTATGATGCAATTTTACTTTTCTATATTTCTAATAGTTGTGCTTACATTTTTTGCACTTTTATTAGATGGCCCAGAATTGGCTTCTTTAATTCAAACATTTTAGAAATAAAATAAATCAGCATTTTTACTGATTTACTTACTTTATAGATAAGGCTTAAGTTTAATTTGTTGAATCGGAGGGATCTAATGATTGACAGTCCACCAGAGAAGTTAGATTATAAAATTTAAATCTAGACAAAACTAATGCTAAATCCGGAGTGAATTTTCTATTTGAGATTCATTCCTTTTTTAATTTCTTTCTAAAAAATTTGAAATTAGGGATATTAAATTTATAAAGTTAGTAATCTAATCTTTTAATTTATTTGAGGATACAAAAAGTTCTTAATATAGGGCAACTTTACCTGAATCCAAAACTAGTTTTTTGTTCTTGCTTTTCTTCCCATTCATTAATAATTAGTTTTAGTAAACTTTTAATTTCTAAATTCGAAGCATTAGTATCTTTTTGAAGATTTATACAAATATTTTTTATTTCCTCATAAGCATTATCAATGAATATTGTTTTCTGATCTGGATTAGCCATGGAATTCTAAAATGCTCCATTACAGTTGAATCCACTGCAATTTATAACCCTAAAAATATTCATTACAAAATTATGGAATCTTTCATCATAAAAAAATGCCCAGGTCGTAAATATAGCAAAACCAGAGACAACAAAAGCAGCATATTGAAGCCAATGTACTCCATAGCTGTCTAATCCATCTTTATCAAAATCTGATTTACTCAATTGCCTTTTTTATTTATATTAAAAATAATTTTTTTAAAAGGAGAGTTTGTTTTGAATGAGAAATTTATTTTTCTTCAATATAATAAATGTTTAAATAAAACCTGGAATTATCCATCCAAAAAAGCCGTAGTTTAATATTAAAGCTAGAAAACCAATCATAGCTAATCTCCCATTTGTTATTTCGGCATTTTTCCAAAATTTACCCATATAGTTTTTAATTTTTTTCGAATTTTTATCTAACAAATAATTTGGTTCTAAAGGTTCCTGCAACCTTTTGATGGCGTAAAGAGAGAATTGAATTGTAATTGCGATGATAACAACTATAAAACTAGTAAGGGCATCCATTTTTATATTTCATATGTGATCAATAAGTAAGTCAAAGAATAAATGACATTTCTATGTATTAAGCATTCCCTTGCTTCTGCTTTATTAACAGAGGAAATTTTAACTTGAATTATTAAAGAATGTAACATATTTTAAAAATAATTAGTATGAATCCTTACTTTTTCTTTGGATTTCATATAAAAAAATAACAGTAATGTTACAGTTATGTATTAAAAATATCTAAAAAGAAGCCTAAATTGAATTATAAAATTAACTTTAAAATCTTATTTATCTAAATTAGTTAGAGTATTGAAAGTTTTTCAAAGGAATATATTTTTAATGTTATTTTTGATATTTTAATAACTAAAATTATTACTTTTCATTGATTTCCGGGAGATAAAATTTATTACCTAATGTATAACCAATAGACATGAGTACGAAACCAATAAGTTGAGGTAAATGAGAATTTGCTAGAGAGATTTTTTCAAACATTTCTCAGTCTTTAAATTTATATGATAATAGAATTTTTTTAATACTGTAAGTCTATTTTCTTTTTGATTCTTTAATTTCCCCAGATTTTTTTAGAGAATTAACAAGTCTTTCATTTTCTGTTTTTAAATTTTCTAATGCAGATTTTGTGAATTGTTCTTTAGCCTCAAATTTTGCTGAACTTATAACCTTTTTATTAGGGAGTTTTTTCTTCGGTTCTGGCTTCATATTAAATAGCTTTTCAAAAATTTTAGAAGTTATTTTTTTTGCATTAGGTATTATTTTTTACAGTTTTCTGGTTAATAATATTTGTTTACATAGACAAATTAATCTTTATCTTTTGGGAACCTTAACCAGCCAGAAGTCCATTCTGATTTTAGTTTTGCCCATGGGATCCTTTTAATATCTTTTTTATTTTTGGTAGGAAAAATATCAACCCATCTATCTGCATTTTTGCCACCATAAGCTTTAACTTGAAAATGCCTATTACCATTAATAGTTTTTGGTGCTGTCCAACAAAGAGTGGGAGGCCATTTCATGAGAAATTAAAAAATTAAAAAACTAAAGGTTGCTTTTCCCAGTTAAAACTAAACCATAATATGCAATCGTACCAAGGATAAGTACAATACCAAGTATTCTAATAATCATGCTTTAATAATTTTAAATTCAAATTATATTAAAGAAGTTTTATAAATTTGAGTTGAAGATTTAATATTTTCTAATTTTTCCTCTTTTTATTTCTAACTATGGAGTGGCAAGATTCAGGATGCCATTCATTCTGAATCTTGCCAATAAAATCATAAATAAATGAATCGGGACATCCAGTTTCTTTTTGAAGTTCTGAAAGTTCTTCTTTAATGAATTCATATACACTCGTTATTACCCCTAAATTTTCTTCTTGGGAGGGGGCCCATTTTTTATTCTCCATTAATATTTTTTAAATTATTTTCTACAATATCGTAATAGGTTATGTCTCCATAATCAGCATCTGAACAACATATATCTCCATATAGTTCCTCTAACAAATCGTACGCATCTGAATACTTATCAAAACTTTGAGCTGTTAATTCGTCATCTTTCCCATCAATTCTAATTATTTTGTAGGTCATATTTTACTTAGATGCAAAAAGTATTTGTTTTTGATTCATGAGATCATCTTATAAATAAAATCTTATTTAGGAGGATTAGTTGGGTAAAGCTTCTGAATTTTATTTTTCTGAATTTCTATTTTTCTTATTTCATATTTTTTTGCCATTATTTTTCTGATAAATAATTGTGGGATAAGCCAAACTAACGCGATAGCTATAGCCATGAAAGCAGGATTTCTCCACGTTAACCTAATAACCTCTTGTATAAATTCTTGATTGAAATTTTCCATATGTTAAATTTTGATGATAAAAATATCTTTGCTTTCTTTTATAAAATCTTTTAAATTTCATAATCCATCATAACCTTTAAAAAATCTAATAAGGAATTTTATAAATTTTTTCTTTTTCTAGTTCGTTTTCTTTTATATTTGGATTGAGATTAATATTTTGTTTTTTGGTTTAGAGATGTCGACTTATCTTATTACAGGATCAAATAGGGGTATTGGATTAGAACTATGTAGGCAAATTCATAAGAGGGGAGATAATGTAATTGCAACGTGTAGGAAAGCTTCAAAAGAACTTAGAGATTTAGGAGTGAGAATTGAAGAGAATATAGAAATTTCTTCAGATGAGTCGATTATAAATTTGTGTAAAAAACTATCAGGAGTTAATTTAGATTGCTTAATTCAAAATGCAGGAATTTATGAATTTAATTCTTTCGAAAACTTAGATAAAAAAAGTATTTTGCGGCAATTTGAAGTCAATGCATTGAGCCCAATATGTATGACTCAATCACTTAAACATCTTTTAAAAAGATCTTCTAAAGTTGCTTTTATCACAAGTAGAATGGGATCTATTGAAGATAATACATCTGGAAGTTCTTATGGATACAGGATGTCTAAGGTCGCTTTGTCCATGGCAGCAAAATCACTTTCTATAGATTTATCAAGAGAAGATATTTATGTAGCTATTTTGCATCCTGGTTTAGTGAGTACAAGAATGACTGGCTTTACAAGAAATGGAATTAGTCCTGAAGAATCAGCAAATGGCATTTTAAAGCGTATAGATTCTTTAAATAAAAATAACTCGGGTACGTTTTGGCATGCTAACGGAGAAGTTTTGCCTTGGTAAAATCTATATTTTTATTTTTAAGAGATTTATATCGTTAATTTGTTAAAAAACTTTTAAATTTTTAACGAATTCCCTTCCTTGTTTATTTCTTTTAGTTATCTTTAGAAAAACATTAGTAAAGGAGGTGATTCATTGTCGTATCTACCGAAAAATGCGGTTATCAAAGGGACCGTGAATTCAGTATCTTCATCACATTCATCGGTCTCTTTTTCTTTAATTAAGAAAAAAGGTTTCATCATCAATAGATTTATATAAATCAATCATTTAATAATCAAAAGCTCTGCATCTCAAGTAGTTGCAGGGCTTTTTTTTATGAATTTAAAATAGTTTTTCAGAATTTACTCTATCTTTTTTGGCCAAAGTAAATTAAGGCTAAAAAAGATAAAGTGCTTACCAAAGCGATTAAGTACCAACCTGTTGAGGAGTTGCTAGTTACTTCTGTCATTTATTTTGAATTATCGGAGGAATTGATTACTTGAGTGAAAATCACAATTGATATCATTAAAAAAACTAAAAGGATGTAAGTTACGTTCATTTATAGAAAAATACTAATTATCAAAAAGATTAATCCTAGAACTACCGTAACAATTGCTCCATCTACTAATAAGTCTTTCCATGTATAACTTTTAAGCATCCTTGTTTTATCTTCTTCACTCATAAGTTTTTTTAACCACGTCCAATCTAAAAGCTGTGTCAATGCAACACCAAAAATTAAATGACCAATTAAAATACCAATAAGATCAATTTTAGAAATATCTTTAGAAAGACTTGTAATAATAAAAAAGTCCACTAGCTTTTTTCTTTATTGGATAAGGCTCCACCTTCTTCCTTGTATTTTTCCCAAGCTTCGCTTAATTTTGCTTTAGAGAAGTTTTGTTTCCCCTCAGAGAATTTATTTTTGAGGTTATTTAAACTATTAGTCAGTTCTTTTTTTGTTGGTTCATCAAGAAAGTTTGATGTTAATTTCCATAAATACCAGCTACTAGCAAGAAGAAGGATTAATCCGAGTAATTGCATATTTGTTTTTTACTATGCTACAAGTTTTTAAATGTTTTCGATAAATTAATTAATTTTATACCTTAATAATTTTTTTGAACTAAATAAAAATTAAAACTTTAACCAGTGGAAAAATATTCTATCCAACAGCCATATAGTTAGACCCCCTTCAAGGAAAGCTAACCAGTACATACCATAATCAGAAAATCCCATTTGTTCTTTCACTGTTTTAATTAATTTTTTATGAGCTTGTATGAGATTTTTCATGAACTATCAAATTTTTTAAACCTGCTGAATTTCTTTAATCAAAAAACCCTTCCCATAACAAGATAGACATGTCTTAGTCTCATCTAAAGAAATTCTTAGGAAACCTGCTCCATTACATCTAAAGCAATTTACTTTAGTTTTTGAATAGATTTTTGATTTAATTTTAGCAGCACGATTTAAGTAAGAAACAGTTTCTTTTCGACCGTTTGCCTTGGCAGCTTTATTTAAAAGCTTTTTATAGTTGACTTTAAGTTCTTGGATATTCATCTTTTAACTGAGGATAGTTATCAAATATAGGTAAAAGAAGCAATAAATAATTAAATAAGCTCTAGAATTTACCATTTATATTTCTAATCTGATCTCATAGTGAGATTAAATTAATATAACGGATATTATTTTCAAATGTTTACTGTACGAGTACCATTTTTTGTTTTTAATAGAAAATTTATATTTACTGAACTAATTTAAATATTCAAAAATTGGTTAACTGTTGTACTTAGCGGAATGAGTTTATATTAAGGATTTTTGAAAAAATATAATTTCAGTCAACCAAGACTAACCAGCTTTTTTTAGACTTTTAACTAAAAAATCATTTTCGTTAGTAAGTAAATCAAACTTTGATTTTTTAAGTTTTTCTTTGATTTCAGTAGTCGGATTTTTTTTAATTTTGCTGATATTCATAATTTTAAAAAACAATTCTTGAAAATTGCCTTAAAATCCTACTGACCAGCAAAACAAAATGTGGATATATTTTTTTAAAAACAGAAAATATTTTATTTTGCACATAGAAAATTTTATTTAATCAACATGCTGTGGAAAAACCTGTTGAAAAATACTAAAAAAGTGGATAACTCTCGGGGAGCATGATCAAAACAAGCTTTTCTGGAATATTTTTTAAGTATTAATACTTCATCAAGAAAAGTTTAAATATAGTTTAAGATGCACCATAATCTATTGTCTTAACTGTGGGATCATTACTTTTAAATTTATAAAAATGATTTTTTCTAAAAACTATTGTTGAGAACAAATTAAATAATTTATTTTTGAATGATGTATTAAATTGACAAATAAAGTTAAGAAAAATAAAAGGAAACTTGAATTTTTGAAAATTTGTCTCATCTGTTTAAATTAAGTCTTGATTCGGTTTTCTCTATGGCAACACTTCCCAAACGCAAGATTAATCTAATAGGTTTGTATGAGTTTAATATTTAAAATGACAGAAGAAAAAAAGGATTCAAAAAAATGTTCTGGAAAGAAAAACATTATGTTTGCTTATGGTTTTATACAGCTTGGCTCTAGTTTCGTATCGGCAGTAGCTTTAGCTGCAATCGCCTTTGGATTCTGTTCAATAAAAAAGGAATCTAAACTTTTTAATAAATGTGTTTCAGAAATAATTGAAGATGGTGGTACCAATTCTGAGGCCGTAAGGTATTGCAATGGGGGCAATTAAAATCCCTCTCAGATCAATTAAATGGATTCGACAAGTGATTTGATTATTGACTCTTTAAAAGAGGAGCCAATTGGAGAAACTGATCATTTTATTTGGTTCATAACAGATATTGGCATTGTTGCCCTTTTCAAAAGGGAGGAAAACTTTGAAACTTATAGTTCTAATGTTGAAATTGAGGCAAATAAAATTGCTTTGGATATAACTAAAGAAGAGAAAGACTACCTCAAAATAAAAGAGAAACGGCTTTTCTTGTTTTATTCATGATCTAGGGTTAAGTTATTGATTTAGTAAGATGGCTCAAGGTTAAAGGCCGGCTCCAAAATATTGTTGTCGCTAATTAATTCGTAGGTTAGCTCTTTATTTAGGGCATTTATATAAGATGTATAGAGTTTTGCCCAAACAAATTCAAATTCATCTTTACTTAAATTCTTGAAAAGAATTTCTCCTTTGAAGTAAATGTGATAAGAATCATTCATCATGGAAAATAAATCTTACCCTTTTTAACGCAGTAAAATATATATGTAGTATTAAGTGCTACTAAAAAAAAATTTAAATTTGGAAGTTAGAAATACTTTTAGACTATCCGTGTATTCATTTTTTGCTTTTTAAATAATCCCACTGTCTCATCAAGATCCATACAAGGCTGAATACTTATATCCATTAACCTTCTCCAGGGATGCCATTGCTTCCAAATTGTCTCAAGAGAATCTGCACTCACTACAGAATGTCCAATCCCATTTTGAACCATAAAAATCCAAGAATGAACCTCATAGTTTTCAGGTCTGTTTTGGGGACCACCTGATTCGTACCAATTAATTAGCATTTCTGCCCCTTCTTCTTGATCCTCTCCATCTGTAAATTCGTAGGAAATCAAATACCTTTGCATATAGATTATTATTAAAATCTCTAAACTATTTTAACTCTAGATTTAGATATTGCCTCGCAATTTAATTAATGCTATGAAGTTTATAGAAGTGTTTGCTTTAAATGACCGAAAGATTTGGGAAAATTAAAAAAAATATTTTGACTAATTTATCTTATATAAATAGGACAATCTTGAAGTATTTTCAAAATCATGATCTGTTCGTATAGCTCCAGTTAATAGTTAAAATTTGATACTTTTTAAAATACCATTAATTAGTTAACATATTTTTAATGTATAGATACCAATGATAAATAAAAAGGATCAAAACGATCCAATTGATAATTTAGAGTATGAAAAAGTTCTAGAAGAAGAAATAATTAATTCGTATGAAAGTAAATTTCAGAAAGATATTGAAGAAGATAGTAAAAAAAAGATTAAATTTTACAGACTTAAAAGAACTCCATTAGAAATATTAAATAGGTCATTTTTCTTTTTCTTTATTGGAAGTTTTCTTTTCTCTTTGTTTTTAGCTTATTCAGAAAGTAAGTTGTGGTTCATACTTTATGTAATTAGTGCATTGTCTTGTGTTTTTTATACTCCTAATAGAAAAGCACTTAAGGAATTAATAGCAGCTTGGCCAAATATAGAGGATCTCATTAAAGGGAGGAGTTTGTGGAGAAAAGGCAAGTAAATAGATTATGAAACCTTTAAGTTCATTTAAAAAGTGGTTATTAAATATTCTTGTGCCATACATAGAGGGTACCAACAAGAAAAATAAGGATAAAAAATGAGTTTAATAAAGGTTGGAATTATTGTTGAAATATTTTTGTTTGTGGGAGTTTTTTTATGGGTTAGGAAATTAATTAGTAAACATAATAGGCAACCATCTCTATCAAAAAAAACAATAAAAAATCTTAAATTTTAGAATTTTGATCACAAAATAAGGAATCTTTAAAAATAGATCAAATTTATGGGGAAATTCTTTACTTTTTTCTCTCACTTTGTGTATGAAATCGGTTAGAACATCTATATTGTTTTAAAAAAATATGGTTTCTTCAATCCAAGGTCTTGCTCCAATAACTAATCCACTAAATAGTGTCTTAGTAGAAAAGAAACTAATAAATGTTGATCAAAAGTTTATTCAACTTGTTTCTCTGGCAGAAGGTTTACCTCGTACAGAAGTTATTGAAAGTGGTAGAAGTTATTGGAGAGGTGTTTGTAGAAGCTTGATTTTTAGATTCCCTGATGATCTTGAAATTTTAAAGCTCGATGTAAGAAGTTATGTAGATAGATCTAAAGGAATAATCCAAATAAGATCTGCAGCAAGATTAGGTCAATCAGATTTAGGCGTTAATTTAAGAAGAGTAGAATACTTATTTAATCAATTAGAGAAATTTTAATTAATCTATTTTTTATAAACTAAGGTTCTTTTTACTAAATAGGTGTGCTTTAATTCATAAGAATATTTGAAATACCATGGTAAAGATAATTTTAGTTGGAATTATTGTCGCGCTTGTATATTCTCAACCTGATCTTCGTCTTACAGTCGCTGATTGGTTAAAAGCAGCTTCTGATTTTCTCATTGAATCAGTACAAGTAAAACCTTGAATTAATTTTTAAAGAAGCATTAAATAAGACCTGAGACGGTAATCATTTGTTTAATGCAAACAGCTATGAAAAAAAATATTATTATCCTGCTTAATATATATTTCACCAAAACAAATAAATAGTTTTAGGAACATAATAGAAAATTTTTTTGAAATTTTTGAATAGTTTACGATAATAAGGTATATGAAGCTTAGATTATTTGAGTTCTATTTTATTAAAGACTATTTAAGACCTTGGTTTGGTCTTATTTATTCTTTATTCTTTCTGTTTTTTTTAGGTGCAATTGGCTATCGAATAACAGAGGGATGGGAATGGAGTGATTGCTTATGGATGGTTCTGATCACAATAACCACTATTGGTTTTGGAGAAGTTCAACCTTTAAGCCCTGAAGGCAGGATTGTAACTGTTTTAGTAATCGTTGGCGGATTGATATTTATTCAATTTACCTTTCAAAAAGCTGTTAGATTATTCGAATCCGGCTATTTTCAAAGAGTAAACGAATTACGTTTTAAAAGAATTCTTAGAAAAATGGAAAATCATGTGATTTTGTGCGGATATGGGAGAGTAGGTCAGGAAATATCCAACCAAATAAAAACGCAAAATATTCCAATTATCGTTGTTGAGAGTGACGAAGATAGAAAAAAGATTGCTGAAGACAATGGTTTAGAAGTACTTTGTGCTGATGCAACTCTTGATGAGACCCTAAAACTTGCAGGATTAGAAAAATGCAAAAGTTTGGTTGTTACCTTACCCAATGATGCTGCAAATTTATATGTAGTTCTAAGTGCTAAAGGTATAAGAAGTTCTATAAGAGTAATAGCTAGAGCTGGAACGGAAGAAGCTGCAAGTAAGTTGAGATTAGCTGGGGCAAGTATAGTTGTTAGTCCTTACATAGCAGCTGGAAGAGCAATGGCATCAATGGCTCTGAGACCAATCGCCATTGACTTTCTAGATCTTCTCGCTGGAAGTGAATGCGAAATTGAAGAATTTGAATTAAGTAATGATATTAGTCTTTTTGAAACAGCGGAGAAAAGATCACTTTCTGAACTTGGAATAGGTAAAAAGAGTGGGGCTAAAATTTTAGCCATTAAAGAAAATGAAAAGTTGTTTACTAATCCTGGAGGTAATTTTATACTTCAGCCAGGTCAAGTATTAATAGCATTTGGTAGTAAAGAACAGCTAAATATTTTGAATGGTTTATTAGGAAATCTTGTTGTAGCAGTAGAGCTATTAAAATAAAGATATCAAAATAATTTGATACATAAATCTTTCAATTTTTATATTTCTTAAAGTCTGTAAATTTTCTTTATATTTAACAAACTTAGTTCTCATTACATATTGGGCATTTTCAAAAATATCCTCATTTTCTCTTCTGCAATTTCATTAATACTTTCTCCACCTGCGATGGCATCAAAAAGATTGAGTGGAGCTGGGGCATTATTCCGTTCAAAAAATAGGTAGATAAATTTTTCAATACATGTCAAATTATCATGACTTTTTTATCCCTTTAACCACTCTTAAAGTCTTTTACAGCATTTAGTAGTAGATTTATAGAGATATTCTTTTTTTAATGGAAGAGAAATTAACTCTTTTCAAGAATCGTAAAAGATTCGGTATCGAAAAAAATATTGATATTATCTTCAAAAATACTGCACTAGTCTTGTCTAGTTTCGTAGCAATGATACTTTTAGGAATTATTTTAGTAGTCTTTTTTCAGTCATTCGAATCCTTTTCAAGGTATGGATTGAAGTTTCTCGTAACCTCTGAATGGAATCCAGTAAAAGATGAATACGGAGCTTTTACTGCAATATATGGCACATTGGTTACTTCATTCCTTTCGTTATTAATAACTATCCCTTTGGGCGTTGGAACTGCAATATTTATTACCGAGGACTTTGTACCTAAAGTTTTTAGAGAAATAATAGGTTCTTTTGTTGAATTATTAGCAGCAGTTCCATCAGTTGTATTGGGACTTTGGGCAATATTTGTAATGGAACCTTTTTTTAGAGCCTTTTTTGTATTTTTACATAATTTCTTTGGTTGGATACCTTTATTCAGTACAGAACCTACAGGTAGGAATTCTTTGTTAGCAATATTGATCTTAGTAGTAATGCTTTTGCCAATAGTGACTTCCATTGCTAGAGATTCTCTTAACCAGGTTCCGAAAAAGCTAAGAAATGCAGCTTATGGTATTGGAGCAAGTAGATGGAAAACAATATTTTCAGTAATTTTGCCGGCAGCATTATCAGGAATTATGGCAGGTGTTCTATTGGCTTTAGGTAGGGCAATGGGAGAAACAATGGCTGTAACCATGATTATTGGTAATTCCAATGCATTTAGTTGGTCTCTATTATCTCCTGGATATACCATTTCCTCCATGCTCGCAAACCAGTTCGGTGAAGCTGATGGAAGCCAGGTTTCATCACTGTTTTATGCGGCTTTTGTACTGATGATCCTATCTTTAGTGGTCAATATCTTTGCGCAGTTGCTAGTTAAGAAATTTAGTCTCAAATATTAGATAATTATGAATTCACTTTATTACCACAAAGGATTATCCAGAAATATAGGTGATAAATTATTTACTTCTTTATCAATAATTTGTGCATTGATTGCAATACTTCCCTTGATTTTTTTGGTAACTTATATTCTTATCAAAGGTGGATCTCAAATCACACCAGAACTATTTACTTTAGAACCAAATCCTCCTGGAGATGATTTAGATGCAGGAGGTATTAATCCTGCATTAATAGGGACATTAATAATTACTACCATTGCTTCAATTATCGCCATACCAGTAGGCGTTGGAGGTGGAATATATCTTGCAGAATATTCTAAAGACGGTGTTTTTTCAAGATTTATCAGATTCGGGGTAAATGTTTTAGCTGGAGTCCCTTCAATTATTGCCGGTGTATTTATTTATGCCTTAATTGTTTCAACAAAGATCTTATTTGGAAGTATGTATAGTGGCTTGGCCGGAGGTATAGCACTTTCAATATTGATGTTGCCTACTGTGATTAAGACCACTGACGAAGGTTTAAAGTTGGTTCCTAATGAATTAAGATATGCGTCTCTTGGTGTTGGAGCAAGTATGTATACAACCATATTGAAAGTAACTTTGCCATCTGCATTTAGATCTATTGCTACTGGCGTTGTACTTGGAATAGCAAGAGCTGCAGGTGAAACAGCACCTTTGATATTTACGGCTTTATTCTCTTACTACTACATAACAGGCTTTGGAGACTTATTTTATGAGATGGGTTCTTTGGCTGTATTGATATACAACTTTGCTCTTGAACCTTATGATGCACAGAATAAATTAGCCTGGGCAGCTTCCTTTATTCTTGTTTTATCGATACTATCAGTAAATATATTTTCAAGGATATTAGCCGCTTTTACTGAGAAAACTAAGAGAGTATAAATGATTAGAACTAATAAAAAAACACCAAAGAATATCATTTTATCTCTTGAGAATGTCTCTATTAGCTATGGAACTTTTGAAGCAGTAAGAAATGTTTTTTGTAGTTTTAAAAAAGGAAATATAACCTCTCTTATTGGACCATCAGGTTGTGGTAAATCAACTGTTCTTAGATCATTAAATAGAATGAACGATTTGATTCCTAATTGTTCGTTAAAAGGAACTGTCCTCTTTGATGGAACTAATATTTACGATAAAAGAGTAGATCCAGTTGAAGTGAGAAGAAGAATTGGGATGGTCTTTCAACAACCTAATCCTTTTCCTAAATCTATCTATGAAAATATTGCATTTGGGGCAAGAATTAATGGCTTTACGGGAGATATGGATGAATTAGTCGAAAGTTCTCTAAGAAAGGCTGCATTATGGGACGAATGTAAGGATAAATTAAACGATAGTGGTTACTCTTTATCTGGTGGACAACAACAAAGATTATGTATTGCTCGTGCCATCGCAATTGAGCCTGAAATTATTTTAATGGATGAGCCATGCTCAGCTTTAGATCCAATTTCTACTCTGAAAATAGAAGAGACGATGCACGAACTTAAGAAAAATTATACGATAATAATCGTTACTCATAACATGCAGCAGGCATTAAGAGTTAGTGATATGACTGCATTTTTTAATGCTATTGAATATGAAGATGGTGATGGAGGAAAGGTTGGTTATCTTGCGGAATTTAATTCGACAAAGAAAATTTTTAACTCTCCAAAAGAAAAAACCACTCAGGAATACATATCTGGTAAATTTGGTTGATGTAGGATTTTTACCTTTAAGTTAGTAAAGGGGGTAGACAAAAAGTATAAATACCTATATAGTAATTTCGAATTAGCAAGTTTATCTTTGAAAAACTATCCCTTTCTACCTTTCTTGATTTTTGCAGGTGCTCTTATTACAACTGCAACACTTGGCTTGCCTGTATTTACTTCATAATTTAAAAGTATTTTTATTAAGGTAAATCCTATGGTTTTAATAATAAACAAAGAATTAATTGGAAGTCCTCATAAAACAATAATAAAAGGAAATTTATTTGACTTTATTAAAAAAAGAGAGAATATGAGTTTGTGTGAGAGTAAAAAATCTGTATTAAAACCACTTTACAAGGTGGTTAATTTCTAATTTATTTTTATGGATAAAACTAAAGAACAGTTAGAAAAATTGAGAGAAGTGGCAGAAGCATCTCTGACAAAAACGGATGAACTTCAAAAAGTCCTTGCTCAAATAGAAGCTTTAATGTCTAGGAAAGAATCCCAAACCCTATCAAAAAAGAAATAATTATTTAAAGAAATTAAGTTTAGGTTTTGTAATTTTTATTACATCTCTGCAACTTCTTTGTAGTTACTAATTGGGTATGCAGAACCCGTTCCAAAGTTTTCTGTTAGGTCTCGAGGTCTCACCTTCTTTAAGTAAAAGACCTCTTTAAATTATTTGGTGTATTAGATTTTAATAGCAGGCATATTTAGTTGATTACTTTATGAATTTCTTTCTTGCAGACATCTACATCAAAAAATTCAGTATTTAAAATCTCTAGGCCAGTTTTTTCAGTTACTTCAACAGTTGCATTACATTCGTCTTGTTTAAGAGCCATGTAACTTGACTTTGTATCCTTTCCATCTAGTTCAATATTAGATTCAGCATCTTCTTTATATTGTTCCATTACAAGAGTAACTGCCTCTATCTCTACAGAAAAATTCTCATTTGCGTTTGTCCCAAATGAAATAAGAAGAAATGGAAATAAAATCAAACCTTTTAATTTTTTCATTTCTAAAAAATGTGTTTATTTTTTTTATAACGTGGATTGTTTGCTTTAGGAAGGGTAATTAGATATATAAATTATTAGTTATCCATTTTATTTGTAAGAAAATAGATAAGATGGTTAACCTAATTGAAAAAAAATCTAAAGGAGACTTTGAAGTATAAATTGGTATATGAAAATGAAAAATTTAATTCACTTTAATAGGGTTTTATTGGGATTTTATTTCGATAATTTCTTCTTCGGAAACAATTGCCCATTTTTTAAATGACTTTTTGCAGGGATATCCTCCTGTTAAGTCTCCAAATGCTGGTAAAAATAAAGTATTTTTATTCTTATCCATTGCAAAACATCTAAAAGATAATTTATCTCCATTGCTTTTTAAATAGATTTTTGGATGATAATGTCCACAAATATTCAAGGTTTTATTGTTTTTTAAATTAATTGGCTCATGGCTAAAAGTAATATTTTTAGTTTTTATAAAATCAAAAATTTTTATATTTTTAATATCACACCCTACATCGTGATTTCCTAAGACGAGTTCAATATTAGTTTCTAGTAGTTTAGGAAGATCCTCAACTTTTTTTTGCAAAGTTTTATCAATTGAATATTTACTGTGGAATAAATCTCCCAAAATTATTAACTTTTCAGGACTGTATTTTTCTACTAGTTTTTTTATTCTTGCAAAATTGTTTTTATCTGAATTATTAGTAAGAGGGATTCCATTTTGCTGAAAATATTCAGCTTTCCCAAGATGAATATCGCATATTAACAATTCTTTTGTTTCCGGTAGAAATAACGCTCTTGAAGGAAGCATCTCTAACAATGTATCTTCCCAATAAAATTTAAAAGAACTTTTTTTCATTTAATCACTATATTTTTTTATAAGTTTTTCTACTCTTTTTTCAATTGGTTCATTGCTTAAAGTATTTTTAAGTCTTTCAACTAATAAAGGGAAAGCAAAAGGAGTTGGTGTTTTTATCTCATTTAACAGCATTTTTGAATTTTTTAATCTTTCTAATGATCTAGATATTCTTTTATTTTCTAATTGATATTCTTTAACTTCTTGATGCGATTGTTTTATCAAAAGATGGCCATCTTCATATTTAGTAAATACATCGTAGAAAAGACTTGAACTTATTTGAAGTTGAAAGGAAGTTTTTGTTTTGGTTGGATTATTTTGATTTATAAGTCCACTTATTTGGGCAATATTTTTAAATCTACGTTTTGTTAATTCTGAAAAATTAATTGCATTTTCTAGATCTTCTTCTATTTTTTTATTATCCAAAAAGTAATCAGCTTCCTTTTTTATTACGGAAAAATCATAATCTTCTGCGGTGGTTAAGCTGAATCCAAAATCATTAGCAGTAATACTAAATGTAGATTGTTTTAATTTTGCCAATCTTAAAGCCCATAGAAATGCAATTCCTTCATTTACAAATTTGCCATCAAGTGTAAAAACAAAAAGATTTGATAAATCCTTGGTTTTATATATCTCTATAAGGAATTCATCTATCCTAGGAATATTTGAAAGACCCTTTTGTTTCTTCAATATTGGGCGTAATGAATTTAGTTCAAGATTTAAGTCTTCATGATTTTCTAATTTATTGCATATATCTATTTCTTTTCTCAAACTTTCGCAAAGCAGATCAGAAATTGCCATTTGACCTCCAACCCATGCAGGAATTAGAGAACTTTTTTTTGTTGATTTTTTAACATATAAAATCATATCTCTTATTCTCACAAATTGAAGCATTTTGCCAGCAAAGTAAAAGGTATCTCCAGGATTTAATTTTGAAGCAAAATTCTCCTCTAAATTACCTAAGGATTTACCTTTTATATATTTAACATTCACAAATTTGTCACTTGTTATTGTTCCAATATTGAACTTATGGATTCTTATTAAAGACTTGTCTTTGACAAAATATTTAAAATTTTCATTATTATTTTCTGATTCTTCTTTAACTATCTTTTTATATTTTGGGTATGCTTTAAGACAATTTCCTCCATATTCTAAAAAGTCAAGACACCAATTCCAGTCTTGATCTTTTAAGCTTCTATAACTCCAGCAATTTTTAATTCTTTCTTTTTCAATTTTTGGATCAAAGCCATTTCCACATGCCAAACTTATAAGATGTTGTAGAAGCACATCATAAGATAATTCAGGAAGTCTAATTTCCTCAGATATACCACTTTTTATTATTCTTCTCATTGCACTAATCTCTAATAACTCTAAAGAATTAGTAGGCATAAAAATTATTTTTGATTTTCCACCTGGTCTATGAGCACTTCTTCCCGCTCTTTGGATAAGTCTAGCTAAATTCTTTGCACTACCAATTTGAACTATTTGATCTACTGGTTGGAAGTCAACTCCTAAATCTAACGAGCTGGTGCAGACTACCCATTTTATTAATCCGTCTTTAACCCCTTCTTCAACTCTTTTTCTATCTTCTTTATCCAGGGAGCCGTGATGAAGTGCAATTTTGTCTTCCATCTCTGGGAGAAAAAATTTAAGACATTGATACCATCTTTCAGCTTGATTTCTCGTATTGGTGAATAATAAGGTGCTTTTATTTTTATCTAGGATTTTTAATAGTGAAGAATGACTTCTAATCCCAAGATGCCCACTCCATGGAAAGGTAGTTTCCTCCTCTGGTAAAACACTTATAATTTCGATCTCTTTTTGAATATTTGTACTTATAATTTTGGGTTTAATAGCACTCATCCCAACTATTGCTCTTGCTGCTTCTTCAATATTTCCAATAGTTGCAGACATTGCCCAAATTTGTAAATTTTTTATATTACCTCTCAGCCAACTTAAAGATAACTCGCACTGGTTTCCTCTTTTACTACCCATCAATTCATGCCATTCATCAATAATTATTGATGACAAATCCTTGAATAGATTATTAGATTTTTTATTAGAAAGTAAAAGAGATAAAGACTCTGGAGTGCTAATAAGAATATTAGGTGGTTTAGCTAGTTGCTTTTTCTTTTCATATGGGGTTGTATCGCCGTTCCTAATTTCAACAGTGATTTCTTTATTAAAATGCAAAGCTGCTAATTGTATGGAATTTTTTAAATCTCTACTTAGTGCTTTTAAAGGGGTTATTAATAATATATTCACACTTTTATTATTTTTGGGATCTTCTATCTTTGATAAAGGTCCCATTAATGCAGCATAAGTTTTGCCACATCCAGTAGGAACTTGTATTATTCCACTCTCTCCATTTAAAAATGCTTCCCAAGATTCGACCTGATAGGGTAGTGGCGCCCATCCATTTGTGGAGAAAAACTGTTTAATTTTAGAAATTAATTTATTTTGCTTATTATTTTTCGTAATATTTTTCATGATATTTTTTTCATTAGTTCATAAGCGTTCTCTAGGCTATCTGCATCATTAATTTTTTTATCTTTTCTCCATTTTGTTATTCTTGGAAATCGTACTGCTATGCCTGACTTATGACGTTTAGAAATTTGTATTTTCTCAAAAGATATTTCGAATACCATTTCTGGTTTTAACGATCTAACAGGACCAAATTTTTCTATTGTATTTTTTCTTATCCATTTATCTAGCTCTTTAATCTCAATATCCGTTAAACCAGAATATGCACTTGCAAATTTAATTAATTCTTTATCTTTCCATAATGCAAAACTGTAATCTGTATAAAGACCAGCTCTTCTACCGCTACCGCCCTTAGCGTAAATTAGAACAGCATCCAGTTGCATAGGATCAACTTTATATTTCCACCAAATACCTTTCTTTCTACCAGAGGAGTATATAGAATTCTTTTTCTTAATTATTAATCCTTCAGTATTATTTTCTCGAGATTTTTCTTTATAAGTTAAAGCTTCAGGCCAATCTTTAGGAAAGATTAAATCACATATTTTGAAAATATCAGAGATATTATTCTTAGTTTTAATTTGCCATTTTGAAGAATATTTTTCTAACTTAATTCTTCTATTTTCTAATTTAATTTCTCTTATATCTTTTTCATTAATCTCTAAAAGATCATAAGCAATAAAAATAATAGGATATTTCATTTGGATTGTTCTATTAGGCGATTTTCTATTTATTCTTTTTTGAAGTAAAGAAAAATCAAAGGCAATTTGTTCTTTAAAATTCCAAACTAATAATTCTCCATCAAGAACAAAATCATCTTTTATATAGGACATTTTCTCTACTAATTCTGGGAAAGATTCATTTACTAATTCTTGCCCTCTTGTCCATAACGAAACATTGCCTGATCTTTTTATTAATTGCATCCTTATACCGTCGTATTTCCATTCAAATTGAAAATCATTTATTGAATTTTTGAAGATTTTATCTTCAATAGTATTTGCTAGAAGAAATGGAAATGGTTTGGAATTTAACTCTTGAAGATTGATATTCTTGTTAATTAAAAATTCATATGAATCAATTGAAGGTTTAAAATCACCCATCAACCTATGAGAAATAATCTCTTCCTCAATATTAATTAGTTTTGATATTGATTTTGTGATTAATCCGATAGAGACTCCTACTCTAAAAGTTCCTGTAAGAATTTTATTAAAAATTAGATGGTTATCTTCAGGTAATGTTTCCCAAAGATTTTTAATTTCTAAATTTTTCTCCTCCTCATTCAGTTCTGATAATGCAGGTATTGTTTCGCTTAGTAATTCATTGAGACTTATATTCGATAATTTCTTTTTTCTAGAATTAGTTTTATTTTTAAGTAATAACGTTATTACCTCAGCAGAATCACCAACTTTTAAATAACATGTATCAATTAACCATTGAGGATATTCATATATTTGAGAAAAAAGATTTTTTAAATATCTTCCACTAATAAATCTCTTATTACTTTTTCCAGTTAGTAAATATATTGCCCATGAATTATCTATTGGATCATTAGATAAAAAATAATTCTTTAAAACTTCAATTTTATTATTTGTACTATTAATTGAATCTAGATCGCCAAATAATTCTGAAAACTTTTTTAAGCTCATATTTATTTACCGAATAAAAGGATATTTATTGATTCCTTTTCAACTAAATATTTACTTAAGACTTCACTATCTCCATGATGAAAAAATACATTTTTTGCTTCAGACTTTTTTACTACTTCTAGAATTCCATCCCAATCCGCATGATCAGAGATTGCGAATCCTTTATCATATCCTGATCTTTTTCTTAGAGCTCTTATTGACATCCATCCACTCGCGAAAGCTGTTTGAATGTTTTTGAAATTTTTTAAATAAGAACCCTTACTTAAAGATGGCGGTAATAATATTAGACTTCCTTTGAGTTCATCTATCTTTTTTTTGCTTTCAAATTTTATAGTATCTTTAATATCAATTCCAAGGTCTCTATAAATATTGTTCATTTTGTGAATACTGCCATGTGAATAAATATTTCCTTTAAAATTTGTTTGACTAATTTCGTTTAACAATCTCTGAGCTTTTCCAAGTGAATAGCAGAAAAGTAAAGAAGTTTTTTCTGGTGAATTAGTTATCCATTTTGAAATATCATTTGCTATTTTACTTGATTCATCCCACTTAAATATTGGCAAACCAAAAGTACATTCGCTTATTAAATAATCAGTTTTTACTATTTCATACTGTTTGCAAGTCTGATCTTTTTGAAGCTTAAAGTCACCTGAAATTAGCCATTTTTCTTCAGCAAAAATAAACCTTATTTGACTAGATCCAAGGATGTGACCAGATGGATGAAAAGAAATATTAATTCCATTTATCTTAAATTCTTCTCCATATTCAAAAGTCTTAATTTCAATATTTTCTCCAATTCTTTCTTTAAGAAGTATCGCAGTTTCCTTAGTAGAAATGTATTCTTCACAGCCAAATGTAAAGTGATCAAAATGAGCGTGAGTTATTAGTGCCTTTTTTACTGGCTTGCTTGGATCAATCCAAATATCAGCTAGTTTGCAATAAAGACTTCCATCTTTATATCTAATTAAATATTCTTGTTTAGTTCTCAAAACTACATCTCTTACAATGAAGTTAATTTAGCTAATTATGCCTACGCTTGCTTTGCTAAAGCTATGGCTGAAATTGTTAGTAAAGCAATAACTACAAATTTGTTACTCCAATTAATCATGAATGAACTAATTTTGTTGAAAGAAACTCTATTAGATGTCACAATCTTTTTTTTGTTAATAATGTGATGATTTTCATTATTTTCTAAGTAATTTAAATTTTTAATCTCATTTATTAATTTAGATTCGCAAGTTGAGAGTTTTTCTACTTGATTTAATAATTCAAGATCTTCTGGTCTTAATAAAGAATTTAATTCTTTAATTCGTCTTTCGTTTTTCATAAGAAATTCATTAACTATCTCATCTGTCCCTAACCCCTTCTTTATATTTAAAAGAATATCATCTCTTTCCCAGGATTTTTCAAGAGAATTTAAAATTTCGCTTATGCTCATCTTAAGTATTTTTACTTATGATAATTTATTTTTTTTTTCTTCTGTGGCTTATTCCTTTAAGTAATTAAAAAAAATTATTTTTATTTAAGATTTACGAATAAGTCTGTTAGCAAAATATTTTATCTTTACTTTTTCTACAATTTTTTTAGAACTACTTTTAGTTTTAACTTTATTTAAATTGATCACTTCATCTGACACATTTTTGCCTGTTTCAAAATAACTTTTAATTTTTTCTAATTCTTCTTCATTTAATCTTTTTGTCGCACCTTTTGCGTAGATTCCAAGTTTCTTGCAAGCTAATAGTATTCTATTACTTTCGACATTAAGATCTTTGGCAATAGTGTAAATTGGGGTGTTGGCAGTCATTATTTGCGTTGCTTGGAATTAAATATTTATATTATATTTCTAAATTACAAATTTAATATATTTTTAACTATTTTTAATTTCAAGATTATAGTTTAGGCAACCTTATCGACAAAATCGTCTAAATCATCAAACTTTTTCTTCATGGTGGGATTATTTCTAGTTAATTTTTTTACCGTTAATTCTTGAGATTTGCTGTCAGCTGAAAGAAGGTGCTTTTTCGAAAGAATTAAAGCTTCTTTAGTTTTTTGTAAATGAATTATTGATTTTTCAATTTCTGAAATTGCATCATTAAATCTATTTTGTGCTAGAGATACATTCTTCCCTACTGCATTCTTAAATTGCTCAAGAGTACTTTCAAAATTAGTAATATCGTAATTCTCTCTTTTCATTAAATCAATTTGTGATTTATATTTTAAAGTTTCCATAGATGCATTTCTTAGAAGAGAAATGATTGGTAAAAAGAATTGGGGTCTAATAATATACATCTTTGGGTATCTATGAGAAACATCTACTATTCCTGAATTATATAATTCACTATCCGGTTCTAAAAGCGAAACGAGGACCGCATATTCACATGATTTTTGTCTTCTATCTTTATCCAATTCTTTTAAAAAATCTTCATTTTTTCTTTTAGAATTTCCATTAAAACTTTCATTTTTCATTTCAAACATTATAGATACAATTTCGATTTTATTATTGTCAAATTCTCTAAATATATAGTCACCTTTACTTCCTGATGAAATATCATTGTCTTTTTCGAAATATGAGTTTTTAAAAGCTGTCGCTCGATTCAGATTGAATTGCGTTTCGCAATGTATTTCTAATGTTTCGCCCACCATCTTTGTGGATAATCTGGATTTCATTTCTCTTAGCTCTTGAATAGTTAAGTCCCTTTCACTAATTTTGCTTTTAAACTTTTCTTCAATTAATTTTTCATTAATGGATTGTTTAAGCTTTATTTTTTCAATGGAAGTTTTTAACAATGTGTTTTCTTTCTCTAAATTGGTTACAGCTTCATTGACTTGATTTCTTAATGATAATTCTGAAATTTCAGCCTGGTTTTTAATTTGATCCTTTAATTTGATTAATTCATTATTTAGCTCATTAACTTTAGTTGTTGCCTGATTTCTTAAATCATTAAGGGCATTTGTTTTTTTTTCTTCAGCGATATTTAATTTTGATTCAAGAGAATTAATTTCATTTTCTTTAATTCGGTTTTGCTCGATTAGTTGTATTTTTAATTCTCTCTTTAAAATTTCCAAAGATTTTTTATAATCTTCCTCAACCAATATAAGCCTTTCTTTTAGTTGTTTATTAAATTCCTCGTCTTTTATTTGAAGAAGTATTTCTTCAAAGCTACTAGGGTCAATTCGGAAGGTTTTGCCACATGAGGGACAATTAATATCTTTCATTTTTTAATTAAAAATTGTTATTAGAGAGGATTAAATATTCAAATTTGGAGAAGGAATATTAATCTTGACTAAGAATAAACAATGATTCAATGTTATGCATTAAAAAATAAAATAAATAATCAATTTGAGTTATATTAGTCCTGATTCTTTAAGAATATTAATTTTATTAGCCAATTCAATATCTGCAGATGATATTGATCGGTCTAATGTTTTGTGAGAAGAAACTGTGTAACCACTGTCATCAACAAATTCATCCTCTGTAATTTGCAAATTCATATTATCGTTTTGAGCCTCCTTATAGGAATCCGATCTGTATAAATTTGATTTATTAGTATTGCTATATCCAAAATTAGCAATTCCTCTGGCACCTAATGCCTCCTCAACTAATATTCCAACGACTTTTGATCTACTTATTGATTCACTTTTAGATATTTCATCGATAATTTCAAGAACTCTTTTTCTAGGAAGATATCCTATCCTTTTTACTTTATTTTCCATAAAAAATATAGCTTTGCCGTTATTGTAACACTTCTGTCAAATAGGGCGGATTTTGAATTGATAATACTAATTCTGAATTTTAGTAATTAAAGAAAGTATAATTTGTGAAACTTATATTGAAAGTTATGTCTTAATAAGTGATTAGGATGATTATATATTTTCCTCTAATTGGCCTTAGATTAGGTCAAAGTTTAAAATTTTTTCAATTTAAATTTCAAATTATATGAAAGATAAACTTTATAATAATGCCGACAGCTTTGCAATCTCTTTTGACAAGGAATGGCTAAATATTGATTGTAAGGATTTACGATTAAAGATAGATAAAGTACTCGAACTTCTATCTGATCATCCCTTTATAGTTTCTGATCCAGAAAATGCGAGGAAAATTGCTGAATTTAGGGTTTTCTCATTAAAAAAATTTGAATAATGTTTAAATCTTTTTAAAATAGTTCTTTAGTTAAATTTCAATTTTTAACTTTTACATATTTGGGGAATTAAAAAATCCATTGCTATATAAAAATATTGCAATACCTATTAATGGACCTATTCCAAATATAAAAAGAACTAATTTTGCAGAATTTTTTGTTTGACCTAACTTTTGATTTTTCTTGATTGACTTATCTTTATTTTTTATTGATTTTTTATTTTTCATGAATTCTATTTTACTACATTGCAACTCTAAGAAATATTTTTAATTGTTTTTAATCTTCAATATTTTTCTAATTTCGCGAGATTAATTTAAGGTTCCTAAAAAGACAATATTGTATAATGTACATAATAAAAAGTTAATATGAGTGCTACTAAGAGAGAAGAAGTAAGTTCTCACCTTAGATACATAAGGTTAGAGCTTAGAGAGATGCATCAAATGCTTATAAAAGATGACCTTTTACCAGATCTAAATGAAGCTAAGGAAGTACATGCGCAACTTGATGCTTTACTGGAATTGTTATCAGATAAAAGAGTGAAAAAGATAAACAGTCAGTTCTAAAAATTTTAGATTAAAAGAATAATTTATAGATAATTAGTTGTTGATTCGATTTTTTTGCGATTATCATGCATTTTTTCTAATTTATTGTAAATCTCTTTAATTTGTATCTGTAGTAGATCAGTTGTTTCGATATTGCTCAATGCTTCCATTGCTGATAAAAGACTTTCCTTAGCTTCAATCAAATGTCTACATTCTTTGCTACCTGCTTCGTATGACATGGTTACCTTAAAATTATTATTATCCTAAATATAAAGAAGATTGTTCCGTATTGCTTGATACTCTTATTAAAGGTAAGGCTATTATTGTTGTTTTTAATACAGAACAGAAAATCATATTAACTATTATTATTAAAAAAACTTATGAAAGAAAATCCTAAAGATTATCAATACTGCATTAAGGTTGCTTTAGATAACGCAAAAGAAAGGATAAGCCTCTTACAAAATTCTGACAGAAATTGTGTTGTAGCAGAATATAAAGAATGGATAAAAGAAGGTATAAGTAACAGTACAGTTTTACTTCTCAGAGAAGATCCAATAATTTAATAATATTGTAAAAATATTTTTTAATTCTTTGAATTCGATGTAACCCTGTATAAGAAATAGAGGCTCAAAACAAAAAATATAATCAAAATAACAGTCAGAGAGGAAAAATTATACATATTCATAAATTTTCAATCACTTAAAAGTCATTATCATGATATCTTAATGATATTCTTCTTTAAGAAGAGAAAGGATAAATTTTTTCAAGATTTTTTTTTCTAAATAAATTTCTTTAGCCTCGTATCCTTTTAATTTTCTATGAATTGAATCAATTAAAAAATCTAAATTAGCAGTCATAGTATAAAGTTACTTCTCTAATAAATAAATTTTCTCTTCTCCTATTCTATCAGGTTTAGTTATTTTACATCCTTTGTCTTTTTCCATATCACAATCCTTGGTAGCTGGAATAGATTTCCAGGTACATATTTTTTCTTGAGATTCTTCTTTTAGGATAACCCATCCATCATTTAAGTAGTCTGAAATACCATTTTCTTCGCAAGAAAACTTTACTTCCATCCTTTTTTTATCGAGGGAAGTAGTTTTATTAAAATCTTCCTCCAAATTATTTATGTTAGAGTCTTTATTATTTGATGATTTACAGGAAGTTAAAAAAAGAATGATTAAAAGTATTTGTGATAAATTTTTTATTTTCTTCATTTTTATAAAATAACCTTAGTCAAATTATAGTTTATTTTGATTCTATTATTTTTAATAGTTCATCCATTTTATTCATCAACATTTTTACCTCATCTGGCTGAGGTAAAATTAATTCTTCAGTAACTGCTAAATGCATTTTTTTTAAGTTTTGCCTTAAATCTTTTAAATGCATTTTTACATTTTCTTTCTTTTGTCTTACATCAGTCATTGATTCAGATATTTAATTTTTTAATTTTCAATTTCATAAATTTCTTCACCACCATAACAAAAATTTGTTGATAACATTTTTAACTTCCTCTTATTAAGATTTTTTATATTTTTATTTTTAATTATGTAATCTATG
Source organism: Prochlorococcus sp. AG-347-J20 (assembly GCA_003281485.1). GTDB lineage: Bacteria > Cyanobacteriota > Cyanobacteriia > PCC-6307 > Cyanobiaceae > Prochlorococcus_A. The sequence goes on along the minus strand of QCBW01000007.1, from coordinate 33,043 downwards.
GCTATTGCTTCACAACCTAATTTGTTTTGGGAATGCTTAATTACTGGATAAAAATATGCCAATGAAGTAGCCCAGAAGAAAATTATTAAAAATGATCTCTTTTCATTTTTTACTAGTTCTTTAGTTCTCTTTTTAACTTTTAAAACATTTATTAATATAGAATCTGGTAATCCAATTTGAACAAATAGTAATTCTACCCACCATGGAAGAGATTTTTCTTTTCTTTTTTTGGGTTTCTCTGAAGAATTCATTTTCTTGAGTTCATAATTTTTATTTTTATACTTTGCAGGATTACTAAATCCTTTATTATTCATATGATCTAAGATCTTTTAAGGAATATAAGGTTTTATTTTGATTTGGAAACTTTTTTCATTTTATAAGTTTTAATTTAATTTAACTATGAATTTTAGTATTGTAAGATTTGTATATAAATTAAAATTTATAAATGAAAAAAAAAAGAAGAAAGTTAAATAAAGATTTCGAAAAGAAAATATATTCTTCAAAAAAAAATGTAGAATTGGTTTTAGCCAAAATTTATGATATCGATGATGAAGATATTCAAAAAGAATATATGAGCGCATTTAATGGGGTTGTGTATTTATATGATGCATTAAATGAACATTATGAACGAGAGGGATTTAATGATAATTCAGAGGAATTTTTGATAAATTATGAAAATGGTTTTAATCTTTTCGAATCAGAATTTGAGATTTAAGTCTTAATCAATTCTTATAGGGTATTACAGGTATTTCAATTAAGTTACCTTTATTTAGATTAGATTTTTTCTCTTTTAAATTTTTTATGCAAGTCGATTCCCTTTTCTCCTTTTTACAAATTAATCTAATTTGTTGATCGGTAAGTGAGAATGTTTTATCACCAAATATGACCATAGTAAATAAAAATAAAAATAAAAATAAATTTATTTTAAATTTCATTGACTTTTCTCTTGGCAAATTTTGAATTTCTTTCATGAATTACTTAACTATTATAAAAATTTAAAATTTCTTTTAATTCATCTTTACTCAAGTCTGTTGAAATAAAAACTTCTTGGGCTGTTTTTCCTTTTCTTGCGATCGCTTTATATCCGTTTATAGTTTTCACTGACAGCCTGATTATTAATTTAGAGGATCTTCCTTTTACTCTTGATATTACTGCAGGAGTAATCATTTTGATATCGTTATTTAGGGCTAACTTTTCAAGTATTGGAATTAGCCCCTCTAAATTTGAACTATGATTTAGTACTAATCTTCCCAATTTTTCTACTATTCTAATCAATTAATTGTGTTTCTGATAGTTTAATTTCAGCTTGGAAATAAATAAATATTTTGAAAGTTCTGTTATATTTGAATAAGATATTCAAAATTAATGATCTTTCAACTTGGATGGGCAGCTTTAGCTGCAATTTTTACTTTCTCAATTGCAATGGTTGTTTGGGGAAGAAATGGTGATGGTTCAATTGACATATGATTTCATTATTAAATAATGAAGTCAATTTAGATAAATTCCTCTTACTATCATCATTCATTTTATTGATATTAATAACATTAGCTGTAATTTATATTTCTTATATCTCATGGAAAGATAAAAAAAGGTTGAAAAGGTAAATTAACCCTTTTTTTCTTTTATCTTTTCCTTAGTTTTAAGTTCTTCAATTAGTTCTTTTGCTTGTTCCATTTTTGAAATACTGCTCTTATAAATCCCTATATCTTTCTCCGCTTTATCAGAAGATAAGCTTAACTTCTCAAAAATATCTGAGATCATTTGACTAATTTCAGATTCATTTTTTTCTTTGAAATCTTTGGCGTTTGAAATTAATATGTACATTCCAAGGTTCAATACCCTTGAAGGATAAATTTTGGAATTGGTTTTTTCTTTCAATAGTTTCAATATATCTTTTGATGACTTATCCTCAAATTCTTTTTGTGTTTCTTGAGAGATTTTTTTAATTTCCTTTGCTTCAAAATTTGTAGAACTGCATAAAGATTCAAATAGAAGATCCAAATGTTTCTCTGGTTTGTACCCATTAGTTAATTCTTTGAATGTTTCGGTGAGGCCAACACAAAAAAGATAATCTTGTTTGAATTCATTTTGATGGTTTAAAAGGTTAAGCTCAACAAGCATTTCATCAACTATTCTTTTATATAAACCTGGAATAACAAAAGGGAATTGTTCATGAAACAATTTTTTGCTATCTGAAACAGTCAATTTTTCTTTCAATTTTTTATATGTAAACCTTAATAAGGTTAGCGTATGTTGACTCAATATCGTTAATATCTAATAAACAGATAAATATTATTATGATCCCTTTAGTTTTAGAAGAATCGGGCGGTAGTGAAAGAGTCTTTGATATTTATTCGAGACTATTAAGAGAGAGAATAATCTTTTTGGGAGAACAAGTTACCAGTGAAACTGCTAATAGAATTGTTGCCCAATTATTGTACCTCGAGGCAGAGGATCCAGATAAGGATATTTATATGTATATAAATTCACCTGGCGGATCCGTATATGACGGATTGGGTATCTTTGACACAATGCAACATGTAAAGCCAGATATTCACACAGTATGTGTAGGTTTAGCAGCTAGTATGGGTGCATTTTTGCTTGCAGCAGGTACTAAAGGTAAAAGAAGCAGCCTTAGACATTCAAGAATAATGATTCATCAACCACTTGGAGGTGCTAGAGGGCAAGCCAGTGATATAAGAATCCAAGCAGATGAAATTTTGTTCTTAAAAGAACGGCTAAATACTGAATTATCAGAAAGAACTGGAAAGGATTATGACACTATCAAAGAAGATACTGACAGAGATTTTTATATGTCCCCAAACGAAGCTGTTGAATACGGTTTAATTGATCTGGTGTTAGATAAGAAACCAATAAAGTTTTAGCTTAATAATTGAGGTGTTCTCTCTTTCTCAGGAATTTTGGTGAATTTGGAGAGAATACTTACAAATTCTTCACCATCTAATGTTTCTTTTTCTATTAGCAAATCAACTATTTTATCCATAGCTTCTCTATTATCGCTGACTATAGAGTAAGTTTCTTTGTAACATTCTTTGACCATTATTCTTACACTTTCATCTATTTGTTTAGAGATTGAATCAGAAACTTCACTTCTAGTCATTAAATCCCTACCAACAAATACTTCTTGATTACCACTTTCTAAAGCTATCGGACCTAAATTACTCATCCCAAATCTTGTTACCATTTGACGAGCCATAGAGGCAACTTGTTGAAAATCTCCACCAGCTCCTGTTGTGATTTCGCCTTTACCAAAAACGACATCCTCAGCAGCTCTCCCTCCTAAAGCACCCATTATTCTAGCCTTGAGTTGCGCTCTACTTACTAAAGATTGTTCATCATCGGGAGTGAACCAAGTTAAACCCTTAGCCTGCCCTCTAGGAATAACGGTTACTTTTTGAACAGGATCATGAGCTTTCACTAGTGATCCAATAAGAGCATGTCCAACTTCATGGTAAGCAATTAATCTTTTACTTCTTCCATCAGTTAGTGGAGAACCCTCCATTCCAGCAACAATCCTATCTACAGAATCATCTATTTCTGAAATGCTAATGGAATCTTTCCTTCTTCTAGCAGTTAGGATGGCAGCCTCATTAAGTAAATTTGCTAAATCTGCCCCAGTGAAACCTGGCGTTCTCCTTGCGATGCTTTCAAGGGTTAGATCTTCTTGAAGTTTTTTATTCCTAGCATGTACTTCAAGTATTGATAATCTTCCTTTGATATCAGGAGCATCTACTGTTACCTGCCTGTCAAATCTTCCTGGCCTCATTAGAGCAGAATCTAAAACGTCAGGTCTATTCGTAGCTGCAATTATAATTATTCCGCTATTTCCTTCAAAACCATCCATTTCAGTAAGTAATTGGTTAAGAGTTTGTTCTCTCTCATCATTACCTCCACCAATTCCAGCGCCTCTTTGTCTTCCTACCGCATCTATTTCATCAATAAAAATTAAACATGGACTATTTTCCTTAGCTCTTTTAAAAAGATCTCTAACTCTACTCGCACCAACTCCAACAAACATTTCTACAAATTCAGAACCTGACAATGAAAAAAATGGTACTCCAGCTTCACCTGCGATTGCTTTTGCCAATAAAGTTTTACCTGTTCCTGGAGGTCCTACTAGTAAAACACCTTTAGGAATCCTTGCTCCGACGGAAGTGAACTTTTCGGGCTTTTTAAGAAAAGTGACGACCTCCTGTAAATCTTGTTTAGCTTCGTTGACCCCAGCAACATCGTCGAAAACAACTCCTGTTTCTGCTTCCATAGCAAACCTTGCCTTTGTTTTTCCAAATTGCATTGCTTGGCCAGGTCCTCCAGGCATGCCATTTGATCTTCTTGCCAATAAAATTAAACCTCCAATTAATATTGCAGGAAAGAGTAAGTTACCTAAAATTCCTAGTGCAGGAGGGGCCGTTTTGACAGGATGTACATCAAAACTAATTCCTTCATTTTTTAAAATATTTATTAATTCTGGGGTTAACCCTGGGAGATCTACACGTAACCTTTGAACCTTATTATCTAAATCTGAATCAACTGTTTCTATAACAGCATTTCTACCTCCTTCAAAAATATCAACAGATGTAACTCTTCCTGAATTAATGTAATCTAAAAATCTACCATAACTAACTCTTGCCACAGCAGCGTTTCTTGGCGCAACGGTTGTTCCATTTGATTTAAGTGAATCAACATTGCTAGATGATAGGAATTGGTAGGAAAGTGCAATTACTAAAAGTATAGGTAAAGCCCATAAAATTAATGTTTTAAATTTTTGATTCATTAATTTGTAAAAGTCAATTCTAGGATTCTAGAATGAATCAGTGCATTTCGTTGATATTTTCTCTAAGTTTATGCTTATACTACTCATTAATGAATAGAATTTATAAATGAAATTTGAGATCAACGATAAGGTTAAATTGATTGCGCCAGTATCTTACTTGAAGACTTCAGATAATATGCCGATGTTAAGACCACCTGATCTAGTGGCAATTGATGAAATTGGTGAAATCCTTTCAATTAAATCTCCAGATACTGTAGAAGTAAAGTTTAGGAGAGGTTCTTTCTTAATAGATATTGATAATATTGAGAAAAACTAATCTAAAAGTTTTTCTTCCACTTTTTAAAGATTTCTAAACATATTTTTTTATTTCCAGAAATACTCAGAAAAGGTTTTGAAAAATACTTATTAATTAATTTCAAAATATCTAACGAAGAAATTTTCTCTATTTTTGAATTTAAATCGTTCTCAGAAATCGGTGAAATACCATAACTAACTAACTGTATCTTTCTCTGTAAAATTTCATCTAGTGATTGATTTCCTAATAAAAAAGAACCTTTTAGTTTTTCTTTTGCTAAAAATATTTCAGAATCAGTCAACGGATTTAAAAGTAAATTTTTCCATAGTGTTGATAAAAGTTCAAAAGCAAAAAGTGCTTGATCATTAGATACGGATAAATAAATTAAAAATGGAGCATTTCCACTCCTTATAGGATAATAAACACCTAAATCGTAAGTGATACCATGTTTTTCTCTAAAAAGTTTAAATAAAGCAGCGCTCATTCCATAAGATAAATATGATTCCAAAACCTTAAGAGGAAAATATTCACTACTTCTTCTAGAGCAAGTTTGGTCCCCCATCATTATTATTGTTTGATTTGAATCATTATTAATGTAATCAAATCTGTTAGCAGCAATTAAATTATGATTTATACGTCCTGATTGTTCATTTAGGATTTTTTTTTCTAATGTTCCAAAATTTTCTCCATTTATTTCGGGATTATTTGAAATTAAAAACTTTTCTCTATTTTTAAAATTCTTAAACTCGAGTAAAACATCTTCATAGGTAATCTTTGAGACATCGTCTGCATTGCCAATAGTGTTAAAAGCATAAGGATGATTTGAATAAACTATTTTTCTCCATTTTTCAAAACAGATATTGAATGGATTCTCTTTATCTTTCTTAAGGTAATCGGTAGAGGATTTTTTTACTTTTTTAAATTCTGTTTCAGTGAGTAATGGCTTATTAACTATTAGATCTATTAAAGGGAATAATTTGCTGAAATGTTCGTTTAAAGACTTAAGGCTTATTGAAATTCCATCTTCAAATATTTCTTGATTTAATTCTGCTCCATAGGACTCAATATATTCAGAGAGAGCGCAATTGTTAAAACCTTCACATCCTCTGGTAAGTAATGAACAAAGGATCTTGTTTATCCCTTTTTTGCCAGTACTATCCATATCACTCCCCCCTTTTATCCAAATTGAAGCAGTTGAAAAATTTCTTTTTTTATTATTTAAAAAATATTTTTTTAACATTTACTTAGGGGATGCAACTAAAGTAAATTTCTCCCCACATATGTATTCTGTAATCTCTTTGAAGTTATCCAAGTCACTCCAATATTTTAAATGACTTTCTAAATTATTTATTGAAGATTTTCTCCCCCAAAGAAGTTCATTTCCAAAGAATGAAGAGAGTTGTGTAGATGTCTCTAAATTAAAAATATAGTTACTCTTCACAATATTTATTGCTTTTTTTATTTCATCCAAAGCCAAGGCTTTACAATTTGAGATCTCATAAATTGTTTTATTGATTTGCTTTTCTACTAAATGAATATCTTTGGACTCACAACTTGCTTCCATTATAAATAATCCTCCCAATTCTCCAGCATTTACATCTACATATACCGATTCAACAAGATTACTATCTTCTTTTAAAATTTTAACTAATCTACTGTTTCTTCCAACAGAGAGTATTGATGCTAATATCTCAAGCCCAATAATATTTTTTTGATCATTTAGGTTTGGGATAAACCAAGCCATAAATATTCTTGAAAACTCTAAATTATCAAACTTTACTGACTCTCTACCATTCCTAATTTTTAAAGAAGGTTTATTTTTTTGATTTATTAAATTTGGACTTTCTTTTATGCCAGATAAATCACTTTTTTCAAAAATTTTATAAATTTCTTCAGAGAGATTTCCGGCAATTGCAATACAAATTTTTTCAGTAGTGTAATGTTTGCTATGAAATTTCACGAGGTCATTTATCTCTAAGTTTTTAATACTATGTTCAGTTCCCAGAATCGAATTGGCATAATTCGGACTTAACCAAACCCTTTTCAAAAAATAATTAAATAGTCTTTCTTCAGGCTGATCATTTTGTTGTTTTATTTCATCGATAACTACACCTTTTTCTTTTATAAATTCATAAGGATTAAAATCTGGAGCAATGACAATATTTGTCAAAAGAGCAAGTGATTCTTTAAAGTTACTTGGTGGAACTAAGACATGGTAATGAACATCATCATAACCTGTTGAAGCATTACTTAATCCGCCTAGTGATTCAATTTTATGGTCAAACTCACCCGGCATTATTATGTTAGATCCCTTAAAAATCATATGCTCTAGGAAATGAGCAGTGCCGTTTTTATCAACATCCTCAAATGAAGAACCTGCTTTGCACCAAATATCAATGCTTATGAGCGGCAATTCTTTATTATCCACAAACACACATCTAGTTTTGCTTGAATGGGTGTAGTAGATAACATCTCCTACGTTCATTTTAGTTCTCTATTTAAATTCTATTTTGGTACTTTTTAGTCTTGTTGTCTGAATCTTTAACTAAAAAAAAATTAACTGACCCTCTTATTTTGGATTTATTACAAAATATTAGAGAGCATAGATCCATGCTTGAGGACCTTAAAAGTATAAAAATTGATCCAAAACTAACTAATATAATATCTAATGAAATAGGCAGAGAACTTTATATTGAAAATGAATTTCATAAAGCAAAAGGTTTTAGAAAGTTACATATCGAAGTAGCAGAATTTTCAAAGAATCTTAAAATATTACACTGTGTTTTTTTTCCTGATCCAAAGTTTGATATCCCTATTTTTGGAATGGATATGGTGAAAATAAATGATATTGTTTCTGCTGCCATTGTTGATTTATCACCTGCATCACGAAACCAAGCTTTGAAATACGAAAAATTACTTTCTGAAGTTGATAAAAGTTCTTTTACCTCTTTGAGAGAGATTCCTAAATGGGGGGAGATTTTTTCTAATAATGTATTTTTTGCTTCCTTAAAAAGTAAATCTGAAAAAAATGATTTTTGTAGAGTTGTGGATCAATACCTCACTATTTTGATCAAATTAAGTAAAAAAGTTAAACCGGAAATCAATGAGGAAATTATCCAAGAGAGAATAGATTTTCAAAAAAATTATTGTGTTCAACAAATGAAAAATGAGAAGACTAGTATGGTTCTTTTAAAATATTTTGATGAAAAATGGGTCAATAACTATATAAAAACAGTACTATTCGATTTTTAATGAAATTAAAAATATTAAAAAATTTATTTATTTATTTTTTATTATTTACACCAATATCTCTTGGTGTTATTTCCTGTTCTGGAAATAATAAATCTAGTTCAAAATTTAAAGAGGAAATTAATTTAGATTTCATTCCTACCATTACAGCTGTTGCCGCACTTGGTCAACTTTCTCCTTCCGGTGAGATTAGACAATTGGCAGCTCCAATAAGTCAGTTTGGCTCTTCCCCCCGAATTGTCGAAATTTTAGTAAGTGAAGGGGATTTCGTAAAAAAAGATGATATCCTCGCAATCTTTGAAAATAGAGAAAAATTAATCGCTGATCTTGAAAAAAACGAAAATCTAATTAATACTATTAATGAAGAAATTACCCTAAAGAAAGATCAAATTCAAAGGTATGCGTTGGCTTTGAACAAAGATGTATATTCTTTTGTAGAGTTTTCAAAGAGAAAAGATGAATTATTAAAATTACGAAAACAGAAAATAAACCTTATCGGAGATCAAAAAAACATCAAGATAGATCTATTTAATTCAAAACTAAGGAGTCCAATCGATGGTTTTATCCTTGGAATAAATACGAGAGTTGGTGAAAGGCCTCAAAATGATGGGATTTTGGATATCGGTTCTAGTCAAAAAATGGAAGCTTTGATAGAGGTTTATGAATCTGATATCGATAGGGTCTTTATCTCTCAGAATGTTGAATTGAGAAGTGAGAATGGAGGTTTCCAAAAAATTCTTAAGGGAACGGTGATTAGGATTAGTCCTCAAGTAAAACAAAGAAAAGTTCTATCGACTGATCCAACGGGGGATGCTGATTCACGAATTATCGAGGTACTAGTAAAACTAGATCAAGATTCCATAGATATCGTTCAAAACTATGCAGGAATGAAAGTGATTGCAAAATTTATTCCCTAATGAGTTTTTCTTTTTTAAAATTTAGAAAAATACCATTAGCTTGGTTGTTATTAACTAGGCAACCATTGAGGTTAGCAGTTGCTATAGCTGGAATCAGTTTTGCAGGGATTTTGATGTTTATGCAATTAGGTTTTAGAGATGGTTTATTTGACACGAGCGTAACTATTCATAAACTTCTTGATGCCGATCTTGTTTTGATAAGTCCCAGATCAAAAAGTTCTATAAGCATGAGTGGATTCCCAAAAAGAAGATTAATTCAAACTCTTGCAGTAGAGGACGTTGAAAAAACTGCTCCCGTTAATCTAAATTATTTACTTTGGAGAAATCCCGAAAATCTTAAAACTAGATCAATACTTGCATTAGGTTTTAATCCCTCCGATTCACTTCTTTTGGATGAGGGATTCTCAAAGAAAGCTTATAAATTGAGAAATCCATCAAGAGTTCTTTTTGACAAACTATCTAGACCTGAATTTGGACCGATTGAAGAATGGTTCTTATCTGAAAAAAAAGTTGAGACTGAGGTTGCTGGTAAAAGAGTAATTGTTGAGGGCCTTGTGGAGTTGGGACCATCTTTTGGCGCAGATGGTAATTTGATAACTAGTCGAGAAACCTTCTTAAGACTTTTTCCTGCTAATCCTCCTGGCAGTATAGAAATTGGTTTGGTAAAGCTAAAAAAAGGATCTGATCCTGAATTGATTTCAAGGATATTAAATAACTCACTCCCAAATGATGTTAGGGTTCTTACAAAAAATCAATTTATAGAATTTGAGAAGAATTATTGGAAAAATAGTACTGCAATAGGTTTTATATTTAGTTTGGGAGCATTGATGGGTTTCGTTGTAGGGTGTGTGGTTGTTTATCAAATTCTTTATAGTGACGTTACAGATCACCTCCCAGAGTACGCCACTTTATTGGCAATGGGGTATAGACTTAAGTCCCTTTTTTTTGTTGTAGCTAGAGAGGGGTTTTTGTTGGCATTATTTGGTTATTTACCTGCTTATTTCTCTGGTCAAATACTTTACTCAGTTATAAGAAGTTCTACTAAACTTCCAATAATAATGGACGCAGACAAAACTATTTTAATTTTCGTATTAGTTTTAGTTATGTGTATGGGATCCGCCGCTGTTGCGATGCGTAAATTAGTTGACGCTGATCCTGCCGAAATTTTTTAACAATTGAAGATAAATGGTTAAAGCTAATAAATCAAAAAATAATGTTAAAAACCTTAAAACAGTCTCAATAAATAATTTGAGTCACTTTTATGGAAAAAATGAGAATAAAAAACAAGTTCTTAATGAAGTTAATTTAAATATTGATAAGGGAGAGTTGGTTCTTTTGAAAGGACCTTCTGGGTGCGGTAAAACGACTCTTTTAACTTTGATTGGTGCTTTGAGAACCTGTCAAAGCGGAGATTTAACTGTATTAAATAATCAGTTAAATGGAGCATCAAGGAAAACTCGTCAGATTCTTAGAAGAAGTATTGGTATGATTTTTCAAGGTCATAATCTTCTGAAATGTTTAACAGCAGAACAAAATGTCCAGATGGGCGCCGATTTAATAAAAGGTTTAACATATTTGCAAAGACGTGAAATAGCACGGAATTGGTTGTCAGCAGTAGGATTAGAAGAACATCATAAAAAGTTGCCAAATGACTTATCTGGTGGGCAGAAACAGAGAGTAGCAATTGCTCGAGCTTTATCTGCTAACCCAAAACTTTTATTAGCTGATGAGCCGACTTCTGCTTTAGATAGTGTCACAGGAAGAGAAATAGTAACCCTTTTAAGGAAACTAGCAAAAGAGCAAAATTGTTCTGTACTAATGGTGACGCACGATCCAAGAATTTCTGATATGGCTGATAGGATATTAAATATGGAAGATGGTAAAATATATAGTGCTCATGGTGAGCTAATATAATTAAAAGTTAAAAATTTTATGTCTAAGAGAAGGAATCTAAAAAAAGAAAAGCAGGAACGTAATAGAGCCTATGCTAGAAAATTCAAAAAAAGGAAATTAAGAACTGATGGAAGACCTGATGGTGGAAACGTTACAGGCACAGCAAATAATGGCGGTGCAGCTGATTAGGTAATATCTTTTATTTTTATCTTTTGGATTTTAATATATCATGCATATTTAAGACATAATCATGAATGTAAGTATTGTTATACCGACTTACAATAGATTACCTATATTAGAGAAATGTCTATTTGCGCTTGAGAATCAAAAATTAAATACAAAGATAAGTAATTATGAAGTAATAGTAGTTGATGATGGATCAACTGATGGGACAACCTCATGGATAAAAAATAATAAAGCCAATCTCCCTCACGTAGTTTTATTTCAACAAGAACATGGAGGACCTGCACTTGGAAGAAATCTTGGGGTAATTAAATCAAAATATGAAATCATAATATTTATTGATAGTGATCTTATTGTTTTAGAAAATTTCATAACTTGTCACGTAGAAAAACTACTTTCTTATTGGGGAAAGATTGATAAAAAATGTTTTACATATGGCTCGGTTGTCAATACATCTAATTTTCTAAATCCACAAAGTGAAAAACATAAAATAATTGATACTTCTTTTGCTTACTTCGCTACGGGGAATGTTGCGATAGCAAAAGAATTGATTTTAAGTGTCGGCCTATTTGATACTTCTTTTAGTCTTTACGGTTGGGAAGATTTAGAACTTGGAGAAAGATTAAAAAAAATTGGGACAAAATTAATTAAATGTCCTAATGCAGTAGGTTTTCACTGGCATCCACCTTTTAATTGCGAACAAATAGAGTCATTAATAATTCAAGAAAAAGAAAGGGCAAAGATGGCTTTAGTGTTTTATAAAAAACATCCAAATTTAAGGGTTAGATTTATGATCCAATTAACTCCTCTTCATAATTTACTTTGGCAAATTCTTTGCTTGGGAGGACTAATCAGTGTTGATAGAATCCTTCCCTTATTAAGATTTCTAGTAAATACAGGAAGAAACAGACTAGCACTTGAGATACTTAGGATCCCTTTAAATATGATTTACATTAAACAGTTAACCAAATCAAGATAAAAAACTTTTAGAAATACACATCACTTGCTAGAATTATCAAATTAATATCCACACATCTGACAGTTTCGGGTGATTTATTAATATAAACCCCGTCAGATGGAGGCTAACCCGAAACCCCTTTTTAAATTATGGCTGTTGTATCACTATCTGAAATGATGGAAGCTGGTGCTCATTTTGGGCATCAAACCAGACGTTGGAATCCTAAGATGTCTAAGTATATATATTGTGCGAGAAATGGAGTTCATATTATTGATCTTGTAAAAACAGCATTGTGTATGAACAATGCTTATAAATGGACGAGAAACGCAGCAAAGAGTGGTAAGCGTTTCTTATTTGTCGGGACAAAAAAACAAGCATCAGATGTCGTAGCTCAAGAAGCCACAAGATGTGGAGCTGCATACGTAAATCAAAGATGGCTTGGTGGGATGTTGACTAATTGGACAACGATGAAAGCAAGGATTGAAAGATTAAAGGATCTAGAAAGAATGGAAAGTAGTGGTTCAATAGCTATGAGACCTAAAAAAGAAGCTGCAGTTTTAAGGAGAGAACTTGAAAGGTTACAAAAATACCTAGGAGGACTTAAGGGCATGAGGAGATTGCCAGATGTAGTTGTTTTAGTTGATCAGAGGAGAGAATCTAATGCAGTACTAGAAGCTAGAAAATTAGATATCTCACTCGTATCAATGTTGGATACAAACTGTGATCCAGATTTGTGTGAAGTTCCAATTCCATGCAACGATGATGCAGTTAGATCTGTTCAACTCATTTTAGGAAGACTTGCAGATGCAATTAATGAGGGCAGGAAAGGTTCTAATGCCGAGAGAAAAAATTAATTTCTAATTTAAAACTTACTAATTACTATTTTTATTACTTCAAATGGGAAACATTACAGCAAAACTTGTAAAAGATCTTAGAGATAAGACTGGTGCAGGAATGATGGATTGCAAAAAAGCACTTAACGAAACAGAGGGAAATGTCGATAAAGCCTTGGAATGGTTAAGAAAAAAAGGTATAGCTAGTGCTGAAAAGAAATCGGGAAGAGTTGCAGCTGAAGGGTCGATTGGTAGCTACATTCATACGGGGTCAAGGGTGGGAGTTCTACTAGAGTTAAATTGTGAAACTGATTTTGTTGCAAGAGGTGATATTTTTCAAGCTCTATTGAAAGATGTCTCAATGCAGGTGGCAGCATGCCCAAATGTTGAGTATGTATCAATTGATGAAATACCAGAAGATGTTGTGGAAAAAGAAAAGCAGATTGAAATGGGTAGGGATGATTTATCTGGAAAACCAGAACAAATTAAAGAAAAAATCGTTGAAGGAAGAATAGCAAAAAGACTCAATGAGCTTGTGTTGCTTTCACAACCCTACATTAAAGATAGTTCCCTAACAGTTGAGGATCTTGTTAAACAAGCTGCTGCAAAAATTGGGGAAAATATCAAAGTGAGACGCTTTACAAGATATACATTGGGTGAAGGTATCGAAATAAATCAGATGGACTTTGCTGAAGAGGTCGCATCAATGCAAACAAACTAGTCACCTGAATGATTTGAATAATTTCAATAATTACATAGATAAAGATAAAATTAATTCTCAATTAGAGAGATCAGACATACAAAAAAGAATATTAACTAGAAATATATATAGGGAATATGAACTTTATCTTAATCTAGTAAGAGATCTACTTTTCATCTCTGTAGAAAAAGGCCTTAATCAAATATATAGTTGTCCAACAATTAATGATAATTCCTTAAATGAAAATGAATTCTATAGTCTTTTTGAAAAAAAAATAAGTAAATTAATATTTACTAATTTGCCCTTTTTAACAGTAGAACAATTAAAGATAAACGAAATTGAAAAAAATATAAATAAGGAAATTAATTTTACTATTTTTGATAGTTCCACAAAAATAAAGGATGATCTAAATGAGAAATTTCAATATGAAGATGGTTTTCAATTAAAAGAATACACTCAGTTCGAGATTGCTGAAGACTTTTCAAATACTTCTGAATATTATCAAGCTCATAATTATGAAAGATTCGCATCACTTGATTTAGATAATAACCAACATAATAATTATTTATCTAGAAACAATATTTTTGAAAATTTAGGAGTTGAAAAGCAATTTATTTCATCTCTAATTGAATTAATAGGAGAAGAAAAGGAGGAAAATCCTATACATCAAGAAAAAGAAAATATCAATCAAATGCATAATTTACCAAGAAATCAGACTCTTAATAATTTTGATTTAATAGACAAGTCATTGGAAAATTTACTATTGAATCTTTCATATAATATTAACCAAGAATTATTTAAAGCAAATCTAATAAAAAAGATGATATCTAAAGATTCCTTTGATTACTTAGTAGGCAAAAATTTTATGATAAAACATCCGTTTCCTTTTGTTATTAATTTCGAATTAAACTTAAATCGGGCATCATTAACTGGTAATAATTTTCCAAGCATTATTTTCTTCAATATATCTACGGTTGAGTTAGAGTTTATAAACTTATATCTTTCTATTCAAAGGAACAAAATAAATGAGCTAAAAAATCAATTTCAGGGTTTGATTAAAAAAGAGACATATTGGAGGCAAAAAGAAATAACTTTGAATAGGATACGTTGAAAAAATAACTCTTTTTTCAAATGTGACTATTAGCGCTAATAATAATAAATTAATTAAAGATTGGATAAGACCTCTCCAAAAATCTCTTACTATTGAAACTGAAAACAAATTTATTAATACTTTAGGAAGAGAAAAATATTTTAATGATTATTTATATGAATCATTTAAAAAACTAGATAATCTAAATCTTTCAGACGAATATTTAAGGATATTTTATGAATTTTCTAAAAAATATAATGAATATAATAAATTAGATGAAAATCAAAGAAAAAGGTTAATTATTGATACAAGAAAGAATCTTTATAAACTAAGTAAGACTCTAGAAATAGAAAGTTCTAATAATATTTCTAATAATGTTTTTCTGAATAAGGCTGATTCAAGTTTGTCTTTTGATTCAGATATTTCATTAATAAAAAATGTAGGTAAAGTTTATAAAAATAAGCTTAATGAATTAGGGATATTTCATATAAAAGATCTAATTAATTATTTCCCACGAACATATCTAGACTATACGAATAGAGTTAAGATAATCAATTTAAAACCAGATAATATATACACGTGCATTGCAAACGTTAAAAGATTTTATATTCATAAGAGTAAAAAAAATAGTAATTTATCAATAATGAATATTGTAGTTTCTGATGAAACGTCTTCAATAAAGGTTACAAAATTTTTTTTAGGAAGAAGATTTAGATCTTACTCATTCTTCACAACTCAAAAATCTTTGTATACTCCTGGCACCAAATTAGCAATTTCCGGTAAGGTTAAATTGACAGAGTATGGCAAAACTTTTGTAGATCCGCAGATTGAAATTCTTAAGGATAACAATGATAATTTTAATTTCTCAGGCAAAATATTACCCCTGTACTCATTAAGTGAAGCATTATCAAATATGAGTTTTATCAAACTTATGAAAAAGGTACTAATTTATGCAAAGCAATATCCAGAAATTTTAAATAAAAAGCAACTTGATTCATTATCTTTATTATCAAAAGGGGAGTCGTTGATTAATATTCATTTTCCACCAACTCAACAGGCACTAATTGAGTCAAAAAAACGTTTGGTTTTTGATGAGTTATACCTACTTCAAATAAAGTTCCTACTTAGAAAAAGAAAGATGAATAAAAATGTAACTTCTCAACAATTCCCCCAAAAGAAATCTTTATTAAAAGAATTTTTAAATACTTTTCCTTTTGAATTAACAAAATCTCAAAAAAATGTTTTAAATGAAATTAAGAAAGATTTATCTAATCCCGTACCAATGTCTAGATTGCTTCAGGGAGATGTGGGAAGCGGTAAAACCATAATTGCAATAGCGTCTCTTTTACTTGTCATTGAAAAAAATCTGCAAGGTGCATTTATGGTCCCAACTGAGGTATTGGCAGAACAGCATTATAAAAATTTATTAAAATATTTGAACCCCCTTTTAGTTTCTGTTGAACTACTTACTGGGAATACTCCTCAAAAAAAGAGAAAAGAAATTTTCTCTAATTTGAAAAATGGATTAGTTGATATCCTCGTAGGTACTCATGCATTATTTGAGGATAAAGTCATCTTTAATGCATTAGGCATGGTCGTGATTGATGAACAACATAGATTTGGAGTTACTCAAAGAAATAGATTACTAAATAAAGGAGAAAATACTAACTTGTTATCAATGACAGCAACACCAATTCCAAGAACACTAGCGCTTTCTATTTATGGCGATTTAGATGTGAGTCAAATTACTGAACTACCTCCTGGGAGAGTGCCTATAACAACAAAAATAATTTCAGAAGACGATTTAAATAACTTATTCAAGATTGTTGAAGATGAGATCAATAAGGGAAGGCAAGCTTATGTGATTTTGCCACTTATTGAAGATTCAGAAAAAATGAATTTAAGCTCCGCAAAGAAAACATTCAAACATTTATCAGAAGAGGTCTTTTTTAACAAAAAAGTTGGATTATTACATGGCAAATTAAGTTCACAAGAAAAGAATGAAGTAATTAATTCTTTTTTAAAGAATGAAATTAATATATTGGTTTCAACCACAGTAATTGAGGTTGGAATTGATGTGCCTAACGCCACAATTATGATTATTTATAATTCGGACAGATTTGGTTTGTCCCAGCTACATCAATTAAGGGGAAGAGTTGGTAGGGGATCAACAAAATCTTTTTGTTATCTGCTGGCCCCAGATAAAAATGGATTAGAAAATAAACGACTTTGTGTTTTGCAAAAATCTAATGATGGCTTTTATATTGCTGAAAAAGACTTGGAACTTAGAGGACCAGGCCAGATTTTAGGATATAGACAATCCGGATTGCCTGATTTCGTACTGGACAATTTACCTAACAATAAATTTCTTATTGATATGGCTCGTGAAGAGGCGATTAAGATTCTTAGTGATGATCCTGATTTTAAAGAAAATATTGTTTTAAGGGATATACTTATTGACAATTCTGATAATAAATTCATTCATGATTTCTTAAATTGAAAACTATCATTGTAATTTCTGATATATATGCCAATATAAATCAATTGCAAATTTCAATTGAAAATTTGGAATAAAATACCAATTAAAGATAATGGAGATAAATTAATAGCTATACCTAGCTGCCTAAAGTTTTTAGATCCCCACCCTTACTCTCATTTAGGAGCACCTTACAAAGATAAAACTTCTATTTGGAAATTAAGAGAGGAGGTCGTAAATAGATTAGTAAAAGTAAATGATTATTTGATATCAAAGAGTAGTTTTAACCTTTTAATTTATGACAGTTGGCGACCTTTAGAAGTCCAAGAATTTATGTTTAAAAGAGCATTTTTATTAGAGTGTGAAAAATCCGATATTGATATTTCTTTTGAAAACATTAAATCTCATCCATCAATTTTAAAAAAAGTTGAAAAATTTTGGGCATATCCTTCTTATGACACTAGGTGCCCTCCCCCTCATTCAACGGGGGGTGCATTGGATGTTTGTTTCTCAGATAAAGACGGAAATCTTGTTGAAATGGGAAGTATGGTTGATCAAATGGATGAGACCTCAAATCCTTATTTTTATGCAAATATTAAGAATGAAGAGGCAATTATTTGGAATAATAGAAGAAATTTATTAAGGGAAATTATGACTAAATTTGGATTTGCTCAACATCCTAATGAATGGTGGCATTTTAGTTATGGTGATCAATTATGGGCTTGGAAAAATAAAAAAGAAAATGCTCTTTATGGAAAAATTTAAATTCTATTGATTTTCATTTAGTAAATTCAATATATAATTTTCATCTTGAGTATTTATAAAATCTCCGAAATCCAAATCCAAATTATTCTTCCAATTATCAAATAATGGTTGAAGAGTTTTCTCTAAATCGTTAAGTTCCATTCTCTGTAAAAATGGTTTAGCAAGCCTTTGTAGATTTTTACTTCCCCCCAACCATAATTGGTATTTGTTTTGCCCACTTCCAACAAGTGCTAATTCCGCCATGTATGGTCTTGTACATCCATTAGGACATCCTGTCATTCTGAATAATATTGTCTTTTGTATTTTTAGATCTAATAGTAAATTTTCAATCCTTTTTAAAACATCAGGTAATATTCTTTCAGCTTCAGTCATTGCAAGACCACAAAGTGGTAAAGCAGGACAAGCTAAAGCGTGTCTTTGTATTTCATTAATGTTTTCTAAATCTTCGTATCCAATTTTTGATAGAGATTTTTGAATCTCACCTTTGTTTTTATTGGCGATATTACAAAGTAAAATATCTTGATTTGGTGTGAGTCTTAAATCTAAATTATATTTTTTAACGATACTTGTGATGGTATTCTTCTTATCTCCAGATAATCTTCCTGATAATAATGGTAAACCTACGAAGTAGGAGGTTTTATTTTGTTTATGCCAACCTAGGTAATCGATAAGAACCTTATCAGGTTCTTTCCTAATTTTTTTAATTTCTTTTTTGAAATACTTATCAGAAAGTATCTTTCTGAACCATTTAATACCTTTTCTATGAAGAAGATATTTCATTCTCGAATTTTTTCTTGATTTTCTATCACCATAATCTCTTTGAATAGCCACAATGCTTTGTATTAATTCATAAACATCAGGTTCATCAACATATCCAAGTGGATCTGCAATTCTGGCAAAGGTCTCTTCATTATTATGCGTGCGACCCATGCCACCTCCAACATAGAAGTTGCAACCTTCTAAGTTTCCATCTTTAGAAGTAAAGGCAACTATTCCTATGTCATTGGTGAGAAGATCAACAGAATTGTCCCCAGGAACTGTAACTGCACATTTGAATTTTCTCGGTAAATAAGTTGAACCATAAAGAGGCTCATCTTTTATCCCACTAAAAACATTATCTTTGAATTGGAGCTTCCTAATTGCTTCAATATCTTTGTCAGGCTTAATGGTGTACTCTAAATCTCCATCAGCCCAAAGCTCTAAAAAAGTACCTTGGCCAGCCATTGGGGTGAGAAGATCTGCAACTTTTTTTGCCAATGCTCTTGCAATATTATAGTCTGGCGAATCAAATGGAGCCGCGGGTGCCATAACGTTTCTATTTATGTCTCCACACGCAGCTAATGTGGACCCCATTGAATTTACTATTGTTTGAATTACTTCCTTTAGGTTCTCCTTTCTAATTCCATGCATTTGGAAGGCTTGTCTTGTAGTGGCCCTTAGTGTTCCATTACCTAGTTTGTCAGATAATTCATCTAATGCTAAAAATAATTTACCAGGGACTTCACCGCCAGGATTTCTTAACCTAAGCATCATTTGCCAATCTTTACTTTTGCCAGGCCTTCTATTTTCCCTGTTATCTTGTTGATAACTACCATGAAATTTTAGTAACTGAACTGCATCATTAGTAAAGTGATCACTTTCGTTGACTAATTCAGTGGCAAGTGGTTCCTTAAGGAATTGGCTACTTTTCTTAAAGTTTTCAAATTTAGAAACTTCTAGTCCATTTGCCAAACAAACAGTCTCTTCCTTGGCAGAATCTTTTTTCTTTTTTACTTTCTCAACCTTGATCAAAGGACCAAAACATATCTCTTTTTATACATTAGCGAAAAGCTTATTTAACTGGTAGTAAATTATAGTAAGTAAAGTCATAATTTTTTCTTGTCTAAATATTTACTTGAGATAGGAACAGAAGAGTTGCCCGCAAAATTTTCTCATTCTGTCCTAGAGCAATTTAAGTCTCTAATAGAATTTGAATTGGATAAAAAGTTAATCAAATTCGACAACATAGTTGTTACTTCCACACCAAGGAGGATAGTTTTACTTCTCGAAGGTTTAGTCGATTATGCAGAAGATAAGATAATAGTAAGAAAAGGACCTAAAGCAAGTTCAGCTTATTTAAATGGATCTCCTACTAATGCTGCCTTAGGATTTGCTAATAGCTTAGATATAGATGTAGATGCGCTAGAAATAAAAACTACAGAAAAGGGTGATTTTGTTTTTGGAGAGAAAATTGAGAAAGGAATATCAACAAAAATTTCTTTGTCTTCAATTATCCCAAAATTAGTTAAGAGTCTTCAAGGTCCTCGATTTATGAAATGGGGAGCTGGGAACATGAAATTTTCAAGACCTATTAGATGGATTGCCTCTATTTATAATGATGAAATTCTTGATTTTGAATTTGATGAATGTGATCCAAAGATCCAAATTAGTAATAAATCAAAAAGTCATAGGCTAATCAATGAAGTTTTAGAAGTTCAGAGTCCTGATAATTTTTTTGAATTATTGAAACGAAATAGAGTATTAGCTATACGAAAAGAGAGAAAAGAAAAAATTAAAAGTTTAATAAACCATGCATCTAAATCCTTGAATTTAAAACCTGACCTTTCAGAAGGGTTGCTTAATGAACTTACTGATTTAGTTGAGTGGCCAGACTTAATTATTGGAAAATTTAATGATGCATTTCTTGATTTGCCTGTTGAAGTCCTCTCAACAGTCATGAAAAGTCATCAGAGGTACGTTCCCCTTTTATTGAGAAATAACAGTTTTTCTAAACTAGATTTAAGCTCTGAAAAAAATATTAGTACAACTTTCTTTGTTATTTCAAATGGTCTTGAAGAATCAAATAATAATATTGCCAAAGGTAATGAGAAAGTATTGAAGGCAAGGTTCTCAGATGCAAAGTTTTTCGTAGAAAGTGACAAAAATGTTGCTTCAAAGGAAAGAAATGAAAAGCTTAAATCTGTTTCTTATTTAAAAGGACTTGGAAATATTTTTCAGAGGGTAGAAAGAATAGAGGAAATCACAAAAAAAATTCTTAAATTTTTAAATGATAAATCTTTAGAAGAAAAAAAAATAATAGAAGCTGCTAAGTACTGTAAAAACGACTTATGTAGCGAAATCGTTTTCGAATTTCCTGAGCTGCAAGGAATTATGGGTGGTAAATATCTCAAATATGAGGGATTTAGTGAGGATGTTTGCTTGGCTGTCGCTGAACATTATTTACCCTCTTTTTATAAAGATGCTTTGCCCTCTACAAAATATGGCGCAATAGTTTCTATTGCTGATAAGGTCGAAACTTTAATAAGTATATTTATTTCTGGTAAGCGTCCCAGCGGATCATCTGATCCTTATGCTTTAAGAAGAAATTTGAATGGAGTGATAAAAATAATGTGGAATTATGAGCTTGATTTGCCTTTAGATAAATTATTTAACGAACTTTTTGATTTTTGGAAAATCGCATTACCTAATTTAAACTTCTCAAGAGAACGTGTGTATAATGATTTAAATGAATTTTTAGTTCAAAGAATAGTTAGTCATCTCGAAGAAATATCACTAAGTAAAGAATTAATAAAGGCCCTTTGCTCTCCTGATGAATTTTCTCAAAAAAGAGTATTGAATATTGTTGATCTTAAAAATAGGATTAAATCTATTGTTAATTTCAAAGAAAAAGAAAATTTTATTGAAATTCAGAAGGTAATTATTAGGGTAAGCAAGTTAGCAAATAATAGTAATCTTTCAACAGAAGTACTCTCAACTAGAGATTATGTAAACACAAAACTATTTGAAAAAGATTGTGAATTGAAAGTTTTTGAATTTATTAAAGAATTAGAAGAACTTTTTTCAACAAGTTATGGTAATTATTTTGAACTTCTAAATTTGTTCGAGATTCATATTAATACTATTGAGGATTTATTTGATAATGAAAAAGGCGTCCTAATAATGACTGAGGATATAAAAATAAGAAATAATAGACTTAATTTATTAAGCTTAATTAGAAATTATTCTTTAAAGATAGCTGACTTTACACTTATCAACTCTTAACTTTAATTCCTCCTTTTATTGAATAATTTTCTAGCATTTTTTCCACTTCTTTATTTTCCCTAACAGCACTTTCAACAGGTTTATATTTTAAAGGTGCTAAGGCTTTCCCTCTTAAAATCGAACCAAGTGTAAGCATTGTGATTTTAAGTTGTTGTAATGGTTTCATTGAAACAACTTTTTTGTATAAGTAACTATCAAAAGTAAGTCTTTGTACATCCATGTCATCACACATCTCAACGAATGCTTCTCTTGCAGAATCGTTCCTGTAGAAAATATTTTGAAGAATTTCTAGAACTTTATAAGTTGTACCATATTTTTTATCCCATTTTTTAAGATAGTTTTTTAAATCTTTTTCTGATGGAATTATTTGTCCATTTTTTGACGCTTCAACAATTTCTTCAGCACACATTCTCCCACTCTTGGCAGCAAAATAAATACCCTCTCCGGAACTTTTTGTAACATAACCTGCTGCATCGCCAACCAATGCCATTCTTCCAACTACTCTTCTTGGTCTTGGATGCTCTGGAATAGGATGTGCCTCTACCTTTATTACCTCCCCATTAACAAGTCTTTTTTTTGCTCTATTTCTTACTCCCTCTTGAAGTCCTTTAATTAATGACTGATTCTTTTGCATGGTTCCAGTGCCCACTGCAACATGATCATATTTGGGAAATACCCATCCATAAAAATCAGGAGAAACATCAGTCCCGACATACATTTCAGCAAGATCTTCGTAGTAACTCATTTCTTCTTTAGGCAATTTAATTCTTTCTTGAAATGCAATAGCAACTTTGTAATCTCCAGCATCCATTGCTTTTGCAACTCTACTATTAGCACCATCGGCTCCGATTAAAAGGTCAACGGTAAGCTCCTTGAGCTCTCCTTTTTTGTCTCCATTCGTGAAATCTGAATATGAGAGTTTGTATGGTCCTTGATTATTGTCGCCAGTATCAATAGAAGTAACTAATCCATTTATTAGTGTAGCGCCAAGATCTGATGCTCTATTACGCATGAAAGCATCCATAACTTCTCTTCTACACATTCCGATAAATTCATTATCGCTTTTACCGTAAACTCTATCTAAGCTAATATCTACTTCCCTATTCGATGGAGATATCATTCTCATATGCCTTACTTTTCTATCAATAATTGACTCAGGTAAATCAAATTCTTCTACCATGCAAAGAGGAATAGCCCCTCCACAAGGTTTTGCATTGTCTAGTTTTCTCTCAAATAGCCAAGTTTTTATTCCAGCTTTAGCAAGTATTTCTGCAGCACATGAACCACTTGGACCTCCACCAATAACAGCTACTCTCAACATACGAAAAAAAAATAATACTGTATATAAAAACTACATCTTTTTTGCTTACAAAAGTGCATTTCTTAAAATAATAGTTAATATCGAAATATCTTTTCCAAAATTCACTTCTTAATATTGGAACAAAACAAAGATTTAAATCAATTTGATATACCTCTAGCTAAAAGAACTTACACAAATAATCGTAATTCAATACTATTAAAAAAATTATTAATAACAGCCCCATTTCTTTTAATTATTTTTTCTATGACTGCATTGCGATTAATTAGAAATATTGAAGTAGGACCCCTTAGCAACCTCAAATTTCAAGTTGAGAAAAATCAAGACAATAGAATTTTGGGCCATCTACCCTATAACGAAATTCCACAGGAGAAACTAGTCTTAATTGAGCCCAATGTTGAAGTCCATATTGATATGCGTGATTCTTTATTAAATATGAGAGAAGAAGCTAAAAGAGATGGGGTATATTTAGTCTTTTTAAGTGGTTATAGATCAATAAATTTGCAAAACGATATCTTTTATTCTCTAAAATCTATTAGAAATCAAGAAGCCTCAGAGAGAGCTAGAGTTTCAGCACCTCCTGGATATTCTGAACATAGTACTGGGTTCGCAATTGATATTGGTGATGCTACTAAAAGAGAAACAGATTTTGAAACCGAATTCGAAAATACTGACGCCTTTAGATGGTTAATAAAGAATGCAGCTAAGTTTCACTTTAAGTTATCTTTCGCTAGAGATAATAAATACATAGATTACGAACCCTGGCATTGGAGATATGAGGGCTCAATTGAAGCTTTAAAAGTTTTTGAAAGTTCAAATAGAAAATTATAAATCTAATTAAAAAATTAAATAATTCAATATGATTATGTTTTTCAAAGTCTTAAAGTGAAAATTCTCATAAAAAGCATTCTTTGAGTTAGCCTTAAAAGAGTTAATCTACTATTTATATAGATTTTATAAATGTCATCTTCGATAAAAGAAATTAGGAATGTCGCAATTATTGCCCACGTAGATCATGGGAAGACAACTCTAGTAGATGCATTGTTGTCTCAATCAGGCATATTTAGAGACAATGAAGTTATCCCTACATGTGTAATGGATTCAAATGATCTTGAAAGAGAAAGAGGCATAACAATACTCTCAAAGAATACTGCCGTTAACTACAAAGACACCAGAATTAATATTATAGATACTCCTGGTCATGCAGATTTTGGAGGGGAAGTCGAGAGGGTTTTGGGAATGGTCGATGGTTGTCTGCTTATTGTTGATGCAAATGAGGGACCAATGCCTCAGACAAGATTTGTTTTAAAAAAAGCATTAGAAAAAGGGCTAAGGCCTATAGTATTTGTGAATAAAATTGATAGGCCAAGAGTAGTACCAGAAATAGCAATTGATAAAGTCCTTGATTTGTTTTTAGAATTAGGAGCTGATGATGATCAATGTGATTTTCCTTATCTTTTTGGGAGCGGCTTATCTGGTTTTGCAAAAGAAGAGATGGAATCTAAAAGTGAAAATATGATGCCTCTTTTTGAAGCTATAATCCGACATGTCCCTCCTCCAGTAGGTGACTCAAACAAGCCTTTGCAGCTTCAAATAACTACTTTGGACTATTCTGATTTCTTAGGCAGAATCGTAATTGGAAAAATTCATAATGGGACTATAAAAAATGGTCAACAGGCTAGTTTAATTAAAGAAAATGGAAAAACTATTAAAGGTAAG
Organism: Prochlorococcus sp. AG-347-J20; assembly: GCA_003281485.1. Lineage (GTDB taxonomy): Bacteria > Cyanobacteriota > Cyanobacteriia > PCC-6307 > Cyanobiaceae > Prochlorococcus_A. Next base: position 7,811 of record QCBW01000007.1, on the reverse strand, counting down.
GTTAGCAAGCTACTTGGATTCGAAGGATTACAAAGAATCGATATAAATGAAGCATTCGCAGGAGATATTGTTGCTGTTTCTGGTTTCGATGACGTCAATATAGGTGAGACCATAGCTTGTCCCGATTCTCCTCATCCTCTCCCATTAATCAAAGTTGATGAACCAACCCTAAATATGACTTTTGTTGTCAATGATTCTCCATTTGCAGGTAAAGAAGGGAAATTTGTTACTAGTAGACAATTGAAAAATAGATTGGAGAGGGAACTTTTAACAAATGTTGCCCTAAGGGTAGAGGAAACAGATTCTCCTGACAGATTCTCAGTTTCAGGAAGAGGAGAATTACATTTAGGGATTTTGATTGAAACCATGAGAAGGGAGGGGTTTGAGTTTCAAATCTCACAACCTCAAGTAATTTTTAGAGAAATTGATAATGTTGAATGCGAACCTATAGAGACATTGGTTTTAGACGTACCTGAAGCGTCTGTTGGTTCATGTATAGAAAAACTTGGATCGAGAAAGGCTGAGATGAAGAACATGCAGACAAGTTCAGATGGTAGAACTCAATTAGAATTTCTTGTCCCATCTAGAGGATTAATTGGATTTCGTGGGGAATTTGTTCGTATAACGAGAGGTGAAGGTATTATGAGTCATTCTTTTTATGAATATAAACCTAAAACAGGAGATTTTGAAACCAGGAGAAATGGAGTACTTATAGCTTTCGAGGAGGGTGTGGCTACATTTTATGCATTAAAGAATGCTGAAGATAGGGGTGTTTATTTTATTAAACCTGGAGTAAAAGTCTATAAGGGAATGATAATCGGAGAAAATAATCGTCCTCAAGATCTTGAGTTAAATATATGTAAAACTAAGCAATTGACAAATATGAGGTCTGCGGGAGCAGAAGAGCTTGACACTTTGCAATCACCTGTTGATATTACACTTGAGAGAGCGCTCGAATATATCGGTCCAGATGAAATGCTTGAGGTTACACCTGATTCAATAAGAATGAGAAAAATCAATAAAAAGAAGAAATTTTAATAATTATTTTCATGAATGAAGAAAGTACAAAAAGTTTTGATGATTCCTTTTTTACTGCTTTAAATCTTTTTAATAATCATGAATGGTATGAAGCTCATGATGCATTTGAAGAAATTTGGAATTCTGTTGATGGTGATGAAAGACAAGTAATCCAGGGGATCTTACAAGTATCCGTTTCGCAGTTTCACTTAAGTAAGGGTAATTTGAATGGCGCTACTATTTTACTTGGAGAGGGTTTAGGTAGAATAAAAACTAGAACCAATATTAATTTAGGAATTGATCTAGAATCCTTCTGCCAATGTTTGGAAAATTTATTGAGGAAATTACAAAACCAAGAAACATTAACCGAGAACGATAGGCTTTCTTTGAAACTAATTTGACGACAATGAATTTATTTTTATTTTTAATTAAATTTAATTTTTTACCAAAAAATAAGATCAATAAAAGATCTAGAGGAAGATGAACTTAAAAATTCAAAATGTTTCCCTTTCAATAAGGGGAAGATTAATCGTAAATGATGTTTCTATTACTGTTAATCCTGGAGAAGTTGTAGGTTTGATGGGACCCAATGGGGCTGGGAAAACTTCAACTTTTAATCTTGCAGTCGGGAATATAAAACCTGATAATGGCGAAGTTTTAATGAATGGTAAAAATATAACTAATCTTCCACTTCCTATTAGATCAAGACTTGGGTTGGGTTATTTAACCCAAGAGCCAAGTGTATTTAGAGATCTCACTGTTAAGGATAATATAGATTTAGCTTTGCAGAATTCATCTTATAGTCGAGCTGCAATTAGAAGTAGAAGAGAACAATTAATTAATGAATTTAATTTAAATAATTTTGTAGATAGTTTTGGTTACCAACTTTCAGGAGGAGAGAGAAGGAGGTGTGAAATAGCAAGAGCTCTTTCTGTTGGCAGAAAAGGTCCTAAATATTTATTATTGGATGAACCATTTGCTGGAATAGATCCTTTAGCTGTTAATGATTTAAAGAAACTTATTCTTAAATTAAGTAGAGACGGTGTAGGAATTCTTATCACAGACCATAATGTGAGGGAAACTCTTTTAATTACAAACAAATCATATGTATTAAGTGAAGGAAAAATTTTAGCTTACGGATCATCAAATGAATTGGCAAAAAATAAAATAGTCAAGAAGTATTACCTGGGAGATGATTTCATGCTTTGAAATCCTTTGTAAAATAAATTAAAATTTAATTATTAAAGATTTACTCATATAAGAACGATTTAAATTATTATTTGGATGTTATCAAAAGTTAAAACTAGCTTAAAATTTAAAAATGATATTAGATAATTTTTTTAAAAATTTTTTATATGATCCAGTCTCTGTTTTAGGCCTTTTGGTTTTTTATATTTTACTAGTTAATTTACCGATATCTTTAGGCGCAGCTTTCTCAAATAAATCTTCTTTTGTTGTTAAGTCACTCACTATTTTAGTAAATTTTTTTATAACTTTACAATTAATGTTTAGGTGGTCGATATCTGGACATTTCCCAATTAGCAATTTGTATGAATCTCTTTATTTCCTTACTTGGGGTATCACAATGGGACAACTATTTATTGAAAGGGAATACCAATCTCCAATAATACCCTCAATTGCAATTCCCATTGAGTTGCTAACGGTAGCTTTTGCTTGTTTTGTTTTGCCTGAAGAGTTGAAATTATCTTCCAACTTGGTTCCAGCTCTAAGATCTAGTTGGTTAGTGATGCATGTTAGTGTCGTAATGCTCAGTTATGCGGCATTAATAATAGGATCTTTACTCTCCGCGTCTGTTTTGTTCGTTAATAAAAATAAACCTCTTCAAATTAGAAGTAGTTCAACAGGTATAGGAGGGTTCAAAATTTCCGGTAGCTTTCCCTTTAATAATGAAGTAGAGTCTATTAATTTTTCTCATTCAGAAGAATTAGATACTTTAAGTTATCGGTCCATATTGATTGGTTTTGTTCTTTTGACTCTTGGTTTAATTTCAGGTGCGGTTTGGGCTAATGAGGCGTGGGGGACATGGTGGAGTTGGGATCCCAAGGAAACATGGGCATTTATCTCATGGTTGTTTTATGCAGCTTATCTTCACATGAGAATAAGTAAAGGTTGGCAAGGACGAAGACCAGCCTTATTGGCGACCACAGGTTTCCTAGTTGTTTTAGTATGTTATTTAGGTGTAAATTTCTTAGGAATAGGTTTACATAGTTATGGCTGGATATTTGGATAATTTTTAATCTCCCAAAATATTTATTGAGGTTCTGAAAGTACATTCCCCTTTTGTGCTTCTTGTGCAACTTTTCTCAAGTCATCACATCCCTCTTTTAATGTTGGGTAAGCAAACATGCCACTACCTGCAATGAAACAATTGGCACCAGCATCAGCACATTGAGAAATAGTCCAATTTGCTTTTATTCCCCCATCAACTTCAATGTCGACATTTAAGTTTTTTTCAATAATAAAGTTTCTTAATTCTCTGATTTTATTAAGCATTGTTGGTATATAAGCTTGTCCTCCAAAGCCCGGATTAACTGTCATAACCAAAACATGATCAACCATATCCATAATGTTTTTAATCATTTCAAAAGGAGTATGAGGGTTTAATGCAACAGAAGGAGATCCTCCTAAATCTCTTATTCTTCCGAGAACTCTATGCAAATGAATATTTGCTTCGGCATGAGCTATTACTACTCCTGGTTCACCATTTGGCCCTTTTGTAGAATTTACATAAGATTCAAGCATGGTTTCACAGTTGTATTGGCTCACCATTAATTGAGTTTCGAAAGGGACATTGCAATATTTCCTACACGCAGCAATCATTTCAGGACCGAATGTAAGATTTGGGACGAAATTCCCATCCATTACATCAAATTGAATTCTATCTACCCCAGCTTCCTCGAGCTCTTTCACACATGCACCCATATTTGCCCAATCTGCTGGTAAAACTGAAGGAATTATTTGAATTGGCCTATTAACTCCAGCTAAATTTGTTTGATTTGACTCAGTCATTTAATTTTTTAAATTTTTAAAATATTTAATAAAGATACTATATTTAGTTGTTTATTCCTAATTTCAAGTCACGGCCTGATAAAGTAACAGCTGTAAAGAGTTAAAAAAAGCTTACTAGCATAATATTTCTCATAAAAAATGTCTTTTTTTATGAGAACATACTCAAAACCTTTTAGAAAATCCTCAAAATTTAATTGTGAATCAAACCTTAATTCAAGAAATTCTCGAAGTTGTCGAGCAAGCAGCAATTGCTTCAGCAAAACTAACAGGACTTGGTCAAAAAGATGAAGCTGATGCCGCAGCTGTCGAAGCAATGAGATTGCGAATGGGCAAAATAGAAATGAAAGGGAAAATTGTTATAGGAGAAGGTGAAAGAGATGAGGCGCCTATGCTTTATATAGGTGAAGAGGTTGGTAGTGGAAGTGGGCCAGGGGTTGACTTTGCTGTAGATCCTTGTGAAGGAACTAATCTTTGTGCAAATAATCAAAGAGGCTCTATGGCGGTTTTGGCGGCTTCAGATACCGGTGGTCTTTTTAATGCACCTGATTTTTATATGAACAAATTAGCAGCACCTCCTGCGGCTAAAGGAAAAGTAGATATTAGAAATTCGGCTACTGAAAACTTGAAAATTCTCAGTGATTGCTTGGAGCTTTCTATTGATGAACTAACAGTCGTTGTAATGGATAGAACAAGGCATAATGATTTAATTAAAGAAATTCGGGGGTGTGGTGCAAAAGTGCAACCGATTTCTGATGGTGATGTGCAAGCTGCAATTGCATGTGGTTTTGCAGGAACTGGAACTCATTGCTTGATGGGTATAGGTGCAGCTCCAGAGGGTGTTATTTCGGCCGCTGCAATGAGAGCTTTAGGCGGACACTTCCAAGGACAACTGGTTTATGATCCAGCAATCGCTCAAACTTCTGAATGGGCTGATTACACAAAAGAAGGAAATATAAAACGTCTTAATGAAATGGGTATAACTGATATAGATAAAATCTATGAAGCCAACGAATTGGCATCGGGAGAAAATGTTGTTTTCGCTGGAAGTGGAATAACTGATGGATTACTATTTGACGGAGTCAAATTTGAAAGGGATTGTGTTAGGACAAGTAGTCTAGTTATTAGTACATTAGATAGTACTGCAAGGTTCACAAATACTGTCCATATAAAAAATGGTGCTAAGAGTATCAGCCTTTAAAAATCCACTTTTGATTTTATGCATATTGTTGTCGTCGGACTAAGTCATCGCACGGCACCTGTCGAAGTGCGTGAGAAGTTAAGTATTCCTGACCAATCCATAACAGAATCTTTGAAAGCATTAAAAGCTTTCTCTGATGTACTAGAGGTGTCAATTTTAAGTACTTGTAATAGACTTGAAATATATGCGCTTGTAAAGGATAAAAATACTGGGATTTCATCTATTAAAGAATTCATATCAAAACATTCTGGAATTATTTTTGAAGATTTAAATCCACATCTTTTTTGCTTTAGACAGGAAGAAGCAGTTTTGCATTTGATGAAAGTTTCGGCAGGACTCGATAGCCTCGTTTTAGGGGAAGGACAAATCCTTTCCCAGGTAAAAAAAATGATGAGATTAGGTCAAGAGAATCAATCTACTGGACCAATCCTTAATAGATTATTAACTCAATCTGTTAGTACAGGTAAAAAAGTAAGATCCGAAACAAATTTAGGAACTGGAGCCGTATCAATAAGTTCGGCAGCGGTAGAACTTGCTCAATTAAAAATTGGCCAAGAAAAGGGACTTGATACTCTTGTAAGTTTGGAATCAGAGAACGTTCTTGTAGTAGGTGCCGGACGAATGAGTAGACTTTTAATAACTCATTTAAGATCAAAAGGATGTCATAAACTTATTCTTGTAAATAGAAATATTGATAGAGCATTAAATCTTGCTCAAGACTTCCCAGATTTAGAGATTATTTGCAGAGGGTTAAACGAATTAGATGAAAGCATATCAATATGTTCCCTTGTTTTCACAAGTACAGCTTCTGAAGAGCCAATAATTGATCTCGCTAAAATTGAAAAATTAAATTTGAATAATAAACTTAAATTTATTGATATTGGAGTACCTAGAAACATATCTAATGATGTCAAGCATCATGAATTTGTAAAGTCATTTGATGTTGATGACTTACAAGAGGTCGTTTCAAGAAATCAAGAATTTAGACAGAAAATTGCAAAGGAAGCGGAATCTTTAGTTGAAGAAGAAAGGATAATTTTTCTAGAATGGTGGGCAAGTTTAGAGGCGGTTCCAGTAATTAATAAACTTAGATCAGATTTGGAGTTAATTAGAAAAGAGGAATTGCAAAAAGCACTTAGCAGGATGGGACCAGATTTTTCGGCTCGAGAAAGAAAAGTTGTGGAAGCTCTTACTAAGGGAATTATCAATAAAATACTTCACACGCCTGTTACCAAGCTAAGAAGTCCTCAATCAAGAGAAGAAAGACAAGTCTCTTTGAAAATCGTTGAAAAATTGTTTTCTTTGGTAGAAGAGGATTAAAATATCTAAATTTTCTCAATTTATATTAAGTTTTTCTAGTGATTTATCGAAATACCTTCGTAAACTGACCATTTGTATTTCTAAATATGCCCATAATCAGTTACTTTAAATAGTTGTATATCTACCTCCATTAGATTTAATGAAGCGTGTGTTGGCCATTATCCTCGGAGGAGGAAAAGGTTCTAGACTTTACCCCTTAACAAAAATGAGGGCTAAACCTGCTGTGCCGTTGGCAGGTAAGTATCGTTTAATAGATATCCCAATAAGTAATTGCATAAATTCAGGCATTGAAAAAATGTACGTATTGACCCAGTTCAATAGTGCATCTCTTAATAGACATATCGGAAGAACCTACAATTTAAATGGTCCTTTCGGCCAAGGATTTGTGGAGGTTTTAGCCGCACAGCAGACTCCTGATAGTCCGAAGTGGTTTGAAGGTACAGCTGATGCTGTAAGAAAATATCAATGGTTATTTCAAGAATGGGACGTTGATGAATATTTAATTTTGTCAGGTGATCAACTCTACAGAATGGACTACAGTTTATTTGTCCAACATCATAGAGATAATGGTGCTGATTTAACTGTTGCAGCTCTGCCTGTTGATGAATCTCAAGCAGAGGGTTTTGGGCTCATGAGAACAGACGATTTAGGAAATATAAAAGAATTCAGCGAAAAGCCCACTGGAGAGAAGTTGAAGGCAATGGCAGTAGATACTTCAAAATTTGGATTAAGTAAAGAGTCAGCTGCCGAAAAACCTTATCTAGCCTCTATGGGTATTTACGTTTTTAGTAGAAATACCCTTTTCGATCTTTTAAATAAATTTCCTAATTATACGGATTTTGGTAAGGACATAATTCCAGAAGCACTTGATAGGGGAGATACTCTTAAAAGTTATGTTTTTGATGATTATTGGGAAGATATCGGAACCATTGGGGCATTCTTTGAGTCCAACCTTGCCTTGACTGAGCAACCAAAACCTCCATTTAGTTTTTATGATGAAAAATTTCCAATTTATACAAGACCAAGATTTCTCCCCCCTTCTAAACTTGTAGATGCTCAAATTACTGATTCAATAGTCTGTGAAGGAACAATCTTGAAGTCATGCAGTATTTTACATTGTGTTTTAGGGGTAAGAAGCAGGATTGAAAGTGATTCGGTTCTTGAGGATACTCTTGTTATGGGTGCAGATTTCTTTGAATCGCCTGAAGAGAGGATTGAATTAAGAAAAGGAGGCGGAACACCTCTT